>NZ_AVHW01000038.1 GCF_000449425.2 Clostridioides difficile CD160
TAATAAATAAACCATCTAATTATAATTCAAATATAATTAGATAAAATAAGTATTTGAATTATAATAGATGGTTTTAATTCTAAATAAAATCTTTACTATTAATATATTTGATTCTAATATATTAGCTATTAAGAAATAACATCATTTTTCTTAAAATTTCTATTGGCAATTTCAGCAAACACTATAGTATTAATAAATGCAACACATATTGTAACCAAAGTATCATTAATATTTAAAGCAGATTGTTTTATAACTCCCATTGCACTTCCTAGCATAGAATAAGGAAAAAAGATACCAATAGAAGGTTTAGCCACTATTAAACCCATACCAAACAAAGAAAGACAAAGGCTGATTCCAATAGGAGTTGCAAAACTTCTTATCTTAATAGACATATATAGTTGTATAGAAGCTATTGAAATAGAAATAATCCAGCCTTTAGCAATCCAACCAGCAAGTTCTTTAGGTATACTATCAGGAAAGCCAAACATATTTCCTGCAACTATGTAAAAGATAACAAATACAATTTGTGTAATAGCTGTAAGTATTGAAACTACTGCAAGCTTAGATAAGAAGATATTTTTTAGATTAACTGGCAATGTCATTATATTATTCCAATTACGATTCATATGTTCAAGCCTACAAATATAAGCACAAAAGATTGCTATTAAGATAGGAAAGAAAAATTCCCCATAAAAAAGACTAACTTGAGTCCATAAGCTATACCATTGTTTTGTGAGTATACCCTGATTTAGATAAAAGTTACCACAACCAATCAATACACTTATAAGTGGTAAAGCTAATAATACATACCATATAAAAGAATTTTTTAACTTTAGGATTTCTCCCAAAACTGATTTCATTAACATTTAAACCCCTCCTATACTTCTTTTTTTAATAAATGATTTCTTCCAATATAATAAATTAACATTCCAATTAAGAAAATTAAAATTGTAATAGAAAAATTCATATTAGTTCTGTAAACAGATGAACCTGCAACAGTATCATAAGCATAACTCAGAGGTGATAATTCTAGGTAATAAGACCATATAAATAATCTACGAATACCTTGATAAAACAATCCTGATGTCAAACCTATAAAACTACCAACCATACCAAATGTAATTGCAATCATTTGATTTGGGATTACAGTTGCAATCCATAAGTGGAGTGCAATTATAGCAATATTTACGAGAATTGTTCCTAATGAATATTTTAAAAGTAAAAATATGGAAAGTGGCTCAGTAACTCCTCTAAAATATCCAAATAGGATAATAGACAATACTTGCATCAATACAGGTACAGATACCAAAATAGCAGAACATAAAAATTTAGATGAATAAATACTATTTAAGGATGTTACAGAAGATTTTAAAAGTTTCCATGTATCTCCCTTATGCTCTATATCGCTTATACGTGATGTAATTATTGCTATTAGAATAGGAAAGAATAAACCATTTAAACTTGTAAAACTCATAATCATATATGAATATTCAAATCCACCTAGCATATCTGGGTTACGTGTAATAGCTCTGCTTGAATTCATGATGCACCACATTATTTCAACAGCTACAAATAAAAAGGTCATCAGAATAATTTTCTTTCTTTTAAGTTTGTAAAATTCTAGACCAAGATATTTCATTATAACGTCACCGCCTTACCAGTAAGTTCTAGGAATATGTCTTCCAAGCTCTTTTTATGCTCTTCTATTCTGAATACATCAATATTTGAGTTGACAAGTATACTATTTACTTTGGCTACATCTGAGTCCTTTAAATTTTCAATAGTCAAGTATCCATTTTGTATAAGTGACATATATCCTTTATTGTTCAATAGTTTTTGTGTAGATACAAGGTTTTGTGTTTTGATAGCAATATGACTTTGTCCTCTATCATGAAGTTCTTTTATGCTATCTTGAAAAACAAGTTCACCATGGTTTATTATTCCTATTGATGTGGCAATCTGGTCAATTTCACTCAAAAGATGGCTGGATATTAGAACTGTCATACCATATTTTTCTGGTAGTGACTTTATTAATTCTCTAATTTCCTCAATTCCTGCTGGGTCAAGCCCATTTGTAGGCTCATCAAGTATTAATAATTTAGGAAACTTCATTATAGCCATGGCAATACCAAGACGTTGTTTCATACCTAGAGAGTATTGACTAACTTTTTTATCCTTTTGGTTTTCTAGTCTTACTATTTTCAGTGCCTCATTTACATTTCTTTTAGGTAAATCTAAGAGTTTTTGCATGATAGTCATGTTTTCAAGACCTGTTAAATGTCCATAGTATGATGGAGATTCTATCAATGAACCAATGTCCTTCAAAATTGATATTCTATTCTTCTCATTTAGTTCTTTATTTAAAATATTAATATTTCCTTGTGTAGGCTTTGCAAGTCCAAGTAACATTTTAAGTGTGGTAGATTTTCCTGCTCCATTAGGACCTAGAAAGCCATATACAGCTCCTTTTGGAACTCTTAGGTCTACATCCCTTACTCTAAATATTTTATTGTATTCCTTTGAAAGTCTTTGTGTTCTAATTATCATTTCCATATATTTCATCCCCTTTTTTAACCTGTGTTTATTGTTTTTTTTAGCTTATATTAGTATAATAACTTGGTTACATTTCAGATAGCTGACGTTTACCTTACAATAACCTTAAATAGTCTATTGAGGTAAAGTCATGAAAAAGGGTCTATGATATACTAAAAAAGGGTGATGATTATGGAATCAATAAAAGATAAAAAAATACTTGTAGTGGATGACCACAAGGAATTATTAAAAATGATAGATGAAATCCTAAGAAAAGAGGGCTTTAGTAGAATATTTTTAGCATCGAGTTATGAGGAAGCTGTTAGAGTATTTAAAAGTATAAAGCCAGATTGTGCAATTTTAGATGTTGTTTTACCAGATGGGGATGGCTTTTCCATTATGAGAAAAATTAGAGAGACATCTAAGATACCAGTGATTTTTCTTTCTGCAAGAGGTGAAGATGAGGATAGATTGATTGGTTTAGGTCTAGGGGCTGATGACTATATAGTAAAGCCATTTTTACCAAAGGAACTTACCTTAAGACTTGTGGGGATATTAAATCGTGTATATGTGTCTATAGAAGAAGATGAGTTACCAATATTTAGATTAGGAGATTCTGTTGTTGTGAATTTAAATAGTGCATCTGTTGAAAAAGATGGACAAGAACTTTCTTTAACAGCTAAAGAACATTCACTACTTTTAAAGTTGTATGAAAATAAAGGGCGAATTGTTACTAGTGACTCACTGTGTCAAGCTATTTGGGGAGATGATATGTATGGATATGAAAATACTCTTATGGTTCATATCAGAAGAGTTAGAGAAAAGATAGAAAAGACTCCATCTTCTCCTAAGCATCTTCTTACAGTAAGAGGGCTTGGATATAAGTTGATAATTAATTAATTTTAGATAAGAATGAAGGAAGTCAAGAGGAGTGATTTAATTTTGGATAGTGTAAAGTATATATTAAGGAGATTTATAGGTTCAAGTATCTTGATTTCGTTGCTTTTTATTATATTAAATATATTAGGTTTATTCATGTTTTCATATATGACATTTGTATCTAAGTATTCAGATGATTTAAATCAAAGTGATAGTAAGGAAATAAGAGCAAATTTGACGATGCTTGAAGATAAATTAATTTTAAAAGATGGAAAGTTTACTCTAGATGATTCTAGTAAGGGAGTTTTACATAGCAATAAAGTATGGGCAATGCTAATTGATGACAATGGAGATAGAGTATGGGGCTTTGATTTGCCAAAAGAAATTCCAGACCATTATACTTTGACAGATGTAGCTAAGTTCTCAAGGTTCTTTTTAAAAGATTATCCTGTGTATGTATGGGAACATCCAAATGGAACCTTAGTAACGGGGTATCCCAAGGATAAATATACTAAATTCAACCTTACCTATACTATTGACGAAATAAGTCAATTTCCTATGATGATAATAGGTATGCTTCTGTTTAATGCAATAATTACATTTTTACTAGCCTTATTTATAGGATTAAAAATGGTTAAATCCATAAAGCCAATTATTACTGGTATAAAGCTTATGTCAAAGGGTGAGCCAGTACTTCTTCAAGAAAAGGGGATATTAAGCGATATTTCAAAATCTATTAATACTGTGTCTAAAGAGTTACAAATGAAAAATGAAAAGCTTAGAAAGAAAGAGGAAGCTAGGACTAACTGGATTGCAGGAATATCTCATGATATAAGGACACCACTTTCAATGATAATTGGATATTCTGGAGAACTTGAAGAAAGCAGTAGTCTTTCTCAAAGAGAGCAAGAACAAGCATCTATTATATGTAATCAAGGTGTTAAAATTAGAGAATTAGTAAATGACCTTAATTTGGTGTCTAAACTTGAGTATAATATGCAACCATTAAATTGTGATAAGATTAGGGTTTCTGTGTTTTTGAGAGAGCTTGTTTCTGAATTTATAAATAATAATTTGGATAATGATTTTTATATAGAGCTTGATATATTGAATGAAGATATTACCATCAATGCAGATAAAAAATTGTTAAAGAGAGCTATTAGTAACTTAATACAAAACAGTATAACTCATAATCAGCAAGGTTGTAATATAAAGGTGATTTCTAAATCAGATTTGGATTTCTGCTATATAATTGTTGAAGATGATGGAAAAGGAATGAGCCAAGAAAAGATTAATTATTTATTAAAATCACAAAATGGCTTAAGTGAAGCATATGCAAAAGGTCAAAATCATGGTCTAGGTCTTTTGATAGTGGCAGGTATTATCAATGCACATGAAGGCAAGTTAGATATTATAAGTACTGATTGTCAAGGAATAAAAACAATACTACAATTACCACTGATTAAGTAATATTTTATAAAATAATAACAGATAAGAATGAAGAATGGAAATATTTTGAAAATAATTTTATTATTTATTGACAAAGAGGCTCTATTAGAGTAGAATAATGATAAATTCTTTTCTTGTCAAGTTTTATTAAATAAAGAGTAACTTTTACTTTATGCGCTTAAAGTTGAGTTGCTTGTGGTATCAAAATTTTCATAGAAATAATATTTTGGAATTATTGTAAGACTGTTAAACTCTTTATATAATTCCATTTTTTTATATTTTTTATCTAATATTCAATATTATTATTGACAAAAAAATTCTACTAAAATAGAATTAGAGTATAGTGTTTTTTAATTTTAAGAAAAATATAATCATATGCTAAAGAAGGTTTTAATTGTATGATGTTCTGTGTAATTATAGTAGCTTTTATTCAATTATTTTAAGTATGTTTTATCTTACTTATTTATTTATAACAAGAAAAATATATTAAATTAGCGTATTTTGTGTTTTGAAGTTCTACTAAAGTAGAGTTTTTGTGTATTATTTTAGTATATATCTTGTACAGATGTATATATATATCGAAATATATTGATTATTTATAATATGATTAATATAAAAATTTAAAAAAGTAGATATAGATAAAAAAACTGCTGAAATAGCAAAATATAATTATATAGAAAATTACAATTAAATCCGAAAGTAGAATCTTAAAATTACAATTAACATTATTTTTTTAGTTAGGAAATAAAAAGCTAAAGGAAATTGAAATACAATATTTAAAATTAAAAAATATAATAAGGAAGGAGAGCTACTGGACAAGTATCCAAAAGTAGATAGCTGAGTACAAAATATTTCATAAAATTAAGCAATATAATACAAAAGAAATTTGACACTATTTATATATATTTACTGTGTACAAGTAGCTAAATTTAAAATTTAAAAATATCTTATAAATCGAAGTTCATATAAATCAATATAAGATTTATTTACTAAAAAAATTTTATTATGGATATTGCTTGTCTATATTCTGAGTAGCAAAGGTTTATCATGCCTATAAAAAAGTTGCCAAAATCAGAATTAAAGATAATGAAATTTATATGGAAACTAGATTCCAAAGCAACATCGAGAGATATTGTTTTAGGAATGGAGCAAAAATATCAGTGGAAGCAAACAACGACTTTGACTCTTTTATCTAGATTGGTAGTGAAAGGATTTCTAAATTCTCAAAAGATAGATAAATATACACACTATGAAGTTTTAATTAAAGAGAAGGAATACGTAAATGTTGAAACTAGAGATTTCTTTAAAAATGTTCATGATTCCTCTATGAAAAGTTTATTATTAGCATTACATGATAATATTAATTTGAGTAAAGGAGAATTATTATTTATTGAAGAGTGGATAGAGAGTCTAAAAAAAGATGAAAAAAACATGTAAAGTAGAATATTTTTTAGACTTCCAATCTAAATCATATAGTATATTTATATAATCTATATGACTACTTAAGTAGTATAGATAAAATCTATGAGTGTATTGTTAGATTAATCCAAATCAGATTAAGCATGAGTGTAAATAATAATGGATATTTTATTAATTCGATTAAAAAAGCTACCTTTACTTATCAACTAGATAAGTGTAACTAAGGTAGCTTTTTTAAATTGAACAGCACCCCATTTAGTAGAATTTTACAGTGTCTTGTTTACTGTGTCTAATAAATAGGGTGCTGTTCAAATATAATAAGTTAGCTTTTTAAATATGAAATATGAAATTTTAGAATGTATGAGATGTATAAGTCTTGTAAATATGACGTACAGTTTTCTTATTTAAACTGATAAAATAAAGAGATAATAAAAAATATTGAACAAACTAAAAAAGTACTAAAAATTAGGAGGGGAATTTATGAAATATCAAGTTTCACTATTAGCAGTAAATGATGTTGAAGTATCAAAAAAGTTTTATCAAGAGCTATTTGAGCAGGAAGTTGAATTAGATTTAGGTAAAAATGTAAGCTTTAGTGGAGGATTTGCTATACAAGAAGATTTTGGATGGCTTACAGGGATTAATCCAGATACAATTATACAAAAATCAAATAATATGGAACTTTATTTTGAGGTTGATGATTTTGATAAATTTATTGAAAAACTCAACTCTTATAAAGATGTGGAGTTTGTCCATCAGCCATTAAAATATGAGTGGCAACAGAGAGTAGTCCGTATTTACGACCCTGATAAGCATATTATTGAGATAGGAGAATCTATGGAAGTCATAGCTAGAAGGTATTTATCTGAAGGTTATTCTGTAGAAGAAACTTCTAAAATAATTCAACATCCAATTGAATTTGTAAAGCAGTTTGAAAGTAATAAGTAATGTTTTCTTTTTATTTTTCCTTTATTATATTTTAAAATTTAAGTTACATGATAATGCAACTATATAAAATTATGTTTAATATGTTCAAGTAGTAATTACTTGAATTAAGATTAATTATGATGGAATGAACTAAAGAGAATTTATAGGATTAATATTTGACAAGAATTATAAAGTAAATTAGGATGAATATAATATTAATATAAAATGAATAAAATAACATATAAGAAATAAAAATAGCTTAGAAATACTTTGATAAAATTGAATATTGACAACATTAAGAAAAAGTAAGGTCAGAGTATTTAGAAACAAAAAAGTTATTGTAAAATTATTATATTAATATGTATTAGTCAAATATTGTTGTAAAGGAGTGGGTATTATCAAAGCAGTTGAACTTTACAAAAAATTAGAATTGGAGTTTGATATTAAAAATATTGAGGATGATTGGAGTTTTATGAATTTTGAAAATGATTTTATTACTCCAGAATTTAAAACGAAATACATAGGAGTAGTATTAGATAATGCTAAAAGTATCAATAAAGTATACACAACTACTTTTCCTGACAAGGAGATAATTAAGCAGGTTATAGATAAAGATGAGAAAGATATTTTAATTTTTTCACATCATGCAATGGGGTACATAGCATCAGATGAATGTTTTCCATTCCATGATATACCATTATCTTATATGGAAGAGATGAGAACTCGTAGAATCTCTTTTTACGTATTACATTCGCCATTAGACAACTATAGTGAGTATTCAACTTCTGTCAGTTTTGCAAAGGCTCTAGGCTTAGAAATAGTCGAACCATTTTGTAAATATGATGATAAAATCAAGACAGGAGTTATATGTAAGACTTCCTTAAAATCAGTGGAAGAGATTAAGGAATTAGTCAAAAAAACTGTTGGTCATGATGTTAAATTGTATGATTATGGAGATGCTATATTAAAAGATGGTTTAGTTGCTATTGCAGCAGGAGGAGGAAGTTATCCATTTGTAGCAAGTGAAGTTGCCGAACTTGGTATAAATTTATACATAACTGGATTTACTAAACCTTTAAAGCACTTTGAGCCAGTATTAGAGTTCCATAAAATAGCAAAGGACAATTTGCTTAATGTTATAGGTGCTACTCATTATTCTACAGAAAAATTTGCCTGTATGTCTATGGTTAATTATTTTAAAAAACTAGGTCTAGAATCAGAATTCTTGGAAGGAAAAAAATATTTAGAAGATTTATAGGGGATAAATTAGAAAATTTATAGGATATGATTTACAGGATTATAGAATATGATTTATATGATTATAGAATATGATTTAGCAGATTTATAGGATATGATTTATATGATTATAGAATATGATTTAGCAGATTTATAGGATATGATTTATATGATTATAGAATATGATTTAGCAGATTTATAAGATATGATTTATATGATTATAGAATATAATTTAGAAGATTTATAGAAAATCAATAGTATATAAAACCATAAAAATAAGCAGTTAGTAAGAGTTTGTCTCTACTGACTGCTTATTTTTATATCTTCTTATATAGGTATTTCGTAACTGTATTTGCTAATATTACAGTTAGTTATAGTCTTATAACTTGTTTTTCCTTTGCTCATCCAGTTAATTGTTTGAAAAGTTCTTTTCTCATTCCATTACCATGTAATGCCCACTGATTACTGCAAAGATGTATGATGTGTGGAAGACTCTGTTCACTGTGCCTTTCTGTATTTTATATATTTGTAAATTTATGTTTTAATCAATAAAGTTATACCATATAGAAATGAAATATAATGCTTTTACCAAGATAAAAGGGGTTCATAAGTAAGTATATAATCATATTTTACATTTACAAATGAACTTATGATTGTTATTTATTAGGTTTATTTTTCGATATTTTTTCTGATATTATTTATACTTGATTAGATTTTATAAATATTTATTTCGAATTATTATAAGTATTTATTTTAAAAAAATAGAATTATTATATTTATGAGAATAAATGGTATAATAAAAGGTAAAGTGTCAAATATGCACTAAATTAAATAAGTTAATTAGTATATAGATTAAAGTATAAATAATTAGAACTTATTAAATATCAAAAAATGACCACTTATAAAAGTAGTTGTTTAAAAAGACATAAAAAAGTAGTTGTTTAAAAAGACATAAAAAAGTAGTTATTTAAAAACACATAAAAAGTAATTATCTAAAACATATAAAAAGAGAATTATCTAAAAAGACATAAAAAAGATAATTGCTCATTCAAGTAACTATCTCAAAATGGACAAAAAGATGACTTATCATTACTCATCTAAAAAATAGAAAATCAGATATATGAAATTTAATAAATAATAATTGGCAGGGAAAGGAAAGATAGAATGATATTTACAAGGAGCAATAAATACGATAAGGAATTTCTCATGGAAAATATGATGGGACCTAATTGTATAAAAATATTGGAAGAATTAACGAGTAAGATAAAACTAGAAAAAGGAATGCGTATCTTAGATTTAGGATGTGGTAGAGGTATATCTTCTATATTTTTAGCTAATGAATTTGATGCTACTGTATTTGCAACGGATTTGTGGATAGAACCAACTGAAAACTATGAAAGATTTAAACAGTTTAAATTGGATAATAAAATATTTCCTATACAAGCTGAGGCACATGAATTGCCTTACGCAGAAGGTTTTTTCGATGCAGTAATAAGTGTACATTCTTACCATTATTTTGGAAATAAAGAAGGGTTTTTAGAAAATCACATATCACCCCTTGTAAAAGAGGGAGGAATAATTGCTATGGCAATGCCTGGATTAAAACAAGATTTTGTGAATTGTATACCAGATGAACTTATTCCATTTTGGCAAGACAATATGAATTTCCATTCAATTAAATGGTGGAATGAACTTTGGTCAGAATCTGAGTCTGTAACTGTAGAGAAATGTGAGGCTTTAAGCTGTCATGATGAAGCTTGGAATGATTGGCTAAACTGCGATAATTCTTATGCTAAAAATGATAAAAAAATGCTAGAAGTAGAGAATGGCAAGTACTTTAATACAATTTCCTTGATAGCTAAAGTTAAATAAGAGAAAAATTTAGATGAAAAACTTAAATTTAAAATAATTTTTTAGATTGTTTATGCCCAGTTGTATTGTTTATGTCAATTGGGTATTTTTATTTAAAAAATATAAATATTTTTTTATTTATTTTCTAACTCTACTATATAAGAAATAAATACATAATGTAAAATATAACTGTATGATACAGAGTATAAGTATAGGATATAAACTTTGAATAGGATATAATATAGATAAATGAATAGGTATTAATTATAGGAGAACTATGTTTATGATAAGCTAACATTGACAAATCAAAGGCTTACTTTTATACTCGATACAAGTAAAATAGCTTTTAAATTATAGATTCAAAATAAACAAAATATGCAATTATAAATCAAATAATATAATGAATAAAAATATGAAATTATAAAATAAATAACTTAGGAGGTACAATAATGAATGAGACAAAAGAAGAAAATTTATTAGAACAATTTTATAAAGTACAATCATTGCTACATAAATTTCACCTTCAAAATCATAAATCACATGGATTTTTTAGAGCAACACATAGAGGTCAAGGTAGAGTATTATCCATGCTGAAAATAAAGCCAGAAATCACTCAAAAAGAACTATCATACTTACTTGATATGAGACCTCAATCTTTAGGTGAGTTACTTTCAAAATTAGAAAATCAAGAATTTATTACTCGTACACACTCAGAAAAAGACCGTAGAGTAATGGTAGTAAGATTGACATCAAAGGGAATGGATGAAATTAATAAAAATGAACAGAAAGAAGACCCAACTAATCAGATATTTAATGTATTAGAGCCAGAAGAAAAGAGGAATTTAAGTGACATTCTTACAAAGATTACTGATGAACTGGAAAGAACTATAAAAAGTGAGGATGGTAATAATTTTGATGGAATGCCTATGCAACCACCACCAAGACCTCATCATGGACAATATTTAGGTGGTTTTGCTGGTAGAGAAGGAAATCAAAACTTCTTTAATTCACGTGAAGCATATCAAGATTTTTTTAATAGAGAAGAGCTATTTGAACAGATGGTAAAACAACATCCAGAGCTTATTGAACAATTGATGAAACAGCATCCAGAGTTTTTTACGGAAAAAGAACTTGATAGAAAAAATAGTTCTAAGAATGAAAATAAAGAAGATATTAATGAAAGCAAACCAGATATTGATGAAGATTAAAAATTTTATAGTACTATTTTAGAAGTTTTTCTATATATTTTATTATACTTCAAATTAAATTGTGAGATGTTGAAATATAGAATCAAAAGACTAGTATATCTATATTATTTTAACTACTGAAAAATTTATTTTAATAGAGAGATATATAAGTAGAAACATACAAAGCTATTTTAAGTTAATATATATAGTAATTTATCTACTATTATAATTAGGGTAATAGAGCATGATTTAATCATAAATTAAAAAAGGGGAAATGTTGAGTTGATGGAAGGAATAAAATTTATAAAGCCAGAAGAAAAGTATATTTGGTCATACTGGCAGACTTTTGATAATATTGCAAAAGAAAGGAAATACCTAGCTATGGACGAAGCATTTCCTTTTGAAGAAACAGTTGAATTTATAAAGAATGTTATGATTGAAAAATTTCCACAGCTGTTTATAATTGATGTAAAATCAGATATCTGTATTGGTTGGTGTGATGTTTTGCCTAAAGCTGAGACAGTTGGCTATTTGGGTATGGGTATTCTTAAGGAATACAGAGAAAAAGGTATCGGAAGTAATCTTTTAAAACAAATTATTGATTTATCAAAGGAATATGGATATAAAAAAATTGAGCTAGATGTATTAAAAAGTAATAGTAGAGCTATTCATGTTTATAAATCTTTAGGGTTTGTGGAGGTAAATACAATAGCTAGTGGATTTACATGGAATGATAGACCTGTAAAAGAAGAAGTTATTCAAATGGAGCTTACACTAATATAAAATAAAGTTTATTGAGAATTAATAGGGTGGTAGTAAAAAATACTATCCTATTTTATTGTTTAAAATAGAAGTTTTTCAGTTAAATATACTGTTTTTAGAGAAAATTTTGTTTTACTTCCCACTATAATTATATCATAAATAAAAATTTTTTTTAAGACTGTGAATATATCCTCATTTCTATATAATTGATATAGTGGATTAAATGTTAATTTCAATTGAGGAGGATTATAATATGAATCTAAATGATTTTGAGTCAAATCTTGAAAATCAGTGGTTACAAAAAACTCTTAAAGAGGCTAATAGACAACTTGAGGAAAAACGTAATGAAGAAGATAAGTTAAAAAAAGATGCTATAGAGACTCAAAGGGAACTATGGAATGACTTAGGTTCTATTTCTATTGAAAATGGATTAGAGCAACTTTCAGAATTTATGTCATTTATGGATGTTATGAAACATCAAAAAAGAAGCCATGAATTTACTAAGAAACTCAAAGATAAGTATGAAAGAATGATTGAATCTCCTTACTTTGGAAGAATTGACTTTACAGAAGCTTGTGAAACTGAGTCTCAAAAATATTATATTGGATTATCAAATCTTATTAATGATGATTATGATTTTCTTGTATATGACTGGAGAGCTCCTATTTCAAGTATGTTTTATGATTATGAAATTGGACAAGCAAGTTATGAGTGTCCAGAAGGCATAATCTCTGGAGAAATAACCAAAAAAAGACAGTATAAGATAAAAAATGGAAAGATTGAGTATATGTTTGATAGTAATGTAAATATAGATGATGATATATTACAAGAGCTTTTAGGTAAAAACTCTGATGAGAAAATGAAAACTATAGTTACTACTATTCAAAGAGAGCAAAATCAAGTAATTCGTAATGAGAAATACAAGAACTTAATTGTACAAGGTGCCGCTGGAAGCGGAAAGACATCTATAGCACTTCATAGGATAGCATATTTATTATATAAACATAAAGATAAAATAACTTCTGCAAATATAATGATATTTTCTCCGAATAACATATTTAATGATTATATCTCAAATGTATTGCCACAGCTGGGTGAAGATAATATCTGTCAGACAACATTTAAAGACTATATGTATAAAGAATTGGGTGATGAGTTTAAAAAAGAAAGCCCAACTGAAATGATGGAGTACATTCTTAATAATAATGGGAAAATCACATATAAGGATAGGATAGAAAATATAGAATTTAAAACCTCTTTAGAGTTCACAAAAATATTAAAACAATATCTAAATTATTTAGAAACAGATGATAGATGTTTTGAAGATATTATTGTAAGAGGTAAGTTAATAATTTCATCTGAAGAGTTACAAACACTGTTTTCTAATGACTATTCAAATTTACCAATTAAGAAAAGATTAGAGAAAATAAAATCAAGGATAATATTTTTAATTGAGCCATATGAAAAAGCTTGGATTGATGAAATATTTAAAAAACTTCAAGCATCTGGTGATTATATAGAAAAAGAAGAAATGATGGAGAAAAGCACTTTTATTGTAAGAAAGCATCTAAAAGAAGTTTACTCTAAAATTTCAAGAATGACAGAATTAGATTTAATAGATACTTATAAAAATTTATTTAAGAATTTAGAAATATTTTTAGATAAGGCAAATATTGAGTATGATAAAAAGTTTATAGATAATATAAAAACTTATACAATGGATAATTTAAGTGTAAGGAGCCTTTATTATGAAGACCAAGTGATTCTTTTATATTTAAAGGGAGCTCTTGGAGGTATTCCAAACACATCACAGATTAAATATGTAATCATAGACGAGGCACAGGACTATACTCCTTTGCAGTATGAAATATTTTATAAACTTTTTAAATCTGCCAATATGACTATATTAGGAGATATTAACCAATCAATCAACCCATTTATGAATGTTGGAGATTATAACAATATTCCTAATGTATTGGAGAATGATACTTGTATAATAAATCTAAGTAAAACATATCGTTCTACAATGGAAATTACTAGATTCTCAAGACAACTTCTTACAAAAGCTATAGATGATGGGTATATTGAGAGACATGGTGATGAGCCTAAGGTAATTGGTTTTACAGAGAAAAATTATATGGATAAAAAGCTTATTGAAGATATAAAAGCTTATAAACAGAAAAATTATAAGTCTATCGGAATTATAACAAAAACAGCTCGTGAGACTAGGGAAGTGTATGAGTTTTTAAAAGAAAATAATATTGATGTAGAGGCAATAACAAAAGATGATGATGAATATGTGAATGGCGTATTAGTAATACCATCATATTTATCTAAGGGACTTGAATTTGATGTAGTTATAATATACGATGCAAGTGATGAAAGGTATAATAGTGAAGATGAAAGGTTACTTCTTTACACTTGTTGTACAAGAGCTCTTCATGTGTTAAATATATACTATTTAGGTAAGATAACCCCTTTGTTAAAATAACAAGTTTTTGCTTATAATCTACTTTTTATTTTAAGGGTAGCAGATATTTATAGTCTACTTTATTTATCTATTTTGTATGGGTTTACTCATATATTTGTAACTAAAACTTATATAATGATTTATGATAAAGTTAAATCTTTAAAAAACTAAACTAAAGGACTTATTGTGTCTTTACAACTAAAATTTATATAATGATTTATGATAAAGTTAAATCTTTAAAAAACTAAACTAAAGAGCTTATTGTGCCTTTACAACTAAAACTTATATAATGATTTATGATAAAGTTAAATCTTTAAAAAACTAAATTAAAGGATTTATTGTGTCTTTACAACTAAAATTTATATAATAATTTATAATAAAGTGAAAGCCCTTAAAATTCCATATGAATGGTTTTTAAGGGCTTTTTATATTAGTAATAACTTTTGCGAGTAGTTAGATTTGTAGAGCAGTTAAATATCTAAAATTTCATATATTAAATCTAAAGAAAATATAAAGATGGAAGATACAACTATATTTACAAATAAGAAAATTAAAATCATGTATAATAAACTCATAAACAACTTATTGTTAATTATATTTATTTTGCATCTATTACTTCATGAGCCATTTTAACTAAGTCATTCATAGATAAATTTGAATCTTGAATTGTAAAAGAGTAGTAAACTCCATCTTGTTCCCAAGTCAAGAATTTAAATTCATTAACTTCCACTTTATCTGTTCCTTCACTAAATGTATATTTACCTGACTTTTCATCAAGTTTATCTTGTTCTGTCATTTTATAACCTTCTGGCACAAACTTGTACATTGATGTTTCATAAGAAATATTTATATCTTTGTAAGTATCTACAACTTTCATATTCTCAGAATCTTTTTCAAGTTCATTATTTGCTGTTTTAAGAGATATTTCATCATTACCATTTTTATACTCAAACTCAAGTACTTTTAATTCTCCTAAAACATTATCTTCTTTATCAAGTGATTTTTCATTTATAGTATATGCCCCTTTAAATTTATATCCATTACTAAATTCGGAAATTAGATTAGGGGTAAAGTTAAAGTCTTTTTTTACCTGTTCAGTAGTTGGAATAGATGTATAGGTAGCTTTAGTGCTTGATTTTCCAACTATACTATATATTTCTCCTACTGCAAGAGCTGTTGTACCTAATACTAAAGTTATAGCTAAAGTTGCGACTAAACCTCTTCCAAATGGTAATTTATGTGTTTTATTATTCATTTTATAATTTTCCTCCCTTTCTGGTAAACTATTTAGTGTTTTACTTAAACTATTATGAAAGCTTTCTGGAGCTTTTGGAAACGAATTATTTAAGCTATTTTTATTCATATGATTACCTCCATATTTTCTAATTTAGTTTTTAATAATTTTCTTCCTCTTGATAATCTACTTTTCACAGTTCCTTGAGGTATATCCAATATTTCCTTAATTTCATCAACTGAATAACCTTCAATATAGTAAAGTACTATAGGAACTTTAATTTTTTTAGGGAGACTTTGAATAGCAATATACAAATCATTATAATCTTCTTTTTCATCGATTTTTTTATTTTTAAATACGTCTTCAAATGATAGAAATTTCAATTGTTTACGTCTTAATGAATTACATTCATTTATCACTATTCTAATCAACCAAGTTTTAAAATATTGTTCTTCCTTAAGAGAATCTAACTTTTCATATGCTTTTAAAATAGCATTGTTTACGGCATCTTCACAATCTTGGTCGTTTCCTAGAATAGATTTAGATACACGATACAAAGTCTGTTCTGATTCAAGGATATTATTTATAAATGTAGTTTTATTCAAATGAATTCCTACCTTTCTGTGCAAATTGTAGCGCTACTTTTTTGCCTTTCACTTATTAGATAAGATTTTACTATAAATGGTTCACTTTTTTTAAAAAAAATTGAATAAATAAAAATAAGGTACCTTAAAAATAATGTTGACAAATTGCTAAGGTACCTTTATAATTAGGAATAGATAAGGTACCTTAATAAAAATGAGAAAATAAATTAATAAAAAAATCGAATTAATTAGGAGGAGTTAATATGAATTATTACAGAGATAAAAAAGAAAACTTTAGAGGATTTGAAGGTCATCATAGTAATCCATGGAATCATATGTGTGAAGGATGCAGACTATTTGAAATGATGTATCATGAAAGATTTGGACCAAGAGGATATGGTCAAGGAGAATTCAGAGGTCATGAAGGATTTGGTTCAAGAGAGCATGGACATGGAGAGTATAGAGGTCATGGAGGATGTGACCCAAGAGAACATGGGCATGGAGAGTATAGAGGTCATGAAGGATTTGATTCAAGAGGCAATGAACAAGGAGAATTTAGAGGTCATGGAGTATTTAGTTCAAGAGGATATGGTCAAGGAGAATTTAGGGGTCATGAAGGATTTGATTCAAGAGGATATAGTCAAGGAGAATTCAGAAGTCATAAAGGGTGTGAGGCAAGAGGATATGGACAAGGAGAATTTAGGGGTCATGAAGGATTTGGTTCAAGAGAGCATGGACATGGAGAGTGTAGAGGTCATGTAGGATATGAGCCAAGAGGATATGGACAAGGAGAATTTAGAGGTCATGGAGGATGTGACCCAAGAGAGCATGGACATGGAGAGTGTAGAGGTCATGAAGGATATGAGTCAAGAGGCAATGAGCAAGGAGACTTTAGAGGTCATGAAGGATATGAGCCAAGAAGATATGGTCAAGGAGATTGTAGAAAAGGTCATGAAGGATTTGAACAAAGAGGTGATGAAAGAAACCATATGGAGCACAAAGTGCATGAAGAATTTGCTACTAAAGATTGTAAAATAGATAATGAATATAGAGAACATGAAAGATTTGAAAATCAAAATACAGGTGAAAAAATAGAGGCTGAAAACAAAGAAGATGCTAAGAAAAATAATACAGAAGAAAATAAAAATATGACTGAATCTAAGGTAGATAGCAATGAGTCAGTACAAGAAGGTCAAAAAAGTAATACTAAAGAAGAAAAAAAAGATGTTGATAAAAAATAAGATTATAAATTAAATAAAAATTAATAATAAATAAAAGAAAGAAATAAAAGAAATAAAAATTAAAAAATAGTATTAAAGAGAGATACTAAGAGATAAATACTTAAAAATAAATCTCACAAATAAATTTAAATATATAATACTAGTAAAATGACAAAGGTGATAGTTTTTAATAGACTATTACCTTTGTCATTTTTAGATACTGTAAATTAATTTGTGCTTTTAAAAATAATTTCTACTTTATAGCAACAATTATTTATTTACTATAAATGTAGTTTTATTCAAATTAATTTACTCCGTGTACAAGTTTAAATATAAGTTCTTTAAACAGTGCCTAAAGACAACTACATTTTGACCAAAAGTAAGCTTTTAAGAAAAAGCAATGATATTTAAATAAGAATTAAAAATAAGAAACGAAATCATTTTGTATAAATAGAATCGTAAATAACACTAGAAATCATAAATTATGAAAATAATAATCTTTTTAGAAAATAATAAAGTTTTCTGACTAAAAATTTTATATTGAAATGTCAAAATAAAGAAATACCTTATAAGTTAATTATGCAAGAAAAAGAATGTGTAGGAATTTTCTGATATTTATCAATTATCAATATATTATCCAAATCTTAATATTTTTAACGAGACTTTAAGACAGATAATACCCTATTAAAGATAACCTATCTTAGATAAAATAAATTAAAACAAAACAAAAATAGAAGAAGATTAAAAAAGAAAGTAAATCATGAAACATCAAAAAATTTATTTTTAAGGGGGAATAAAGTATGAAGTTTCAAGAAATGATTAATAGTCCAGGTCTTTGGATTGTCTCTAGTTTTTTAGTAATTATTTCCGTTGTTCAAGCAATCGTATTTATGAGGGCAGCACTAAAAGAGGCCTCAGCTATTGGTATTGAAAGAAAAGGAATTAAAGCAGCAATTCGTTCAGCTAGTGTTACAGCTATTGGACCTTCTCTATCTCCTGTTATTACATTATTATCGCTTGTAGCTATAATTGGTGCTCCTACGACTTGGATGAGACTTTGTGATGTAGGAGCGGCTAGAACAGAGCTTGGAGTAATATCTCTCACATCCAATTTGTCTGGGGTTGAAGTAGGTAGTGCTGCATTTGGAGCACAAGCTTTTTCTTATGCACTATGGGGGATGGCTTTAAATAACTTAGGTTGGTTGTTCATTGTATTTATTTTGGGACATAGAATGCGTGGAATTGTTGAAAAAATGAACATGAAATATAATCCTGCTTGGGTTAAAAAACTACTTGCAGGAGCTACTGTTGGATTATTTGCTTACCTTCTTTCAAACCAAATAAAAACATTTGAAATACCAAAAATGACCCCAGCAATTATTTCAGCTATAGTTATGCTAGTATTTACAACTTTATTTAAAAAGAATCAACGTCTTCAAGAATTGTCCTTAGGTATTGCCATGTTGATTGGAATGTTTGGTACACAGATTATATTATCGTGATTAAAACAGATAAGAGGTGATAGTTATGTATGATAAAAAGATGATTAAAATAGGAAGAATTTCTATAGGTCTTGCAATTATTGCAAACTTTATTCCAGCTATCTATGTAGGTCTTCGTTTTGGGCAGATGCCAATGCTTTCTGTTATATTCCAAATTTGGGGGCTAGTTGCCACAACTTATGGAATCAGTTGGATTGTTCAACCTATCGCTTATTACCCAACTTTGGGAGCCCCAGGTTCTTATATCGGTTGGCTTGCAGGGTCTGTTGGAGACATACGTATGCCTGCAGCATCAATGGCACAGAAAATTGCAGGTGTAGAATCAGGGACACATGAGGGTGAAGTTGTTGGAACAATTGGTACATGTTGCTCAATATTTGTATCAGCTTCCATGATTACCATTTTTACAATTGTAGGGTATAAAGTAATTCCTTTGTTACCTGAATTTATTACTGATTCATTTAATTATATACTTCCAGCACTATTTGGAGCAATTTACGTTGACATTGCACGTAAGGATATTCGAGCTGGTGGATGTACGATTGCTGCAGCATTAGCGATTATGTATTTTGGTGAAAAAATTGGTATACCAGGAGGATTACTAACTTTGTTTATTGTAGTAGGCGGAATACTTATCACAAGAGTTTTCTTTGTAGTTGATATGAATAAAACAACAGAATAAAAGTGTTTATTAAAAAATATGAATATAAATTAGTTTTGAAAGGAGAATAAATATGTTTGATATTAAAATTATCAATGGGATAATCGTTGATGGTACAGGAGATTCAAGATATAAAAGTGATGTAGGGATTAGAGGAGATAAAATCATAGCTATTGGAGATTTAAGTCAAGAAGAGGCGAAAAAAACTATAGATGCAACTGGAAAATTTGTATCTCCTGGTTTCATAGATTTCCACACTCATTCCGATTTATCTCTTGTATATGATAAATATACAAGAAGCCGTATCTATACTGGTGTAACAACAGATGTTATTGCAAACTGTGGTATAGGAGTTGCTCCTATAAGAGAAGAGAAGAAGCAAGAGCTAATTGACTATCTTGGAACTAGAATAATTGGTACAATTCCAACAAAATTGGAACTTCATTGGAATACAATGCAGGAATACTTTGATTACTTAACTGAAAATTCTCCAGCCGTAAATGTTGTAGCTTATGTAGCACAAGGTCCTGTACGTATTAATGAAATGGGTTTTTCAAAGAATCCTGCTACTCCAGAGCAACTTGAAAATATGAAGTTGGAAGTTAGAAAAGCTATGGAAGCTGGATGTGTAGCTCTTTCATCAGGATTAGTTTATCTGCCAGGAGCATATACAAAGAAGGAAGAAATGGCCGAACTATGTAAGGAATTGATACCATACAATGGATACTATATATCTCATATTAGAGATGAAGGCGACGACGAAATGGAAGCTCTTGATGAAGCAATTTATATAGCTAAGACAGCAGGAGTTCCTCTGCATATTTCTCATTTAAAAATCATGGGTCATAAGAATTTTGGAACTATAGATAAAATATTTGAAAAGTTAGATAAAGCTGAGGAGGATGGTTTAGAAGTAACTTTTGATTGTTACCCATATACAGCTGGAATGACATCTTTGGGTGCACTTTTACCTACTTGGGTATTTGAAGGTGGTGTAGAAGATATGATAAAGCGATTAGAAGTACAAGAAAACAGGGAGAGAATTATAAAAGAGTTAGAAGAAGGTATTCCTGGTTGGCAATGTTTTTACCAATTAGCAGGTGGATGGTCAGGTGTTGTACTAGCTTCTGTAATGACCGAAGCAAATAAATATGTGGAGGGTAAAACCTTAATGGAAGTAGCCGAAATCAACAATGAAGACCCATTTGATACATTCTTCAGACTTTTGATTGAAGAAAAAAGTAAAATTCAAGTGGTTGTTCATACACAAGGTGAAGAAGATACAGATAAAGTTGTTTGCCATCCAAAGTCATGTATAGGTTCTGATAGTATGGATCTTTCTACAGAAGGTTTGCTATCTCTTGGAAAACCTCATCCTCGTGCATTTGTACTTTTGGACGAATTTTCTCCTATTATGTTAGAGAGCAGGGTATGTTGACTTTTGAGGAAGCAGTTAAAAAGATAACCTATCTTTCAGCAAAACGCTTAGGGATTTGTGAAGAAAGAGGTCTACTTAAGGAAAATTATTTTGCAGATGTAGTGGTGTTTGACCCAGATAAAATACAAGACAAAGCAACTTACAATGATTCTAAAAAGTATACAGTGGGAGTAGAATATGTATTGGTAAATGGTAAAATTGCGTTGGCAGAAGGAAAACAAACTGACATATGCGCTGGACGTGTAATTAAAAATCCTCTTAGCAGAGCAAAATAAAATACATTAGAAATTTTTCTAAAAATAGCCTTTCTTTAAAATATAAGGAAGGCTATTTTTGTTAAATTAATAAAGTTTGTTCTACTTGCGTTTTTAAAAGGATTTAACTTTAAGTAGAAAAAACAGAAGATTAATTGTAAAATGTAATTAATATTACTGGATAAAATTTAAAGACAAAAATATTTCAACAAATAATGATAAGTAAAAAAACTTCAAGTAGATTTTTGTATGGTAAATAATTGATAAATTGTTTTAAAGATTAACAATATCATAAGAAAGGAGAGACATAATGAAAATACTTTATGTAGGACCAGATATGGTAATCGACAAAATATTAGCAGTAAGCAAAAGGAATTTTCCGAATATTGAAACAGATTTTGTTAGATATGATAGATATGTTGAAGCACCTGACTTATTGGAACAGTATAAAGGTAGAGTAGATGCAGTGCTTTTTACAGGTAAATCACCATTTAAATTTTTTGAAAAAAGACAAAAAGATTTTATGCTGTCCGATTATCTTCCTAGACATGAAACAACATTATACAGAGTATTGCTTGAAATTACATATTTACTTAAATGCGATATTAATAGACTTAGTATAGACACTTATGATAAGGCAATGGTTAAGAGATTGTATAAAGAAATTGGAGTCGAATTTAAGGATGAACAAATGTTTTTTGCAGACCAAAAGTACCTAGAAGACGATTACATAAAGTTTGTGCTCGAATTTCACAAATATAATTATCAAAATAATAATATATGTTGCTGTATTACAGGTCTTGAAGAAGCTTATCATATAATGAAAAAAAATGATATTCCAGTAGTTTTAGCTTTGCCTTCTGAGGATGTGATGGTGCAAAGTATAAAAAATATCCAGATGCGTTATATTGCAAAGAAAAACAATGAGAATCAGATTGTTGTTCTTGCTATCAAACTAAATATGCCTTCAGAATATTCATTGATGAAGGAAGACGAGTATGCTTATCTTTCGCAAAGGATTAAGATACTTGATAAACTATACCATTTCAATAGTCGTATAGAGGGTGTTTTAGTAGAGCAGAGTAGAAGTGAATTTATGATTTTTACAACTAAAAAAATACTAGAGTTAGAAACAAAGAAGTATAGGGATATTTACTTGTTGGATATGATTCGTGAGGTTTCAGTTATAAATTCTTACATAGGAATTGGTTATGGAAAAACAGCAAATGAAGCTAAATTTAATGCTTATGAGAGTATTAAGATGGCTCAGGTTCAAAAAAATGATGCAGCATATGTAGTTTTTGAAAATGGAGAAGTTATGGGACCACTAGAATCGAATCCTACTGTTAAAAAGAAGAATAGCTTTGATGAACGATTTTATCAAATAGCCACAGAGACAGGTCTCAGTGCTAATATTGTATATAAAGTATTCAGTAGTATAATAAATAGTGGAAAAACTGAATTTACATCAAAAGAGTTAGCTACTATATGTGGTGTAAGTATCAGGACTATGGACAGAATAATACTTAAATTGTGTGATGCTGGATATTGTGAGGTAGTAAGTGAACAACTTATGAGTAAGTATGGCAGACCTAGTAGAATATTACGTTTTAAGCCTTTTTTATTATTTTAATATAAATGTGCAAAACTTAACTAGATATTAGAATAATTTATGTGATTGTTTGAAAAAAGTTATCATATTAAGTAATGAAATTTTTCAATAAATCGTACATGTGATAAAAATGTTAATTAGATTACCCTCTTGAATTGTGGTGAGATATTCTATATTGAGGATTTATTTATACTACTTTTAGAAAGATATGAGGCTGTAGGTAGATTTATTTTTAAATGAATCTACTTACAGCCTTAATTTTTTAAAGACCAACACTTTTTAATTTTATTCTAATTTTAAATGGTATATATTTAGATTTCTATAAAGTGTAAAGTTGAGTGGACTAATTTTAGGCAATGGTTTATTGATTTGCAGTAGTCATTTAATATATTAATTTATTTATAGAATTATATCAATTTGATTAGATATGAGTCACAAATTATATTTTTATGATAACATTTTCTTTACAAATTTTTAGAGATGTGTTAATATTTAGAAAAATGCATATGTATTCATAAAAACACTTTAAACAAGGAAAAAAGTGCTTAAAAGGATAACGTATGCAGTTAGAATGAAAGGTTAAATTATAACTTAAACAAATATGGGAGGATATAAATATGGGAAAATATCAAAATTCAAAAAAAGTTGTAAGAAATTACTTTGAAGCATTAGAAAATGCCAATGGGGATGGAGTTAAAAATGTTTTAAAGCAACACATGAAATCGGACTATAATTGGAAAGGTGTATATCCATTTCATGAACAAGAAGGAATTGAAAATGTAGCAGAGGTATTTTGGAAACCTTTAAAAAATTCATTAAGTAATATGCAAAGAAGACAAGATATTTTTATTGCAGGGACTAATGAAATTGACAATAGTGAGTGGGTAATGAGTATGGGACATTTTATGGGACTTTTTGATAACGATTGGCTTGGTATCAAACATACTCGTAAAATGATTAGTTTAAGATATGCAGAATTTAATTGTGTTCAGGATGGAAAAATTTCTAAAACTGGATTATTTGTAGACATAATTGGATTTATGATTCAAGCAGGAGTCAATCCATTACCTCCACAAACTGGTTCATATTTTGTATATCCAGGACCAATTGACCATAATGGATTACTTTTTGAAGATGCAGATGAAATTGAAGGAGTAAAAACTTTGGAATTAGTGAATAAAATGGTAGATGATTTATCTAAATTAAATGAAAGTGGTTCTATGGGATGCCCTCCAGAAGTACTTGAAAAATCATGGGCTAAAGATATGATTTGGTATGGTCCAGGAGGAATTGGTGCTTCTTATACTATACCTAGATATCAAGAGCAACACCAATTACCATTTAGAAATAATTTAAAAGGAAAGACTTTTAATGGACATGTATGCAGATTCGCAGAAGGGAACTTTGCTTGTTTCTTTGGGTGGCCTAATCTGACTAATATACCATGTGGAGGTTTTTTAGGATTGCCAGGTGGTGAGATTAAAGCAGACATGCAGGTTGTTGATGTTTATTATCGTAAAGGGGATAAGCTTCAAGAGAACTGGGTACTAATTGATATTCCTTATTGGCTAAAACAACAAGGTCTTGATATTCTTGAGAGAACTAAAAGTATTTTTAATGCCTAATTATGCATACGTATTCTTAGAAGAGTGGAGGAATATGAAATGATATCCAATAATAAAAATGATGGAATAGTAAAAGAGCAAGAAAAAGAAAGTTTTATAAGTGAGCTTGAATCAGACAAAGTTAAGGAAAGACATAAATCTAAAGTAAATCAAACTAATTTTAGCAATACAGATAAAAATCAAATTACTAATAATGAAACTACTAATAATGGAACTATTGATAACGAAATTACTAATAATGAAATTACTGATAATGAAACTATTGATAACGAAATTACTAAAAATCAAATTACTAATAATGAAATCACTGATAATAAAACCATTGATAATGAAATTACTAAAAATCAATTTACTAATAATGGAACTACTGATAATGAAATTACTAAAAATCAATTTACTAATAATGGAACTACTGATAATGAAATTACTAAAAATCAAATTACTGATAATGAAACAGGCATACATAAAACTGATGAAGGCAAATCTAATATAAATATTACTACTGAAAAAAATGAAAAAGTTGTATTTAAGGGGGAATATAATATGGAGTCTACAAAAATTTACTATGGAGATTCACTAGAAGTAACACCTGTTGGAGTGATGGATTACAATGATTTTTCAAAACAGACAAAAAGGGAGCAGGAAATACCAGGATTTGATTCTAAGTATAGGGATTTTGTAGATTATATTATGAAAATAACACATAATATTTGGGAAGAAAAAGGTATAGGAGTTATTTATGATACATATCACAACAATGTTACAATGCACTGTGGTTCTTCTAATTTAGTTGGTATTAAAGACGTTATTTCCAATACTCTTCAGACATTACATGCGTTTCCTGATAGAAGATTAATTGGACAAAATGTAATATGGTCTAACTTTGGTGCTGATGGTTTTTTATCTTCTCATCGTGTTTTATCTACAGCAACTAATCTAGGTGATAGTAATTTTGGACCAGCAACAGGTCGAAAAATAAACTTTAGAACTGTAATTGATTGTGCTACAACAAACAATAGAATTCATGAAGAGTGGTTAGTTAGAGATAATTTATGGATTGTTACTCAATTAGGATTAAATCCTCAGGAAGTAGCAAAAGATATGGCAAAAGCAAGTGCATCTAAAGTACTTAGTTTGCAATCAACATATGGTATCTGTGAATCTATGGATGGTCAATTTATGCCAGTTAAATACCAAGCGAAAGATGATTCTGTTGGTGAAATGATGCTTGAGATGACAAGTCGTATTTATAATTATAAATATATAAATGAAGTTAAAAAATACTATCATGATAATGCAGTAGTCCATTTTATATGCGATAAAGATTTAAATGGATATGATGAGATACAGGGTATGATTGTAAGTTTACTTGCATCAATTCCAAATGGAAGTTATGAAGTAGAAAGAGTAACCTGTAATCAAAGGGAAAAAAATGAAGGATATGATGTATCTGTAAGATGGAGATTACGTGGAATAAATGAGGGGATAGGTTTTTTTGGACAACCTTCTGGAAAACCTGTAGAGGTAATGGGAATCAATCATTATCATGTACTACAAGGTAAAGTAAAGGAAGAATGGATAACTTTTGATGGTATGGATGTTCTAAAGCAAATGTATATGGGTGTGGAAGAGTAAGTTTATTAGAGTATAAATAGTTTTGAAAACTATATAATGAGTATTTTTTTATAAAATTTGAGAAATAGATGTATATAACAAATAACGGATAAATTCTTAGATGGACTATGGTATATAACAAATAGCAGGATAAATTCTTAGATAAACTATGATTAATATTAAAAAGGGGGATTTATAAAGAATATGAAAACAACAGTTGAGATAGAAAATGATATCATATTAGGAAAGGACTATTCAAACCTAAAAAGAGGAATTGCATTTTTTTCAATTGCTTTAATATACTTTTTTTATTGCTACAATTTTATGGTAGGTACCTTTATTAAACCAACAATGATTTATGCTCTAACAGAGGGTGGATTTGGTTTTTCATTAAGACAAACAGAAGAAATATTTGCTGTGATGTCTTTTGGGACAATTCCAGGTACGTTTATTTTTGGAGTGATTTCTACAAAAATTGGGAAAAAGAGGACTTTGATTAGTGTTGCTTTATTAATTGGACTGACAACATTTATACCAATGTTGTCTCCTACAAATATTATATTATGGAAAATTGCACGTTTGTGTACAGGAGTAGTACTAGGTGGAGTATTTGGAACAGCTATGCCTTTGGTTGCAGATATGTTTCCAAGTAAATATCGTGGTAAATTAGCGGCTATATTAACTGCCTTATTTTCGTTAGCTATGATTTTCGGTGGTAAGGTGTATGGAATCTTGGGTGATGCAAATTGGCAAATATTGATGTATACTGCGATTGTACCACCTATAGTTGGAGCTATCTTGGCAATTTTCTTTGTACCAGATGATTTGGAGTATACAAAAGAATTAGTTAAAAAAGGAAAAGAAACTGGTGAAAAAATTAGCTATATAAGTATGTACAAGGGAAAATACTTATGGATTGGTCTGGGAACAATTCTTTTATCAGGTGCTAATTTCACAGCATATTCAGCATTTTCAAATAATGCAACTACATACTTAGTAACAGGAATTGGAATGACAGCAGCAGTAGCCGGTTCTATATATAGTTTACAAGGAATTGGTCAATTAGTAGGATATTTATTTTGGGGTTTTATAGCAGATAAATTTGGGAGAAAAGTACCTTTTATAGGGATGGCGTTAGCAGCAGTGTTTGTTTTTATATATACAAAATTAGGAGGAGACAATATAACAACATTCTACATGATATCAGTATTGTTAGGTCTTGCTGTTGGATATTCTGGAGCATGGGGAGCATACTATACAGAACTATTTCCAAGCAAATATCGTTCATTGTCATCTGGGATTTCGTTTAATGGAGGAAGAATTATATCTACATTTGCAATACCTGCCATAGCTGGTACAGCTTCTGGTACTTTAGGTATGATAACTATCTTTTATATATCAATAGCAGTATTTGTAGCAGGTGCTATTGTATGGTTATTCTTACCAGAAACATTAAACAAGAAGTAATAAAATAATGAAAAATTCTTTTATCACTTAGAAAGGGGTGGCTTATGATTTCATCAATTGATGTATGTATTATAACAGGATATTTGCTGTTAATGTTAGTTATTGGTTATTATTCAGGAAAAGATAATAAAAATCAAGAAGATTATTTCTTAGCAGGTAGGTCAATGCCATGGATTCCAATTGCTTTATCAGTTGCAGCTACTATGATTAGTGCAAATGGCTTTATAGGTGGTCCTGGATGGGCATATATGGATGGAATGTATCCAGTAATGGTTAATATTACAGTACCTTTAGCAATATTTTTTGCACTGAGCGTTACCACCCCAGTTATTTATAGATTAAAGATAACTTCTGTATATGAATATATGGGATTTCGATTGGGAAATTATTCAAGAGGATTAACTATTATTCAATTTTTTATTAATTCATTGATTCAAGCGAGTTCTATGGTATATATACCAGTACTTATTATTCAGATGATTACTGGTTGGCCACTTTATGTTTTAGTTCCAATCGTTGTACTTGTATCAATCATATACACATTATTAGGAGGAATTAAAGCAGTTATATGGACTGATAGTATTCAAATGCTAGTAGTAATAAGTGCTGTATTTATAGTAATTATTACAGCCTTAAAAGGAATGAATCTTAGTTTTTTTGATACATTGCAAATTGCACAACAGAGTGGTAAATTAAATACATTTGATTTTAGCACAGATATCTCAATTACAAATACTTTTTGGGCTACTTTAATTGGTGGAACTATAATGTGGATAAGATATTTCTGTTTTGACCAAGCTCAAGTACAAAGAGTTTTAACATCTAAATCTTTAAACAGTGCAAAAAATTCTTTTGTAGTTAGTGCATTTGTTATGAATTTAGTTTATTACTTTATGTTATTGGTAGGAGTGATTTTATTTGTTTTCTATGATGGAAGAACATTTGAAACTTCAAATGAAATAATGATTACTTTTATTTTGAATGAACTCCCAGTAGGATCAATTGGAATTATTATTGCAGGTGTGTTTGCAGCAGCAATGTCTAGTATTGACTCTATACTAAATAGTATGACAACTGTTTTTACAAAAGATATTTATGAGTTTTATTTTAAAAAAGATGGTAAAGAATCATCATTAAAAGTAACGATGATTATAACAATGGTTATAGGTGTTGTTATGACAGGTTTCATTATTATGGGATTTGGAGGAAGCATTAAGTCAATTCTTGACCTTGTTGGTAACTATATCTCATACTTTGCTGGACCAGCTACAGGTGCATTTGTACTAGCAATGTTTACATATAAAGCTCATGATAAAGGAGTATCTATTGGCTTTATTGCAGGATTAGTTTTAGGATTTTTTATTTCTAATAAATATAACGTGAGTTGGTTGTGGAATCCAGCAATAGGTGCTACAATAACATTGATATTTGGATATATTTTTAGTATCATTTTAAAAAACAATAATAGTGTAGACGATATTAAAAAATATACTGCATTTGGTATGAGAAGAGACCTTATTTACAAAGAGATGGATAAAGTGGATGGAGTGTCTATACTACCATTTTCTTTAGGGAAGCAAGAATTAATTGTGTTAGCTTTTTTCATCATCCAATATATTATCTTATTTTTAATACAATTTTAAGAAGAAATACTAGATGTTTAAGGAGAAATACTAAATGAATCAAAAAAAAGTTCATTATAATAAATCAGCTACATCAAAAGATGTTGCGAGATTGGCAGGAGTATCTCAATCATCTGTTTCAAGAGCATTTGGTAGTGCAAATGGAAAGGGTGTAAAACCTGAGGTAAGAGAAAAAATTTTTCGTGTAGCAAATGAAATAGGATATGTTCCTAATTTAGTTGCAAGAGGAATGATTAGTGGCAAAACAAATGTTATAGGATTGATAGTTGGTGATAATCTAGGTCCATTTTACAATAGAATTATCAATTTATTTGTAGAAAAAATTCAAGAGATAGGTAAACAATGTCTTGTTTTTAAAGTTCCTAGACAAGAAAGTATAGACAGTATAATTTCAAAAGTGATTCAGTTTCAAGTAGAAGCTGTAATTATTACAGCTTCAGCTATGAATAAGGTTATGGCTGAGACCTGTGAAGAAAATAATATTCCTGTTATTCTTTTTAATCGTTTTATACCTGGTATAAAAATAAGTACAGTCTATGTAGACCCAATTGAAGGTGGAGGAATGGCTGCTGAATATCTGCTTGATAGGGGACACAAAAATATAGGATACATTCAATTTACTAGAGAAACAAGCGAGGAAATGGAAAAGAAAATTGGATTTTATTCTAAGTTAAGACAAAATGGAATTCATAACCTTAAAGAAGAATCTGCAAGCTATGATTATGATTCTGGATATGAAGCAGGGAAAAGAATGTTATCATTACCAAGTCCACCAACAGCGATTTTTTGCACAAGTGACTTGATAGCTATTGGGGTAATGGATGCTGCAAGATTTGAGTATAAATTAAGGATACCAGAAGATTTATCAGTTATAGGGTATGATGATATTCAGATGGCCTCATGGAAAAGTTATAATTTAACAACAATTAGACAGCCACTAGATTTATTAATTGAAAAAACAATTAAGATACTTAAAGCTTTATTAAATGAAGAAAATCATGAATCAGTAGTTGAAATGCTAAAACCTGAATTGATTGAAAGAGGTTCTACAGTTTAAGTGATAGATATCTAAATATATGTTAATGATAATTTTTGTAAAGGAATCTTAGTAAGTAAAATAGTAGGATTTTTATAATTATTATTGGTTAACATTGGCTGATAATAAACTTTAATGTATTTATGTAAGGGTAATATTTATATTAACAGATAAAATTAAAAGATGAGTCTTAAAGTTGATAAGACTCATCTTTTTAAATTTACATTAGTTTACAGCTTCTTTTCCTATTAAATCTTTTAACTCTTCATGAGTCATAGTTTCTTTTTCAAATAGGAATTTAGAAACAGAATGTAAATCTTCAAGATTATCCTTTAATATCTCTAAAGTTTCCTTATAACAAACTTCAACTATACGATTTGCTTCCTTTTGAATTTTATCACATAAGAAAGTTTTATCATTTCCATCAATAGTCATAAATCCTAAATTACTCATACCATATTCACAAACCATTTGGTTAGCTATCTCAGTAACTTTCTTTAAGTCATCTTTAGCTCCAGTAGATTTATGATTAAATATTAATTCTTCTGACGCTTTTCCTGCAAGTAGTATTTTTATTTTTCCAATCAACTCATCCTTAGTATAAATATATCTATCTTCATCAGGTAATTGAAGAACATAACCTAATGCTTGTCCTCTAGGAACTATAGATATTTTTTGTATAGGACAAATTCCTACTATATCACTTACAAGAGCATGTCCAGCTTCATGATAAGATACTATTTTTTTCTCTTTTTCAACCAATGCAGAGTTTTTAGACTCTAGCCCTGCAATGACTCTTTCAAGTGCCTTATCAAAGTGTTCTGATGTAATGTATTCGCTGTCATCTCTAACTGCAAATATAGCAGCTTCATTTGCTATATTTGAAAGATGGGCTCCATTGAAACCATGAGTTTTTTTAGCTAAAAGTTCTAGATTTACAGATTTGTCTATAGGCTTGTCATCTGTATGTACCTTTAGAATTTCAAATCTAGTGTGATAATTTGGTGCACCTATATGAATGTGTCTGTCAAATCTTCCTGGTCTAAGTAAAGCTTCATCTAATAAGTCAAGTCTATTGGTAGCACCTATTATTAATACATTGGAGTCTTTATTAAATCCATCCATTTCAACTAAAAGTTGGTTTAATGTTTGGTCCTTTTCGTTGTTACTTTCAAGATGTCTTTTTGCTCCTACAGCATCTATTTCGTCTATAAATATTATACTTGGAGCTTCTTTTCTAGCTTTTTCAAACAAAGTTCTAACCCTTTTTGCCCCTACACCTACATATTTTTCAACGAACTCTGAACCTGTAACATTGAAAAATGATGAGTTTGTTTCACCAGCTACAGCAGATGCAAGTAAAGTTTTCCCTGTTCCTGGAGGGCCATAAAATAATACCCCTTTAGGTATCTTTGCACCCATTTTTTGATATTTTTGTGGTGACTTCATAAAATCAACTATTTCAAATAGTTCTTCTTTTACTTCGTCTAATCCAGCAACGTCTCTAAATGTAGTCTTTGGTTTTGTAGAAAGTGAATCGTCTGTTTGATTTTCTCTTTCCATTTTTGTTTGTGCAAAGACAGGAACTGGATTGTTGATTTTCTTAAAAAAGTTGTTTAGCATTTTCATATTCACACCTCAGGTAATTAATTATTGTTAATCAATTTTATATTTTCCATATTTACTATTTTTTATTATTTATTTTTCATGGAAAAAATATACATGTTATCTAAATAAAAATAAATTTGTTAAATGTATGAAAAAGTGAATTTGTGTGTATATATAGATTGTTTTTATGTATCAAATAAAATGCGACAAATCAAGATAAAATAAAAATGATAAAAAATGTTATATTGTATAGATTAAGGGACATGAAGCATAGTATTATGTATAAAATTAGCTAAGTAAGTTTTTTAGCTATAGTTTTAAAATAATATCGCTTTGGGAGTATTATATCTTTATCATAAACAAAAAAAGTAATATAAATAAAAGGAAGAACTGTTAAATAAGTATTAAAAGGTGGAACTACTAAGTATGTTAGCTAGATATAAAAAATTGAACTATATAGCTGTTAAATAAAATAACTGTTAAATAAAATAGCTTTTAAATAAAATAGCTTTTAAATAAAATTTAGTTGTTAAATAAGATTTAATGGAAATATCTATCTATACTATTATACAGATTGTATAAATAGATAACTTATTAGAGTATCGTATAGAATAATAAGCATGTAGTATATTAGAATTCAATATAGAATTTGTTATGTAGAATATATAGATATAAAAGTTTTTATAGTAGAAATCTAAAAATTAATAGCAAAATAGATAGCATGGACATATAATTATTATTAGGAAGAAGTAATTAAATTTTGATAAACTAAAAAAAGTAGTTGCAAATAATTTGATTAAGTGATATAGTAGATAGGGTAAGAATAAAACAAAGAAGAAGTCCGCTTCTCACCTTACAACGAAGGTTAGTAAGGTAAATATAAGTTAAAGCTTAATTTTAGTTTAAGCTTGTTTAAATTTGGTAACTTATATGGCGGATGATTATATCATTCGCTTTTTATTTTATAAAAAATTTGGAGGTGTCCTACAATTAGCAAAGAATTAGCAATCAATGAACAAATAAAAGATAAGGAAATAAGAGTCCTTTCATCAACAGGTGAACAACTTGGAGTAATGCCTACTAAAGAAGCTCAAGCAATGGCTACTAGCAAAAACTTAGATTTGGTTCAAATCTCGCCAAATGCAAATCCACCAGTATGTAAGATAATGGATTATGGAAAGTTTAGATATGAACAAACGAGAAAAGACAAAGAAGCTAAGAAAAAGCAAAAAAATATAGTTGTAAAAGAAGTAAGACTTAGACCAGGTATTGAACAAAATGATTTAAATACGAAAGCTAATAATGCTATAAAATTCCTTAAAAAGGGAGATAAAGTCAAAGTTGAACTTAGATTTAGAGGAAGAGAATTAGGACATAAAGACATAGGCAAAGAAGTTATGCTTAAGTTTTTAGATATAATAAAAGAGTTTGGAGAACCAACAAAAGCCCCTGCATTTGAGGGTAATAATATGGTTGTAATTATAGATCCAAAAAAATAGATGATTAACTGAGAGGAGGAATTTGTCATGCCTAAAATGAAAACTCATAGAGGTGCAGCAAAGAGATTAAAGAAAACAGGAACTGGAAAGTTAAAGAGAGCTAAAGCTTTTAAAAAACATATATTAACTAAAAAATCTGCAAAAACTAAAATGAACTTAAGAAAATCAACTTTAGTAAGTGATGGAGATGCTAAGAGAATAGCACAATTATTACCATACTAGGATACAGATTATAAATAATAACTATAGAAGAGGGATATAAAGGAGGTCATAACGATGGCAAGAGTTAAAAAAGCTATGAACGCTCGTAAAAAGCACAAGAAAATATTAAAACTTGCAAAAGGATTCAGAGGATCTAGAAGCAAATTATATAGACCAGCAAATACATTCGTAATGAAAGCATTAAAAAATGCTTATATAGGAAGAAAGTTAAAGAAGAGAGACTTCAGAAAACTTTGGATACAAAGAATAAATGCAGCTGCTAGAATGAATGGAATATCTTATTCAAGATTAATGAATGGATTAAAATTATCTGGTATTGAAGTTAACAGAAAGATGTTATCTGAAATGGCTATACAAGACCCAGAAGGATTTGCAAAATTAGCAGAAGCTGCTAAAGCAAAATTAGCTTAGTATTGAATCATGAAATGTAAAGTCTTTGAGTTATACAAATAATTCAAGGGCTTTTTTATTTTTTGAAAAGTAATTGCTTATGAAAAAATTTTACTGTTATTATTTGACTATAGAAAATGATATTACCCAATGTAAAAATTTTCCAAGTAATCTTGAATTGATATTATCAACATGATAATATTATCTTATTAAGAATATTATGGGAGGTAATGCAATATGAATGATAAGTTGATGGATTGTTTTGTAAACCCAACTAAATGTAAGTTGCTACTTGAGATTTTTTCAAATAACAGAACTACAGCAAAACAGTTAGGCGAAAAATTTCAAGACATATCAAAAGCTACACTCTATCGCTATCTTAATAAAATGCTAGAAGATGACATTATAAAAGTGATTGAAGAAAATAAAATAAGAGGAACTGTTGAAAAAGTATATGCTATGAAGTTGGATATCGCTGATGATGTAAAGAATATTATAAATGAGAATTCTGGAGAAGCATATGCACAGCTATTTACTCAATATATGATGGTATTTTTAAAAGAGTTTTATGAGTATGCTGAAAAAGGGGAAAAGGATATCTTAAAAGATGGTTCGGGATTTTCTGTCTGTCCAGTGTATGCTAGTGTTGATGAGATAGTTGAAGCGAATAAAAAGATTGCTAATATACTGGAACCTCTTAAAAATAATTTACATGGAGAGGGAAGAAGATTGCACTCTATAGGATTAATAATTACACCACCTAAAGAATATTAATAGTAATAAAAAGTAACAGTTTGATTTTCATATAAAGCTGTTGCTTTTTTAGTATTTTTATTTCAATGTATGTAATAAAATGTATATCAAGCTGACATATAAAATGATATGATATATTTAAGGAAAAGATTGTATATATATGACATATTTAAAGTAAAGGGGATGAAACTTATGAGGTTAATTACACGTTCTGATTTTGATGGATTAGTATGTGGTGCATTATTAAAAGAAGCAGGTATTATTGATAATTGGAAATTTGCTCATCCTAAGGACTTACAGGATGGATTAGTTGAGGTAACAGAAGATGATTGTCTTGCAAATGTACCATTTGTTGAGGGTTGTGGTCTTTGGTTTGACCATCACTCTAGTGAGTTTGAGAGAAATGAGCTTCTAGGAAAGTACAAAGGTGAAAGTCGTATGGCTCCTTCTTGTGCAAGAATTATTTATGAGTATTATGGTGGAAGTGAAAGATTTCCTCATTTTAATGAGATGTTAGAGGCAGTAGACAAAGTTGATTCTGGAAATCTTACAATAGAAGAAGTACAAAATCCAACTGGATGGATTTTAATTGGTTACCTTATGGACCCAAGGACTGGTCTCGGTCGTTGGAGAAACTTTACCATATCTAACTATCAATTAATGGAAAAGCTAATTGATGCATGTAGAACTTTAAGTACAGAAGAAATTTTAGAATTACCAGATGTAAAAGAACGTATAGATGTTTATTTTGAGCAAACAAGTAAATTTAAAGAGATGATTGCTCAATATACACATGTAGAAGGAGATGTTATCATTTCTGATTTACGTGGAGTTGAGACAATCTACACAGGGAATCGTTTTATGATTTACAGTATGTATCCAGAACAAAACATATCTGCTTGGATTGTAAATGGTAAAGGTGGAAAAGGGTGTTCTGTAGCTGTTGGATATAGTATTTTAAATAGAACTTCTAATGTTGATGTTGGTAGTCTAATGCTTAAGTATGGCGGTGGCGGACATAAAGCTGTTGGAACTTGCCAGTTCAATGATGAGCAAATAGAGGAACTACTTCCAAAGTTACTTGATGAACTTGTAAATCCTAAAAAATAATGAATGAACTTATAAATTATAAAAGCTAATATAAATAAAATCGAACTTCTTTGTACCCTTTCACATAAGGTTGTGAAGTGGTACAATGCAGTTCTTTAATATTTTACTAATTGAAATGCCCATACTATCATACCTATAGTAGAAACTGAGCTTAGTATCAGGATTCTCCCATATCTCGTCTTAAATCATATTCATTATTGTACAGCTTTAAATGCACTAAATATACTTGCATACCAAAACATGACTCGTAATCGTTCTATTTAATATAACAACTTAAAATATGATTAAATACAAATAATATAAGGGATAAAATGTATATATTTGAATATAAAATCTGATGCCTAAATGAATGTTGCTCATAATCATATAAACTGCTATAGTTTAAAATAAAGTATGATGTTAAATTTTATTATAATCTAAAGATTTAAGAGGGAGGATTTTATGAAAATAAAATTTTTTATAATGACATCTATGATATTTTTAATAGTATCACTACTTGTGGCGTGTCAAAGTACTGAAAATTTAGAAGAGGAAACACCAGATGCAGAAATTAAAATACTAGGTACAGCTGACTTACATTCAATTGTGACAGATTCTTTGGTTTCATATGTAAAAGAAGAAAGAGCAAAGAATGAAAATTTACTCATGGTAGATGCAGGAGATTTTTTTGGTACACAAAGTAAAGAAATGTGGGAGTGGACTTTTGGAAAAAAGCTAGTTATTAGAAGAAATGGTAGGGCAAAATATGAAGATATAATTAAGACAAGTAAAGATGAGGTACCTATAGTCAAAGATATGTCACCATTGAAATATGATGCTGTAGTATTTGGAGATAATGAATTTATTTCAAATGATAAGCAAAATCTTGATAAACTAGTTTCTGATTTTAAAAATAATAATATGCCATTGGTATCGGCAAATATATATGAACAATCTGGAGAAAATTATGTACAACCATATGTGATGAAAAATGTTAAGACAGATGCTGGAAATGTAAAAGTCGGAATACTAGGTCTTACTATAAAAGAAGTAGGGGAAAATCATGGTCTTGAAGATTTTGAAAAAGAAAAAAAGGCAAGAGAACTTGGAGAACAACCTGAGTACAAGGGAAAATTATATTCAAATGATTTAATAGAAGATGCAAAAAAATGGGTAAAAGTAATGCAAAAAGAAAGTCCAGATATAATAGTTGCAGTTGTCCATTCAGGGGAAGAACCTAAAACAAATAGGAATCCAGGTAATAGAATAAAGGAATTAGCAACTACAGTTGACGGGATAGATGCAATTGTAGCTGGTCATACTCATGAAAAAATAGATGAGCATAAATATAAAAATAAGTCTGGCGAAGAAGTAATAGTGACACAACCAGGGTCACATGCAGATAGTGTGTCACAGATTAATTTTAAATTAAATAAGAAAGATGATAAGTGGGAAATAAAGGAAAAGTATAGTAAATTAAAAGTAATTGACAAAGAAGTAAGTATAGTTGCTACTGCAGATTTACATTCACATTTCTCTGACAAATTAACTGTTGACCTTATTAATGAACGAAGTAATCCGATTGAACCTGTAGTAGTAGATGCAGGTGACTTTTTAGATCCTCAAACAGAGGTAATGACTCAGTGGTATAAAGAGTGGAAAAATATAAGAGATAAGAATACAGGCAAAAAGATTAGTAGATGTCCAATGGTTAAATCTATGAATCAGGGTATGTATGATGCAGTAGTACTTGGAAATCATGAGTTTATATCTGAAAAAGATGAGTTTTGGTCAGATGAGCGTCTTTTAGATGAGGTTATAGAGGATTTTGAACAGGATTCAATTTCTGTATTATCAGCAAATATATATAGGCAATCTGGTGAAAATTATGTTAAGCCATATCTCATAAAAGATGTAGAGACGAATGAGGGAAATGTAAAAGTAGGAATATTGGGTCTTACTATAAAAGAAGTGGGTAAAGGTCTTAAAAATGTAATTTTACAAGAGCAATTTCAATACAAAGATAAATTGTACGCAAATGATTTAGTGGAAGATGCAAAAAAGTGGGTAAAAGTGATGAAAAAAGAAAAGCCAGATATAATAGTTGCAGTAGTACACTCAGGAGAAGAACCTAAAAATCCAAAGCATCCAGGCAATAGAATAAAGGAACTAGCAACTACAGTAGATGGAATTGATGCGATTGTAGCTAGTCATACTCATGAAAAAATAGATGAACATGACTATAAAAATAAAGCTGGAGATAGAGTTATAGTGACACAACCAGGAGAACATGGTAAATATTATTCTAAAATTACTTTTAAAGTAAATAAAGAAAAAGGTTCATGGGTTATCAATGATAAATTTAGTAAAACAGTCGCAGTCGAATAATTTTATAAAATTTATAGATACAGCAAAATGTCTAATATTAGCAGTATAGATAAGATGAATAGATAAGAGTATTTCAATGTGGTAAATATATTGTGAGTATACTAGGATAAATCTTAATTGATAATCTGAGTGTACTAGAGTAAGTTTTATTTTACTAATAAAAAATATTGAGAACTATATGTAGATTTAATTAAAAAGGAATTTACGTATAGTTCTTTTAGTATAATAAATAGTACAAACTTATATAGTAAAGATAAAGCATGATATTAAATTTTATTATCATCCAAAAATCTAAGGGGGAGGCTTTTATGAAAATAAAATTTATTATAATGGCATCAATAATATTTTTAATAGTATTACTCGTAGGGTGTCAAAGTACCAAAGATACAGAAATCAATGTACTTGCTACAAGTGATTTACATTCAATTATTCCAGATAATTTGGTTTCCTATGTTGAGGAAGAAAGAAAATATGATGAGAATTTACTTATGGTAGATGCAGGAGATTTTTTTGATATGCAAAGTGGTGAAATGAACAAGTGGTTTACTGGACAAAAACTGGTAAGATTTAAAGATGGTATACCAGAGTACAAAAAAATAGCTGAACCACGTGAAGGGGAGGTTCCTTTAGCTAAAGAAATGGCAAAGCTGAAATATGATGCAGTTACATTTGGAAATCATGAATTTGTTTCTAATGATAAACAAAGCCTTGATAGGTTGGTTTCTGATTTTAAAAATAATAATATACCATTGGTGTCAGCAAATGTATATAAACAATCTGGAGAAAACTATGTAGAGCCATATGTAATGAAAAGTGTAAAGACTGATAAAGGGGATGTAAAGGTTGGAATATTAGGTCTAACTATAAAGGAAGTGGGTGAACGCTCAAGATTTAAAAATTTTGAGGAAGACAAAAAAGCTAGAGAACTTGGGGAACAAGCACAGTATAAAGGAGAATTATATGCAAATGATTTAGTAGAAGATGCTAAGAAGTGGGTAAAGGTTATGAAAAAGGAAAAGCCAGACATAATAATTGCCATCGTACATTCAGGTGAAGAACCCAAAAACCCTAAAAACCCAGGAAATAGAATAAAAGAATTAGCAACTACTGTAGATGGTATAGATGCTATTGTAGCAGGGCATACTCATGAAAAAATAGAACAGCATACATATAAAAATAAGTCTGGTGAAGAAGTAATAGTAACACAACCTGGAGCTCATGGTAATAGTGTATCAAAGATTAATTTTAAGTTAGATAAGAAAAATGAGAAGTGGTCTATAAAAGATAAGTACAGTGAGTTAAAAATATTTGGAAAAGAGGTAAATATAATCACAACATCTGGTCTGCATCAAAATTTTTCAGATGAAATGGTAGTCAGCTTGTTTAATGAAAGAGATAGAGATGTCCAGCCTATATTTATTGATACTGGGGATTTTCTGGATACCAACGCAAAAGAAATGACTAAATGGTCTAAAGAGTGGCAGTACAATGCAAAGAAAGGTATCCATAAAAAAATAAATGAATGGCCAATTGTATACCTTGGTTATGATGCAGTAGTACTTGGTAGCCATGAGCTTACATCAGATAAAAATAATTTTAAAGAAAAGAAATCTACATTGGATTCTATTATAGAAAATTTTGAGGAAATGAAGATACCAGTTTTGTCAGCTAATATATATAATGAATCTGGAGAAAATTATGTAAAACCATATATAATGCATAAAGTGGAAACTAGGGAGGGGAGTATAAAGGTTGGAGTATTGGGTCTTACTGTAGATAAGGATGAAAAAGATTCAAGTGATTCAGGTTCAAATAAAGATTCAAAGAATTTAAAGATTCATGAAGAAACAGAAAAATTATATACAAACAATTTGGTAAAAGATGCAGAAGAATGGATAAGGGTTATGCAAAAGGAAAATCCAGACGTAATCGTTGCAGTTGTTCATTCAGATAATAATATGGCCCTAAAAAATCCAAGTAGTGAAATAAAAAAACTTGCTATGTCAGTAGATGGAATAGATGCTATTGTGGTAGGTCATACGAAAAATAAAATTGAAGAACATAGTTATAAGAATGAGTTTGGGGATAAGGTTATAGTAACACAATCTGGAGAAGAGTGTTATTCTAAAATAAGCCTTGAATTAAGAAAAGAAAATGGTAAATGGAATGTCATCAATAAGTACAGTAAGTCAATAAAAATGAAGTAAGTCAATAAAATTTAATTTAGACAAAAATAGGCCTAGATATAGTTAAAAGATTAAAGAATTGTATATTAAAACACAAAAGAAGAACCTTTATATCTGAGGTTCTTCTCTTTTATTTACAGACAAGTAAAATTATCTATAAAGAATCGAATATATTTTTCCTTTACATTTTTTTGATATGCAATACCGTATTCAATGAGAGCTTGTTCAGTGATTGGGCGAATAATAAAGCCATCACTTTCCACTGGTATGCAATGTTCAGGTAATATTGCTATACCATATCCACAATTTGCAAGTAGGATACTTGCTTGGTCATTTTCACATACAATATTAAAGTGGCTTTGAGAATGTAATGCTATTTTTTCCTGCAATACATTCCCATGTTGAAATGGTATAAATTTAGGATTCAATATAATTAAGCAATTTGTCTTTAAATCATCAAAAGATACACTATCTTTCTTAGCAAGTATGGATTGTGAGGACATAATAGCATAATTTTTAGCATCTTTTAATTTTTTAAAAGAACATTCTTTCATATCTCTAATCATTTCTCTTGTCGAAAGCATAATGTCTAAATGTTTATTATTGAATAAATTTTTAAGTTTAAAATAATCTTCCATAAAGATTAAAGGGTATACCTGTGGAAAGACGATTCGTAAGTCTGACAAGATATCTTTTAATTTATTGAGTTCAGCATGACTAGAACATCCAATACGTAAAAAAGAAGTGTTCTGAGAAGTAGCTTTTGCTATCCTTTTTTGTGACATCTCTATTTTGTTGAGTATATCTTTGGCATCGTTGTAAAATATATTTCCCATTTCCGTCAATCTAACCATCTTTGAGTTTCGTATAAATAATTTCGCTCCTAATTCTTCTTCTAGATTTTTGATATGGTGGGTGACTGTAGGAGTAGATAAAAAAAGTTCTTCTGCAGCTTTTGTGAAATTTAGCCTGTCAGCAACACATACGAAACATTTTAATTGTTGAGTATTCATAGAGCACCTTCCTTCCATATTAAAAGTATAACTGGAAGATACTATAATTTCAATATAACATTAGATTTTATCTAATATTATTGCGTTTTTTGAAATTCTCATTCAAAACAGATAATGATAAAATTTTAAATATCAGACATCTAAGTATAACCATTTCTACAACAAAATAAATAAAATTTAAGTAAGAAAATTATAGATAATTGAAGCTGTCTGATAAAACTTAGAATAAGTCAACATCTTAAAAATTAGTTAGAAAAGGAGATAGAGTATGATTAAAAAATTAGCTTGTTCTATTAAAGAGTATAAAAAGGCTTCTATACTAACATCAGTATTTGTTATATTGGAAGTCTTAATGGAAATTTTGATTCCTCTGATTATGGCAGAAATGATTGATGTGGGAATCAGTGGAAACAATACACAGACCCTAGTACGATTTGGAACGATTTTAATTGTTTGTGTATTTTTAGGGTTATTTTTTGGAATCCTGTCTGGAAGCTTTTGTGCTACTGCATCTGCTGGATTTGCACAAAATTTAAGGAAGGATATGTATTATAAAATACAGGGCTATTCTTTTGCTAATATTGATAAGTTTTCAAGTTCAAGTATTGTAACAAGATTAACTACTGATGTTACAAATGTCCAAAATGCTTATATGATGATTATTCGTGTGGCTGTGCGTGCTCCACTTATGCTTGTATTTTCATTGGTTGCTGTATTTATGGTTAATGCGAGTTTATCATCTATATTTTTAATTGCAATCCCAATTCTTGGCGTTGGTTTGTATTTCATTGTAAACCGTTCCCATCCATATTTTGAAAGAGTGTTTAATACTTATGATGATTTAAATGGAGTTGTGCAAGAGAATCTCACAGGTATACGAGTAGTTAAATCTTTTGTAAGAGAAAAATTTGAAATCAAGAAGTTTAAAAATATCTCAGAAAAAATATACAAGACGTTTGGAAAAGCTGAAGGAATTGTTGCATATAATATGCCATTAATGCAGTTTTCAGTATATTGTTGTACACTACTACTTTGCTGGTTTGGTTCAAAGATGATAGTTTCAAGCAACGCAACTACAATGACTACAGGGGAACTTTCAAGCTTAATTGCATATGCCATGAATATTCTTAATTGTCTTATGATGTTATCTATGGTTATGGTTATGATTAATATGGCAAGAGCTTCTTCTGAACGAATTATAGAAATAGTAGATGAAGAGAGTTCCTTGAAAAATGGTGATAATCCTGTATATCATATGGAAAATGGAGAAATAAGTTTTGATAATGTATCGTTTAGTTACGTAGATGATAAAGAAAAAGAGTGTCTAAAAAATATTTCATTTCATATAGAAGCTGGTTCAACATTAGGGATTATAGGTGGAACTGGAAGTGGGAAAAGTTCGTTGGTTCAATTAATACCACGTCTTTATGATGTTACAGAGGGGAAAATTACAATAGGAGGTGTAAATGTAAAAGATTATGATTTATTTACGCTTCGTAATGAAGTAGCAATGGTTCTTCAAAAAAATGAGTTGTTTTCTGGGACAATTAAAGAAAATTTACTTTGGGGAAATAAATATGCTAGTGAAGAAGAAATGATACATGCTTGTAAATTGGCACAGGCAAATCCTTTTATTGAAACATTTCCAGATAAATATGACACGTATATTGAACAGGGAGGGACAAATGTTTCTGGTGGTCAAAAGCAAAGACTGTGCATTGCAAGAGCTTTGTTAAAAAAACCAAAAATTTTAATACTTGATGATTCTACAAGTGCAGTCGATACAAAGACTGATTCAATGATTAGAAAATCATTTAGTGAGGAAATACCAGAGACTACAAAAATTATTATTGCACAACGTATTTCTTCAGTAGAAGATGCTGATTATATTATTGTCATGGAAGGCGGTAAAATCAATGGGTATGGAACACATGAAGAACTGCTAAAAACGAATGTAATCTATAGGGAAATCTATGATTCGCAAACGAAGGGAGATGATAAGTGATGGAAACAAAAGTATTCAGTGTATGCAAACGACTGTTATCCTATATTGTAGGAAGACATAAAGTTTTATTTAGTACAGTTGTTGTATGTATCCTTTTTAGTTCTTGTACGATTGTTATAAGTTCTTTGTTTTTACAAACATTAATTGACGATTATATCACTCCACTTTTACTTGAGGATAATCCATCATTTAGTGGGTTATTATATACTATTATTTTAATGGCATGTATTTATATCTTAGGTGTTGTCGCAACATTTCTCTATAATAGAATTATGGTAAAGATTTCTCAAGGAACTTTGAAAGAAATCAGAGATGATATGTTTGTACATATGCAAAAGCTTCCTATTAGTTATTTTGACACTCATACACATGGAGATGTTATGAGTCATTATACGAATGATACAGACACGTTGCGTCAGTTTATTTCACAGGCATTGCCACAATTTATTTCGGCTATTATTACAGTAGTCGTTATATTGATTTCTATGTTTATAAGTAACGTACCTTTGACAATTTTAGTTTTAATAGTTACAGTCATCATGAGTATAACTACTAAAAAAATAGGTGGTGCAAGTGCAAAATATTTTATAAAGCAACAGGAGACATTAGGAAATATTACAGGTTATATTGAAGAAATGATAAATGGTCAAAAAGTTATTAAGGTATTCTGTCATGAAGAAGATGCAAAACAACAATTTGATAGAAAGAATAAAGATTTATGTTTAGATTCTACGCAAGCAAATAAATACGGTAATATACTTATGCCAGCTATTATGCAACTTGGTAATCTGCAATACGTGTTAATTGCTCTTTTTGGAGGTCTTATGGCATTGCATGGTGTAGGCTCTATTACAGTTGGAATGATTGTGGCTTTCTTAAACTTGTCAAAAACATTTTGTATGCCTGTCTCACAGATTGCACAACAGATTAGTATGATGGCTATGGCATTTGCAGGAGCAGAACGTATATTTGAATTAATTGATGAAGAACCTGAACAAGATAATGGATATGTTACATCAGTACATGCTAGATTTAATAATGGTGAAGTGATAGAAACGACTGATAATACAGGTGTGTGGGCATGGAAACATCCTCATCATGATGGTACAATAACGTATACTCCTTTAAAAGGTGATATTCAGTTTTCTGATGTTGATTTTGGATATACAGAAAAGAAATTAGTACTACAAAACATAGTTCTAGAAGCAACAGCAGGAGAAAAAATAGCATTTGTTGGTGCAACTGGAGCTGGAAAAACTACCATCACAAATTTGATTAACCGTTTTTATGATTTAGCAGATGGAAAAATTAGATATGATGGTATTAACATCAATAAAATTAAAAAGACAGATTTACGCCATTCATTGGGTGTTGTTTTACAAGATGTCAACCTATTCACAGGGACAATTATGGATAATATAAGATATGGTAAAATGGATGCTACAGATAAGGAGTGTATTGAGGCATCTAAATTATCAAATGCACATGATTTTATTACTAGACTGCCAAATGGGTATCAGACTATATTGACGCAAAATGGTGCTAGTCTTTCACAAGGTCAACGACAACTAATCTCTATTGCTCGTGCAGCAGTTGCAAATCCGCCAGTAATGATTCTTGATGAAGCAACATCTTCTATTGATACACGTACAGAAGCACTGGTACAGCAAGGTATGGATAATCTTATGAAAGGTAGAACTGTCTTTGTAATAGCACATAGATTGTCTACTGTTAGGAATTCAGATGCGATTATAGTTCTTGAACAGGGACGTATAATAGAAAGAGGTACACATGATGATTTGATAAATCAAAAAGGTGTTTATTATAGTCTTTATACAGGGGCATTTGAGTTGGAATAGGATTATGGTGTATAAATTTTCATAAAATATATAGATAAAGCAAGGCACCTTAAGTCATAATATGTGTGCTTTGTTTTATTATTTTATGTATGTAATTGTCTATTATTTTTTAGAAGTTTTATTTTTAATGTTTTCTTATATATTTTTACTATATACACTTATTAAATAAGAGTACTGTTATATATTGGATATATAAGTCATTATTTAAACCTACTTGTTTTATGATATAATATTATAAATATAATTAAGTGAAAATATCTTAATAAAGGAGGAGATTAAATATTTGGCATCTATACAACAGTATATTAAAAAATATATGTATAAGTATTTCAATAAAGAATTAAACTTACAAGAAAGGCTTTTTTATCTTTTTTGTTTTGCTGGTGTTATTTGTTCATTTTTAGCTTTTGTTGCAGCTCTTTTTAGTAGTCTTCCTAGTATATCAGTATGGGGTAGTTTTTTTTGTTTTTGTATAATGTCAATATTGGCAATCTATTCTTTTAAAACAAGATATGTTAATGTAGGACGTGTAGTAATTAATATAGGGCTTAATCTATTTTTATTTCCGACACTCTTTTTTATAAGTGGGGGAGTAAATAGTGGGATGATACTTTATTTCTTATTGGGGATATGTGTAATATCATTGACACTTGATGGATATAAGAGAATAGTTATGCTGTTTATATCTATAATTGTGTATGGAGTATCTATATTTCTAGCATTTAATTATCCTAACCTAATTATATCTATAGGGGAGTCTCGTATATCAGACACAATAAGTAGTTTTATTATTGTTTCATTGTTTTTAAGTGTAATAATGATAATAGTCTTGCAAGAATATTCTTATGAACGTGATAAAGTATATAAATTAAATGAGAAACTTAAAAGACAAGCAATTGTAGATGATTTGACGAATTTATATAATAGAAGGTATTTGATACAATATATAACTAGTATATTAGAAAAACCAGTAGAAGATAGGATTTTATCCATTGTATTATTTGATATAGATGATTTTAAAAAAGTAAATGATAAATATGGTCATCTTTGTGGAAATAAGGTATTGATTAGATTTGGTCAGATTTTAACTGAAGAAATTGGAAAAGACGGAATTGCTTCAAGGTATGGAGGAGAAGAGTTTATTATTGCAATGCCTAATTTTACAAAAGATAGAGCTATTGAAGTTGCTGAACGTATTCGTGTTAGAGTTTATAGTGATAAAAGATTGATAGAACTAGTAAATAAGATTACAGTAAGTGGTGGATTAGAAGAGTATACCAGAGATATGACTATTGATAAGCTAGTAAATGGAGCTGATAAGAAACTTTATATAGCTAAAAATAATGGAAAGAATAGAATTGTTTTTGAATAATTATAATAATTATGTAGTCACTAATTACTATCGAAATATATATGTGTTTATGACTTATATTTGGAAAATTTATGCCACTTGAAGTGGCTATTTTTCTGTTTATTTTTAATAGTTTTATTTATTTTAAATATAACAATTCTATATGATTTTCGATAAAAATGAAAATTGTCACATAATATAAGTAAAAGTCATCTACTTTATTTGAAAATAGATGACTTTTATAAAAATATTCTAATACTTAAGTATGTTAAGTCTGTTTTTATTGAACATTATTCTTTTTCACATATATGTTCTAAGGATACCTCAAGTATTCCTTTGATGTGGCTATCATCTAATGAATAAAAAACAAGCTTACCTGATTTTCTTGATTTAATTAATTTAGCAGTTTTAAGTGTTTTTAACTGATGAGAAACCGCTGATTTTGTCATATTTAAGAGAGACGCAAGATCTCCTACACACATTTCATTTTCTAAAAGTGCCCACAATAATTGAATTCTTGTTCCATCTCCCATAATTTTAAAAAAATCAGATAAATCATATAGTAAATTCAATTTTGGCATTTTTTTTGATGTTTTTTCTACTAAATCGGTGTGTATGGCTTCACAATCACATTTTCTTTCCATAGCATGTACCTCCATAGTTGTAATTATAATTGATTACTTGTTCAATTGTCAAATAAATAGGCTATCTTTAAGAACATTTAAAATGTCTAATCGGGACTTGACGATTGAATATATGTTCAACTATAATTTAATCAATAGTTGAATAGTTGAACAACTATTAGATTTTGAAAGGAGGAGTTTCTGATGAGGAAAAAATTTGATTTAATTGATTTAGACTGTGCTAACTGTGCAGCTAAAATGGAAAATGCTGCTTCAAAGATTGAGGGTGTTAATTCTGTGAATTTTAGTTTTATGACACAAAAAATGACACTAGATGCAGAAGATGCAAGTTTTGATGAGATTCTACAGAAAATCATTAAAGTATGTAAAAAAGTTGAACCTGATTGCGAAATTGTAATCAAGTAATCAGCTACTGGGAGGAAACATATGAGTAAGAAGTTAAAGAATTTACGTTGCCGAATATTCATAAGTTTCATCGTTTTCTTAGGTGCTATTACTATGCCAATGAATAATACAATTCAGTTTGTATTATTCTTGGTAGCTTATTTAATTGTTGGTGGCGATATTATAAAGAAAGCTGTTACCAATATAGGGCATGGCCAAGTATTCGATGAAAATTTCTTAATGGTGTTAGCAACAATTGGAGCATTTGTAACCAAAGACTATCCAGAAGCTTTTATGGTAATGTGGCTATATCAAATTGGAGAATGGTTTCAACAATATGCGGTTGGTCGTTCAAGAGAATCAATTACAGAATTAATGAATATTCGTCCTGATTATGCAAATGTTGAAAAAAATGGTTATTTAGTTAAAGTAGACCCAGAAGATGTTTCTTTAGGAGAATTGATTGTAATTAAACCAGGTGAAAAAATACCACTTGATGGAATCATAGTAAAAGGAAATAGTTTAGTTGATACATCTGCTTTGACAGGAGAATCAGTTCCTAGAGAGGTAGAGATAGGAACTGAAATATTAAGTGGTTGTATAAATAAAACAGGATTAATTACCATAAAAGTAACAAAAGAATTCGGTGAATCAACAGTGTCTAAAATACTACAACTTGTAGAAAATGCAAGTAGTAAAAAAGCAAAAACTGAAAATTTCATTACTAAATTTGCTAGATACTATACACCTATCGTTGTTGTTGCGGCTGTGTGTCTTGCGTTCTTACCACCTTTATTTATTGAGGGTGCAGAATTTGCAGATTACATTCATAGGGCTTGTTCATTCTTAGTAATTTCATGCCCTTGTGCATTGGTTATTTCTGTACCACTAGGATTTTTTGGTGGGATAGGTGGAGCATCTAAGCATGGCATTTTGATTAAGGGTAGTAATTATCTTGAAACTTTATCAAAGACTGGAACAATCGTATTTGATAAGACTGGTACATTGACAAAGGGTTCATTTGAAGTGACAGAAATAGTTCCTGTAGATGTTGAAAAAGCTACATTACTTGAAATAGCTGCTTATGCTGAAAGTTACTCAAATCATCCAATTGCTGAATCTCTAAAGAAAGCATATGGAAAAGAAATTTTATCAACAAGAATTAGTGATGCCTCGGAAATTTCAGGTAATGGAGTATTTATTAAATTTGATGGTGTAGAAGTGTATGCTGGTAATGAAAAACTTATGAGGAAAGCTAAAATTAAAATACCAGTTTCAAAATCTGTTGGCACTGTTGTTCATGTTGCTCTTAATGGAAAATATATTGGTTATATTCTTATTGCAGATGAAATCAAAGAAGAAGCAAAGCAAGCTATTCACGATTTAAAAGAAATTAATAAGGTAAGTCAAACTGTTATGTTAACTGGTGACAATAAGGCTGTTGCTGAATCTGTTGCCAATAAATTAGGCATTGATACTGTCTATTCTCAATTGTTACCAGCAGACAAGGTAAAACAAGTTGAACATCTTTTAAACAATAAAGTAGATAATACTTCTCTTGCATTTGTAGGAGATGGAATAAATGATGCACCAGTGCTTACTCGTGCTGATATAGGTATTGCTATGGGGGGATTAGGCTCAGATGCTGCTATTGAAGCGGCAGATATTGTCATTATGGATGATAAAATCACAAAAATCAATTCTGCAATATATATATCAAAGAGAACACTAAAAATTGTGAAACAGAATATTATCTTTGCTTTAGGAATTAAAGCAATTGTATTAATTCTAGGTGCTTTTGGGATGGCTGAAATGATGGAAGCTGTATTTGCTGATGTTGGTGTTTCTTTCATTGCCATACTTAATTCAATGAGAGCGTTGAGAGTTAATAACTTTAAAAATTAAAGCTAATATTGAATGAATGACTTGTGAACATTATGTAAAAGATGATGTAGGGACTTCTGATGAAGAAGACAAAATCAAGGAAATCATGTTACTTTTCAACGTGATGACGAAGTAATTAGCAGGGCGTATCCTTATGGTATGTCTTGCTCTCTTTTACAGCAAAAAATTAATGGCTTTTTAGGACTATTTAATGTAGGTGTGTAACTGATTTATATGAACATACTCTATATAATAGTTATGGTTAAGCTAAAAAAGCATAATACAATATGTAAGAAAGAGATGAGGAAATGGATAAAAATAGATATTCAAGTAGTATGAATGAAACGACGATTTATAAAGTTTTTTCGGGCATAGAACTTATATATAACAATTACAATGTATCTAATTTTAATTTAGATGGTCAAGATAAAAATAATGTATTAGAAATAAGCTATTGTCTTAAAGGTAGAGTTGAGTGTGAACTTAAAGATGGAACTTATTTATATTTAGGTGAAGGAGATTTGGGGATTAATATGTTGGATAATCCTGTAGAAGCTATGAATTTTCCACTAGAACATTATGAGGGAATATCTGTAAATTTATACTTAGATACTTTGAGTAAACATCTTCCTGAAATATTAGAAAATGATTCTGTAGATATTTATAGCATCAAGGATAAATTTTGTATGGATGATGGATGCTTTGTTATGAGAGCCACAAAACAGATAGAACATCTATTTTATGAATTATATAAAATTCCTGATGATATTAAAGAAGCACATTTGAAAATGAAGGTTATAGAGTTACTTTTGTCTATGAGTGTTTTAAATAAACCACATGATGAGAAAAAAGAAAATTATTATAAATATCATGTAAAAACCATTAAACAGATACAAGATTACATAACGAAAAATTATGCAGAGCGATATACTATTGATGAATTATCTAAAAAGTATTTTATTAGCCTAACAACCTTAAAAGTCTACTTCAAGGAAGTTTACGGAATGACAATTGTGAAATACATGAAAAATTACAGAATGAAAAAGGCTACAGAATTACTAAGAGATACAAGTAGTTCAATTTCTGACATAGCACTTGCAGTCAGCTATGAAAGTCAAAGTAAATTTGCAATAACATTCAAGGAAGTCTATGGAATGAGTCCTTTGGAGTATAGAAGAAAGGTTCTATTAGAACTGGACTAAAATAAAAAGGAGGATATATTTATGAACGAAAAAAATGACACACGTACACGATTACTTACAGAAAGTCCATTAAAATTAATGTTTTCACTAAGTATTCCTGGCATTATTGGCATGGTGGTGGTTGCTTTGTACAATATGATGGATGCTATATTTGTTGGACAGCTAGTGAGTTCAACTGCAATGGGAGCTGTAAGTGTTTCTTACCCACTTACATTAATCAATGGAGGTGTCTCTACACTTGTAGGAGTGGGTTCGGCTTCTATATTATCAAGAGCAATTGGTAAGAAAGATAAAGCGATATTAAATAAGATAATGGGAAATCTTGTTATGATGATTACAATTTTATCAATCATTATAACTATTATAGGTATGTGTTTTACACGTCAATTATTGCAATTTAGCCGTGTAGAGGGAGAGATGCTTACTCAGGCTGAAAGTTATTTGAAAATCATTTTTGCTGGTTCATTGTTTATCAATTTCACTCAAAGTTCTAATATGGTTATGCGTGGACAAGGGTTATTGAAAAAAGCAATGGTAATAATTGCAAGTGGTTCGATTTTGAATATCATTTTAGACCCTATCTTCATTACTTATTTTAATCAATATGGAATGGGAATTCAAGGTGCTGCCTATGCTACTTTAGTGTCTCAAATTGTACAGTTTTGTATCAGTATGTTGTACTTTACAAGAAAAAGTGAAGGTATAAAAATCAAAAGATTGAAACTAGAATGGGATATTATTCCTGAAATTTGTTCTGTTGGTATTTCTGCTATGTTAATGCAAGTAATGACATTAGTGCAACAAACAGTTATATTTAATATAGGCTCACGATACGGTGGAGAAAGCGCATATATTTTATTAGGAGCTGCACTACGTGTACAAAATTTTGCATTTGTTCCATTATGGGGGATGAGTCAAGGTTTCCAACCAGTTGTAGGTACAAATTATGGTGCTAAAAATTATAGTAGAACAATTAAATTAACAAAAGTATTTGTGCTTAGTGCAATTGTATTATCATTATGCTTCTTCTTACCAATACAAATTATTCCTGAAAAAATCCTTTCTTTATTTATTACAGAAAATGATATTGTTACACAAGGTGTTAGCAACTTTAGACTTATGTTCTCCACATACAGTGCATTAGCAGTTTTCATCATGATTGTTACGTTATTTCAGTCTTTAGGTACAGCTAGCAAAGCGAGTATGCTTGTGATGTTAAGACAAATAATTTTATTCATTCCTGCGGTTATTTTATTTCCTATGATAGCAAATTTAGGAGAAACTGGAGTGTGGCTTGCTATTGCACTGGTTGATTGTTTTGTGGGGGTATTATGCTTATTCATGATGTTTAAGGAATTTAGGAAATTAAAAAAATTGGCATAAAACTGATATGGAGGGCGTGATATGAAGTATTTGAATAAACATTAGATACATAGTATGAATAAACAGATAACAAAAGCACAGGGAATTTATGTGCTACAGATGAATATATTATCAAAATAAATAAATCTACCTTGAAATAGTAAAAAGACTTGTGCCATATTATTATATGCTTTGCAAGTCTTTACTGCTATTTATTTTTAAATATTTTTCATCTTAATTACACATTTAATTATATTAAAATGCTATAGAAAGTTAAAAAAGAGCTACAAGAGAAAAATAAAATAATGGGCTTCCAAGAAAGAAAAAACAGAACTTTGTGACACCGATATATTGCTTTCAATTTTGAGTATAAAGATAAATAAAAGTTAATTGACATACATGCTGTACGCATGTTACTATAAAAATAAACTTTATAGGAGTAAAACATTATGAAACATAAAGAACATTATGATGACCACTATGTTTTAGAAATTTCTGAAAAACTATCCTCCGTAATGCCAAGTTTTAACTCAAAAGCATTTTCTGGTGACTTAATCGGTCAACTTGATGACAAGGAATTATTTGCACGATTTGATTGTATAGTAGACTCAATGCAAAAAAATATGGGGACTGATTATTCGAATAGTATTCATGCTTTTTACAACATGTTAGGGCCAGAGTTAACTAAACCAGAAGGAATGTTTAGCTTTGGCTGGTGGTTGTGGCCTATTGGCAGATATGTCGAACGTTATGGAAATGAAAATTGGAAAATATCTTTATCATTTTTGAAAGAATTGACAAAACGGTTTACAGGTGAGTATGCTATTCGCTCCTTGCTGAAAGAACATCCAAGAGAAGTGATGGACGAGTTGATTGTATGGACACATGATGATAATGTGCATGTGCGTAGATTGGCAAGTGAAGGTGTTAGGATTCGTTTGCCATGGTCAGAAAAATTGCTTGTAGCATTAGAAGAGTTTGAACGATATGTAGAAATTCTTACCAACCTTAAAGATGACCCAGAAAAATTTGTTCAAAAGAGTGTTGGTAACAATTTGAATGACTTGTATAAGGAATCGCCAGAGAAAGCAGAATACATTATCGAACAGTGGCGAAAATCATCTTCAAGTGACATGCAAGAATGGATTATCAAGCATGGTATGAGAAATCAAAAATAGAGAGGTGTTTTTAGTATAGTGCAAGACCCTAAAGGTGTGATGATTGATATTATTGAATCAATACAGGTCAGCGAAAAATTTCGAGATAATTATAAAGTGGGAGAGACATTATCATGAAAAATGAAGAAGCTACACAAAAGACAACATCTGCTTTGTTGAAAATAGCAAGAAAGCATTTTACAAAGCTTGGATACTTTGATGTATCACTAGAAAAAATTGCAGAAGAAAGTAATGTAACAAGAGGAGCCATATACCACCATTTCAAGAATAAAAAAGGGCTTTTTCTTGCTGTGCTGGATAATGTCCAAAAAGATGTTGCTAAACAAATAGAGAGAGAAGCACTTAAAAGTGATGATCTTTGGCAACAATTAATATTGGGATGTCTGGGTTTTATAAAAGGTGCCAATGCAAAAGAATGTAGGAGGATATTGCTGGTAGATGCTCCAGTGGTAGTTGGTTGGGATGCGTGGAGAAAAGCTGACCAAGAAAATTCAATGAATGTTTTACAAGAACATATTGATGACTTAAATGAACAAGGCTATTTAGAAAGAGATGTTGATACAAAATTAATGACATATTGTATTTCTGGGGCATTAAATGAATTAGCCTTAAATTATTCATCAAATGAAGAAGTAGAAATTAATAATGAAATAAGCTTCACTATATCTCACATGGTTAGTGGATTTAGAAAAAAATAAATAAAAATAACTTCGAGCCATTTGGCTCGAAGTTACTCGAAAATAGTATTTAAAGAATTACAATACGTTTTTGATGGTGTGTTAAAAATTTTTTGATAGTTTCTTATAATTAGACGTAATACACTTACTATCCTAATTTTTACATAATATTAACTATCGAATCAATGCAAGATAGCCTAGTGGCAGATACATACATAATAGTGATAATCTTTGCCACAATCCCTCCAAAGATACAATCGTATTTTTATAACTCTGTTTATCTGCCATAATAAATAGTGTAAAGAATATGACTGCGAAAATAAAACAACAAATCGAAAAAATAGCAAATCCCATTCTTTCACTTTTAAAGGCATAAATACCTATCAAAAGTGGGGCAATAGTCAAGGTCACAAATCCAATAACAGAACCAAAGCCATGTATCTTTTCTGAAATAGTATTGAGGCTTTTTACTTCTCCAACAGAAAATAAACCAGAAAGAATACAACCACCAACAGCATATGTAATTATCACAATAAATAATACTATCGAAATTATACTTGAAGATTTTGAAACAATCATATAAATTTTAAAATTACTTACCAAAAGGGTAATACCACAAACAACCAACCATATATTATAAACAGTATGTAATGGTGCATTATTATTTCCTAAGACACTCATAACCTGTGTTAAATGATTATATCCCTTATAGGTTGGTGCTATAATGAATGGAATAGCTAAATCAAGTAATAAAGCAATTGGTAAGAATATCAGTAAACTATTTTTCACCATCTATTGCACCACTTAATCCACCAACCCCTTTTAAAATTTTGACAGCTAATTCTTTCATCACATCAGCTTTTACAATAGCTATTCCTTGTTCTTCGTCGCCAAGTACCAAAAGTGTATCTCCTGATTTAATATCAAAAATCTGTCTTGCTTCCTTTGGAATAACTATTTGTCCTTTTTCTCCAACTTTTACAGTTCCAAATATATGTTGCCCTTTTTTCATTTCCATACTTATTTCTCCTATCATATTTTTTGTCATAGTCATACTTTTCATACTTATATGTAAAGTATAACTATGATAACAAGAGTTGTCAAGTTTTCATTGAGAATAGTATATAAATACATTCATTCATTTTATCTACTAAGAGTATCGTTATATATTTGTTGACTTATCTGAACATATAATGTTAATGGTATTAACTTAAAATGGGAAAAGGATGAAAATATATTAAGACTATATAGAAACAAATTATACTTCAAAAGTGAAAATAAAGAATTAAGCCCTTTTAAACCTGCTTCTGGTCTTGTTGTTAAATCAACAGATTCAGACATTTCTCAGATAAAATCTACCTACAGAGAAAAATGGGTGAACATTGGCTCTGAGCTTATTGGAAAAGAAACTGTATATTATTATAAATACACTTCTTAAAATATGTTGTAAATAGCATAAAGAAATGAATCCTTATAGTGGGATTCATTTCTTTACTAAAATACATATGAATATCATTCTTGAATAGAGTAAGTTTAATTTGCAAAATATAAGTCTAAACATATAAACTTAATGACAAAGGAGACAAATTATGAGTCATAAGAACATCGCAATTGTAACTGGTGCGAATAGTGGTTTTGGCAAAGAGTTTCTTAAATTATTAGTGAATGAAGAGGAAATAACAGAAATATGGGCAATTGCAAGAAACAAAGAGCGATTAAATCAATTAATAGATGAATTTGGAAGTAAGGTAAAAATTTTTTCAAAAGATTTATCTAAACTAGAAGAAGTGAAAAAAATTGGTACATTTTTAAATAAAGAAGACATATGCATAAAATACCTTGTAAATAATGCAGGTTTTGCAAAATTCTGTTCATACAATGATTTGAGCATAGATGAATCTGTTAATATGATTGATTTAAACATTACAGCTGTTGTGGCAATGGGTCTTATATGTATCCCATATATGAAAAAGGGTAGTCATATCATAAATGTTTCTTCTCAAGCATCATTTCAACCATTACCATATCAAAACATTTATAGTTCAACTAAAGCATTTGTAAGAAATTATACAAGGGCATTGAATGTTGAACTTAAAGATAAAGGAATAAATGCAATTGCTGTATGTCCAGGGTGGATGAGTACCAATCTATTTGAAAGAGGGATAGTTAAAGCTAAAAAAGGGACAAAAAAATTCTCAGGTATAGTAACACCAGATGTTGTTGCTGTAAAAGCTTTGAAGGATACAAAGAAAAATAAAGATATTTCTGTATATGGTATCAATACAAAGTCCAGCCATTTACTAGCAAAACTATTGCCACAAAAGATGGTGATGAAGGTTTGGTTAAAACAACAGCATATCAAGGAATAAGAAGCTTGTTTTTTGTTAATTATATATTTTTGTTAAAATTAAAAGACTATCTAGCTCTATTTAGCTTAAAAAAGAGTAGAGTACAAAGCGATTGTTTGTACCTTACTCTTTAAAATATTGTCCAATTATATAAGCTAAAGTTATATTTTTTTAACTGGAAAGCATACCTCTGTTACCCAATTATCAGGATTATTATCATTACCAGGTCCTATATGATAAATATTAAACATAGAGCCATCCATCTCATAATTATTGTCTGATATCCAATTACCAATAGCCTCAGAAGTATCTATAAGTTGATTGAAGTTTCCTTTGACTATGGCAGTTGCCGCAGTCACGCTTGGTACAGTCTTAAATCTAACATGCTCAGTGTCTTTATACTTTCCAGATACAGCAACTTGTACTTCAACATCGACATAATCTTCCTGATATCCTGTATCATAAAAGACAGCTCTAGAATGATTAGGAGATTCAATTTGAATATTTTGCTCTTTTGTCTCTGAGAATGATTGATGCCATAAGAGTCCTTCATCTTTGTAAGCTGATATGATTTTTCTAAGTGTCATCATATATTTTGGTGGAAAATTCTTTATAGTTACATCATAACTGTTCATATTATCATTTCCTTCAATTCTTTTAATAGTAGTTTCTATTTTAAGTATCTTTTTCTGTATATCTTCTAATTGTTCTTTCACTTGTGAGTGATGGATATTTAGATATTTTATTAGGCTTTTTTTATCGTTGTATTCTGTTAAAATTTCTTTTATAGAATACAAGCTAAAACCCATATCTTTTAGTGCGTGGATTCTATTTGCAGTTGAAAGCTGGTCTGCACTATAGTATCTATATCCATTAGCTTTATTTGTATGACTTGGTGTCAAAAGTCCAATTTCATCATAATGACGTAGCATACGAATACTAATTTTACTTAGTTTTGAGAAGTCTCCTATCTTAAACATGTCTAAGCCTCCTTTTATAAAGGTGTTTTTGTCTTACTATTAATATAAACCATGTCATAATGTTAGAGTCAACTAAAATCATGTTGACATATCTTAAAAAATACTATACTGAACATGTTCAGAATTAAAAATGATACATGTATTGGAGGTATATGCTGGAGGCTGTTATGAAAAGTAATGATAAAGATGCAAGAGAACGCATAATTGAAGTTACATTGAATATTTTGGATGAGGTAGATGATATTGAGAAGGTTACAGTTTGACAAATTGTTGAGCGTGCAAATGTCGGGGTTGGTCTAATAAATTATCATTTTAAAACTAAGGACAATTTTACAGGTGTATTTTTAGTGATTTCAATAGTTCTTTTAATTATGTATGCAAAAAAATAATAGTATCATTAAAAATAAATAATACAATCAATCATTATTAATAGATAAAACGTCAGAAATTCTAAAGACTAGAGCTTTTAGAATTTCTGATGCTTTATTAGCGTATTTTATTAAACAGTAATTATGTTGTTAGTATTAATTATTAAATAGTAATTGTGTATTTAGTATTAATGAGTATCAAAATTAGTATTATATTTAGTATTGTAAATTTAGTACCATAGATTAAGACGCATTTTTTAGTTCAAGTGGATTATCTATGCCAAAATAATCATATAAAGCAGAACTTATTTCTTCTAAATTTCCATTTTGGAATGGTAATTGTAAATTTACCTTTTCTACTACATCTTTAAATCCAGAATCTGTATTTTGATTTAAAAAATCCATGTACACATCAACCGCTTTTCTATAATCATCTTGTGACAATTGCCATATCTGAAGTGATATATCAGATGCAAGACCATAGCTCAGGTAGTAAAATGGAACTTGGAAGTTGTGAGATACAAGTATCCAAAAAGGAGCATTCCTTTCTTTAAGTACATTGCTAGAGACTCCATATTCTTCTTCTAAGTCAAAAAATAATTTATTTATATCATTTAAGCTCATGTATGGGTTTTTGTATATAATCTCTTGAAATTCATCATAAAGGCAAGCATCAATAATAGTGTTTAGAACAATTGATAAGTGTTCTTTTTTTATAGCCTCAGATTTTTTACCAAAAAAATCATCAAAATACTTGTAAAATAAAATTTCTAAAGATGTTGAATGAACTTCGCATATATCTATACTTGGCTGTATCTTGTTGTTAAGGTTAATACTGTTGTAGTAATTATAAAAATGACCAAACTCATGAGCAAAACTAGTGACACCTAAAAAAGAATTGTCCCATGTATTAAATAAAAAAGGTGCTTTATACTTAGTTATATAAGTAGTGTATCCTCCAGGAGATTTATTCTTTCCAGAAGAATAATCATACAAGTCATATTTTTTCATATAGCTGAAACCATCTTTTAATTTTGGTGATATATCTTCAAGTACCTTGTCAAATTTCCTAAATGAACGATTTTTATATACTTTAGTGTAGATAGAAGGATCAGAAGGTCTTGATGAAATCTCTCTATATAATGGAACTATGTACTCTTTTACATCTTTTCTGAAATTTTTCGCTTCTTCCTGAGAATAATCTTTATTTAAGTTCATATAAGCATAATCTATATAATTTTTAAATCCTAGTTTACTTGCTATTTCAGTTCTTGTCTGGATAAGTTCTAAATAAATATTGCCAAATATAGGGTTGTATTTTTTTAAGTAATCTGAATAAATCTTTACATATTCTTCTGGGTTAAGGTTTGGTGTTGATAAGGCTTCTTCAAAATCTGTCTCTATACCATCTATTGGTACTGTTGACTTAGATAGCAAGTCTTCATATTTTACAACTAGGTCTTGTTCTTTTTTAAGCAGATTTTCAACTTCTTTAGAATTAAGTTTTCCAATATTTTTTAGATAATTGAACGTATCTTTCCCAAGTTCTTTTTCTAGTTCTTTAGAAAACTTAGAAGTTACAAATATATCTTGAAAATCTTTGTACGCCATGTCAACATCTACTGATTTACTCATAAGATATTTATATTCTTTAGAGTAAAATTCATCGGATGAGTCTATATTATTTCTGATTTTTGCTATAGTAAGTGTACTGTAAAAATCCTGATAAATCTTATCAACATCGTTAAATAAATTTAATTGTTCTTTAGCAGTTTTAGATGTTAAAAGTTTGTCGTTATATGTGTTAATATTTTCGCAAATTGATTTTATATCTGGACGCTTATATTCCATTTTTTCAAAGGGAATAGTTCCTCTAACTGAATCTTTTTTTGAGTTATTAGTATAATTTCTTATGTATGATGCAAATATAATAAAAACTGCAATTAAAATTAGAGAAACAAGTATTTTTTTCTTGGATTTAACCATAAAAATCCTCCAATCATGGATATAGTTATTAATTATTTTACTATATTAAATATAAAAAATGCATGTTAAGAAAATTTAACATAAAAATATATACAAGATTATAGATAATATAAAAAATTTAACTTCAAAAAAGTATATGAAATTTACACTGATAAAATGATAAATAAATTTTAAGTACAAAAAAGTAAAAGCTATGATAGTTTTAGACCTCTTACATGTAAAAAATATAGATGTTTTTGGTATAATTTAAATTAAAAGATATATATAAAAATTTGCAATATTCTAAACGGGAATTATAAAAATTCATATCATTGTCTTTATACAATATTTATACTATAATAGAATAATAATTTAGAGGAAAGCTCTAAAAATAAACAAATTAAGGGTCTTAACAGTAGTGATTTTATGTTAAGGAGGTATAAAGAAAGTTGAAAACAATAGTTAGAAGACTTATTCTCTACGCAGATGGAATGCGACCTACTCAAATAATGGTATCTGGGTTTGCTGCTATTATTGTAATTGGAGCATTGTTGTTGACACTCCCGATAGCGTCACAGAGTAGAGAAAGTATAGGGTTATTGAATGCTCTATTTACGGCTACCTCAGCGGTTTGTGTCACTGGTCTAGTTATGGTAGATACAGCAACTTATTGGAGTTTATTTGGACAGATAGTTATAATAACATTGATACAAATTGGTGGACTTGGATTTATGACCGTAGCCACAATGTTTTCACTTATGGCACGAAAAAAAATACAATTAAGAGAAAGGTTATTAATACAAGAATCGTTAAATCAAGCTGATTTGTCGGGTCTTGTAAAACTTACAAGATTTGTATTAATAATAACTATAACAATAGAAGGAATAGGAGCATTGATTTTGTCAACTGTCTTTATTCCGCAATTTGGTTTATCTAGAGGTATATGGTATAGTGTATTTCACGCAATATCAGCGTTTTGTAATGCCGGATTTGATTTGATGGGAAGTGTAACGGACCATTTACATCGCTAAATTCTTATGTAAATAACTTTACAGTATCAATGACTATTTCTTCACTTATAGTGCTTGGAGGGCTAGGATTCCCAGTTGTACTTGATATTGTAAGAAAAAGAAGATTATCAAAATTAAATGTGCATTCTAAAGTTGTCTTATTTTCAACTGCGACACTTATTATAGTCGGTGCATTATTTATTTTTCTTATAGAATTTAATCAAAAAGCTACTATGGCGGACTTGCCTTTAAAAGGAAAAGTATTGTCAGCAATATTTCAATCAGTAACGGCAAGAACCGCTGGTTTTAATACACTTGATTTAGCTACTTTACAAGAAAGTAGTATATTTATAATGATAATTTTGATGTTTATTGGAGCATCACCTGCATCTACTGGTGGAGGTATAAAAACTACGACACTGGCTGTTTTAATAATTACTGTTAGAAGCTTTATATCAGGAAAATCAGATATAGAAGCTTTTGAAAGAAGATTAGCTCCAGCAACTATAAAAAAATCGCTAGGTATATTTGTAATTAGTATATCAGCAGTTATTTTTGGAACTTTGATTATTTCAATAACTCAGCCTAATTTTACACTAGTTCAATCTGCATTTGAGGTTACATCAGCACTTGCTACAGTTGGTTCAAGTTTAGCTGGAAGTCCAAACCTAAATGCTTTAGGAAAGATAATAATTATAATCTTTATGTTTATGGGTAGAGTTGGTTCTCTTACTTTATTTATGGCTATACTTTCTGGAGGTAGAAGAAAGAGTCAACCAGTTAGATATGCAGAAGGCAAGATTATGGTTGGTTAAGATATAAATTAGTAGTATAAATTTATTAATGATGTATAGAAACTAGTACTACAAATTTATTAATAAAGTAGATGAACTTAGGTATAATCATATGAACAAATAAATTTGATTAATAAATAAAATATAAATAAAAATGGTAAGTAAAAATTAAACTAATCTATGTATATATATAAATCGTATATTATATATAAAATTTATATGTATAAAAATTAATTTAAAAGATATTATACAAATCGTGTATTAGGGAGGAAGTTTCGAGATGAAGCAATATATAGTCATTGGGTGTGGGAGATTTGGAAGTTCCGTTGCATCTACTATGCATCTTTTAGGACATCAAGTAATGGCAATAGACAAAAATGAAGATTCAGTTCAAAGTGTATCTGACAAGGTAACTCACTCACTTATAGTAGATGTTACTGATGAACAAGCATTAAGATCATTAGGTTTAGGTAACTTTGATGTGGCAGTAGTTGCAATAGGTTCTGATATAAGAGCATCTATAATGGCGACTCTTATAGCTAAAGAAATGGGTGTAGAGTTGATAATATGTAAGGCAAAGGATGAACTACAAGCTAAAGTACTTTATAAAATTGGTGCAGACAGAGTTGTATTCCCAGAAAGAGATATGGGAGTAAGAGTTGCACACAATTTAGTTTCTGATAACATATTAGACCATATAGAGCTTGACCCAGAGTATTCAATTGTTGAAATCGTAACTCCAAATATTTGGGTTGGAAAGACTCTAGTAGAGCTTGAATTAAGAGCTAGATATGAGATAACTGTACTTGCTATAAAGACAGGTAAAAATATAAATGTTACACCTTCTCCAGACGAGGAACTTACAGCTGGAAGTATTCTAGTTATAATTGGTCAAAATACTAGTATAACAGCCATAACATCTGGAGATAAGGGGATAATTAGAAGAAGATAATTTATTATTTAATATATATTTAATTGCAATAAAAGTAGATAGTATCATATAATTATGAATAGTTATATGATACTATTTTTATTTAATCAAAAGTAGGATTTAGATAAATATGATTTTAATTAAAAGTAAGGTAAGGAGGTTATGCTAAGATAATTTTAGCATTTAGATAAAATGATTACGAATATAAGCAGTAAGGATAATGAAAAATTAAAGTATACAAAAGCACTATTGAAGTCAAAAAATAGGAATAAAGAATTAAAGTTCATAATAGAAGGCTATAGAATAGTAGTACTTGCACTTGAATGTAGTGCAAATCTTGATTATGTGTTTATCAATGAGGACTTTGAAAATAAGAAGGAACATGTGGAACTATTAGAAGCTTTAGATAAAAAAAACACAAAGATATATAAGACTACTAACAAAAACTTTAAAGAACTTGTAGATACAGAAAATACTCAAGGTATAATAGGTGTAGTTTCATTTAAGGAAAAAAATTTAAAAGAAAATATAAATGACAAAGATAAATTCGTATTGATTTTGGACAGAATACAGGACCCAGGAAATATGGGAACTATAATAAGAACTGCTGATTCTGCTGGAGTAGATGCCATAATAGCACTAAAGGGATGCGTCGATATATATAATCCAAAAGTAATTAGGTCGACTATGGGTTCTATTTTTGACATGAATATAATTAATGCTTCTCAAGATGATACTGTGGACATGCTTAAATCATTGGATTTTAATATAGTTTCAAGCTATCTAAACACAGATAATTTTTATGACAAAATAGATTATGGCTCAAAAGTTGCTTTGGTGATAGGAAATGAAGCTAATGGAATAAATGAAGAACTTGTATCAAAGTCTGATATTTTGGTTAAGATACCTATATATGGTAAAGCTGAGTCATTAAATGCTGCAATAAGCTCTGCTATACTGATGTATGAAATAAAAAAATACTTGATTTAATGTATTGTAATAAATATAATGTCATGTTATAATCTTGAATTAAATAGTAGCATATCAAAAACAGTCAATATATTTAAAAAAATAATTGAATTAATTATGTATTAGATGTATATTAAAAATAGTCACATAATTTGAATGGAAATGATATAATACTAAAATAAACAATATAATATTGTAGATGCAATGAAAGAGGAAAGTATTTTGATTAAACTTAGTAAAGAGATAAACACCTAGGCTGGGAGTGTTTTCTAAGAGGTCAGGAGAAGTTCCCTCTGGAGTAACAGAGCTGAAATTTGATAGTAGGCTTTGACGTGAAAAACGCGTTAAGTTTGTTAGAGGTGGTTTGATGATTTTTTAATTGTTAAACTACTAGGGTGGTACCGCGAAACTATAGCCTTTCGTCCCTAGACAGGGATTGAGGGGCTTTTTTTATACAAAAAAACGAAAGGGTGATATGTGTGCAAGAAAAATTACTTGCTTTACGTGAAGCAGCTTTAGCTGAAATAAAAGAGGCACAAAGCATAGAAAGTGTAGAAAGTTTAAGAGTTAAGTACTTAGGAAAAAAAGGTGAGATAACTGCCATACTTAAAGAGATGGGAAAATTATCTGCAGAGGAAAGACCAGTAGTTGGTAAGGTTGCTAATGATGTAAGAGAGAATATTGAACTTAGCATAAATTCTAAGAAAGAAGAATTAAATGCTATTGAAAAAGAAAGAAAATTAAAAGAAGAAGTAATAGATGTTACTCAACCAGGAAAAATTCTAAAGGTTGGAAAGAGACATCCAATAACTCAAATCATAGATGAAGTAACAGATATATTTATTGGAATGGGATTCTCTGTGGCAGAAGGTCCAGAAGTTGAGACTGTTGATAATAACTTTGATGCTTTAAATGCTCCTAAAGACCATCCTTCAAGAGATATGAGTGATACATTCTATATGAATGATGGTGTATTACTTAGAACTCAAACATCTCCAGTTCAAGTAAGAACTATGAGAAGCCAAGAGTTACCGATAAAAGTAATTGCACCAGGTAGATGTTTTAGGTCAGATTCGCCAGATGCAACACATTCACCAATGTTCCATCAGATAGAAGGGCTTGTTGTTGGTAAAGATGTTACTATGGCAGAATTTAAAGGAACTATGGATATCTTCGTTGAAAAATTGTTTGGTTCTGATATCAAAACGAAGTTTAGACCTCACAACTTCCCATTTACAGAGCCAAGTGCAGAAGTTGATGTTACTTGTTTCAAATGTGGTGGTAAAGGTTGCCCAATGTGTAAATATGAAGGTTGGATAGAAATATTAGGTTCAGGTATGGTTCATCCAAACGTTCTTAGAAATTGTGGAATAGACCCAGAGGTTTACAGTGGATTTGCATTTGGGGTTGGGGTTGAAAGACTTGCAATGCTTAAATATGAAATAGACGATATTAGATTATTATTCGAAAATGATATGAGATTCTTAAATCAATTTTAATTAGGAGGGTATGTAGATGTTAGTATCTTTAAAATGGCTTAGAGACTATGTTGATATAGACATGGATGTAAAAGAGTTCGCTGACAAAATGACAATGACAGGAACTAAAGTTGAAACAATAGATTATTATGGTGAAGAAATAGAAAATATATTGGTTGGAAAGATTTTAGAAATAAAACAACACCCAAATGCTGATAAGTTAGTTGTAACTAAAGTAGATATTGGAGATAAAGTTGTTCAAATAGTTACAGGAGCTACAAATATATCAGAAGGAGATTATATTCCAGTAGCTGTAAATGGTTCTAAATTACCTGGAGGAGTTGAAATCAAACAAACTGACTTCAGAGGTGAATTATCAGATGGTATGATGTGCTCAGCAGCTGAATTAGGTATAGATGAACACTACATTGAAGAGTATAAAAGAGGTGGTATATATATTTTAGACCACGAAGATTCTTATGAATTAGGAAAAGATATAAAAGATGTTTTAGGATTAAAAGATGCTTTAATAGATTTTGAATTAACTTCAAACAGACCTGACTGCAAATGTATGATAGGTATAGCTAGAGAAGCGGCTGCAACTATAGGAACAAAAGTAAAATATCCTGAAATTGAAGTAAAAGAAAGTGATGAAGAGATAGACTTCAAAGTTGAAATAGACAATCCAGACTTATGTAGAAGATATTTTGCTAGAATGGTTACTGATGTAAAAATAGAGCCTTCTCCATATTGGATGCAAAGAAGACTTACAGAAGCAGGTGTAAGACCTATAAGTAACATAGTTGATATAACAAACTTCGTAATGTTAGAGCTTGGTCAACCACTTCATGCTTTTGATATAAATCAAGTAGAGACGGGAAGAATAGTAGTAAGAACTGCTAAAGATGGAGAGAAACTTGTAACATTAGATGATGTTGAGAGAACATTAGATAAAGATATGCTAGTTATAACAAATGGAGAAAAATCACTTGGTTTAGCTGGTGTAATGGGTGGTGCTAACTCAGAAATAACTGACTATACAAAGACTGTTCTTTTTGAAAGTGCCAATTTCAAACCAGAAAACATAAGAACTACAGCTAAAAAAGTTGGAATTAGATCAGAAGCATCTTCAAGAAATGAAAAAGATTTAGACCCTAATCTTGCAGAGATAGCAGCAAATAGAGCTGTACAACTTGTTGAGATGTTAGGAGCAGGAAAAGTTTTAAAAGGTGTTGTAGATGTATATCCAAATAAACCAGAACCTAAAAAATTGGTAGTAAATCCTCAAAGAATTAACCATCTTCTAGGTGTAGATGTACCAATGGAACAGTTTGTAGGAATTTTAGAATCATTAGAATTTAAATGTAATTTAATAGCTAATGATAAACTAGAAATAGATGTACCAAGTTTTAGATCAGATATGGAGCAAGAAGCCGATGTATGGGAAGAAATAGCTAGAATCTATGGATTCGAAAACATACCTTCTGTACAATTAGAAGGAAATACAACAGCAGGAATTAAAACTTCAAAACAAAAATTCATGGATGCTTTAAAAGATAATTCAACTGCTGTAGGGTTAAACGAAATATTAACATATTCATTTGTAAGCCCTAAGGGAGTAGACAAAATAAGAGTACCAGAAGGTAATGCTAAGAGAAACTTTGTTAAATTACTTAACCCATTAGGAGAAGAAACTTCTGTAATGAGAACTACTTTAATACCAAATATGTTAGATGTTTTATCAACTAATGTATCTCATAAAATAGAAGAAGTATATGCATTTGAGTGTGGACATATATTCATACCACAGGATTCAGAGTTGCCTAAAGAAGAAAATAGAATGTGTGTAGGTATGTATGGTAAAGATGTTGATTTCTTTGCATTAAAAGGTGCTATAGAAACAATACTTGTAAATGTAGGATTTAAAGAGTATGAAATTGAACCTCAAGATAATAATACTACCTTCCACCCTGGTAGATGTGCTAAAATAGTGTATAATAATAAATATGTAGGTACATTAGGTGAATTGCATCCAGATGTTATAGAAAATTACAATCTAGGTCAAAGAGTTTATGTCGCTGAAATAGATATTGACTTTGTATTTGATAATTCTGATAGAACAAAGAATTATGTACCATTACCAAAATATCCATCTACATCAAGAGATATAGCTCTTATTGTTAAAGAGGATGTATTTGTAAAACAAATAGAAGATATAATAAAGGAAAATGGTCAAGGATTAGTAGAAAGTTACAAGTTATTTGACGTTTACAAAGGTTCTCAAATAGAGGCTGGATACAAGTCAATTGCATATTCAATAACTTATAGAAGTAAAGATAAAACTCTAACAGACGAAGATGTAGCTAAGGTGCATGATAAGATATTAAGTGAATTAAGCGAAAAATTGAATGCTAACTTAAGATCAAATTAACAACTAATGTCGGGGGAGGTTAGGATGAACAAAGTAATGGTTAAAATCCATGGCGCTGAATATCCAATGGTTGGAGATAAGTCAGAGAAGTTTATGATTAGTATTGCTGATTTTGTTGACAAAGAAATGGATAAAATAACACGTCAAAACCCGAAATTAAGCTTATCAGTTGCTGCGATATTAACTGCATTAAATATATCAGACCTTTTATTTGAATGTTCAGATGAGAATGAGAAGTTGATTAAAGCTAATGAAGAATTGAGTAAAAAGGTTGGGTCTTCTAATGAAGAGCTTCAATTAGAAATTAAGTCTTTAAAGCTTACAATAGCAGAAAAAGAGGCAGAGAGTCGTGAAACTGAGGCTAAGATGAAAGAGTTAATTGATATTATAGAAAATAAAAAGCAAGAAATATTCGAACTTAGTAATACGACAGAAGGTTCTAGAGCTGAGTTAGATGCTTATAAAAGCAAGATTGAGGAGTTAAGTGCTCAACTTGAAGAGGCAAATGAAAGAGCTACGATAGCCGAGAATTTGGCTTCAGAGTTTCAAAACAAAGCTTATGATTTACAGCTAAAATGTACAGGGTTAAATAATGATGAAAAAAATGTGAAATAAAATTAGAAGATTTGCTGTCTCTATTGTTTTTTGAGACAGCTTCTTTTAATGTATAAATACAAATATGTGTAAATATAAAAGTTTTTTAATATTAATAAAAAATAGTATCTAAAATAATTTTGATTTGGTATCTATCATTAGAAAGTGAGATGTTTTATATATGACAAACCAGAGTCAGATGTCTGAATCATTCTTCTTATGCTCTTTATTGGCAATAACAGGAGGATTTTTAGATATTTATACTTATGTAGTAAGAGGTAAGGTCTTTGCTAATGCACAGACTGGAAACATAGTTTTATTAGGGCTTAATATAGCAGAAGGGAACATAAAAAAATCTTTTTATTACTTGATTCCTATTTTGGCATTTATGTTAGGTGTCTTTATAGCAGAGAAGATAAGAAAGTACTTCAAAAATAATTCTAAGATTCATTGGCGTCAAATTATCATTATAATAGAAATGATTACTATACTTGTTGTTTCTTTTGTACCTAGAGGACAATTTAATATGTTTGTAAATGTTGCTATCTCTTTTATTTGTTCAATGCAAGTAGAGAGTTTTAGAAAGGTAAATGGAAATAGTTTTGCAACGACAATGTGTACTGGAAACTTAAGAAGTGCCACAGAAACATTATTTCATTATATACAGACTAAGAATATTTTTATGATAAAAAAGAGTTTGCAGTATTATGCTATTATAGTATTCTTTATATCTGGGGCTATTTTAGGAACTTTTTTTACAAAGATTTTTGTGGAAAAGTCAATCCTAGTATGTTTCTTTATTTTGGCAGTAGTCTTTGGAGTTATGTTTATCAATAAGGATGATTCATTTAATGAAAACTAACTTAGTATAAATTGATAAAAAATGAGTTATTATTTGATATACTTTATACAGTAAATAGTGTATAAATTGTTTGAGACATATCAAGTTAAATATAGTAAGTAGCGTATAAATTGTTTGAGATATCTTAAATATAATAAGTAGTAAATAAGTTATTTTAAATACATTAAATATAATAAATAAGGTATAAATTATTTGGTGTATTTTAGATATAGTAAATAGTGTATAAATTTAATGTAAATATTTATGTTATAGATAATTATATTAACCTAATAAGTATAAATAGAGGAGAAAAATATGAAAAAAATAGAATTACTTGCACCAGTTGGCTCTTTTGATTCATTAAAAGCAGCAGTACAAAATGGAGCAAATGCTGTGTATTTAGGTGGTAAAGACTTTAGTGCAAGAGCATCTGCAAATAACTTTGATAGAAATGAGCTAATTGATGCTGTTAAATACTCTCATATAAGGGGAGTGCAAGTCTTTGTTACTGTGAATACATTGATAAAACAATATGAGATAGAAGATTTTGTAGAGTATGTAAAATTTTTATATGATATAGATATAGATGCTTTAATAGTACAAGATATAGGAATGGCAAGGCTTATAAAAAAACTATTGCCTGATTTTGAACTACATGCAAGTACTCAAATGGTAGCTCATTCGTTAGAAGATGTTAAATATCTTCAAAGTATTGGGTTTGATAGAGTTGTTTTGGCAAGAGAATTAAATGTCGATGAGATAAAATGGATTTGTGAAAATACAACTGTAGATATAGAAGTTTTTGTACATGGGGCTTTATGTGTGTGTTACTCAGGTCAGTGCCTTATGAGTAGTATGATAGGAAATAGGTCTGGAAACAGAGGTAGATGTGCACAACCATGTAGACAAAAATATGAGTTGATAGATATAAATACAGGTGAAGTAGTAAAGAGTGATGGAGATTATTTGTTGAGTCCTAGGGATTTAAGCACTATAGAAGACTTAGACAAAATAATTGAAGCAGGTGTATTATCTTTAAAAATAGAAGGAAGAATGAAAAAGCCAGAATATGTAGCTACTGTAGTTTCAGGATATAGAGAAGCAATTAATGAATTTGTAGATAAGAATAAAATAAGTATTTCTGAGGAAATAATAAATAATTTGTACACTATATTCAATAGAAAGTTTACAAAAGGATATATATTAGGTGAAGTTGGTAAGGATATAATGAACTCAAATAGACCTAATAATCAAGGTCTCTATGTTGGAAAAGTTTTAGATTATAATAGAAAAAGCAAAAGACTTAGAGTTATGTTAGAAAATACCCTTAAAAAAGGTGATGGAATTAACCTAGGTGGAGGCACTATTGGAAGGATAATAAAAGATGGAGAGATAACTACAATAGCACATAAAGGAGACTTAATAGAATTGGATTTTGTTGGAGAAGCAAAGAGAAATCAGCTTATATTTAAGACCTCAGATAGTGAGTTGATGGATAGAGTACAAGCTACATTCCAGCAAGATAAAGAGTTAATAAAAACTAATATAAAAGCAAAAGCAAGTATTAAATTAGGTAAAAAACCAGTACTTTCTATGAGTGATTTTTGTGGGAATAAATCGGTTGTAGAGGGAGAAAAGGTAGTTGAAAAAGCTATAAAAGTAGCTTTAAGTAAAGAAAAAATAGAGACACAAATTCAAAAGCTTGGAAATACACCTTATACACTAAAAGGTATAGAAATTGATTTGGATGAAGGTGTAAGTATGCCTATAAGTATGTTAAATCAAATGAGAAGAGATTGTATTGAGCTTTTAGATAAAGAAAGAATAAAGATAAAAGATAGAAAATTTAAGAATAATAGATTAAAATACCAGCCAAATAGAGTAAATAAACAGAAAAAACTTAATACAGCCCCTAAAATTAGAGTTAAAGTCAAAAACTTAGAGCAATTAGAAGCTGTATTAAAATATAATATAGATTTAATTTATTATGAAGATATAAATACACTATCAAAAGCTCTAGAAATGGTATCAAATATTTCTAAAGAATCAATAGTTTCAAATGTAAATAACATAAATACTTCTGATGAAAAGAGTTTTAATGCTGAAAATAGTGAAAGCAGATTGATATATTCAGTACCAAGAATTATTAGAAATAAAGAATATAAACAATTTGAATTATTAGATAACATAAAAGGTGTCAATAAGATTCAAATTGGTAACTGGGGTTCTATGGAATATTTTAAAGGAAAGGACATGAATATAGATTGCTATTTAAATGCATTTAACAGTGAAAGTATAAATCACTTTAAAGATGAGGGAGCTAGTACAGTTTGTTTATCACAAGAATTAAATCTAAATGAAATTAAACAAACTTTAAAATATACAGATGTAGAAATCGAAGCAGTAATATATGGATATACTCCTATGATGATTACAGAATACTGTCCTATGGGAGTTGTTGTTAGGGATTGTAAAAAGGATAAGAGAGTTGCTAAATGTAAAGAAAGCAGTTATGCTTTAAGAGATTTTACAGATGCAAGTTATAGGATAACACAAGATATATTCTGTAGAAGCACGATTTACAACTCAAAGGTTACTTGTATGTTAGATAATCTATATGAGTTAGATGAAATTGGAATAGATGTGTTTAGAATAGATTTTACAGTGGAAAATGGCGAAATGGTTAAAAAGATTATAGATGCTCATATTGAGGTTTTGAGTAATGATTATAAGCTTGGAGAAAAGGCTACTAACCTATATAAGCAGTTGGATAAAGTTGGAACAGTTGCAGGACACTACTATAAAGGTGTAGAATAAATATAATATGAAAAATATACATAAATATATAAATAAACTTGGATTTATGTGTATTAATATACAAAAATATCATATATATGAAAAAATAGGGGGATTAATGAAAATGAGAGAAGAAGCTTTAGAAATTTTATTTAAGTATTTAGAGACTGACAGAATGAGAAAACATTGCTATGCTGTTGAAGCGGTTATGAAAGATTTAGCCAAAAGATTAGAGCCAGAAAAAGAAGAAGAGTGGGCAGTTGCAGGTCTTTTACATGATTTAGATTCAGATATAGTTGGAAGAAAACCAGGGGAAATCTGTGAAGGGCATGCTACAACAACAGTAGAGCTTCTTAAAAAAGAAAACTTTGGTGATGAAGAGATGTATAGAGCGATACTTGGTCACCACGATGGAATGGGAGTTACAAGAACTAGCCTTATGGAAAAAGCTATATATGCAGCAGACCCTATAACTGGGTTTATAACTGCTATAGCCTTGGTTTATCCAGATAAAAAACTTACTAGTGTAAAAACAAAGTCTGTAATTAAAAGAATGAAAGAGACGAGATTTGCTTCAAATGTAAATAGAGATGCAATGAGAAGTATAGAAGATATAGGGATTCCATTTGATGAATTTGCAGAGCTTTCTCTGAATGCAATGAAAAATATAAGTGATGTTCTTGAAAGTAATGAAAATGAATAATGTAAAAGAGATAATAAATTTAATTGTCTAATTTATTAATAATTTATAAAACAGATTACTAATAAGAGATTAAATAATTGATGCTTAATTAAGTTATCAATACTTGATTTAACAAATCACTAAGAACCAGTTAATTATGGTGATAAGTATATTTAAGAAATAGAGTATCAATAATCAAATAAAAAACAGAAAAAGAAAGTAAGGCGGGATATATGAAGCTTACGACTATTTGTTATATAGAAAAAGATGATAAGACTTTAATGTTATATAGAAATAAAAAGAAAGATGATATACATGAAGGTAAATATGTAGGAGTTGGAGGAAAGTTTGAGCAAGGAGAGACTCCTGAAGAGTGTATAATCAGAGAAGTTAAAGAAGAAACTGGACTTACGCTTAAATCACTAACATATAAAGGTCTTATAACTTTTCCAAAATTTAAGAATGAAGAAGACTGGTACATGTTCCTATATTTTTCAGATGACTTTGAAGGTAGTTTGTCCGAAAAAGATTTGGATGATTGCAAAGAAGGTAAATTACTTTGGGTAGACAATGATAAAATATTTGACTTAAATATGTGGGAAGGTGACAGATTATTTTTGAATTGGGCTAAGACTGGGAAAATTTTTAGTGCAAAGATAATATACAATAATGGAGAATTGGAAGATTATAGTGTAAGTTTCTTAACTTGATTTGTATAAAAATTTTCAATTTAAACTCATATATTGTTAAAAAAATAAAAATTGACTTAGACAACTATTTGCTTTATACTAAAGTAAAATTTTTAAATGGAGGAAAATTTAGGATGATAGACATAAATTTAGAAACATGCGTAGGTTGTGGCTTGTGTGAGTCAGACTGCCTTGTAAATGCAATAAAAGTTAGAGAAAATAAAGCAAAGGTAAAAAATGTTCTCTGTATTAATTGTGGTCATTGTATGGCAATTTGCCCAACAGACTCTATAGAAATGCAGGGATTTGATAAAGGTGAGGTATTAGAATACAATCATGAAACTTTTGACTTAGAGTCTGAAAACTTGATGAATTTCATAAAATTTAGAAGAAGTATAAGAGACTACAAAGATATAGAGGTAGAAGAAGAGAAAATAAGAAACATAGTAGAAGCTGGTAGATATACACCAACAGGTGGAAATAGACAGCCTCTAAGATACATATTAGTAAAAGATAAGTTAAAAGAAGTAAAAGAATTGGCAATAGAAGGGCTTTATAATTTAGCATTAAATACTGATGATGAAGACTCTGTTCGCTCTATATATAAAAATACGTTTAAGAGAATGTATAAAGGATATAAAGAAAAAGGAATTGACTCTTTATTTTATGATGCACCACTACTTATGGTAGTTGTTGGTGATATTTCTTTAGGTGGAAGTGTATATGTAGATGGAGGATTGGCTGCATCTAATATGGAACTTATGGCTTACTCTCAAGGATTGGGAATGTGCTATAATGGATTTTTCGTTATGGCATCAAATGTAGAACCAAAGATAAAAGAGCTATTAGGAATGAATGATAACGAAGCAGTTATAACTTCATTTATATTAGGCTATCCAAATGTAAAATATAAGAGAACTGTAAATCGAAATGTTGCTAAATTTGATATAAAGTAGTACTCGGATTGTGTTCTATGCTAAATCAAAATAGATAATGCTATATAATTAATACATCAAATTTATTGTAAACACAAGGTAAATAGAGTATAATCAAAATATATTATGTATGAATGAGGATGTTAAATTTTTACAAAAATTTTATGTCCTTTTTTGTACTAATCTATTTTTCAAGTCTAAGAATTTATACAGTATACTATACTGTAAATATTATTATATGGAGGATTTTATAGTGAATTTGAAAAAATTACTTTCATTAGTTTTTGTAATTATGTCCATATTCACTTTCTGCATATTTCCCTTTAAGAGTAATGCTATGAATAATGATAATCGTACCATACGTGTTGCTTATCCCATTCAAAAAGGTTTAAGTGAGATAGATGAAAAAGGTAGGTACTCTGGGTATACCTATGAATATTTACAAGAAATTGCCCAATATACTGGGTGGAATTATGAGTTTGTTCAAGTCGAAGGAGATATAAATGAATCTCTTATTAAGTTAATGGATATGTTAAAAAATGGTGAGATTGATTTAATGGGTGGCTTGTTGTATGATGAACCATTAGAGAAAGTGTATGATTATGTCGGATATAGTTATGGAACTGTAAATACAGTATTACAAGTACTTCATGATAATGCAGATATTGACAGTGTAAGCTCACAAGTGACAAAGAACATGCGTATTGCTGTAATAGAAAATTCTACTAGTAAAATTAAAGAGTTAGATAGATACTGTGAAATGAATCAAATATCCTCTGAATTGATACCTTGTAAAACAATGGAAGAACAAATACAAGCTCTAAAGGATGAAAAAGCAGACGCAATGCTTAATGTCAGTATGAATCCTAGAGATGATTTGCGCACTATAGCTAAGTTTTCTCCTAAGCCATTTTATTTTGTTACAAGCAAAGGCAATACAGAATTATCTAAAAAGCTTAATTCAGCGATATCTAACATTGAGCAAACAGACCCTTATTTTTCACCTACATTATATGAGAAATATTTTACACCAGAGAATAAAGAGATGATTTTATCTAAGAAAGAATCTGAGTACATTAAAAATACAAAAACTTTAAAAGCAGGTGTTTTACTAAACAATCCGCCATTTCAATATGTAGATGATAAAACAGGAAAATTAAAAGGTATTTCAATAGATTTATTGAATTACCTGGCAAAGAAGACTGGTTTGAAATTAGATATGGTGCCTGTAGAATCTCAGAAGGATTTAGAAAATATGATAAAAAATTCTAAGGTTGATATTGTAGCAGGCATGACATACGATTATGAAAAGGCACGTAAACAGCATGTAGCTATGACTCGGCCATTTATTTCTACACAGTATATGATGATGATTAACAATAAGGTAAACGAAGATAGCTTAGAAAATAAACGTTTAGCTCTTGAAAAAGGTACTTCTTATAAAGGCTATTCTGCTAAAAATATAATTTGGTATGATACGCTAGAAGAATGTATTGATGCTGTGAATAGTGGAAAAGCAGATTATACATATGGTGAAGGTTATTCCATACAGTATTATGTAAATCAACCTAAGTATAAGTATGTTCGTTTAATTCAACAAAACTACGAACAACATCTCTTCTGTTTTGGTGTAGCTAAACAGAATGAACAGGAATTATTTAGTATATTAAATAAGGCTGTAATTAGTATACAGACTGAAGAGATGCAATCAATTATTTATAATAATACTACATATATATCAGATTTTTCTCTAGTTCAAATTATGCAGGAAAATCCAATTCAAACTATTCTTGTAGTATTTAGCATATCATTATGTATTATTATAATTATGGCTTGGAGTCTTCGTACTCGTACAAGCATGAATCAGAGAATTTCTTTAGAGCTTAAAAAACATACTGAAGTATATGAGATGGCAAGTGAATACTTTTTTGAATATGATTATCAAGCAGATAAAATTACGATTGCGATGCAAGAAAATGGTGTTAATGTCTTTGGAGGTCTAAGTCATTGTAAAGACACATCTGGAAATGAAATTGAAAAAGAGTACAGAGAACAATTTTTTAAGTTGATTATGGAACAAGAAAATGGTTCAACAGAAATTTATTGTATTTGCCCTGATAGGGAGTTTCATTGGATTAGAATTACATCAAAGATAATTTATAATGAAAAGAATGTACCTGTTTATTCAATAGGCAAATTGCACAATGTTGATTGTGAAAAAGAGGAAAAAATGAGACTGTTAGATAAAGCACAAAAAGACAGTTTAACAAATATTTTTAATGCAGCTTCTATAAGGGAGATGGCTACAAAGAGTTTGGATGATTTATCGAATAATGAAAGAGGAGCTTTACTTATTTTAGATATTGACCATTTTAAAGAGATAAATGACAATTATGGTCATCTTATTGGAGATAAGATGCTGATTGCAGTTGCAAATATTCTCACTAAATCTTTTGAGGAATGTGACATAGTAGGTCGCCTAGGAGGGGACGAATTTAGCATATATGTTAAAAGTGTAGAGGATATGGAAAGCCTTGTAGAAAAATGTAATATTTTATATGATAAAATCCATGGTATTAAATTACCAAATGGTAAGAGTATATCTGTAAGTATGGGTGGTGTAATGTCAAAACAAGGACAAACATATGATGATATATACAAAATGGCAGATGATGCTCTTTATAATTCGAAAAAGCAAGGTAGAAATTGCTTTAAAATTGTTGAATAGAAAAATTTTCTTTATATACTTTATATAATCTATACATAATGAAAACATGAAAAAACATATAAGTATATGTTTTCTAGAAAAAATGAAGTGAATCAATTTACATATGTAAAAATTACTAAGTGGGGTAATTTAATATCTTGATTATAGGTAATTATATAAGTTTAAATAATAAAAATATATTAAATAAAAATATGTAATGAAATAATAAAGCCTAATGATAAATATAAAAATGCATCATTAGGCTTTATTCCTATAAACTTTTATAATGTTAATTTATAGAATGAGTTTTATATAGATTTATTTATAATCTATAATTGTATCCAAGAGTAAATCTAAATAAAATTTAGATTTAATATTGGTTCATAGATTTTAATATTTCTATAACATAATCCCAAACATTAGCTATAGAAGGGATACTAACATGCTCATTTGGAGTATGAACATCAAACATATCTGGTCCTATAGAGATAGCTTCAGCATGAGGAAGTTTATCAAGTAATAATCCACACTCAAGACCAGCATGTAGAGCCATAACAGTAGGAACTTTACCAGTTAATTTTTCATAAGTCTCACTACATATTTTTTCTAATTTAGAACCTTTTTTGAACTCCCAAGCTGGATATTGAGAAGTAAGACCATAATCAGCACCTAAAGCTTGAGCTAAAAGTCTTATTCTATCAGCTATTTCATCTCTAATAGACATAACAGAACTTCTAACAGAAGTTAAGAATTCAATAGTAGATTCTTTAGTTTCAATTATAGCGAAGTTAGTAGAACTTTCAACTAATCCTTCTATATCAAGGCTTACAGATTGAACACCATGAGGAGTTAAGCTTGACATTTGAATAACCTTTTCTTTACAATCTTTAGCAAGAACTTTTTCTACAGAAGTTTCAGCAACTGAATAAGTCATACCAGGGTCAGAAGTAGTGAACTCATGTTTAAATGCAGTTAAAATATCATTTATTTGTTTTTTAGCAACTTCAACATCAGCTTTATTGACAGCTATTACACACTTAGCTTCACGAGGTATAGCATTGTGTTTAGTTCCGCCATCAACTGAAGCCAAATCATAGTCAACATCTAATACACTTAATACTCTAGCTATTGCTTTGTTAGCATTTGCTCTTTGTAAAACAATTTCCATACCAGAGTGTCCACCTAATAGTCCAGTAACTTCAACTAATAAACCTTGCTTATCAGCTTCAACTTCTTTGTACTCAACAGGTAAACTAACAACACAAGTTTTACCACCAGCACAACTAACTAATAAGTATCCTTCCTCCTCGGAGTCCATATTTAGGATATATTGACCTTTAATTAAACTAGGCTCTAATGCATCAGCACCATTCATACCATCTTCTTCATTAACAGTAACTAAAACTTCTAATGCTGGATGCTCTAAAGTGTTATCTTCTAATATAGCCATACCCATAGCAACAGCTATACCATTGTCAGCTCCTAGAGTAGTTCCAGTAGCATATATCATGTCACCATCAATTCTTAATTTTATAGGGTCTTTAAGAAAATCATGTTCAACATTCTTTTCTTTTTCACAAACCATATCCATGTGTCCTTGAAGAACTACGCCTGGACAATTTTCATATCCTTTTGTAGCAGGCTTTCTTATTATTATGTTTAAGCTTTCATCTTGAATAGTTTCAAGACCTAAATCTTTACCAAAGTTAAGTAAAAAATCACTTATACCTTTTTCATTTCCAGAACCTCTAGGAATTTGAGATATTTTCTCAAAGTTTTTAAAAACATTCTCTGGTTTTAATCCTTCTAATACGTTTCCCATGACTTATGTTCCTCCTTAATTTATCTATATAAGTAGCTATTTTAAAAAAACAAGCTAAAATAAACTTCTTTAAAAATATTAAAGAAGATTTTTTAACAGATTATATTACAAATAAAGCATGTTTATGTATAATATATAGATAGCTACATACATAGTATAATACAAAATATGCGTAAAATATATCTAAAAGAGAAAAAATATAATAATTTTAGAAATGAAAAAGAAATAAAACTTGCAGTTTTTATTGGAAATGCTTGAAAAGCATACATTTTTAAAATTAAATAAAAAAGTTAAAATATCGAGGATGGTGAATATAGAAAATGAATGAGAAATCGTTAAGAGTTCTAGAATACAACAAAATAATAGACTTATTAAAGAAGAAAGCCTCATCTTCTTTAGGTCTAAAATATATAGAAAGTTTAGTCCCAAATACTGATTTTATAGAAGTAAAATCCATGCTAGAAGAAACTAGTGAAGCTCAATCAATTATTATAAAGAGAGGTTCAGTAGCTTTGGAAGGTATTCATGATATAGAAGACAAGGTAAAGAGAGCGTATATAGGTGCATCTCTTGACCCAGGAAGTCTAATTATGATAGCAGATACTTTAAGAGTAGCTAGGAGATTAAAAAATAGTCTATCTAGTAGTGATGAAGAAGATTTCAATTATCCAATAATACAATCTCTATCAAATTCTCTATACGTGTATAAAGACATAGAAGACCAGATATACACTGCGATAATTAGTGAAGTAGAAATATCTAACAATGCTTCAAGTACACTTAGAGATATCAGAAGAAGAATATCTCAAAAAAATCAATCCATTAGGTCAAAACTAAATTCAATAATAAGTTCGACTACGTATCAAAAATACTTACAAGATGCCATAATTTCTCTAAGAGGTGATAGATTTGTAGTGCCTGTAAAAGCTGAATATAGGTCGCAAGTAGCTGGTATAGTACATGACCAGTCATCTTCTGGTGCGACACTTTTTATAGAGCCAATGACTATAGTAGAGATGAATAATGAGTTGAGACAGTTGAAATTAGGAGAGCAAGAAGAGATAGAAAGAATTTTATCAGAGCTTTCTGCTATGGTTGGAGAAGTGAGTGAACATTTGATTTCTAATCAGGAAATACTAGGAAGATTGGATTTTGCATTTTCAAAGGGAAAACTTTCTATACAAATGAGAGGTATAGAACCAACTTTAAATGAGGATAAATATTTAAATATAAAAAATGGAAGACATCCATTGTTGGATAAGAAGAAAGTAGTAGCAAATACGATTTATTTAGGAAGAGACTTCCACACATTGGTAATAACAGGTCCAAATACAGGTGGTAAGACTGTTACAATAAAAACTGTAGGTCTATTTGCACTTATGACACAAAGTGGACTTCATATACCTGCTGATTATGGAAGTAGTATGTGTGTATATGATAATGTATTTGCAGATATAGGAGATGAACAAAGTATTGAGCAGAGTCTATCAACATTTTCATCGCATATGACGAATATAGTATCAATACTACAAAGTGTAACAGCAGACTCTTTAGTTATATTTGACGAATTAGGAGCAGGAACAGACCCTGTTGAAGGAGCTGCCCTTGCAATAGCAGTATTAGAAGATATAAACTCTGTAGGAGCTAAATGTATAGCAACTACTCACTATAGTGAGCTTAAAAACTATGCTCTTACTAAATCTGGTGTAGAAAATGCAGCAGTTGAATTTGATATAGAAACATTAAGTCCGACATATAAACTACTTATAGGTGTTCCTGGAAAATCGAATGCTTTTGAGATTTCTAGAAAACTTGGACTAAGTGATTATGTAATTTCACGTGCTAAAGAATATATAAATACAGATAATATAGCATTAGAAGATGTATTACAGAATGTTGAAAAGAATAGAATCAAAGCAGTAGAAGACAGAGAAGAAGCTGAAAGATTAAAAGAAGAGATTGAAAGACTAAAAGTAGAGTATGATGAAAAGCTTGAAAAATTGATTAGCCAAAGAGATAAGATGGTTGAAAAAGCTAAATCAGAAGCCTTTTCAATTATAAGACAAGCTAAAGAAGAAGTAGACCTAATAATAAAGGAACTTAGAAATCTTGAACAGGAAAGAGCTTCAAAAGAAAAGAATCGTAAGATAGAAGAGCTTAGAAAAGAATTGACTAGCTCCATGGGAAGTCTTCAACCAACAGTAAAAAGTATGATAGTTCCAAAGGTTTCAAATAAGGAGATAAAAGACCTAAAACCAGGTGAAGAAGTTAAGGTAATAACTTTAAATCAAAATGGTAGTGTAGTTTCAGTGGATAAAAAGAGAAAAGAAGCAGTAGTGCAAATTGGTATAATGAAGATGACTCTACCTTTTAAGTCTTTACAAAAAACTCGCAAAGATGTTTCAACAAATGTAACTAAATCAACAAGAAATATCATAAGGTCAAAATCTGGTAATATAAAAAATGAAGTTGACCTTAGAGGATTAAATTTAGAAGAAGCTATAATGGAAGTCGAAAAATATCTTGATGATGCATATGTGGCAGGATTAGAATCTGTAACAGTAATACATGGAATAGGTACAGGAGTATTGAAGGCAGGACTACAAGACGTCTTAAGAAGAAATAGACATGTAAAATCACAAAGAGGTGGTCAATACGGAGAAGGTGGAGCAGGAGTAACAATTGTTAAACTAAAATAATTTGTATGGGAGCACATTTTTATGATATTAGTATCTGCATGTTTAATAGGAATAAATTGTAAATATAGTGGCGATAATAATGAAAATGAAAAAGTTAAGGAATATTTAAAAGGCAAAGAATTTACACTTGTATGTCCAGAACAGTTAGGTGGTCTATCTACACCAAGACCACCTGCTGAAATAGTTGATAATAAGGTAATTACCAAAGATAATAAGGATGTGACAGAAAACTTCGCAAAGGGTGCAAAAGAGACTCTAAAAATAGCAAATTTATATGTATGTAGCGAAGCAATATTAAAAGAAGGCAGTCCATCTTGTGGGTGTAATTTAATTTATGACGGTAGTTTTTCTGGTAAAAAAATCTCAGGAAAAGGTGTCACAGCAAAACTACTTGAAGAAGCAGGAATAAGAGTTAAAAGTGAAAAAGATTTGTAGAAAATCAATACAAGAATAAAAAAGTTGTATATAAAGATAGTTACAAGGATGTTTATAAAGATAGTTATAAGAATGAACCAAATTTATAAAACATCATAAAAAGTAGAAAAGTTGTATAAAAAGTAAATGTAAGGTTGAAAAAATCTTATACAGATTAATAAAATGGTATAAATTAAAATTGTAATTAGAGCATTTTTAACGTATGCAGAATTCATACAAAGGGTACATTTTTTTAAGTACTTTGTCACATAATGAAATACTTGAAAAAACACGAAATTTGATTTAACATAAAGAGATAAGCACAATATAAACCAGGTACAATGTAGAGAGGAGCAACAAGATGCAAGATTTCAAGGTAGCAATATCAAATTGCCTTAAAGAAAAAATAGAAGATTTATCGAAAGAAGAGATAGAGGCACTTATAGAAGTACCACCAAATAAGGATATGGGTGACTATGCTTTTCCATGCTTTAAATTAGCTAAAGTATTTAGAAAAGCTCCAAACATGATAGCAAATGAATTAGCAGAAAGTATAGAACCAAGTGGAGAGATAACAAAGGTAATACAATTAGGCGGATATGTAAACTTCTTTGTAAATAAATCTCAATTAGCAGAAACTGTAATCAAAAAAGTATTAGAGGAAAAAGAAAACTACGGTCATAGTGATTTTGGTAAAGATAAAACTGTAATAGTTGAGTATTCTTCTCCAAATATAGCAAAACCTTTCCATATAGGGCATATAAGAACTACAGTTATAGGGAATGCTTTATATAAGATATATGATTCACAAGGATACAAGACTATAAGAATAAATCATTTAGGTGACTATGGAACTCAATTTGGTAAGTTAATAGTGGCCTTTAAAAAATGGGGAGAAAAGACGGTAGTAGAATCTAATCCAATTCCAGAATTACTAAAATTATATGTAAGATTCCATGATGAGGCTGAACAATATCCAGAAATGGAAGATGAAGCAAGAGCATGGTTTACTAAGTTAGAAAATGGTGACGAAGAAGCAAAAGAATTATGGCAATGGTTTAGAGATGAGAGTTTAAAAGAATTTAACAGAGTGTATAAACTTTTAGATATAGAATTTGATTCTTTGGCGGGTGAAAGTTTCTATTCTGATAAGATGGGTAAAGTAATTGAGTTATTAGAAGAGAAAAATCTTTTAAAAGAGTCTAAAGGTGCAAAGATTGTTGATTTAGAAGAATATAAGATGCCACCAGCACTTATTACTAAGAATGATGGTTCAACACTATATATGACAAGAGATTTAGCTGCTGCAATATATAGAAAAGAAACTTACGATTTTGACAAGTGTATATATGTAGTTGGCTCTCAACAAAACTTACATTTCCAACAATGGTTTAAGGTAATTGAGCTTATGGGATACGATTGGGCAAAAGATTTAACTCATGTTGGATTTGGTATGGTAGCTCTTGAAGAAGGTACTATGTCAACTAGAAAAGGAAGAGTAGTATTTTTAGAAGATGCTTTAAAACAAGCTATAGATAAGACTAAGGATATTATACTAGCTAAAAATCCAAATGCTAAAAATGTAGATGAAATATCTAAGCAAGTAGGTGTTGGTGCAGTAGTATTCCAAGAATTATCTAATAGTAGAATAAAAGACTACACATTCTCATGGGAAAGAACATTGAGTTTTGATGGTGAGACTGGACCATATGTTCAATATACACATGCTAGATGTTGTGCAGTTTTAAGAAAATCAGAAGAAGAAGTAACTTCTGATATAGATTATAGTCTATTAGCTGACGAAGATAGTGCAGAAGTTCTTAGAGTTATAGAATCATTTAACAAAAATATTTTACTTGCTCTAAAGAAAAATGAACCACATATAGTGACTAGATTTATGTTAGATTTGGCTCAAGCGTTTAATAAATTTTATCATGACAATCCAATTTTAGTAGAAAATTTGGAAATTAGAAAAGCGAGACTTGCATTAGTTCTAGCTACAAAACAAACTTTAGAGAATTCTCTGAAGCTGTTGGGAATGCACGCTCCAGAAAGAATGTAACACGATAAAATGTTGAAATAAAAAGAATAAAATTGAACTTAGTACGCAATTTGTATAACTGTAAAATATAGGGATGTCGAAAACTGATACTTTACATATAAAAAAGTAGTATCGTATAATAATATATAGATAGTAGATTACAATGATTTTTGTACACTACTATCCCCCTATATATGACAGCTTCTTAAACGGGCTGTCTCTTTTTTTTTAATGACAAGATATTTAGATTCAATTTTTTAGAAAGGATATATTTATGAATGACGAATTACTAAAAAAAGTCTACACATCTTCTTTTAATAGTGCAAGTAGGGCTCTTAAAGATTTGATTATAATAAATACAAAATCCTTAATAGATGATAAAGTGCAAAGATGTGTATATATAGACGAAAATAGACTGAGAGATGAACTTGTTTACTATAGATTTTATGGAGAGAAAATAGGTACTATTAATTTTTTAAATATTTTATTACCATTAATTTTATCAAATACTAATATCCAAAAAAGTGAAGATGAGGTTATTAGACTAATAAAAAAATATGTGAATTATTTTAAAAAAGAAGAATCTTTATTTGATTATTTGTTAGGTTCTGTAGCTTATAATTCTGTTATGCACAATCTTATAAATAATAGTAAAATAGAATATGTCGAATTACTACAAAGTATTAAAGACAAGATAATAGGATTTTCTATAGAATTAGACAAATCTGATATTGTAAAGTTTCAGATGGCAAGGATTAAAGCAATACAATTAATTGATAAATATATTGATTCGAAGTTTGAAGATTATGATGAAGAAAGTATTCTATTAAATGTGTTAAACATCTTATATGATGTATATATGGAAGATAGGATTGTAGAAAATGAAGGAATTAAGAGCATAAAAAAATCTATATTATCCATTTTGGGTGAAGATAGTGAATTAAATGAAGATAATATAGATTTCATTTTTTCTATGTCGGAATATGTTGTTAAATTGAGAAAATATAAAATTGGAGTTAAAGCTTACAATAAAAAGATAGACCCAAGAAGTCTTATAAGACTTGAAGAAGGTAATACTATAATAGACCCCATATTTAATCAAATAACAGTTATGTCGAAAACCTTTAATGATAATATATTAAGCATAAAAATAAATTCTAAATCAGGTATTTATATATTGAAATTTAAAAAGGTTTAGGTTATTAGAGCGTGCTATTTTTTTCTAGATAATCCAAAAAATCTTTTTCCTTAGTGTCAGTTAAAAAACATAATTCCTTTACAATATTATTTCTAAGGTCAATAAAATCACTAATTTGAGTATTTTCATTAGTGTATTCAAGAGACTTTATAATAAGTAGTAAATCTCTTTTTGATAAAGAGTTGATAGATACTTTTTCAATTAATTCCATAAAAAACTTCCTTTCCTCACATTACTTGAAATTAATAAATTAATTATATAGATATTATTAAAACTTTACATATACTATTTTAACCTATAAGGGGTACAAAAAGACAGTATAATCTTAAAAAGAGGTGAGAAATATTTGAAAATTTTATTAACAACATTAAATTCTAAGTTTATTCATACAAATTTAGCTATAAGATATCTAAAAGAATTTGTAAGAGATTTGATAGAAGTTGATATGAAAGAATATACGATAAATAATGATTTGGACTATATTTTGAAGGATATATACAAAAACGAGTATGATATAATATTATTCTCCACATATATTTGGAATGTGGGAGATATAGTTAAGCTTTGTGATAATCTAAAAAAAATTAGACCTAATACTAAAATAGCTTTGGGCGGACCAGAAGTTAGTTATGATAGCTATGAGGCGATGAAAAAGTACGACTTTGTGGACTATATACTTTATGGAGAAGGAGAATTAATTTTTAAAGACTTAATACTTCACTTACAAGGTGAAAAAAACATAAACGATGTAAATGGACTTGTATATAGGCAAGGCAATGAGATAATAGTGAATAAACCAATGGAATTACTTAAAAACTTGGACGAGATTCCTAGTCCTTATGAGAATTTAAATCCAAAGGAATATGAAAATAGAATAGTGTATTATGAATCATCAAGAGGTTGTCCATTTAACTGTCAGTACTGCTTATCATCTACTATTCCAGGTCTAAGATATTTTAGTTTAGATAGGATAAAGAGTGATTTAAAAGCTTTAATAGATGCAAAGGTATCACAGATAAAATTTATTGACAGAACATTTAATGCAAATAAAAAAGTGGCTATGGAAATTATGGATTTTCTTATGAAAAATGATAATGGATATACTACTTATCATTTTGAAGTTACAGCGTATTTGATAGATGATAAGATGCTTGAATTTTTAGCTGATTGTAAAGAAGGTCTTTTTCAGTTTGAAATAGGTGTACAATCGACAAATGAAAAAACACTTGATGCAGTAGGTAGAAGGGATGATTTTAAAAAGTTGTCTCATGTTGTGCAGACTGTAGCATCTTATAGAAATATACATCAGCACTTAGACTTAATTGCAGGGCTTCCTTATGAAGATTATAAGAGTTTTGAGAATTCCTTTAATGATGTATTTAATTTAGGTATAGAGCATCTACAATTAGGTTTTTTAAAGATGATTAAAGGTACAGGCATGAGAAAAGTGGCAGACGAGCATGGTTTTAAATATAAAGATTATGCTCCATATGAATTTTTATATAATAATTATATAAGTTATGAGGAAACATTGAAACTAAAGGATATAGAAGATATATTGGAGAGATATTATAATTCTAAAAACTTTGTGTTGTCTATGAGATATATTATAGGCAAGTTTTATAAACAAAGTCCTTTTAAATTCTTTGAGACTTTTGCCAAGTATTTTGATGAAAATGGATACTTTGATTTGGCACAAGGAAAGAATCAACTTTACAAAATATTGATGGATTTCTATAATGAAAAAATAAATATAGATAATGATGTATTCAATGATATATTAAAGTATGACTATATATCACTGGGTAAAACATCGAATATACCACAGTTTTTTAATAAGTTAGATGTGGATGATTTTAAGAATAGATGCCATGTATTTTTACAGGATAATGATAATTTATCAACATATTTACCTAGTTTTGTTGATAAGCCAGCTAAACATATAATAAAATATGTTCATTTTGAGCCATTTAAATTTAATGTTGTGGATTTAAAAAATGATATAAATACAGAAATAAGAGAAGAAAAAAATGTAGTCTTATTTGAATATGATGATAAAAAAATATTTGAGAAATCTAAAACTCATAAAGTAGAGATTTAAATATTTAGGAGGAGAAAATGGATTTTAAAATAGAAAAATATTTGCTGAAAAAGGCAGAGGAACTAGCTTTTATTACTATAAAGCATGGTGGAGAGTTTAAATTAAAGAGCTATGATGTGCCAAAAGATGGATTAGATGTACCTATAAAAAATGAGGTATTGGTAAAAGGAATAAAAGAAAAGACTGCCCAAGATAAGTTAAATTCAATGTCTATAGCAGATGCTATGATATATATAATTGGGATAGATAGTAAATTTAAAAACAATGGAGAATATGAAAAGTTTTTAAATGCTTTAGCTAAAGATATTAATCTGGATTTGAAGGCATACATGGGATATATGTCAAGAAAATACTTTGAGATTGGTGAGCATACAGATTCTTTAATATATATAAAAGCATTTATAACAATGTATCCAGATGATTTAGATGCAATGTATAATTATGCAATTGTTTGCCAAGAGATAGCAAAACAGTATCAAAAAGACATGGATGAGAAGGCAATGAATGCATTTTTACTTGAAGCAATGGCCAAGCTTGAAAAGATAATTGGTGTTGATGAGAATTTTGCATTAGGTTATTATCACTTAGGCTACCATTACTATAATCAAGGTCAATATCTAAAGACCAAGCTAACTTGGGAAGATGCATTAAGACTGGGGCTAGATGCTGATTTAGTAGCTGAGATACAAGATAATCTAGGAAAGATGGACTTTAAAGTTCAGTACGAAGAAGGATATACACTTGTATTTCAAGGTAAATTTAAAGAAGGATTAGAGAAACTACTGCCATTAGAAGAAGAACATATGGATTGGTGGAACTTGTTGTTCATGATAGCACTTGGATATAAGGGTATGGGCGAGATAGAACAGGCTGAGATGTATTTGGAGAAGATATTGATAATAAAGCCTAAGCAAGTGGATGCTATAGTGGAATTAGGGCTTTGTGAGGCTTATAAAAATAATTTAGATAAAGCAATAGAATATTTTGAACAGGCTGCTAAGATAAAGGAAGACCCAGAGATACTTTGTAATTTAGGTATGGCTTATTTAAATAATGGTGATATTGATGATGCAACTTATTATATAGAAAGAGCTTATGAATTGAATCCACAAGATGAGATTACAATTGCTTGTTTAAAAGAGCTTGGAATAAATAAGTAAGTATATTGTTAAGTTGTATTTAATTTTATTGGTTAGGCGGTATAACATTTATCATGTTATACCGTTTTTTATTTTTTACTTATTTTTCTTCAGATGAGTTCAACATGATATAAGAAAAGTCTTTTTGTATTTGAAGTAAAAATTTTTCAGCTGCTTTTGAAAATATTTGATGTTTTTTCCATATGATATTTAATTTAGCTTCTAAAGGGGGAGATAGAGGTCTAAAACAAAGATTACTATTTTCTGTAGTATTAATGAGTCTATCTAAACATAAAGCATAACCTAATCCCTCTTCTACCAGAAGAGAAGCATTATAAACTAAATTATATGTAGCAACAATATTTAGCTTTTCAGTACTATATTCAAGCCATTTAGAAATTGCTTTATCAACTAGCGTCTGTCTTGAAATAATAAGTGGTATATTACATAAATCTTTTGGATTTATCGTATTTTGTGAAGCAAGGATACTGTCTTTACGCATTAGTAACCCCCAAACATCAGTAGCAGGAATTTGTGTATAATCATACTTCTGTATGTTTGCAGGTTCAATTAAAATCCCAAAGTCAAGAAGTCCTTTGTCTAATTTTTCAGTTACATCATCAGCATTTCCGCTAAAAATGTGGTATCTTACATTAGGGTATTTTTGATGAAAATGATGTGCAGCTCTAGCTATAAGTCGCATGGCTTCAGTTTCTCCACCACCTATATATATATCACCACTAATAATTTCATTGGGATTGTCAAATTCTAATTCTACTTTATCAACTAATGATATAATTTCCTCTGCTCTTTTATGTAAAAGTCTACCTTCATTCGTTAAGGAAACTTTTCTATTTCCTCGAACTAATAATTTGACTCCCAACTCTTCTTCAAGTTCTATAATCTGTCTAGAAAGTGTTGGCTGTGTTATATGTAAAAAGGTTGCTGCACCAGATATACTTTCCTCTCTTGCAATTGCTAAAAAATATCTTAATACTCTTAATTCCATAGTTAATCATCCTTTACTAACTTATTTATTAATATAATTATATCAACTTTTATGCTTTTTACGTATATTTAAGTATTTAATATAGGTATTTGATATAGGAGAAGTTGTATATTACACTAAAAGAAGTAATTATATTGCTTATAAAGTTAAATAAACTAATTTTTATTGAAATATTATTTAGAAAATACAAATAAATTAAAGTTTATATTGAAAGGATGTATAAAATGAATATCAATGAATTTTTAACGCATGTCAATCAAAGAAAACCTGTTTCTAGTGAATCAGAAATACATGAATTTATGGTTAAGTTAAGTAATGAGGCAATGAAAATAACAAGTAAGTTAAATTCTTCTTATCATGAACCAGAAGAAGTGCGTAGTTTGTTTTCTGAGTTAATTGGTAAGAAAGTAGATGAATCATTTTTTATGTTTCCACCATTCTATACGGATTGTGGAAAAAATATTACTATAGGAAAGAATGTTTTTATAAACAGCAGTTGTCATTTTCAAGACCAAGGTGGTATTGAGATTGGAGATAATACTCAAATTGGTCATAATGTGGTATTAGCTACACTTAACCATGGTATTGCACCAGAGAAACGTAGTACAACTTATCCTTCTCCAATTATAATAGGAAAAAATGTATGGATTGGTGCTAATGTAACTATTGTTTCTGGAGTTACTATTGGTGATAATGCAATTATTGCTGCTGGAGCAGTTGTAACCAAAAATGTTGCAGAAAATACTATTGTAGGCGGTGTTCCTGCAAAGATTTTAAGCGTTATTGATTAAATCGCAGAATAAAATATTAAACTATCTTTTAGTTATACAAATTTTTTATAACATAAAAAATAAATTGAGAAAAGGTATAGCAAATATGGTATTATTTAGTTAAATATATATAAGGGAGGGGTTACTTTTGATAAAAAAATTAGATGATATTTTAGAGCAACTTAAAGGAGGAGAGAAAATAGTTCTCTCTGTGGCAGCAGCTCATGACAAAGAGGTTTTGATGGCAATAAAGGATGCTGTAGAAAGAAATATAATTACTCCTATATTAGTTGGAAATGAAGCAAAAATAAGAGAAATATCAAAAGAAATAGGATTTGATTTAAATGGTATCAAAATAGTGGATAAGGATGATATCAAAGACTGTGCAGAAATAGCAGTTAAATTAGTATCAAGTAAAGAAGCTGATTTTGTAATGAAAGGATTGTTAGATACATCAGTTATCTTAAAAGAAGTGTTAAACAAAGACTATGGTCTTAGAACTGATAGTTTATTAAGTCATGTTATGGTATATGAGCTAGAAAAATACCATAAATTACTTATAACTACAGATGGAGGAATGAACATAGCACCTGATTATGAACAAAAGGCAAAAATATTAAAAAATTCAATAAAAGCTGCAAAAGCTTTAGGTATGGAAACTGTAAAAGTTGCATGCTTAGCAGCTAAAGAAAAAGTAAATCCTAAGATGCAGGCTACTGTAGATGCAGATATGTTAGCAAAAGCTTGCAAAGAGGGAGAGTTTGGAGATAACGTAATAGTAGAAGGACCTCTAGCTTTTGATTTAGCGGTTTCAAAAGAAGCTAGTGAAATAAAAGGATTTAAGAGTGAAGTATCTGGTGATGTTGATATTATGTTGGTTCCAACAATAGAGGTTGGTAATGGAATAGGGAAAGCCTTTACATATATGGCGGATTCTAAATCAGCAGGTATAATTATGGGTGCAAAAGCTCCTATAGTTTTGGTATCAAGAGCTGATTCACATGAATCTAAATTATACTCTATTGCATATGGAGCTATTGTAGCTAAGAGCATGAAATAAAATCAAGAGTATGAAATAAATGAATAAAAATAGAAAAAACAGTCAAAATGTCTAAATTAATGCGATATTAAAAAAATTTTATATAAAAAATAATTATAGCTTCAAATGAATATATACAAATGTTCAATTTGAAGCTATAATTAATATTAAAGTAGGAAAAATGAAAAAATTCAAAAAAATTAGTCCAAAAAATGCTATTCTAAGAAGTTTTTACTAATTAAGTTTAGGGAGTAAAAATCTGTAACAAGTCCAAAAAGTAATGAAAAATAATAAATACACAATCAATATATAAAAACAAAAAATGACTAGAAATAATTCAAACTTGATTTAAAAAAAATCAAAACGTAATTTAATTAAACTAAAGTATCAAAAAATAGGTTTAGGTATTAAAAAATAGCCTAAAACAGGCAGTAAAATTAACTTAAATTAGGTACCAAAAATTAAATTTTTATGTATTATCTAATTTTGTTAAAAAAATATTTAAATCTAAAGCAAAGTACTGAAAATTAGTATATAATCAACTTAGAAAGCATTTATTTTATTATTTTATGACATGAAGTCAGTCACCTGGGGGATTTTAAAAATCAAAAAAAGGGGATAGGAATATGGATGAAAAAATGTTAACAATTGATTTAAACAGCCAGAAGATGATAGCAAAAGCTAGAGAAGAAGGCGTAGAAACAATGTATGATAGAAAAGAAGGCTTTAAGGCACAATGTGGTTTTGGTCTTCAAGGTGTTTGTTGTAGAATATGTGGAATGGGACCATGTAGAATAAGTCCAAAGACTCCAAGAGGGTTATGTGGAGCAGATGAACACACTATAGTAGGTAGAAACTTTGCAAGAATGGTTGCTGGTGGGACAGCTGCCCATTCAGACCATGCTAGAGATATAGCACATACATTAGCATTAGCTGATCCAAATGGAAACTATAAAATAAGAGATGAAGCTAAGTTAATAACTTTAGCTAAAGAATGGGATGTAGAAACAGAAGGTAGAGATATCTATGATGTAGCACATGAAGTGGCAGAAATTGCATTAATGGAATTTGGAAAACCTTTTGGGACATTAAGATTTATAAAAAATGCGCCAGAGCCAAGACAAAAAATATGGAAAGAATATGCTATAGAACCAAGAGCTATAGATAGAGAAATTGCAACAATAATGCACTCTACTCATATAGGATGTACTGGTGATATAGACAGTTTAATACACATGAGTCTTAGAACTTCTATGGCTGATGGTTGGGGTGGTTCTATGATAGGTACTCGTCTAAGCGATATCTTATTTGGAACTCCAGTGCCAAGAAGAACAGAGGCTAACTTAGCAGTATTAGAAGAAAATAAAGTTAACATAATATTACATGGACATGAGCCAGCATTATCAGAAATGATAGTTTTAGCTTCAGAAGAGCCAGACTTAGTAGCTTTAGCTAAAGAGGTTGGAGCAGATGGAATAAACTTAGCAGGTATGTGTTGTACAGGTAATGAAATTACAATGAGACATGGTGTAAGAATAGCAGGAGACTTCCATCAACAAGAACTTGCAATAATAACTGGAGCAGTTGAAGCTGTAATAGTTGACGTTCAATGTATATTCCCTGCATTAGCTAGAGTTGCAGATTGTTACCATACTAAATTTGTAACAACTTCTCCAAAAGCTAAAATAACAGGTTCAACTTATATTGAATTTAGAGAAGAACAAGCACTTGATGATGCTAAAGCAATAGTTAAAGAAGCTATTTTAAACTTTAAAAATAGAGATAAATCAAAAGTACTTATACCTGAATTAAAATCAGGAGCAACAGTTGGGTATAGTGTAGAAGCAGTAGTAAACCAATTAGATAGAGTTGTAAACTCTCATATAGACCCAGCAGGAACAGTTAAGCCATTAACAGACTGTTTAAAATCTGGAGTATTAAGAGGAGCAGCTGGTGTAGTTGGATGTAACAATGCTAAAGGAGTTTCAAATGAGGCTCACGTAACAATAATGAAAGAATTAATCAAAAATGACATAATAGTAGTTACTACAGGATGTGGTGCTTCAGCAGCAGCTAAATTTGGTTTAATGGAAACTGATGCAGCTGAAAAATATGCAGGTAAAGGTCTTGCAACTGTCTGTAAATTAGTAGGAATCCCACCAGTACTACATATGGGTTCTTGCGTTGATATAAGCCGTATACTAGATTTAGTTGGAGCAGCAGCTAATTACTTAGATATGGATATGTGTGACCTTCCAGTTGTAGGTATAGCTCCAGAGTGGATGTCAGAAAAAGCAGTTGCTATAGGATGTTATGTTGTGGCTTCTGGTATAGATACTTATCTAGGAATAATGCCTCCAATAACTGGTTCTTCAAGAGCAGTAGATATCTTAACTAGTGAATTAAAAGATAAAGTTGGTGCAACATTTACTGTAAACACAAATCCAAAAGAATTAGCAGCTACAATAATAGAAGATATAGAGAAGAAACGTGTTCACTTTGAAGCATTAGTTGAAGAAAAAATGGCAGAAAAAGCTGAAGCTTAAGAAATAAAAAAATCATAGAAAAAACGATTTTATAAACAAGTTTATGGTTGAATAAAGTCAAATATTAAAGTAAAGAGTATCAAAATACAATGAATATACTGAATAAATAAAATATAAACAATATAATGAAGAATAATAAAACTATACATGCTGCTTTGAAAAGCTAGTAAGGTAAATGTAATTGGTTCCTGTAAGAACTAGCTGTAGTTTATTTTTAGTGTATAAAAAAATAATTAACTATAAAAATTGACTACATAAAAAGCAAATAGAAATAAAGGTGGTAAGGATTATGAAGATAGCAATAACAGGTAAAGGTGGAGTAGGTAAAACGACTTTTTCTTCAATGCTCTCTAGGATGTTTGCTGAAGACGGATACAGAGTTGTTGCTGTTGACGCCGACCCGGATGCTAATTTAGCTTTAGCACTAGGTTTTCCAAAAGAAGTATATGAATCAATAGTACCTATATCAGAAATGAAGAAATTAGTTTCAGATAGAACAGCTGCTTCTGTAGGTTCATTTGGAAAAATGTTTAAGATGAATCCTAAAGTGGACGATATCCCTGAAAATTTCTGTAAAGAATATAATGGAGTAAGATTACTTACATTAGGAACAGTAGATTCTGGTGGCACTGGATGTGTATGTCCAGAGCATGTTCTTTTAAAAAGATTATGTTCACATTTAATACTACAAAATAAAGATGTAGTTGTTATGGATATGGAAGCAGGAATTGAACATTTAGGAAGAGGAACAGCCCAAGGAGTAGATGCTTTTATAGTAGTTGTAGAACCAGGAGAAAGAAGTCTGCAAACATATAGAAAAGTTAAAAAACTTGGACATGATATAGGAGTAAATAAGGTATTTGTTGTAGGAAATAAAATTAGAAATAAAGAAGATGAAGAATTTATAATCAAAAACTTAGAAGATGGAGAATCTTTAGGATTTATTTATTATAATCAAGATGTTATAGATTCTGATAGAGCTAATCAATCTCCATATGATTCTAGTGAAACAACAAAAGCACAAATTAAAGCAATAAAAGATAAATTAATGTCATTTAAAGATAAATAGAATTTTGATTTGGGATTTTAGGTTGGTTAAAGGTTAGACATAGGTAATAGATAGGTAATAAATAAGTAATTAGATAAATAACTAGCTATTAAGTTTGAATATTTTAATAGCTTAGTAGCTAGTTTTTAAGCAATTTTACATGTATAATTATCTTATAAAATATAATTTTTACATATTAATACAATTTTTAGAAAAATTATATTTTAAATCTATTTAGGTTGTGGGAGGAGATTCAGTTATGGGATTTAAATCTGATATTGAAATAGCTCAAGAAGCTAAACCTCAAGATATTAGAGAGGTTGCAAAAAAATTAGGACTAGGTGAAGATGATGTAGAACTTTATGGTAAATATAAAGCCAAAGTTGACTACAATCTACTAAAAAGAGACACTGGTAAAAAAGCTAAGTTAATATTAACTACAGCTATAAACCCAACTCCAGCAGGTGAAGGAAAAACTACTACTACTATAGGTGTTGCTGATGCATTTGCTAAGTTAGACAAAAATGTACTAGTTGCTTTAAGAGAACCATCTCTAGGACCAGTATTTGGTGTTAAAGGTGGAGCAGCTGGTGGAGGATATGCACAAGTTGTTCCTATGGAAGATATAAACTTACACTTCACAGGCGATTTCCATGCTATAGGAGCTGCTAATAACCTTTTAGCTGCTATGCTTGATAACCATATTCACCAAGGAAATGCTCTTAGAATAGACCCTAAGAAAATAACTTGGAGAAGATGTGTAGACATGAACGATAGACAACTTAGAAATATCGTTGATGGTATGGGTAAAAAAGGTGATGGAGCAGTTAGACAAGACGGATTTGATATAACTGTTGCTTCTGAGATAATGGCAGCATTCTGTTTGGCAAGTGATATATCTGACTTAAAAGAAAGATTAGGAAACATAATAGTTGGATATAGCTACGAGGGTGACCCTGTAACAGCTAGACAATTAAAAGCTAATGGTGCAATGGCTGCATTATTAAAAGATGCTTTAAAACCAAACTTAGTTCAAACTCTTGAAGGAACACCATCATTTGTACACGGTGGACCATTCGCAAATATAGCTCATGGATGTAACTCTGTTATAGCTACAAGAATGGCTATGCACTTTGCTGATTATGTAATAACTGAAGCTGGATTCGGTGCTGACCTTGGAGCAGAAAAATTCTTAGATATAAAATGTAGAATGGCAAACTTAAAACCAGATGCTGTTATAATAGTTGCTACTGTAAGAGCATTAAAATACAATGGTGGAGTTGCTAAAGCAGACTTAAATAACGAAAACCTAGAAGCTCTTGAAAAAGGACTTCCAAACTTATTAAAACATGTTGAAAATATAACTCAAGTATATGGATTACCAGCAGTTGTTGCAATAAACAGATTCCCACTTGACACTGAAGCTGAACTTAAACTTGTTGAAGACAAGTGTAAAGAATTAGGTGTAAATGTTGCTCTTTCTGAAGTATGGGCAAAAGGTGGAGAAGGTGGAGTTGCAGTAGCTAAAGAAGTTTTAAGATTATTAGATGAAGAAGAAAATAACTTTAGATTCTGCTATGAAGATGATTTATCTATAAAAGACAAGATAAATGCTATAGCTACTAAGATTTATGGAGCAGATGGTGTAGATTATACTCCAGAAGCTGATAAAGAAATAGCTAACTTAGAAAAACTTGGATTTACTAAGGTTCCAGTATGTATGGCTAAGACTCAGTATTCTTTAACTGATGACCAAACTAAATTAGGTAGACCAACAGGATTTAGAATAACTGTAAGACAAGCAGCAATTTCAGCAGGAGCTGGATTTATAGTTGCACTTACTGGAGAAATCATGAAGATGCCAGGATTACCAAAAGTTCCAGCAGCAGAAAAAATAGATGTTGATGAAAACGGAGTAATAGCTGGATTATTCTAAGCACATTAATTTATAAATAAAGAGTAGGAAATATCTTAAAATAGCTCGAATAATTTGAGATATTTTCCTACATCCTTTCAAGGAGGATTATAATGAAAATAGCAGATAAAACTTGTGTTGATTTTGTAGAAGTACTATCTTCTAAAGAAGCAGTACCAGGTGGCGGTGGAGCAGCTGCACTAGTTGGTGCAATTGGTATGGCCCTAGGCAGTATGGTCTGTAATCTTACAATAGGAAAGAAAAAGTATGCTGAGTATGAAGAAAGTGTAAAAGAGATATTAAGTAAAGCTGGAAAACTAGAAAAAGATTTATTAAAAATGATAGATGATGATGCAGAATGTTTCTTACCATTATCGAAAGCTTATGGGCTTCCTAAAGAAACAGAAGAAGAAAAAAGAATAAAAGCAGAAACAATGGAAAAAGCACTCAAAGTTGCTTGTGAAGTACCATTAAATATAGTAAGAGTTTGCTATGAAGCTATTAAGTTACATGAAGATTTAGTTGATAAAGGTTCAAGACTTGCTATAAGCGATGTTGGTGTAGGAGTTCAATGTTTAAGAGCTGCTATACTTGGTGGACAATTAAATGTAGTTATAAATATAAATTCTATACAAGATAAAGAATATGTTAATAAGGTAAAAACAGAGGTAGATAAATTAGTTGAAGACGGCGTAAAGACTTGTGATGAAGTTTATGCTAAAGTTGAAAAAGCTCTTGGAAAATAATTTTTAAATGACGAAAGTAAATACTATGTTGTTAATATGTGGTATATAGAATAAATGAATTTAAGTTTGCTTGTAGGGGAGTTGTGAATATATGGAAGGAATGTCAACTAAAGGACAAATTATAAAAGGAAAACCTGTAGCTGATAAAATTAGTGAAGAGTTAATAAAAGAAGTTGAGTTATTAGTTAAAGAAGGTATAAGTCCTAAACTAACAATAGTTAGAGTTGGAGCAAGAAGTGACGATTTGTCATACGAAAGAGGCGCACTAAAAAGATGTCAAAACATTGGTATAACAACAGAAGTGTTAGAATTAGCTGAAGATATAACTCAAGAAGAATACATTGATGTATTAAAGAGAGTTAATGATGACAAAAATGTTAATGGTATATTATGTTTTAGACCTCTTCCAAAACACTTAAATGAAGAAGTTATAAAATATGTTATTGCACCAGAAAAAGATGTAGACTGTTTTAGTCCAATAAACTCTGCTAAAGTCATGGAAGGTGATAAGAGTGGATTCCCACCATGTACTCCTACAGCAGTAGTGGAAATATTAAAACATTATAATGTTGATTTAAAAGGAAGTAAGGTAACAGTTCTTGGAAGATCAATGGTTGTTGGGAAGCCAGTATCAATGCTTTTATTAAGTGAACATGCAACTGTTACAATATGTCACTCAAAGACTAAAAATTTATCAGGTGTAGCAGCAGACGCGGATGTATTAATAGCAGCTATTGGTAGAGCTAAGATGGTTGATGAAACTTTTGTTAAAGATGGGGCAGTAGTTATAGACGTTGGTATAAATGTTGATGAAGAAGGAAATTTATGTGGAGATGTTGATACAAATGCAGTTTTAGATAAAGTATCAATGATAACTCCAGTTCCAGCGGGGGTTGGTTCAGTTACAACATCTATACTTGCAAAACATGTAGTTAAAGCTTGTAAATTACAAAATAATAAATAGATATATATAAGTGGAAGGTTTAGGGGGGAAGTAGATATGATAATTTCTGAAAATAAACCATTAGAAGAAGTACTAGGGTACTTAAAGAATTTTGACAAGCTAGTTTTAGTTGGTTGTAATCAATGTGCAGCAACTTGTAAAAGTGGTGGAGAAGAAGAAGTTTTAAAAATGAAAGAAACTCTTGAAGGCGAAGGCAAAAAAATCTTAGGATATGTAATGCTTGACCCTGCTTGTAACCTTTTAAAGTCTAAAAAGGATTTAAAGGCTCTAAAAGAGGAGACTAAAGAAGCTGATGCAGTTTTATCTTTAGCATGTGGAGATGGTACACAGACAATAGTTAAGAACCTAAAAGATAAGCCAGTTTATCCAGCAAACAATACTTTGTTCATAGGGGAAGTACAAAGGGTTGGAGAATATGAAGAAGCTTGTAAAGCTTGTGGAGACTGTGAACTTGGTTGGACAGGTGGGATATGTCCAGTAACTATGTGTGCTAAAGGTCTTATGAATGGAGCTTGTGGTGGAGCTAAAAATGGTAAGTGTGAAGTAAATGCAGAGAATGATTGTGCTTGGATAAAGATATATGAAAGATTAGAAGCTATAGGACAATTAGGCAACTTAGCAGAAATAAGACCACCAAAAGACTACTCTAAGCAAAATAATCCAAGAAGTTTAAGTGCAAAGAAAAAGAAAGAAGCAGCAGCAAATTCATAAAAGTTTTTTTTAGAAGGTTAAAAGGGGGATTAGAGATGAGCTTATTAAGAGAAACATTAGAAAGTGGAAAATTTGCAGTTACTACTGAGATGGCTCCTCCAAAAGGGACTGACCTTTCACATTTAATAGAATGTGCAAAGCCATTAGTTGGAAGGGTTCATGCAGCAAATGTAACAGACTTTCAATCAGCAGTTATGAGAGCAACTTCTCTTGCTACATGTAAATTACTAAAAGATGCTGGATTAGAGCCAGTTATTCAAATAACAGGGAGAGATAGAAATAGGATAGCTATACAAGGAGAAATGTTGTCAGCAGGTGTATTTGGGATAAACAATCTGTTGGCACTAACAGGAGACCATACTAGCGTAGGAGACCATCCACAAGCTAAAGGAGTCTTTGATTTAGATTCTGTTGGGATACTTCAAACTGCTGAGACTTTAATGGCAGGTACGGACATGGCTGGTAATAAATTAAAAGGTTCTCCAGATTTTTATCTAGGAGCATCAGTAACTCCAGAATATTCTCCAATAGAAGTTCAATTATTAAAAATGCAAAAGAAAATAAAAGCGGGGGCTAAATTTTTCCAAACTCAAGCACTTTATGACATAAATACAATGAGAAAGTTTAGAGAATTAACAAGGGATATGGATTGCAAGGTATTAGCAGGGATAGTACCTTTGAAATCACCAGGAATGGCCAAATTTATGACTGCAAATGTACCAGGAATATTTGTTCCAGATGAACAAATCGAAAGATTAAGAGCAGTTGGAAAAGAAAACTGGGTAAGCGAAGGAATAAAAATGGCAGGAGAACTTATCAAACAATTAAAAGAAGAAGATTTATGTGATGGTGTTCATATAATGGCAATTGGGGCAGAAGAGAATATACCTGCTATACTAGATGCCGCAGGTTTATAGTATTTTAATATTGTAGATTATATAAGGTTTGGGGGAATTAAGGATGAAGATAGTAGTAGTAGGTGGTGGACCAGGTGGATATGTAGCAGCTATAAAAGCTTCTATGCTTGGTGCAGAGGTAACAGTTATTGAAAAAAGAAGAGTTGGAGGAACTTGCTTAAATGCAGGATGTATACCAACTAAAGCACTTCTTGCTTCTTCTGGAGTATTAAACACTGTAAGAGAAGCAAAAGATTTTGGTATAGAAATAGATGGAACAGTTACACCAAACTTCACTGCCATAATGGAAAGAAAAAATAAAGTTGTAAATCAATTAATAAGTGGGATAGAATTCCTATTTGAAAAAAGAGGCGTGAAACTAGTTAATGGTTTTGGAAAATTGATTGATAAGAATACTATAGAAGTAACAAAAGAAGATGGAACAGTAGAAACTATAAAAGCTGACAAGATAATACTAGCAAATGGTTCTGTTCCAGTTGTACCAAGAATGTTCCCATATGATGGAAAAATAGTAATAACTAGTGATGAAGTTCTTGGACTTGAAGAGATACCTGAGTCTATGTTAATAGTAGGTGGTGGAGTTATAGGATGTGAGATAGGGCAGTTCTTTAGAGCCTTAGGAACAGAAGTAACTATAGTTGAGATGGTTGACCAAATACTATTAAATGAAGATAAAGATGTAGCTAAACAACTACTTAGACAATTTAAGAAAGATAAGATTAAAGTTATCACAGGTATTGGAGTACAAACTTGTGAAGTAGTTGATGGTAAAGCTGTTGCAACTCTTTCTAATGGAAAGGTTATAGAAGCACAATATGCACTAGTATGTGTTGGTAGAAGACCTAACCTTGATAATTCTGGAGTAGAAGATATAGGAATTGAAATGGAAAGAGGAAAAGTAGTAGTTAATGAGCATCTTGAAACTAATGTAGAAGGTATATATGCAATAGGAGATATAATAGATACTCCTTTCTTAGCACATGTTGCTTCTAAAGAAGGTATCGTAGCAGTTGAAAATGCTTTAGGTAAGACTAAGGTAGTAGATTACAGAGCAATTCCAAGATGTGTTTATACAGAGCCTGAAGTTGCTGGTGTTGGAAAAACTGAAAAACAACTTGAAGCTGAAGGTGTAGAATACAATGTAGGTCAATTTGACTTTAGAGGTCTTGGAAAAGCACAAGCTATAGGACATTTCCAAGGATTTGTAAAGATTATAGCTGATAAAGAAACAGATAAAATAATAGGTGCAGCAGTAGTAGGACCTCATGCTACAGATTTATTAACAGAGTTATCACTAGCTGTTCATCTAGGATTAACAGTAGAACAAGTAGGGGATGCAATACATCCACATCCAAGTTTATCAGAAGGACTAATGGAAGCTCTTCATGATGTACATGGTGAATGTGTTCATTCTGTACCTAAATTATAATACGTAAACAGAGTACATAAGGCTCTGTGGCTGATTTAAGGGGGAAGTCTTAAAATGGGATACAATATAGCTGTTGCAGGAAAAGGTGGAACTGGTAAAACAAGTCTCACAGGGCTTTTGATTGATTATTTGGTTAAGGACAATAAGGGACCAGTATTAGTTGTAGATGCTGATGCCAATGCTAATATAAATGAAGTATTAGGTATCGAAGTTGAAGCAACGATAGGAGAAATAAGAGAAGAAGTAAATCAAAGAGAAAAGTTAGGCAATGCATTCCCTGGTGGTATGACAAAAGCACAATATCTACAATTTAGATTGAACTCTATAATTGAAGAAGGCGAAGGATATGACTTATTAGTAATGGGTAGATCAGAAGGTGAAGGATGTTATTGTTTTGTAAATGGAATACTTAGAGAACAAGTAAACAAAATATCTGGTCATTACAAATACTTAGTCATGGACAACGAAGCTGGTATGGAACATCTAAGTAGAAAAGTCACTAGACATGTTGATACACTTTTATTGGTTAGTGATTGCTCAAGACGTAGCATACAAGCTGTTGCTAGAATAAGAGATTTAGCTGAGGAACTAAAGTTAAATGTTGGAAGAATACTTCTAATTGTAAATAAAGTTCCAAATGGGGTTATGAATGATGGTGTTAAAGAAGAAATTGAAAAACATAACCTAGAGTTAATCGGTGTTGTACCTATGGATGAATTGATATATGAATATGACTCTACAGGTATTCCTTTAGTTAATTTACCTGAAGATTCAAAATCTAAAGTGGCTATGAAAGAGATTTTTGCTAAATTAGAATTAAAATAGGTTTAAGGGGGAAAAAAATATGGCATTTAAAATGTCTACTCAAAAATATTCTGGAAAAATATCAGAAGTTGAAGTAGGAATAGGGGAAAAAGCAATTAAATTAGGTGGGGAAAATGTATTACCTTTTTATAGTTTTGATGGAGAAGTAGGGAATTCTCCAAAAATAGGTATACAAATATCAGACGTTTACCCTGAAAGCTGGACTGATTCATATAAAGAGTTATACAAAGATGTAGCTAATTGTCCAGTAGAATGGGCTAAATATGTTGAAGCTAATACACAAGCAGATTTTATTTGTTTAAAATTTGATGGTTCTGACCCAAATGGATTAGATAAGTCAGTTGATGAATGTGCTGATGTAGCTAAAGCAGTAGTTGAAGCAATAGAATTACCTTTAGTTGTAGCTGGTTCAGGAAATCATGAAAAAGATGGTAAATTGTTTGAAAAATTAGCTCAAACATTAGATGGACATAACTGCTTATTTATGTCAGCAGTAGAAGATAACTACAAAGGAGTAGGAGCATCAGCTGGTATGGCTTATGCACACAAAGTTGGAGCTGAGTCTTCTGTTGATATAAACCTAGCTAAACAATTAAACGTACTGTTAACTCAATTAGGCGTTAAAGGCGAAAATATAGTTATGAATGTTGGATGTTCAGCAGTTGGTTATGGATATGAGTATGTTGCATCTACTATGGATAGAATTAGACTTGCAGCATTTGGTCAAAATGATAAGACATTACAAATGCCTATCATAACACCAGTAGCTTTTGAAGTAGGTCATGTTAAAGAAGCTATAGCTCCAATAGAAGATGAGCCAGATTGGGGTTGCCCAGAGGAAAGAACTATAGCAATGGAAGTTTCAACTGCAGCAAGTGTTTTAGTAGGTGGTTCAAACGCAGTTATACTTCGTCATCCAAAATCAATAGAAACTATAAAAGAATTGGTTAACGCATTAGCTTAATTAAATTGTTAAGGTTAGGGGGAAAAAATAATGGCATTAAAAGCTTTAGATATATTTAAATTAACACCAAAGAAAAACTGTAAGGATTGTGGATTCCCAACTTGTATGGCTTTCTCTATGAAGGTTGCTTCAGGAGCTGTAGAAGTAGGAAAATGCCCACACATGTCTGATGACGCTATAGCGAAATTGTCAGAAGCTACAGCACCTTTAATGAAAGCTTTAAAAGTTGGTACTGGTGCCTCTGAATATGAACTAGGTGGGGAAACAGTATTATTTAGACATGAAAAAACATTAGTAAGTAGAAATAGATATGCAGTTTCATTCTGTACTTGTATGAGTGATGAAGCAGTAGATTCTAAAATAGCTAACATGAAAAAAGTTGACTATGTAAGAATTGGTGAACAAATGAAAGTTGAAATGGTTGTTTTAGAGTACTGTGGAGACAAAGACGCATATTTAAAATTAATAGATAAAATAAAAGGCAGTGGATTAGAAGTAGCTTACATTTTAGCTTGTGATGATGCACAAGCAGTTAAAGAAGCTGTTGAAGTATTAAAAGATGCTAGACCAATGGTATATGGAGCAACTAAAGAGAACTACAAAGATATGATAGAAGTAGTTAAAGGAGCAAGTTTACCATTAGGTGTAAAAGCTGGTAGCCTAGAAGAATTATATGAAACAGTTGAATTAGTTCAAGCTGCTGGATACAAAGAATTAGTATTAGATGTAACTGGAGAAAACATAAAAGATACTTACACTAATGCTATACAAGTTAGAAGAATAGCTTTAAAAGAGCAAGATAGAACATTTGGATATCCTTCAATAGTATTTGCAAATAGATTATCTAATTCTAACCCTATGATGGAAATTGCTTTATCATCAATGTTTACTATAAAATACGGTTCTATAATAGTAATAGATGATATCAGTTACGCTAAGGCATTACCATTATTTGCATTAAGACAAAATATATACACTGACCCACAAAGACCAATGAGAGTTGAACCAAAGATTTACCCAATCAATAACCCAGATGAAAATTCTCCAGTATTAGTTACTGTTGACTTTGCATTAACTTACTTCATAGTTGCTGGAGACATAGAAAGATCAAAAGTTCCAGTATGGTTAGTAATACCAGATGCAGGTGGATATTCAGTTCTTACATCTTGGGCTGCTGGTAAATTTGGTGGAAATTCAATCTCTGCTTTCATTAAAGAAAGTAAAGTAGAAGAAGTAACTAATTGTAAAGACCTTATCATTCCAGGAAAAGTTGCAGTACTTAAAGGTGATATAGAAGACAATTTACCAGGATGGAGTGTAGTTATAGGACCAGAAGAATCTATGGAATTACCTAAGTTCTTAAAAGGATACCAAGAAAAAGCATGCCAAACAAACTAATAAAATATTAACTAACTATTAATATTAAATTTAAAGGGGGACATTATAAATGGAAAAATTTATGATTATAGGTGAAAGAATACACTGTATCTCACCTTCAATAAGAAAGGCATTAGCAGAAAGAGATCCAGCTCCAATATTAAAAAGAGCGAAAGAACAATTAGAAGCAGGAGCACATTATATAGATTTCAATATCGGACCTGCTGAAAGAGATGGCGAAGAAATAATGACATGGGGAATCAAATTACTTCAATCTGAGTTTAACAATGTTCCTATAGCACTAGATACAGCTAATAAAAAAGCTATTGAAGCTGGACTTAAAGTTTATGATAGAACTAATGCAAAACCAATAATAAACTCTGCTGATGCTGGTTCAAGATTTGATTTAATAGATATAGCAGCTGAATATGAATCAATGGTTATAGGCTTATGTGCAAAAGAAGGTATCCCAAGAGATAATGATGAGCGTATGGCTTACTGCCAAGAAATATTAGAAAAAGGCTTAATGTTAGGAATGGAACCAACTGATATACTATTCGACCCATTATGCTTAGTTATAAAAGGTATGCAAGAAAAACAAGTAGAAGTTTTAGAAGCTATAAAAATGATGACTGAAATGGGACTTTTAACTACAGGAGGATTATCTAACGTATCTAATGGATGTCCTAAACATGTTAGACCTGTTTTAGATAGTGCATTCTTAGCAATGGCAATGGCCAATGGATTTAGTTCAGCTATAATGAATCCATGTGACCCAGAATTAATGAAAACTGTAAAATCTTGTGACATAATCAATGGGGCATCTTTATATGCAGACTCTTTCTTAGAGTTAAATGAAGGTGGATTTGCTTTCTAGGGTTTTTAGGGTATAGTTAATAAAAAATAGGTATAAATATTAAAGGGGGAAATAGAATGAATCTATATAATATAATCTTTACAGGGTCAGAACAAGCTTTAGGTGCAGCTCAAGCTATGCTAGCTGAAGCTATAGAAAAAAATGGAAAAGAACATAAAGTTGCATTCCCTGATACAGCATATTCATTACCTTGTATATATGCTGCAACAGGACAAAAAATGAACACTTTAGGGGACTTAGAAGCTGCTTTAGAAGTAGTAAAATCTTTAATAAACAGAACTCATTTATTAGAACATGCTTTTAATGCTGGTTTAGCTACAGCTTTAGCTGCAGAAGTAATTGAAGCATTAAAATACTCAACTATGGATGCTCCATATAGTGAGCCATGTGCAGGTCATATAACTGACCCTATAATCAGATCACTTGGTGTACCACTAGTTACAGGAGATATACCTGGTGTTGCAGTTGTTCTTGGTGAATGTCCTGATGCTGAATCAGCAGCAAAAGTTATAAAAGATTACCAATCTAAAGGTTTATTAACTTTCTTAGTTGGTAAAGTTATAGACCAAGCGATAGAAGCTGGAGTAAAAATGGGTCTTGAACTAAGAGTTATACCTCTAGGATACGATGTAACTTCTGTTATCCACGTTGTATCTGTTGCAGTAAGAGCAGCATTAATATTCGGTGGATTAACTCCTGGTGATTTAAACGGATTATTAGAGTACACAGCTAATAGAGTTCCTGCATTTGTTAATGCATTTGGACCATTAAGTGAATTAGTTGTATCTGCAGGTGCTGGAGCAATAGCTTTAGGATTCCCAGTTGTAACTGACCAAACAGTTCTTGAAGTTCCAATGAACTTATTAACTCAAAAAGATTATGATAAGATAGTAGCTACTTCATTAGAAGCTAGAGGAATAAAAATAAAAGTTACTGAAATACCTATACCAGTTTCATTTGCAGCAGCATTTGAAGGTGAGAGAATTAGAAAGAGCGATATGTTTGCTGAGTTTGGTGGAAATAGAACTGAAGCTTGGGAACTTGTTGTTAAGAAAGAAGCAGCAGAAGTTGAAGACCATAAGATAGAAATAATAGGACCAAATATAGATGAAGTTGAGGCAGATGGTGTATTGAGATTACCACTTGCTGTAATAGTTAAGATAGCTGGTAAAAACATGCAAGATGATTTCGAGCCAGTACTTGAAAGACGTTTCCACTACTTCTTAAACTATATAGAAGGTGTAATGCACGTTGGACAAAGAGATATGGCTTGGGTAAGAATCTCTAAAGATGCATTTGATAAAGGATTTAGACTTGAGCATATAGGAGAAGTTTTATATGCTAAGATGTTAGATGAATTTGAATCAGTAGTTGATAAGTGTGAAATAACTATAATTACAGATGCTGAAAAAGTTTCTGAATTAAAAGGTGAAGCAATAGCTAAGTACAATGCTAGAGATGAAAGATTAGCTTCACTAGTTGATGAAAGTGTTGATACTTTCTATTCTTGTAACTTATGTCAATCATTTGCACCAGCTCACGTTTGTGTTGTTACTCCTGAAAGACTTGGTCTTTGTGGAGCAGTTAGCTGGTTAGATGCTAAGGCTACTAAAGAACTAGACCCAACAGGTCCTTGTCAACCAATAGAAAAAGGCGAGTGCTTAGACGATAGAACAGGTGTATGGAATTCAGTAAATGAAACTGTAAACCAAATATCTCAAGGTGCAGTTGAAGCTGTTACACTATACTCTATATTAGAAGACCCTATGACTTCTTGTGGATGCTTCGAGTGTATCTGTGGTATAATGCCAGAAGCAAATGGATTTGTTGTAGTTAATAGAGAGTTCCCAAGTGTTACTCCAGTTGGTATGACTTTCGGAGAACTTGCTTCTATGACAGGTGGAGGAGTTCAAACTCCAGGATTCATGGGACATGGAAGACATTTCATATCTTCTAAAAAGTTTGCTTATGCAGAAGGTGGACCAGAAAGAATAGTTTGGATGCCAAAAGAATTAAAAGATTACGTAGCTGATAAATTAAATGCTACAGTTAAAGAAATGACTGGAATAGAAAACTTCTGTGATATGGTTTGTGATGAAACTATAGCTGACGATTCTGAAGGCGTATTAGCTTTCTTAGAAGAAAAAGGTCATCCAGCATTAGCTATGGAAAGTGTAATGTAATTGATGGAAAATTTAAAATAGTGTGATATAATATTAATATGATTTAAATAATTTAATCAATAATATAATATTGGGGGTCTATCGAAATGAAATTATTACCAGAATTAAAATACTCTAAAGATCATGAGTGGGTGAAAGTAATTGATGGAGATGTTGTATATATAGGTATAACAGATTATGCTCAAGATCAATTAGGAGAAATATTATTTGTTGAAACACCAGAAGTAGAAGATACTGTAACTAAGGGAGTAGATTTTGGAGTAGTTGAATCTTCTAAAGTAGCTTCTGATTTAATATCTCCTGTTAATGGTGAGGTACTAGAAGTTAATGAAAAATTAGAAGATGAGCCAGAATGTATAAATGAAGACCCATACGAAAACTGGATATTAAAAGTAAAGCTAGCTGATGTTGCTGAACTTGATACGTTATTAAGTGATAAAGAATACGAGGCTGGATTAGAATAATTAAAGATTAGTATATTATTATAATTGGGGAAAGTATAGTAAAATTTGAGTGCACGCAAATTTAGCTATACTTTCCTTTTATAATATATAGAACAAATTGGGAGGGATAGTATGATAAAAGTAACTTTTACACCAAACAATAAAGAAGTTTATTGCAATGAAGGGGACGTATTATTAGAAGTTGCAAGAAATGCAGATGTATTTATAGATGCTCCTTGTAATGGAAATGTATCCTGTGGTAAATGTAAGGTAAAATTATTGAACGGGAAAGTTGACACAGAAAAAACAAGACATATAACGGATGACGAGTGGGAGCAAGGTTATATATTAGCTTGTTGTACAAAAGTAGTCTCAGATATAGAAATTGAAGTTCCTTCTAAACTATCATCTTCTATGCATGGTATGAAGATAGAAGGTAGTAATAAAAAAGAAGATAGAGAAATATTTGAAAGAGCTAAAAAGATAATTGAAGAGCATAATCTTCAATTTAAAACAAATATAAAAAAGAAATACATAGAAATGGAAGAGCCAAACCTAGATGATAATATAAGTGATGTAGATAGATTAGAGAGATACGTTAGAAATAATCTAGGATATAATGAAATAGATTTTAGACTAGATATACTTAGAAAGATGCCAACAGTATTTAGAAAGAGCGATTTTAAAGTTACAATAACATACGTCCAAAAACAAAAGAAGCTTACAATTATAAATATAGAAGAAGGCAACAAAGAAAATTCATTGTATGGAGTTGCAATAGATATTGGTACAACTTCAGTAGTTGTATGCCTAGTTGACTTATATTCAAAAGAAGTAGTAGACAAAGCATCTTCTGGAAATGCACAGATAAAATACGGAGCAGATGTTATAAATAGAATCATATATTCAACTAAGAAAAATGGATTAGAAACACTTAATAAAGCTATAGTTGAAGAAACTATAAATCCTCTATTGAAAACAATATACGAAAGAAATGGCATAAATAAAGAGGATGTAGTTACATTAGTAGCTGCTGGAAATACAACCATGACAAGCTTATTCTTAGGTGTGTATACAGACTTCTTAAGACAAGAGCCTTACATACCTCCATTTTTAAAATCTCCAAAACTTATGGGCGAAAATGTAGGTCTTTTCGTAAATGATAGTGCATATGTGTACTTAGCTCCATCTGTTGCAAGTTATGTAGGAGGAGATATAACAGCAGGTGTACTATCAGCAGGTATATGGTCAAGTGAAGAAAATGTTTTATTTATAGATTTAGGAACTAATGGAGAGATAGTATTTGGTAATCAAGATTATATGATGAGTTGTGCATGTTCAGCAGGACCTGCCTTTGAAGGTGGAGGTATAAGCTGTGGAATGAGAGCATCAGCAGGAGCAATAGAAAAAGTAACTATTGATAAAGAAACTTTAGAGCCAACTTTAAAGATTATTGATGAATGTGCTCCAGTTGGTATATGTGGTTCTGGTATAATTGATTTAATTTGCCAAATGATTACTAAAGGTGTAATAGATAGAAGAGGTAAGATATACAGAGATTTAGATAATAAGAGAGTTAGATTTAATGAGCATGAGATAGGAGAATATGTATTAGCATTTAAAGAAGAATTTGATTTAGAAAATGATATAGTAGTCAATGAAGTTGATATAGATAACTTCATCAGAGCTAAAGGAGCTATATATTCAGGTGCATATACTCTTGTAGATAGCTTAGGTATGGACTTTAGCATATTAGATAGAGTTTATATAGCAGGAGGTATAGGAAATAACTTAGACATAGAAAATTCAATAATTATAGGATTACTTCCTGATATTGAGAGAGAAAAATTCACTTATATTGGAAATAGTTCTCTTGTGGGTTCTTACTTAGCTCTTATAAGTAAAGATGCAAAAAATAAGCTTGAAGAAATAGGTAATCAGATGACTTATGTTGAACTTAGTGTATATCCAAGTTATATGGATGAATTTATATCTGCATGCTTCTTACCACATACAAATATAGAGCAGTTCCCAACAGCAAAAAGATTACTTGAAGAGTAAAACATAACTTAAAAGGAATAAATTATGAATAAAAATTTATCTGAAAAAATGAAAATGGCTTTTGATGTTAGACTAAATAATTTTGGGAATAAAATAGAATTTGCTTATCCTAATCAGACACTAGCACTTAGTACTACAAGTAATAAATGTAGTTTAAAGTGTGCTCATTGTAATGGTCACTACTTAAACAATATGGTGCCAATCGAGAATTATAAAGAAAAAGTACAGTCAAGAAATATAACTAGTTTTTTATTAAGTGGTGGTTGTAGCTATGAGGGAGATGTTCCAATAAATACACATATCAAGACTATTAAAGACTTAAAAAAACAAGGATATAGATTGAATGCTCATTTAGGGCTTATGGATAGAGATAGCATTATAGAGTTGTGTAAGTATTTAGATATAGTTTCTTTTGATTTAGTATTTGATAAAGAAACAATAAGAGAAGTTTATAAGATGGAAAAAAGTAAAGACGATTATATCGAAGTTTATAATACAATAAGAGAAAATACAGAAGTAGCACCACATATATGTATTGGTTTAAAGGGAGGACAAATAAAGGGTGAATATGAAATTATAGAATACCTACAAAAAAATCCTCCTAATAAACTTACATTTATAGTACTTATTCCAACAAAAGGGACTGAGTATGAGAATGTAGAACCACCTGAGCTAGAAGGAGTAGCAGATATCTTATGTGAAGCTAGAATTAATTTACCATATACTGAAATTAATCTAGGCTGTATGAGACCAAGAGGAACGTATAGAAAAGAGCTAGACCAGCTATCTATAATGTGTGGAATCAATAGAATAGTATTACCATCAAAGTCTGCTAAGAGTAAGGCTATAGAAATGAATATGACAATAACTGAGTGTAAGGAGTGTTGCGTTTTATGATTAGACTATCATCTGGGACAGCAATAGAACTTGGAATATTAAACAAAAAAAGCGATATACCTCCTACTACAGCATATATAATGATTGGAGAAAAATGTATAAATAAATGTAGTTTTTGTTCTCAATCAATAGAAAGTAGTACTAGAAAAGATAAGTTATCGAGAGTAGTTTGGCCAGAGTTTTCTAAAGAAGAAATATTGGATGCTTTAAGAATTTATAAAGGGAAAAATATAAAGCGAATATGTATTCAATCAATGGCAAGTGAAGAAGCACATAAGTCTGTTTTAGATTTTATAAATTATATAAATGGTAAAATAGATATGCCGATTTCATTATCTGCAAAATTAGAGAGTGATGAAGAAATAAATAAGTTTTTTTCAGCAGGAGTAGATAAAATAGGAATAGCTATAGACGTAGCAAATAAAGAATTGTATGAAAAAATAAAAGGAAATAATTATGATGAAAAGTTAAAATTTATAACTGAGATGTCAAAATCATATCCTAATAAAATAAGTACTCATATAATAGTTGGTATGGGTGAGAGTCATGAGGATATATATAACTTATATAATCATTTAAAGGAAAATAATATAACGATTAGCTTATTTGCATTTACTCCAGTCAGAGGAACTAAAATGGAAAAAATAAGTCAGCCAAAGATTGAAAGTTATAGAAGGGTACAATTAATGTCTTATATGATAAATAAAGGTTATTCAAAAGAATGTTTTGAATTTAAAAATGGATATTTAGATAGTATAAAACTTGATAAGGATATTATAAAAGACATAAATAAAGGATATCCTTTTGAAATAAGAGGATGTAAGGATTGTAATAGACCATATTATAATGAAAGACCAGGAAGTACTATATACAACTATTCAAGACCTTTAAATCAAAGTGAGATAGATTTAGCTATAAGAGAAATAAATTTATAAATGATTTCTAGGATATATTTATACTAAAGATGGGGGCGTAATAATCATGAATCAGTGGAGAGTTATACATAATAAATCATATGATGGTGCAATGAATATGGCAATTGATGAAGCTATATTTACTGCATATAAGAAAGGACACAATAAGCCGACACTTAGATTTTATACATGGGAGCCAGCTTGTTTAAGTATAGGATATTTTCAGAAATTGGAAGATGAGATAGATTTGGATAAATGTAGATGTATGAATATAGATTATACTCGAAGAATTACAGGGGGAAGAGCTGTATTACATGACGATGAGCTAACTTATAGTATAATTATAGGAGAAGAGAATCCTTTGATTGACAAGAGTATTAATCTATCTTACAGATATATAAGTGAAGGTCTAGTTAAAGGATTAAATTTAAGTGGAGTAGAAACAGATAATTTAAATAGAGGTGAAAGAATAAGTAGGGAAAATCTATCAGCTGCATGTTTTAATGCACATGCATCATATGAAGTTACTATTAATAATAAGAAGGTTATTGGGAGTGCTCAAAGCAGAAAAGATGGAGTTTTATTGCAACATGGTTCAATAATATTGAATTTCGATGTAGAAAAATTATTTGAATTAATAAAAACTAAAACACCAGAATTTAAGGAAAGGGCTATGAAATTTACAGCTAAGAAGGCTAGTGGAATAGAAAATGAACTTGGCAAAAAAATAGACATAGATATTCTGCAAGAAAATATAGTAAAAGGATTAGCTGACCAATTTAATGTTGAGTTTGTAGAAGGCGATTTGACTGATTATGAGAAGCAATTAGCTAAAGAATTATATGAAAAATATAAGAATGAAGAGTACAATAAAAAGCGTTAACTTTAATTGACTTTATGTAAATTAAAGTGCTATACTTAAGGTATAATAATATACGAAAATTGAAATCATGAAGATTTCTTTGGTGTATTGAAATACCTAAGGGAATCTTTTTTTGATTTTTAATAAAAATCATATTAGGAGGAGATTTATATGTGTGAATCATCAGCTTTCATTTGTAAAAGTAATAATGAGTTAGAAAAGGTTATGGAAAATGTGGTTAATATAGACCCTTGTGATGGAAAGATTTATTTAACTGATTTACTAGGAGAGCAAAAGATAATAGATGGGATAATTAAAGAAATAAGATTGATGGACCATAAGATAATAATACAAGAAAATTAATTAATAGGGGAATTTCATATGATAATAGCAGTGATAGATGGAATGGGTGGAGGTATTGGAGCCCAGATAGTTTCTTCTTTGAGAGAAGAATTACCTACATATGTAGAAATTTATGCACTAGGGACTAATTCTATAGCAACTAGTTCTATGATGAAGGCTCATGCTAATAAAGGAGCTACAGGGGAAAATGCTATAGTAGTGTCAGCCAAAAAAGCAAATATAGTAGTTGCACCTATTTCTGTAATAATACCTAATTCTATGATGGGAGAAGTTACTTGTAATATAAGTGAAGCTATTTCAGACAGTGAGGCACTAAAGATACTGTTACCTATTATGCCAGAAAATATAGAATTAGTTGGATTAGAAGGTAAACCATTAGCACTACTTGTAAAAGATTCTGTAAATCTTATAAAAAAAGAATTTAATATAAAATAACAGGGGGAATAACTAATGATTTTTGATAAAGAGATTGTAAGATATCATCATGGTAATCATGACCATGACCACTGCCACGAACATACTCATGGAGATATGTGTCATGAACATCCGCATGACCATGCTCATGACCATGACCACGAACATAGCCATGAGGAATCATCAGAGTCTAAAGATGAAAAAACTTTAAAAATACTTTTAGTACACTGGATAAATCACAATGAAACTCATGAAGAAGGATTTAGAGAGTGGGTTGAAAAAGCTAGAGCTATTGGAAAAGAAGAGACAGCAAAGAGTATCGAAAAAGCTATAGAGTGTATGGAAGAGGCTAATAAGATGTTATTAGAGGCTAAAAAACATATGTAATATAATTAATCGCTTATATGTTTGATATAAGCGATTTTTATGTTTTTGATATTTAATTATTGAAATTTCTAGGAGGTATGTAATATACTTTAATGAGTAAATTTTATTATAAAATTGGGTTATGTGATACTTAGTATTGACATATTGGAGTATTACTATTAAAAGATAGTACTAATGTTAAGATAGCATTAAGACTGTTTAAAATTACTTTAATATTAGATATAATAAAGTTTAGTATGGTTAAAAGATTTTATTTTAGAGTTTAAAGAATTTATATGTTTATATTAAATTTTTTATTTAAAGAAGGGGATGAACTATTTATGAAAGACGGTCATATACATTCACCTTATTGTCCTCATGGAAGTAAGGATGATTTTGAAAAATACATACAAAGAGCAATTGATGTTGGCATAACAGAAATGACATTTACAGAGCATTTTCCATATGCAGATGGATTTAAAGACCCTGCTCCTGAAAATGATAGTTGTATGAGTATTGAAGACTTACCAAAGTATCTCAATGATGTTAAGAGACTGAAGGAAAAATATAAGGGTAAAATTAAGATAAATGTGGGGTCAGAAGTAGACTTTATAGAAGGTTATGAAGAGGGAATAAAGCAAAACTTAGATAAATATGGAGATGAATTAGAAGATTCTCTTTTGTCAGTACATATAATTAAGATTGACGATACTTATTATTGTGTAGATTACAGTGTGGAAGAGTTTCAAAATTTAATTGATAAGCTAGGTAGTATTGAAGCTGTTTATAATAAGTATTATGAAACCTTGATAAAAGCTGTAAATTCAGACTTAGGAATACATAAGCCAAGAAGAATAGGTCATTTAAATTTAGTTAGAAAGTTCAATCAGGCATTTCCATATGATTATAAAGGAAATAAAGTTCTTGAAGATTTAATAAAGTTAGTCAAAGAAAAAGGTTATGAACTTGACTACAATGTATCTGGTAATAGAAAAGAGTATTGTAAAGAACCTTATATAGATGGATACTTATTAAAATTAGTAAAAGAATATGACATTCCACTAGTTTTAGGCTCAGATTCTCACTGTGCAGAGGAAATAGACAACTATAATATTTTTTAGATATGTTCACATAAAAGACTGTAGATAAGTTTGTATAAAATAAATTTATCTACAGTCTTTTGTAAATTTGGCTAATTTAAAACAATAATAGAATTTAAAACTAATATATTTTATTTGTATGCTCTTGTATTAATTTAAAACTTAGAAAGCTTATTTTGTGCTTAAAGCGATTACTTCATAAGTTTATCATTTTCCATTATTATCGGGTCAAGTAATTCTCCTTCACCTTCTGTCATTTTCAATCTATTAAACATATAATTTTTCACATCTTTTTTACTTTTAAATTTGGTAATTTGATAAGGCGATGTAACTCCATACTTTTCTATAAATAAAATATCCTTGTCAGTCTTAATACATATACCTGTATGACCTATAAATACATTTTTAGTTTCTGGATAACGAAGAAAACCACTTATAATGGACATATTTTTATTATCTTTAAAAGATATCTTTCTCTTTTTCCATTCCTTTTTTATTTGTTCTGCATTTTTATTTATATCATTTGTATCTTTAGCCGGTATTGCAGAAAAAAAGTTGATAAATTTCTCTACATCTTTGGGGCTAAATTTAGCATCTTTATTGTTTGATATAGTATCTAAATCTATACTTAAATCAATGGAATCTCCAGTAAATTTCTTGTTTGAATTTATAAAATCTTTAAAAAGTCTAAAGGCTGTTATTCTACAATTTACATCCATATAATCAGGAAATTTTTTCATCCAATTATCTTGTAATTTTTCTAGGTCATATGGAACTTGTTTTGCATTAGTTGAAGAATATCCAGATTTAGATAAACTTATATTATTTTGCAGTATTTTAACTTGCTGTTTGTTATAACTATTAATTGCTTTAATAAATGCATCTACATCTTTTTTATCAACCTTATTTTTTTCTAAGACTTTTTTTACATCATTTTGAATTTTTTTATCTATCATATTAGAGTATATTAATTTATTATTCTTAACAGCTGAATATGCAAAGATAGTAAGTATACTTGATAACACTAAAGCAATGGATAATATTACTATTGATAATTTTTTTTTCACTTATATCTCTCCTTTTTAAATTTATTGTGTCGACATATTTATAGTATATAGTACATTTAATTTTAGCTTCAATATGTTTTTAATTACAAAACTGTTGTAAAAAATATAACTTTATTTAAAACTTTTTT
>NZ_AVHW01000039.1 GCF_000449425.2 Clostridioides difficile CD160
TAATATTTAAATATATATACTAATATAGGGTATATATTTTTTGAATATTAAGAAAAATACTCTTGATATTTTTGAGTTACTTTGTATAGTAAAAATAAATAGGCTATTGCTAGAAAAGGGAGAAATTTTTAATTTGTTTATTATAAGACTTTAGGTAAATAAGTAGGATTGAAGTATCTAAAAACTTTTATTTTATCAAAAAATTATTTGCTTAGTTTGATTTTAAAGCTATTAATAAGTATAAAAATATTATTATTTAAATTCAACTATTCCTCAAAAAAGCGATTTTTAAGGAATAGTTGAAATGAAAAGTTTGGTTACATAACAGTAATTTTAGTTACAAGAATGAAACTGTAAAACTTAGGATTTTATTTATATAATTGCATTGAGAATATTTAATTTAGGAGGTAAGATATGAAAGTAAAAAAATTTAAAACTGGTGTAGTCTCAGCATTAACAATTATGATGATAGGAGTATCATTGACAAATGTATCAGCTATGGAATTAAATGAGAGCAAGGAATTTGAAACTAAATACAATGAGATGAAAAGAGATTTTCAAGAGGAGTATGGAAACGAAGACAAATTCAATATAACATTAGATGATGAATTTACAAAAGAAGAAGTGAATGGAGCAAAGGGGATTATAAAGACAACTAATAAGGTGAATAATGAAGTTGTAATCTTAAATTATTTCGATGAGATGAAATCTGGAATTGAATTTGAATTGAAGCCAAAAGAAGAAAAAAATGCAATTTTAAGAGAAGAATTCCAACAAGGATATGGGAAGGAAGATAAATTTAAAGTTGTGTTAGATGATGAATTTACAAAAGAAGAAGTAAATGGAGCTAAAGGGATTATAAAGACAACAGATAAAGAAACAGGTGAAGTTGTTGTATATAATTACTTTGATGAGCTTGAAAAATAATACTAAATGTAAACCCGATTGTATTAAAATATAAAATAATTAAATGTAAAAAGTTGTATCAAAAATATAGGATGACTAAATCTAAAACAATTGTATTAAAAACATAAGATAACTAAATCTAAAAATAATTGTATTAAAATGTAAAATAACCAAATCTAAAACAATTGTATTAAAAACATAAGATAACTAAATCTAAAAATGATTGTATTAAAAATATAAAATAACCAAATCTAAAATGATTGTATTAAAAATGTAAGATAACTAAATCTAAAAATGATTGTATTAAAAATATAAAATAATTAAATATAAAAAATTGCATCAATATAAAATTTAATATGAGGGTGAACTTTATATATTTAGAGTTCACCCTTATAGAAAATATAAAATCTAATTTATTAAATGAATATTTTAAAAAGTCAGTCTATTTAATTTATACTAATATTCTACAGAATTTAATCAATAAAGATTAAAGAATATTAGAAAGAAAGGGTATTAAATGTTTACTCCATGCTGAAATAAATTTTTCTATTATGATAAAACAGGATTTTGCAATAATTCTAAACAGTAATATAAGTCAATTTTATAAATATTTACATAGCTTTTTTAATTTCTAGTTTTGATTTTAAGACATCTAAAAATTTGTAACAATCTTCTGGATATATTTCTCCCATGTTTGCAACTTGGAAGATATTAGCATCTAAGAATTTGCCCTTTCCAGGATATACTACATAACCATTTTCCCTTTCTAAATCCAATATAAACTCATTTATATCTATTTCTTTAGGCAAAAACACAGAGGTAACCGTATTAGACATATACTTATCTGGAAGTAAAAATGTTAGACCTAGTTCTTCCATTCCATTTCTTAAAATAGCAGAACATTCTCTATATCTTTCTATTTTATTGTCATCTTCTAAAAACTCAGTTAAAGCTTCATTAAGAGCAAATATTAAAGTGACATTAGGTGTATTTGGTGTTTGAGAGGACGATTTTGCAAGTTTGTAGTGTTTATAAAGACTAAGGTACACATTTTTACATTGATTTTCTTTAATATTTTGTAAAATGTTTTCTTTAGCACAAAGATATGCAGAGCCTGGGAATGCACCAAGAGCTTTACCACCAACACCAGTTATTATATCTATATCAAACTCATCCACATCAATATATTCTCCAGCAGAGGCACTTATTGCATCTACAAAGAATATTTTATTATACTTTTTAGCAAGTTTTCCTAGTTCAGGTATTGGATTTATCATTCCTGAGCTAGTTTCATGAAATACCATAGCAATTACTTTTATATCAGGATTTTCAATTATATATTTTTCTAAAATGTCTAAGTCTGGATATTCTGCCCATTCAAAATTGGGCTTGTATGTTTTTACGTTATAAGCAGATAATATTTCTTCTAGCCTTTCTCCAAAAACACCATTACTAACTAATAAAGCAGCATCTTCTTTATCGAATATAGAAGACAGTACACATTCATTTACAGATGTTCCAGAGCCAGATACGACTAATGAGTAATAATCAGAAGTTGCATTATATAGTTTATTGATTTTCTGTTGAGTATCCTTGAATAAATCCATAAACTCATCTCCTCTATGGCATATATCATAGTGAAGAAGTGCGTTTCTAACCCTATCTGTAACCATTACTGGTCCAGGACTAAATAGATATGTTTTTTTCATTGTAAATCCTCCTTAAAGTTTAATTTAAAATTTGTGATGACTGTTTATGTGTAAATATTATGATATTATGTGTTATTTTAACTAGATTATAGAATAAAATAGTAAATATTGCAATAATATTTTAATTAAAATACTTTTAAAATCATTTAAATTAAAAAATACAAAAAATATCGTAATAAATATTGTATAAATCCACAGAATGATATAAAATATAAATAACTTGAATAGATTTTATATTCAAAAAATAAAGAAGAATTAATTAATTCTGAAAATAAAGGGGGACGTTTAAAGTGAAATATGTATTAGCAATTGACCAAGGAACAACAGGAACAAGAGCAGTATTAATAAATGAAAAATCAGAGTTTGTTTTTAGTGATTATATGGAACATACTCAAATATATCCGCAATCTGGATACGTCGAACATGACCCTATAGAAATTTGGAATAATACAAAAACTGTAAGTAATAATGTATTACAACAAGCTTTTGAAAGTGGAATTAATGAAAGTGATATAAAAGGAATTGGTATAGATAATCAAGGTGAAACAGTAATGCTATGGGATAAAAATACAGGGATGCCACTTTACAATGCTATTGTATGGCAGTGCAGGAGAACTTACGATTATGTGGAAAATTTAAAGAGGGTGCCAGGTCTAGAAAATAAAATAATAGATAAGACTGGATTAATTATAGACCCGTATTTCTCAGGTACAAAAATTAAATGGGTAATAGATAATGTAAAAGGTGTAAAGGAAAAAATAAAAAATGGAGAAGTGCTTGCAGGAACATTAGATAGTTGGTTAATTTGGAAAATGACAGGAGGAAAATCCTTTTTAACAGATGTATCCACAGCAGCAAGAACGATGCTTTTTAATATAAGAGATATGGATTGGGATAGAGAGTTACTTGATATTATAGGAATACCTAGAAGTATTTTAGCAGATATAATGCCTACTAGTGGTGATTTTGGAACTACAGATAAAGAGGCATTTTGTGGTGTTTCTATAAAAATCACTGCCTCAATGGTTGACCAACCAGCAGCCTTGTTTGGTAATGGATGTTTTGAACCAGGGATGGTCAAAAATACTTATGGTACAGGTTGTTTCTTATATATGAACATAGGTGAGGAGCTAAATATAGCAGGTAATGGTATATTGACAACTGTTGCTTGGAAGATAGGAGATAAAGTTACTTATGCTTATGATGGAGGTGTGTATATAGCAGGTGCTGCAATACAATGGCTTAGAGATGGAATTGGAGTTATAAAAAATTATTCGGAAACTGATGATATGGCAAACTCCATATCAAGTACTGGTGGTGTGTATTTTGTACCAGCATTTGCAGGGATAGCAGCACCTTATTGGGACCAATATGCTAGAGGTACAATGGTTGGGATAACCGGAAGTACTAAAAAAGAGCATATAGTAAGGGCAACTCTTGAATCTGTTGCACTTCAAGTTAAAGATGTTGTTGATTCTATGAATTTAGCTTCAGGTAAAGATATAAAAATGTTGAGAGTGGATGGTGGAATTACTAAAAATAACTTTACAATGCAGTTTCAAGCTGACATATTAGATATACCAATTGAAATTGCAGAAAATCCTGAAACAACAGTGCTTGGGGTAGGGTATATGGCAGGTCTTTCTTGTGGTGTTTGGAATAGTATTGATGAAATTAGAAGTGAATTTACAGTAAGTAAAAAATATATCCCAAATATGACTAATCAAAAAAGAGAAGAGATACTAATTGGATGGAATCAAGCAGTAAAAAGAGCTATGAATTGGGAAAACGATACCAAAAAAATGTGTGCTAATTAAAGTACAATAGAGAATTTTACATATACAGGAGGAAATAAATATGCCCTTTGATAAAATTATATTATACATAATGGCTGTGGGTGTGCTTTTAGGAGCATTAGATAGGATAATTGGGAATAAGTTTGGGCTTGGAGAGCAGTTTGAAGAAGGATTTAATTCAATGGGGCCATTAGCATTAGGAATGGTTGGTATAGTTTGTTTAGCTCCAGTCATTTCAGATGTGTTAGGACCTGTGATAATACCAATCTTCAACCTTTGTGGAGCAGACCCATCTATGTTTGCTACTATTTTAGCCAATGATATGGGAGGGTATCCATTAGCCATGGAACTTGCACATAATAAAGAGGCAGGAATGCTTGCAGGATTAGTTGTGTCGTCCATGCTTGGGTGTACATTGGTATTTTCAATACCAGTAGGATTAGGGCTTATAGAATATGAAGATAGACCATTTTTTGCAAAAGGCTTACTGATAGGATTGATAACTATACCTTTTGGAGGTATTGTAGGAGGCTTAATAGCAGGATTTAACTTATCAATGGTAATTATAAATATGATACCAGTGATAATATTGGCAGTAATATTAGCAGTAGGATTAAAATTGAATTCTACACTTATGATAAATGGGTCATTAATTTTTGGGAAATTTATATCCATATTAATAACAATAGGATTGGGAGCCGCTGCATTTCAAGAAATAACAGGAATAGTGCTTATAAAAGGAATGACACCAATAAGAGAAGGAATTCAAGTAATTGGAAGTATTGCAATAGTATTATTAGGTACTTTTCCAATATTGCATTTGCTAGTTAAAGTTCTTAATAAACCACTTACAATGGTGGGAGGTAAATTAGGTATGGATGCGACCAGTGCAGCAGGGTTAGTATTTACTTTAGCTAATAGTATTCCAGTATATAAAATGATGAAGGATATGAGACCAAAGGGAAAAGTAGTAAATACTGCATGGTTGGTTTGTGCTACAGCAGCTCTAGGAGACCATTTAGGATTTACAGCAGGAGTAGTGCCAGAGATGATTACGCCTGTTGTAATTGGAAAGTTGGTTGGTGGAGTATTGGCAATTGCACTTGCTATGGTCATGACAAAAGACTTAACTTTAGAAGAAGAACAAAGTGTTAGAGTTAAGAAAGATGTTGTATGAAATGAGTAGTACTTAAACAGAATTTAAGTTACTTTAAATTAAAAAATCAAATGACTAAGAATATAATTAAATAGTTCAAAATAATAAAGTAGCATAAAACATTGAAGTAATTGAGAGTATTAAACTAATCTCAAAATAGTAACATAATAAAAAATATAAAGTATTATTTAGATATAAATGGAGCTAAATAAATAATTATTTGGCTCCTTAAGTTTAATTTATTATGCCAAGGAATTAAAAACCAATCATACAAACTAATTATCTGCTATGACTAAAGGTATTCCTCTCTGAGAAAATTCTATTATTATATCATGGTCTATATTAGAGGATGTAATAATAGTATCTATATGTTCTATAGGAGCTACTGATGCAAATGAATTTATACCAAACTTAGGAGGTTCAACAACCACTATAGATTTTCTAGACCTTTCAATCATTTTTTTTCGAACAAGTGCTTCTTCCAAATGATAGTCAGAAATACCATTTTCAAGAGTGATACCTCCAGCACCTAAAATAGCCTTATCAACATTAAATTGTTCAATAGCTGATAGTGTGAGTGGGCCAGAAAAAGAACCTTCAGTTTCTCTAAGATAACCACCAAGTACATATACTTTTATATTAGTATTCATAAGTTCATTTGCCACTAAAATTGAGTTGGTTATTACAGTTAAATTTTTTTTGTCTTTTAAATTTTTTGAAACTTCAAGAACAGTAGTTCCAGTATCCATAAAAATAGTATCATTTGTATTTATAAACTCACTGCATTTGATTGCAATTTGTTTTTTATCATTTGAGTTTATTTTTTTTCTTTTAACATAGTTGAGTTCTACACTACTTGCTATAACTGGTATAGCACCACCATAGACTCTTTTTAAAAGTCCAATACTCTCCATATGGGCTAAATCTCTTCGTGCTGTCTCTATTGATATGTCAAACATTTGAACTATGTCATTTATTTTAATTATATTATCTGATTCGAGAATACTTAAAATTTTCTCGTATCTTTCCTGTGGTAACATAGAATATCCTCCTTGGATTAATATTATTTTAGCTTTGAGCATAACTTATGATTAAGTCAGGATTTATGTATATTTGTTAATGTATGTATATTTATCAAATAATATTATAAGTATTATGCAAGATAATTTTACCATATTTGAAACTTACATTTAAGCAAAAAAGTAAAAATAGATATTTAATAATTCAAAATAACTTAAATTTTATAAAATAATTGACTAAAATATAATTTTATTATATAATTTACTAGTAAAGACAATCTGGAGAAGTACTCAAGTGGCTCAAGAGGATCCCCTGCTAAGGGATTAGGCTGGGTAACCGGTGCGAGGGTTCGAATCCCTCCTTCTCCGCCAATTATTAAAGGCTATTCTTGTTAAAGGTAGTCTTTTTGTAGTGTCTTTAATAAAAGTAATTTACTAAGCAGAACTAAAGAAAGGAGGGAATAGATGACAACTTTAATTTTTTTCATAGTGGGAATAGCATCTTTAGTGGTTGCTTTCGTTATTGATGGAGGACATATTGGAGCACTATTTGTGTTTTCATCAGCACTTGTTGTCTTTGGTGGGACTATAGGAGCTGTTGGAGCTTCAACGCCATTTCCCGTGTTTAAAAAATCTATAAAGATAATGTTGTTAGCTTTTAAAAATAAAAAACCTAACAACATAGAAAATATAATCTATTTTAAAGAAATTGCAATAAAAGCTAGAAAAGAGGGGCTTCTAAGCATTGATAAGGAAATAAATGACAATAATGATTTAGACCCTTTTATTAAAAAAGGGCTTGAACTTATGGTAGATGGAGTTGATGCAGCTACTATAAGAAATATCTTGGAATCACAGATACAGATAACATCAAAACGACATAAAGAGGGTATATCAATATTTGATTCAGCAGGGGGATTTGCACCTACACTGGGGATAATAGGTACCGTTATGGGATTAGTACATATTTTAGGTAATCTTTCGAGTAATCCAGATGCACTGGGTCCTCAAATATCTGTTGCATTTTTAGCTACATTATATGGTGTTGGTTCTGCCAATTTAATATGGATACCAGTAGCATCAAAACTTAAAGTTATAAACCAACAAGAAATAAATGAAAGACTTTTGGTGATAGAAGCAATATTATCTATACTTGAGGGGGATAATTCTAATTTAATGACAGAAAAATTAAAAATATTTTTAAATTCAAAAGAATTAATCGAACTTGAAGGAACAGATAGTAGAGCTGAATAATATAAAAGGATGGAATATTTATGTTACATGATGAAGATGAAAAAGAAGAAAACAATGAGCGATGGCTTTTAACTTATTCAGACCTCATAACACTACTTATGATTTTCTTTGTCATAATGTATTCTATGAGTAATGTTGATGCAGAGAAATATAAACAATTATCTGAATCTCTAAATTCTGCATTTGGTGATTCTTCTGGGGTTATTGAAGGTGGTAAGAGCCAAATGGAGCCAGTAGTTGAACCAGGAAGTAATAATTTAGATAGTTTACAAAATGCTGAGTTCAAAAAAGTTGGTGAGGAAATTCAGAAGTATTTAAATGAAAATGGTATGGCGAATTCAGTATCATTAAAAGCTCAGGATAGAGGATTAGTAATAAGTCTTAAAGATACCATACTATTTGATACTGGAAAAGCAGTTGTAAAGAATAATTCTAGAGATAAAATTATTCAAATAGGTAAGATGTTAAATGAAATGAATAGTTACATAAGGGTAGAAGGTCATACAGACAACATGTTTATAAAAAATTCTGAGTTTAAGTCAAATTGGGATTTATCAGTTATGAGAGCAACCAATGTTGTTCAACTTCTTATTGACAATGCAGGTATAGCACCAGATAAATTATCTGCTGTAGGATATGGCGAATTTAGACCAATAGCAGAAAATTCATCTCAAGATGGTATGTCAAAAAATAGACGAGTTGATATAGTCTTAGTTGATAGTAAATATGATAATGTAGAAAATGTTGGTGAAAATAAATAGTTAAACAAACTATCTCAAGGCAGAATTATTTCTAAAAAGAGATAGTTTTTTTATGTAAAAATTAAAAATAGATGAACAGTAAGTTACCTTTTTGGAAGAATATATGGTATCTTAAATATATAATGTTTAAACGATAAAAAACTCAATTTTAAAATTTTTATAGAGGGTGAGGAAACAAATGAGTAATAAGAATAAAAACACGAAGTATAAAGATAAAACAAGAGAAAGGTATAATAAAAAAGTTGATACTTTAAATAAAGAGAAGCTAAAGGAAACTAACAAAAAATCTAAAAATGTAGATAAGGTTGATGATATTATTAATAAATCTAGTATTGTATTATGTATTCTTTTAGTAATATTTTCTTTACTTTATTTGTTTAAGTTAGTTCAACTTAATGTAATAATGACGCTTTTAGTGATTACAGTGGCTATTCAACAAGGTTTGGTATCGTTTGGAGCATTTAGAAATAAAAATTATGCAAAAGCCCTATTTTCAGTATTTGTAATTATATGCTTCTTAATTGCTTTTAAATATGTTGTTAATCCTGTTTAAATATATCAATAAACGTTCTATAATTAATATAAATAGTGAAGTTGTAGTTTTAATGCTATTATAATTTTATAAATTTGAAGGAGTAGATTTTATGAATAGGTGTAAGTTTGCAAAATTAATTATCACATCAATGATTGTTTTATTACTTACAGGGTGTAGTTTGAAAAAGGAAGATAATTATAAGCTGGACCCAGAGAATCCAACATCAATAGAAATTTGGCATTATTATAATGGACAGCAAAAAATAGCTTTTGACAAGCTTGTTAAGGAATTCAATGACACTGTAGGTGCTGAAAAAGGAATTATTGTTGAAGCGTTTAGTCAAGGTAATGTTGTTGATTTATCAGAAAAGGTTTTAGATTCTGCAAATAAAAAGGTTGGTTCTGAAGATGTACCAAATATATTTGCGGCATATTCAGATACTGCTTATGAAATGGATAAATTAGGATTACTAGTGGATATGGACAAGTATATAAGCAAAGATGAACTAAATGAGTATATAGATGAATATGTAGAAGAGGGCAGAATAAATTCTAATGAGGAGTTTAAACTTTTTCCAATTGCAAAATCTACTGAGATTTTGATGATAAATAAGACTGATTGGGATAAATTTGCCAAAGCTACAAATTCAAATATCAATGATATACAAACAATAGAGGGATTAACAGAAATATCAAAAAAATATTATGAATGGACAGATAGTTTAACAAAAGAGCCTAATGATGGTAAAGCGTTTTTTGGAAGAGATGCTTTAGCAAATTATATTATTATAGGAAGTAAGCAATTAGGAGTAGAACTTTTTTCTGTTAAAGATGGAAAAGTTACATTAAATATTGATGAAAAAGTTATGAGAAAATTATGGGATAATTTTTATGTACCATATATAAATGGATATTTTGCATCTTATGGTAAATTTCGTTCTGATGATGCAAAAACAGGAGATATATTAGCTCTTGTGGGTTCTAGTTCAGGAGCAGCATACTTCCCAGATAGAGTAGTGTCAAATGACAACGAGAGTTATAAGATTGAAACATCTGTTTTTGAAGCTCCTCGTTTTAAAGGAAAAGAAAAGTATGCTGTACAACAAGGTGCAGGAATGGCTGTAACAAAATCCACTAAAGAAGAAGAATATGCATCAGTAGAATTTTTAAAATGGTTTACAGATAAAGAACCTAATATAAAATTTTCTATTGCTTCTGGATACTTGCCAGTAAAGAAAAAAACAAATGATTTAGATGTTATAAAAGAAGTTATGAAGAAAGACGATTTAAATGTATTAAATAAAGTTGAAGAATCAATAGTTTCATCTATTGCACAAATTAAAAGCTGTAATTTATATACTAATAAAGCATTCGATGGTGGAACTAAAGCTAGACAAATTCTTGAATATTCGATGCTTGATAAGGCTAAAGAAGATTTAAATAAAATAAATGAATTAATAAAAAATGGAACTTCTAAAAAGGATGCAGTAGCACAATTTAATAATGACAAGAATTTTGAAACTTGGTTTAATGATTTTAAGACTGAGCTTGAAAATGCTACAAAAGAGTAGATGAATTGGCGGTTAGTGTGTCAACATGCACAAAGGTATAGGTGGAATTAAGTATGGAAAACAATCTAAGAAAAAATAATTCAATAATGAAAAAGATGATATTTCCCCTAATTATTGTTATGCTAATTCAAACAAGTTTATTTTGTGCCACAATTTTATGGGGAGGAACTATTAAGAAGTTAAATGACAACTCATTTGATATTTTAAATGAAAGAGTAATTAATCGCAAAAATTATATACAAAATGAGATGTTGCAAAGATGGTCAAAGACAAGTGAAACGGAAGCCGCAATTAATTCATCTGTAAAAAAGGTTTTGGATGAAAATAATGTTTCAATCAAAGATGTAGGTGAGAATGAAGAAATTAACAAGGAGATTATAAAAAATATATCGAGTAATTTGATATATCTTTTAAGAAAAAATTCTGTTACAGGCTCTTTTGTAATATTAAGTAATAAAAACATTGAAGATGATTCCATGAGTAAAGGTGAAATAAGCAAGACGGGACTGTATATAAGAGATTTAGACCCTAAATTTAGTCCAAATGATAATTCTGATTTGTTAATTGAGAGAGGTTCATCAGATATAGCAAGAGACTTTGGAATATCTATGGATAGTTATTGGGCTCCAAAATTTTCATTTAAAAGTGAAAACAAGCGAAAAGGAGATAATTTTTTTTACAAACCATTTAGAGCGGCAATTGATAATCCAAATGTATCAAGTTCTAATTTAGGATATTGGGGAAGTAAGTTTCTATTAACAAATGCAGGCGATAAGGTTATGACATATTCAGTTCCTCTTATTTATGAGGATGGAACTGTATATGGAGTACTTGGAATAGATTTAAGTATAAACTATTTAAGTGAATTACTACCATATGCAGAGATAAATGGAAACAAAAAAGGTAATTATATTTTAGGTGTGGACAGAAATGATGATATGGCATTTGAAAATGTAGTTTCAAATGGATATTCACTAAAAGAAAAATTTTGGGATGGTTTACATTCTAATTTAGAACAGAAAGAATCTTATAAGAATGTATATAAGATTAAAAATGAAGATAATGATTATAGTAGTGGGAATATTTATGCTAGTGTGCAATATCTAGATTTATATAATTCCAATACTCCATTTGAAAATGAGCGTTGGGCTCTTTTGGGGATTATTGAAGAAAAAAGCCTTTTATCTTTTTCAAAAAGAGTGGAGCGTTTGGTTATAGTATCTATAGCAATTTCTTTAGTAATAGGACTTATAGGTATTTATATAGCATCAAGACTGTTTACAAAACCAATTGTTCTTCTAGCCAAAAAGGTTAGAAATAGTAATCCATCAAAACCAGTAAATCTTGATAAAATAAATATATCTGAAATAGATGAATTATCTTCAGCTATAGAGCTACTTAGTGCAAATGTTGCAGATTCTTCTTCAAAATTATCACAGATTATAGAGATGGTAGATATGCCTATTGGAGCTTTCGAATTGTACAAAAATACAGATAATGTTTTTTGTACAAAAGGATTTTTTAATGTATTTATTACAGAAAAGGGATTCCGAGAATATGGTTATATGCAAAAAGATAAGTTCCTTAAAAAAATGAAAAAGCTAGATAAATATTTACAAAAAGGTTATGAAACAGAAAATACATATATATATAAATTTGAATCTGAAGATAAGAGGTCTAAGTGGGTAAGATTAAACCTTGTTGAAGATGAGATAAAGGTTCTCGGTGTTGTTGTTGATGTCACAAAAGAGTTCGTTGAGAAAAGAAAAATAGAGTACGAAAGAGATTTTGATATTTTAACTAATCTTTTAAATAGGAGAGCATTTTACTCACAGATACAAGAGAAATTCAAAAACAAAGATGAACTTAAGGTAGCAGCATTTGTTATGTGGGATTTAGATAATTTAAAATATATCAATGATACATATGGACATGATACTGGAGATGAATACATTAGATGTGCAGCAGGAATACTTAAAAAGTTTATATCATGGAATGGTATAGTTTCTAGGCTTTCAGGTGATGAGTTTTATGTATTTATATATGGATATGAAAGTAAAGAGAGTATAAGAGCTATTATTAATTCTGTTAAGATACAGATGAGTAATACATTACTAAAACTTCATGATGGAACAGAATTTAAAATAAGAGCATCAGCAGGAATTTCTTGGTATCCTTACGATTCAAGTAACTATGATGAATTAATGAGATATGCAGATTTTGCTATGTATCAAATTAAAAACACAATCAAGGGTGAAGTCAGTGAGTTTGATATCAATATATATAATAAGGATTCATTCTTATTGAGTAACAGAGAAGAGTTAAATAAATTGATTGATGGTCAACTTGTTGAGTATGCATTTCAAGCTATTGTAGACTGTGAAGGAAAAGTTTTTGCATATGAGGCACTCATGAGACCTAAAATAAAAACTTTCAGTTCTCCAGTGGATGTTATTAGATTGGCTCGTTCACAATCTAAATTGTATCAAATTGAGCGTATTACTTGGTTTAAAGCACTTAAATCATTTAAAAAATACAGAGAGAAGTTTGGAGATTGTAAATTGTTTTTAAATTCTATTCCAAATAATAACCTATCAAAAGTGGATTTTGAAGAAATTGAGGATTTATATGGTAATTATTTGAATAGAGTTGTATTAGAAATAACAGAAAATGATAAAATTAATGAAGATTTTATTGAGAAAAAGAAATCTTATATAAACCATTGGAATATAGAGATTGCTTTGGATGACTTTGGAACAGGCTACAATGGAGATGCTGTACTATTATATATAATGCCAAATTACGTAAAGATTGATATGTCTATTGTAAGAGGTATTGATAAAGATGAAGACAGACAGAAAATATTAAAAAATCTTATTTCATACTCTAATGAAAGAAATATTAAAGTAATAGCAGAAGGTGTAGAAACTAAAAGTGAGATGGAAACATTAATTAATCTTGGAATAGATTATATGCAGGGATATTATATTAGTAAACCATCATTTATCCCTGAAGATATAAGTGATAAAATTAAAAAAGAGCTCAAGATGTGTCATGAAAATAGGAATGATGTGATTTAATAGAGGAAAAATTACATGTATTTTTATGAACTTTTGGTTTATAATTAAAAAGAAAATAATATAATTATAAATTAGGGTGGTGGAGCTAATAATCACAACAAATATAGATATAAGAAAGTTAAATGAAAATCAATTAGAAGCAGTTGAACATATAGATGGGCCTTGCATGATACTTGCAGGGCCTGGTTCAGGTAAGACTAGAGTAATTACATATAGAATAGCCAATATGGTAGTAAATAAAAATATAGCACCAACGAGAATCTTAGCAATAAGTTTTACCAAAGCATCTTCAATAGAAATGAAAAATAGAGCTTTAAGTTTAAGTGATGATATAAGGCTTAACAAAGTAACCTATGGAACTTTTCACTCTGTATTTTTTAAAATTCTAAGGTATTTTGAAAGGTATAATCTAGATAGTATATTTGATGAAAAATCAAAGCGAATAACAATCAAGGCAATACTAAAAAGTTTAAATATAGAGAATGCTGATGATGATGAGAATATAGGACAAGTTATAAATGAAATTTCTTATGTAAAAAATGAACTTATGGATAAGAATGAATTTAGTTCAGAGATACTGACAAAAGATGAGTTTTTGAAGGTATATAATTTATATGAAGAGCAAAAATCTAAAGTTAATAAAATTGACTTTGATGACATGCTTATAAAGACTTACTATTTACTCTTAAATAATAAGTCTGCATTAGAGATGGTTAGAAATGTATATAAATATATATTGATAGATGAATTTCAGGATATAAATAAAGTACAGTTTGAAGTTTTAAAGTTAATTTCTAATCCATTAAATAACATATTTGCTGTTGGAGATGAGGACCAGAGTATATATGGTTTTAGAGGAGCAAGACCAGACTTTTTACTTGAATTTGAAAGATATTTCAATAATACTAAAAAAATAATATTAGACGTAAATTATAGGTCTAAAAGTGAGATAGTACATATTGCAAATAGACTTATAGAAAAAAATAAAAATAGATATGAGAAAATTATTAAATGTAGTCAAGGCACTGGAGGAAGTGTGAGTTACATTTGTCCACATGATTCAGAAGAGGAAGCTTTATATATTGCCAAGGAAATAATTGACGAAATAAAAAAAGATTATGTAGAGTATTCTGATTTTGCAGTGATTTATAGAACTAATATACAGTCAAGAGCATTAGTAGATGTATTTATGGATATGAGGATTCCATTTGTAGTGAAAGACTCAGTAATTACAATATATGACCATTGGGCAAGTCAAGATATACTAGCATATTTAAGAATAGGTATTAATCCAAAGTCAAGTAAAGATTGGTTAAGAATCATAAATAAGCCATTTAGATATATATCTAAGGATAATGTAAATATGGTTAAGGATGAAAAAGATTTTATAACTGCACTAATAAATAAATGTAATCTCCATCCTAAACAAGTCAAAACCATAACTGATTTGGAAATAGACCTAAGTTATTTAAACACTTTAAATCCTAAAAATGCAATATCTTATATTAGAACCAGTCTTGATTATGATAGATATGTATTAGATTATTGTAGTAACAGAAAAATAAAGACTAATGGTCTTGTAGAGATATTAAATGAACTTGAGAGTTCGGCTACAAATTTTAATACTGTGACAGAGTTTTTAGAGCATATTGATAGAGTAAAGACTGAGTTAATGGAAAACAATAAGAATAAGCAGACTGATGGTGTCATATTTACAACTATGCATAGTGCAAAAGGATTAGAATTTAGAAATGTTTATATCATAGGTGTAAATGAAGGAACAATACCTCATGAAAAGTCATATGATATTTGTAAGGAAGAGAAAAAAGAAGAACAGTTAGAAGAAGAAAGGCGACTTATGTATGTTGCTATTACAAGAGCTGAAGAGAAATTGTGTATAAGTTCTACTTTAAATAAATATGGTAAAAAAGTTGATAAATCATTGTTTATTGACGATATAAAATCTCCAACCAAAAAAGAAATTGATAGTATTGGTGTAGGTGATAAAGTGCACCATAAAAAATTTCATGAAGGAGAAATAATTAAAAAAGATGGAATTATGTTTACAATAAAGTTTAAAGATAGGGAGCGAATTTTAGACCTGAAAACTTGCTTATTGAAGAATATAATTTATATTATTTAATTTAGAAGCCAAACTTAGATAGATAGAAAATGTATTATTTATATAGGTAAGAAAGAATTATATTATTTATGTATGATATTTAAGGCAAAGATATAGATAAAAAATATATTATTAAAAAAATAGCTCAAAATATGAAAAATGTTATTTATTAATATCTAAAGAATATAAATAAATCTAAAAGATGCTATTTATGATTAGCTAAAGAGTAGAGCTAAATATACATCGTAGTGTTTAAATAATTTACAAATAAAATTATTAAAAAAATAAAAAACTTATTGACAAAAATATTATAAGGAAGTACAATTGTATTAACAATTTAAGGAAACAAATCCAGTGATAGAGAAAGTAGCATATATGGATTTACAGCGAGTTAGGGGTTGGTGTAAGCCTAGCAATGAAGTCTATGTGAAGAGAGCTCTGGAGGAGATTATCAGAAGTTTTAGTATGATAATTGGTTTGCCCGCCTTAAGGGATTGAGAGGATAAGTACTTACTTATCAAAAAGAGTGGTAACGCGGATATAATTCGTCTCTTAGCTGTAAAGCTAAGGGACTTTTTTGATTTAAAAATCAAAATATCCACATAGCTTACAAGCTAACATTCACAAATTTTGAAAGTTGTAAAAGTATTTATCAATAAGAGTGGTAACGCGGTAAAGTCGTCTCTTAGTCATTAAAGACTGAGGGACTTTTTTTGTAACTTGAAACATTAAAGTATTAAAATCTGAGGGAAATTATAATTAAAAGAGAGGGGTAATTAAAATGAAAGCATTTAAAAAATTATTAAGTTTAGGATTAGTATTAGGATTAACATTATCACTAGTAGGATGTAGTGGTGGAGAAGAAAAAACAAAATTAGAACAAATAAAAGAGAATGGAAAATTGGTTGTAGGTACTAGTGCAGAATTCCCACCATTTGAATTCCATAAAGTAGTAGATGGTAAAGATTCAATAAAAGGATTCGATATGATGTTGGCTGAAGAATTTGCAAAAGAGCTTGGTGTAAAGGTTGAAATTAAAGATATGTCGTTTGATGGATTAATAGGTGCTTTAAATGCAGACCAAGTTGATATAGTTCTTGCAGGTATGTCTCCAACACCAGAAAGAGAAAAGAGTGTTGATTTCTCAGAATTATATTATTTAAGCAGAAATGCAGTTATAGTTAAAGATGCAGATATAGACAAAGTAAAAAGTGAAGATGATTTAAAGAAACTTAGAGTTGGAGTACAAGCGGGAAGTATCCAAGAAGAATATGTTGTTAACACTCTAAAAATGACAACTACAAAATCTTTAAAAGCAATACCTGATTTAATTACAGAATTAAAAAATGGAAACATAGATGCAGTTGTTACTAATGAAGCAGTTTCTTTAATAAATGTTAAAAAATATGATGGAATCAAAATGGCAAATACTGAAGTTGGTAAAGATGTAACAGAAGGTATGGCAGCAGCAATCAAAAAAGCTGATAATAACAAAGACTTTATAGAATTATTAAATAAAAAGATAAAAGAATTACAAGATGGTAAAAAAATAGACGAATTTTTAAATGAAGCATCTACTGAAGCTGCTTCAAATTAGTAAGAAAGTTATGTGGGAGATGAAATTATGAGTTTAGATTTTAGTTTTTTAAGTAGATTTGGAACTTCTTTTCTGGAAGGAACAGGTGTGACAGTAGGAATTTCTCTTGTGGCATTATGCTTTGGATTTATAATAGGTATAATCATCTGTATGGCAAAAATATCAAAGAGTAAAGTATTAAGAGCAATATCATCAATCTATATTGAGATTTTAAGAGGGACACCATTATTAGTACAGATATATATAGTATGGTTTGGATTACCTCAATTAGGAATAAGATTCCCTATGTTATTTGGTATACCAAGTGAATTTGTAGCTAGTGCATTTGCATTATCAGTAAACTCTGGAGCGTATGTGGCAGAGATACTTAGATCAGGTATACAATCAGTTGATAATGGACAAATGGAAGCAAGTAGATCATTAGGATTAAATTACTGGTCAACTATGAGATATATAATAATACCTCAGGCTATAAAGAATATATTACCTTCATTAGCAAATGAGTTTATTACACTTGTAAAAGAATCTTCAATAATATCTGTAATAGGAGTTGTTGAAATAATGCGTACTGCTGATATAGTAAAAAATGCAGCGTTTAAAGCATTAGAGCCATTAATAGTAGCGGCAGCAATTTACTTTGTTATAACATTTACTCTATCAAGATTAGTTGGATTATTAGAAAAGAAACTATCTGTGTCTAACTAGATGAGAGCATGTTTAGCATTTAGGGAAAACATAGAATAGTAAAAAGGAAAGTGATAATATGATTACAATAAAAAATTTAAGTAAATCTTTTGGAGATTTAAATGTATTAAAAAATATAGACTTAGAAATCGCTAAAGGTGAAATAATGGTTATAGTAGGTCCTAGTGGTTCTGGTAAAAGTACACTTCTTAGATGTATGAATTTACTAGAAATACCTACAGGTGGAGAGATAATATTTGAAGGAAAAAATTTGGTTGATAAAAAAACTAATATTGATGAAATTAGACAAAATATAGGTATGGTGTTTCAAAACTTTAATTTATTCCCACATAAGACTATTTTAGATAATATAACATTGGCACCAATTAAATTAAAAAAGATGACAAAAGAAGAAGCAGAAAAAAAAGCAGAAGTTTTGTTAAGTAGAGTTGGTCTTTTAGACAAAAAAGATTCCTATCCATCACAATTATCTGGAGGACAAAAGCAGAGAATAGCAATAGCTAGAGCCCTTGCTATGGAACCAGATATGATGTTATTTGATGAGCCAACATCGGCTCTTGACCCAGAAATGGTAAACGAGGTTTTAGATGTTATAAAAGAGCTTGCCAAAGAAGGGATGACAATGGCGATTGTAACTCATGAAATGGGATTTGCAAAGGAAGTTGCAGATAGAGTTATTTTTATAGATGGAGGAAGTGTACTAGAAGATAATACTCCAGAAGAAGTTTTTGGAAATCCAAAACATGAAAGAACTAAATCATTCTTAGCAAAAGTGTTATAATATATAAAAAAGGATGTTATTGATATTAGAAACTCAATACATCCTTTTTTTATGATTATTAATATAAGTTTAAAATAAAATTAATATTAATCTCATTTTGCTAAATTTTCGCAGAAAAAAAGAGCTCGGGGTAAGCTCTTTTTTTCCACCGAATCAATTTCCGTTATCAATCCGATTTTTAATAAATATAAAATATATCCTTATGAAAGGGTATTGGGAATAGATATATTAACTAACTAGGGTTACCAGGGGGATAACCTTAATTTATTATAACAAAATGCGACACAAAAATCAATATTTTTTTTGATATAAATTATAAAAGTTATTTTTATAACAAGTAAGCTTATAAAAATAACTTTTATAGTAAAAATAAGCATATGTATAATATAATGTATTTATTTTATATAATATATTATTTTATCATATATTGTATTTTATAACGTATTTTTGTAG
>NZ_AVHW01000040.1 GCF_000449425.2 Clostridioides difficile CD160
TTACTATAAAATTTTATAATAAAGTGAAAAAACTAATTTTTTATGAAAGAATATTTTGTAAATTTAAGATTGTCTTTTTAATAAAGATTAACAAAAAAAATACTATAATTAGTGGTATAATAGTTAGAGTTGAAGATTTTAAATAAAGGTAGGTGTAATTAAGTTGGAAATATACTTAGACAATAGCGCAACTACAAAACCTTATCAAGAAGTTATAGATAAAATGGTTTATGCACTTAGTACGGATTATGGAAATCCTTCTTCTGTTCATAGAAAAGGTGTAGAAGTTGAAAAAGGAATAAAAGAAGTAAGACAAGTTATAGCTAAATCTCTAGGAGCGAAAGAAAAGGAGATTTATTTTACATCAGGTGGTACAGAATGTAATAATACTATAATAAGAGGAATTGCAAATCTAAATAAAAAGCGAAAAAATCATATAATATCTACTAATATAGAACATCCTTCTGTTTTGAATACATTGAAAGATTTAGAAGAAGATGGTTTTGAAGTAACTTACTTAGAGGTCGGAAAAGATGGAAAGATAAATATAGAAGATTTAAAGAATGCAATAAAGTTAACTACATGTTTAGTAAGTATGATGCATGTTAACAATGAAATAGGAACTATACAGCCAATAGATGAAGTCGGAAAGTATTTGAAATCTTTAAAAGAAAAGATATATTTTCATGTAGATGCTATTCAGTCATATGGGAAAATCAATTTTAGACCATCTAAATACAATATAGATTTTATGAGTGTGAGTGCACATAAATTTCATGGTCCAAAAGGAATTGGATTTATGTATATAAAAGAAAATAATCGTCTTAAACCTATGCTAACAGGTGGAGGACAAGAGATTGGTATTAGGTCTGGAACAGAAAATGTACCTGGGATATATGGGCTTGGAGAAGCTGTCAGAATACTAAATAAAGATTTAGATGCAGTTATTTTAAAAGTAAATAACTTAAAAGATACATTTAAAAATAAAATAATTGATAATATAGAAGATATAAAAATTAATTCTCCAGAAGATGGTGTATGTCATATATTAAATATATCATTTAGAGGGACAAAAGGAGAAGTGTTACTTCATTATTTAGAGCAAAAAGGTATTTATGTATCAACTGGCTCTGCATGCTCGTCTAAGAAGAAGGGTAGCCATGTTTTAAATGCCATAGGTCTTACAAATGAAGAAATAAATGGGACAATAAGATTTAGCTTATCTGATATGAATACAGAAGAAGAAATATCAGAAGCGGTAGAAGTATTGAAAGAATCAATTTGCGACTTAAGGTCAATAATGAAAAGGAAGTAAAGAATACAGTATAAATAATGATAATAAATTAGTTTAAGAGGTGAAATAGTGTATAATATATTAATAGTGAAGTATGGCGAAATTGGAGTAAAAGGAAAAAATAGATATATATTTGAAAATAGACTTATAAGGAATATAAGAAATATGTTAAAGCCAATTGGCAAATTTAATGTATATAAAGAATATGGAAGAATATATGTTGATTTAGAAGATTATGATTATGAAGAAGTAATTGAAGAAGTTAGAAAAGTATTTGGAATAGTGGGAGTATGTCCTGGAGTAAGAGCTAAAAAAGATTATGATACATTAAAAGAAATAGCTTTAGAAATGTTAGAAGAAAAAATAGAAGCTGGATATAAAACTTTCAAAGTAGAGTCAAGAAGAGGAGATAAATCTTTTAGATTGACTTCTCAAGAAATGAGTATGGATATAGGTGGATACTTATTATCAAAGGTAGGAGATAAGATTGATGTTGATGTAAGAAATCCAGAAGTTAAAATAAAATGCGAATACAGAGAGTTCCATACCATGGTCTATAGTGATACTATACCTGGATATGGTGGATTACCGCTTGGAACGAATGGTAGAGCAATGTCTCTCTTATCAGGAGGTATAGATAGTCCAGTAGCAACATGGATGGTTGCAAAAAGAGGTATGGAAGTAGAAGCAGTACACTTCCATAGTTATCCATTTACAAGTGAAAGGTCACAGGAAAAAGTTAAGGATTTAGCCAAAATATTAGCAAAGTATTGTGGTAGAGTAAGACTTCATAAAGTTAACATATTAGAAATACAAAAGGCAATCGGTGAGAATTGTAATGAAGAAGAAGCTACTATTCTTTCAAGAAGATTTATGATGAGAATAGCACAGAGGCTTTCTGAAAAAAGACATTGTGATGCTTTAATTACAGGCGAAAGTATTGGTCAGGTTGCATCTCAAACTATACAAGGGCTTACTTGTACTAATGCTGTTGTAGATTTACCAGTATTTAGACCACTTATAGCAATGGATAAATCAGATATAGTTGATATAGCTAAAAAAATAGGAACTTTTGAAACATCTATAATTCCTGAAGAAGATTGTTGTAGCGTATTTTCTCCTAGAAAACCTGTTACTAAGCCTAGGTTAGAAAAGATAGAAAAATCTGAAACAGCACTTGACATTGAAGGATTAGTACAGGATGCGATTGATAAAATAGAGGTTGAAGACATAGAGTTTTAATGTATAAGTGATTAGCCTCTTGGGGGAGGGTTATATATGATTAATATATTATGTGTTGGTATTGGTGGATTTTTGGGTGCTATATTAAGATATTTAATATCTTTAAGATTTGCAGTAGCTAAGTTTCCATTTGGGACTCTAATTGTCAATGTCATGGGTGGAGTTTTAATTGGTTTTATCATGGAAATAAGTATAAGAACAAATTATATTTCTGATAGTTTGAAATTGTTCTTAGTAACTGGTCTAATGGGAGGTCTTACTACATTTTCTACATTTAGTTTTGAGAATGTAAAGTTTTTTGATAGTGGCAATTATATGTTATTTGGATTAAATATATTCTTAAATTTAACATTAAGTATTTTAGGAGTTTTTGTTGGAAGAACTCTATGTAGACAATTTGTTAATATGTAGTATTTTAAAGTAAGTACTATAATTTTATTTAATGGGAATGATTATTATGAATAAAAAGGGTTTTACACTAATTGAATTATTGGTAGTTATATCTATAATAGGAATTTTAGTTATAGTTGCAGTTCCGGCACTATTTAGAAATATAGAAAAAAGTAAAGCAGTTACATGTCTTTCAAATAGAGAAAATATAAAGACTCAAATTGTTATTGCAATGGCTGAGGAACCAAGTAAAGACAAGAATGAAATTATAAAAGATGTGTTAAAAAATAAAGATGGAAAATATTTTGAAACAGAGCCAAAATGTAAATCAGGTGGAACATATTCAGCAGAATTTGATGATGGTTATGATGGAATAACTGGAGATGAAAGTATTGCAAAGGTGTATGTTACTTGTACAGAACATCCAGATGGTGTTGAGATGGCTAGAGATGTATATCAAAGTATGACAGATTTAATTGCATCATTTGCAGAAGATCCTTCTATAATACCAGGAAATTCAAAAAATAATGATGAGTTTAGAAAATATTTGTTGGATAATAAGTATAAAGGTAATTGGCCTACAATTCCAGATGAATTTAAGAAAAAGTATGATTTAGGGAAAGAACCATTGTATATACAACCATATGCAAATAAGCCTAACACAAATGAAGCTAGTGTAGTTGTATTTGCAAATACTTCAACTAAAGGTAACTGGTATGCTTCTCTAATTTATGATTATGATGAAGCTAAATGGTATAAAGGTAAAGGTGGTATTTCTGTAGCAAATAAAACATGGGAAGCTTTAAAAGAAGAAATCCATACTAAATCTGATTGGGCTCCTTTAAATTAATATAGCATATTTTACTGGTATTAATCAGACTATAGAATAATATTTTCTATAGTTAGTTAATGCCAGATTTTTATTTTAAATATTTTATTGGTATAGGATGATTATTAAAAATTTACTATTTTAAAGTCTTCACATATAAACTAAAAATAATTATAATAAGAATATAAACAATATTAGTTATAGAGTGAATTTTTATAAGATTTAGTATTTATACTAAGAAATACATAAAAAGGGGAATAGATATATGAATAATTTTCAAGATAATCAAACAATAAACTTGATACAAAGCCGTAGAAGTATACGAAAATTTACAACAGACCAAATTACAGACAAACAATTAGATACATTGTTACATTGTGCATTTGCAGCACCTTCAGGATGTAATAAGCAACCTTGGCATATAAGTGTTGTGCAAGAACAGAAACTTTTAAAAGAGATTAGTGATGATACTCTATCTAGAATTCATGAAGTTAGTAATGTTGAGATAAATAAGAATTTTAAATTATTTTATGGTGCACCAACAGTTTTATTTATCTCTTATGATGAAGAAAATTCATGGGCTCCATATGATGTAGGAATACTTACAGGGAATATAACAACAGCTGCACAAGCATTAGGACTAGGAAGCTGTATAATAGGAATGGTTAGGGGACTATTTACACCTGTTGAACAAGGGGATATTGTAGGTCTTGTTAGTGTATTGGATGACAATGATGTAAAAGAATCAGACTCAATAAAGATGAAGTTTGATACAAATAAAAAATATAGAGAATTACTAGATATACCAGAAGGATATTCTGTACCATTTGCTATTGCTGTAGGTGTTCCAAATGGAAATCTACCAAAGGCTAGAGATGTAATTTATAAAGTTTCTAGAGTTTAGACTATTTGATTAATTAAATAGCTATATAAATTTATATGATTAAAAAAGATAACATAAGGCTGAAAATAAAAAAAATTATTTTTAGTCTTATTTTTTATTATTTTATATTTATAAATGAAGAAATGGTAATGTAAATTTATTAGTTTAAGCATATAAAATAAAAATTATAAAGACGAAAAATGTAAATAAACGATTTATAATATTTTGGAAATAAATAGCAAAATATTGAAATGAAGAAAAAAGAATGTTAAAATAAGATGAAAGTAACCCTTAGTTATAAAAAAGTTACTATTGAAAAAACTAGCAGTTTTTTTCTATTTTATACAGAATTTTTCAAAGAAAATGTTCTTAATTAACAATCAAATTTGTAAATATTTTATTGTTTTTAAGTTTAATTTCATTTTTTTGATTTATACTTATTTATTAGAAATGAAAAATTTTTTAGATTGGTTTGTAGATATAATATTTTTTGTTTTTTCGAAGCATAAAAAAAAACCCTTTTATAACAAATGGAAACTATTGGAAGTAAAAAATAATGGTAATTATAATAAAAATATGATTTTAATTAAAAAATATTGATGCTTTAAGTATATTTTATAGTCATATTCTAAGCTATTTTTTATTAAATCAGTAAGAATAAATAATAATTAATAGTAAGTATCTTAGAACATATAAATGTGATTTAAATAATATTCTTACTAGACTTATTTAGAAAAATATTTTGATATAAGTCAATACTATTATGATAGCTTATGAATGTATTTACTATAGAAACAATGAGATAAAAGAAATAGAAAAATAGAATAATTTAGATAATAATATTTTATTGATAAATTACACCAACTGTAAACTATAACCCTACTTTAAAATTATTTTTATTATAAGTAGGGTTATAATATTACTATATTACTTATATTGTAGGGGGAAAAGATGAGTGAAGAATCGAACTATTTAAATTTAAATCATATAGAAATTTTCTTTGAACTTTTGTCTCAAAGTACAGAAGACTATATATTTTTTTGGGATATAAATAGAAATAAATTTAAAATTTCTTCAGCAGTTTTTGATGAATTTAACTTAAGTAGAGATATAGATTCTGATGTAGTAAATTGTTGGAGTAAAATTGTTTATCCAGACGATGTTCAAATGTGGAAAGATGATATACAAGCTTTAGTAGATAGAAAAAAAGATGAACATAATTTAGAATATAGATTAATTAATAAATATGAAGAAGTAGTATGGATTTCTTGTAGAGGGAAGGCTTACATATCAGAAGATAAAAAAACTATAGTTTTGGTTGGAAGAATAAAGAATATTGGTGAAAAAAATAAGTTTGATTCTATCACTGGGACATGGAATAGAGAACAGTTTGAGTACTGGATGAATTATATCATAAAAGATAAGACCTATGAAAGTGGAGCTATATTTATTATGGATATAGATAATTTCAAAAATATAAATGAAAAATATGGACACTCTTATGGTGACAAGGTCTTGCGTGCAATTGCTACTGAAGTGTTAGAATATCTACCAAAAGATGTTCGATTGTATAGATTAGATGGAGATGAATTTGCATTTTTTTACCCTATGTGTACTAAAGAAACTATAAATAAAATCTATGAAAAGATACAGATGTATACGAATACTCAACATGAGATTGAATCAAATAAGTATTATTGCACAGTAACTGCGGGGGTTGCTATGTATCCAGAAGATGGAGATAATTATTTGGATTTATTTAAACATGCTGATATCGCACTAGATATAGCAAAAATAAATGGTAAAAACAGAATTAAGTTTTTTTCACCAGAACTATATGAAAATAAACTAAAAGTAATTTCAATGCAACATAAGCTAAGAGAATGTATTGAAAATAACTTTAATGACCTTGAACTATTTTTTCAGCCACAAATAGATGCAACTACAAGAGAAGTGATAGGAGCAGAAGCACTTTTAAGATGGCATTCAAGTACTTATGGAGAAGTATCTCCTATTGAATTTATACCAATCTTGGAACAAAGCAATTTGATTATACTGGTGGGGAAGTGGATTATAAAAGAAGCTGTAAAACAGTGTAAAGAATGGCATAAAATAAATCCAGATTTCAAGATATCTGTAAATGTATCATACATTCAATTAAAAGAAGATTTTTTTAGAGATTTTATAGTTGAATGTCTAATAGAGTATCAATTAAGACCTGAATTTTTAATTTTGGAATTGACAGAGAATTGTTGGATACCAGATATAAATTTACTAAATGATAAGTTTATTAGTTTAAAGAGCATAGGAGTACATATTGCAATTGATGATTTTGGTACTGGATATTCATCTTTAAATTACCTTAAAGAACTGTCTGTTAATATAATAAAGATTGAAAGAAGTTTTGTTAAGAATATTACATATAATAGTTATGAACATACTTTCCTTGAATATATTATTAAATTGGCTCATATAATCAACTTAAAAGTTTGTGTTGAGGGTATAGAGTCTTATGAAGAGTATGATATAGTAAAGGGTCTAGGTGTAGATATTATTCAAGGATTTTTATTTGGAAGACCTGTAAGTGCATCTGAATTTTATAGACTTCAATTATTAAAGTAGTATACAGAAAACAATATAATAATATATTAAAATAGGGTAAGGTATAAATTCTTAAGAAACTTATACTTTACCCTATTTTATTGTGTTATCTATAGATATTAATATATATTAACTATTATATACTTTTACTCCAAATTTAGAGATTGTTTCACTTGCTTTTTTTATATCTTCCTTAGTAGCATCAGGAACATCTTTTAGTTCATAATCAATGCCTAAATTCTCCCATTTGTGTATCCCCATAGAATGGTATGGTAGTAATTCAAATCTTTCTACATTTTTTAATGTAGATACAAACTGACCTAGTTTTTCTAGATTATCTGTATCATCAGTAATACCAGGAACTAAAACATGTCTTATCCACACAGGGATATTTCTTGAGTCTAAGTGTCTAGCAAGTTTTAAAGCTTTATCCATACCAACACCAGTCAAATTAATAGATTTTTCTTCAACCATATGTTTTAAATCAAGTAAAACTAAATCAGTATTATCTAAAATTGGGTCTATAGTTTTTATATCTACAAATCCAGATGTATCCAAACAAGTGTGTATATCATTTTCTTTGGCTTTTTTAAATAATTCACTTAAAAATTCTGGCTGAAGAGTAGATTCTCCACCAGAAGCAGTTATACCTCCACCAGAAAACTTCATAAAAGAAGTATACTTAAGAGCATCAGTTATTATTTCATCAACTGTATATTCTTTGCCTGATTTAGTATCCCATGTATCCCTATTATGGCAGTACTTGCATCTAAGGGGACATCCCTGAAAAAATAATATATATCTTATTCCTGGTCCATCTACAGTACCAAACGTTTCTATAGAGTGTATCTTTCCCTTAATCATAGAGTTCACCTCACAATATATTTTAATGACTTTATTAATAGTTATAATATTTGTCTAAAAAAGGCCATCCTATACCAGAAATAATTCAAATATAAGACGGCCTTTTATTTTTATTTTCTACACAGTAGTAATCTTAGTTAAAGTATAAAAATTTAAAGACTAAGCCATTTTACCGTGGAATGTTCTGTTTATAACATCTAATTGTTGCTCTTTTGTTAATTTTATGAAGTTAACAGCATATCCAGATACTCTTATAGTTAACTGTGGATATTCTTCTGGATGTTCCATAGCATCTTCTAAAGTAGCTCTATCAAATACATTTACATTTAAGTGATGAGCATTTTGAGAGAAGTATCCATCCATCATTGCAGAAAGATTGTTTATTCTTTCATTCATATCTTTTCCTAAAGCAGCTGGTACTATAGAGAAAGTATTAGATATACCGTCTTGAGCATGCTCATATGGCAATTTAGCAACTGAAGATAATGAAGCTAAGGCACCATTAGTATCTCTACCATGCATTGGGTTAGCACCAGGAGCAAATGGAGCACCAGCTCTTCTACCATCTGGTGTATTACCAGTTTTCTTACCATAAACAACATTTGAAGTTATTGTAAGTATAGATTGAGTTGGATAAGAATTTCTATAAGTTTTATTTTTTCTTATTTTGTTCATAAAGCTTTCAACTAACTCTACAGCTATACTATCAACTCTGTCATCATTGTTTCCGTATTTTGGATAATCTCCTTCTATTTCAAAATCAACAGCTATTCCTTGCTCATTTCTAATAGTTTTAACTTTAGCATGTTTTATAGCAGATAATGAGTCTGCACAAACTGATAATCCAGCCATACCACAAGCCATAGTTCTAAATATATCTCTATCATGTAATGCCATTTCTAATGCTTCATAAGAATATTTATCATGCATGTAGTGTATTACATTTAAAGTATTTACATATAATGTTGCTAACCAATCAGTGAATGGTTCAAATTTACTTATAACTTCATCATAATCTAAGTACTCAGAAGTTATAGGCTCAAATCTTGGTCCAACTTGAGCACCAGATTTCTCATCTATACCACCATTTATAGCATATAATAAAGTTTTTGCTAAGTTAACTCTAGCTCCAAAGAACTGCATTTGTTTACCAATTTTCATTGCAGATACACAACAAGCTATACCATAGTCATCTCCCCAGTATGCTCTCATTAAGTCATCATTTTCATACTGTACTGAACTTGTATCTATAGATACTTTAGAACAGAAATCTTTGAATCCTTGAGGCAACTTAGTTGACCATAGAACTGTTAAGTTTGGTTCTGGAGATGGTCCTAATGTATATAGAGTATTTAACATTCTAAATGAGTTTTTAGTAACTAATGTTCTACCATCTATTCCCATACCTCCTATACACTCAGTTACCCAAGTTGGGTCTCCAGAGAATAGATTATTGTAATCAGGAGTTCTTAGGAATTTAACCATTCTTAATTTCATAACAAAATGGTCCATATATTCTTGTAATTCTTCTTCTGTTACTATTCCAGCTTTTAAGTCTCTTTCAAAATATATATCTAAGAAAGTAGATGTTCTACCTAAAGACATTGCAGCACCATTTTGGTCTTTAACAGCACCTAAATAACCAAAGTATAACCATTGTACAGCTTCTTTTGAGTTAGTCGCTGGTTTTGATATATCAAATCCATAAGACTGAGCCATCTTTTTAAGTTCATTTAAAGCTGATATTTGCTCAGTTATTTCTTCTCTTAGTCTGATAACTTCCTCATCCATGCAAGAAACTTCTAATGATTCCTTTTGCTTATTTTTATCTTCTATTAAGGCATCAATACCGTATAAAGCAACTCTTCTATAGTCACCAATTATTCTACCTCTACCATAAGCATCTGGAAGACCTGTTATTATACCAGATTTTCTAGCAGCTCTCATTTCTGGAGTGTAAACATCAAAAACTCCTTGATTGTGTGTTTTTCTGTATTTAGTGAATATATCTTTTATTTCTGGGTCTAATTCATATCCAAAAGCATCGCATGAATTCTCAACCATTTTTATACCACCATATGGCATAACAGCTCTTTTTAAAGGGGCATCCGTTTGTAACCCAACTATTGTTTCTAATCCTTTATCTAAATATCCTGGAGCATATGCTGCTATTCCAGAAACAGTTTTTGTATCAACATCTAAAGTACCACCATTTTCTCTTTCTTTTTTAAATAAAACCATTGCTTTATCCCATAGCTTTTTAGTGTTTTCAGTAGCGCCAGCTAAGAAAGAGTCATTTCCTTCATATGGAGAATAGTTTAATTGTATAAACTCTCTAACATTTACTTCTTTAGTCCATCTTCCTGTTTTAAATCCTTGCCATGCATTCATTAAGTATTTCCTCCTTAGATTTAAATGATAAATAATACTATTAAAATTAATTTTTATATACTTAATTTATTTTATATATTTTTTAAAAAATATATTTTCTAATATAATAATAACATATTATACGTATCCTGTATACACAAAAAAATAAAAATTGTCGTTTTAAAGTATAAAACAAATTATATGTTATTAATGTGATGAAATTATACCCATATATAAATAAAATGAAACAGATAAATGACTAATTAACAATAATATATTTTTCCAATTCCAAATTCGAAATAAATAAATTTTATTATGAAAAAAAGAAAAGCATACATCTTCACAATTTGAATATTTATTTAATAGGGGGAGGTGATACATTGTTTATCACAGTGATATTATTTTTAGTAGGTTTCCTATTAATTACTAAAGGCGCAGATATCTTTATAAATTGTACTGTAGAGATAGGTAGAAAAACGAACATATCAGAAATTATACTTGGAGCAACTATTGTTAGTTTTGCAACAACATTACCTGAGTTTACAGTATCTTTACTTGCTTCTATTGATGGCCATACTACAATGAGTTTAGGAAATGCAGTTGGTTCTATAATATGTAATACAGGATTAGCATTAGGATTGGTTGTTTTTATAAGTCCATATAATGTAGATAAAAAAATGTTTTTTTCTAAGTCTTTACTATTAATAGTATCTGTAATAGTTTTAATTTTATTGGGGTTAGATGGAGTTATAACAAGAGGTGATTCGTTATTACTTATAATAATATTAATCTTTTATATGGTTAATAATTATAGAAGTGTAGTTGGAAAATCTACTAAAAATAGAAATATTAAAAATAATACTATTAAAGATATACCTGCTAAAAAGAGTAAGAATTTTAGAGGTTTTTCTGTAGCAGAAATTGTAAAAATACTATTAGTTTTTGCTACTGGTTTGATAATGATGATAATTGGTTCACAAATACTTATAGAGAGTGGAGTAAGAATAGCTAGTTTTTTAAATATACCTCAAGGTATAGTAAGTTTAACTATAATAGCACTTGGAACTTCTCTGCCAGAGATAGTTTCATCAATTACTGCTATAAGAAAAAATCATCATGAAATATCAGTAGGAAATATTTTAGGTGCAAACATATTGAACATAGTATCAGTAATAGCTGTATCAGCAATACCAAATAACATACCAATATTATCTCAAAATAGGCAGTTGGATATACCATTTATGATATTGTTATTATTAATAGTAATAGTACCAACGCTTAAATCAAACAGACTTAGTAGAATACAAGGGATATTGATGTTATTTACATATTTTCTATACATATCAATTTTGTATTTCATGTATATTATTTAATAATACTGTTAAAAATATTAATTGCAGAATATCCTAAAAAAGTATATAATGGATAGGTTAAGATTAATTGATAACGGAGAGGAATAATATATGAATATAACAAAGTTTGAAGATTTACCAATAAGTGAAGGAATAAAAAAAGCTATAGCTGAAATGGGGTTTGAAGAGCCATCTCCTATACAAGCACAGTCTATACCTGCGATTTTGTCAGGTAAAGACGTTATAGGACAAGCACAAACTGGTACGGGGAAAACAGCAGCTTTTAGTATACCTATACTAGAAACAATAGACCCAAATAATAGAAGTTTACAAGCTGTAGTACTTTGTCCAACAAGAGAGCTTGCAATACAAGTATCGACAGAAATAAGAAAACTAGCTAAATATTCGCACGGAATAAAGACATTACCTATATATGGTGGACAACCAATAGATAGACAAATAAAATCTCTAAAGAGTGGAGTACAAGTTGTAATAGGTACACCAGGACGTACAATAGACCATATCAATCGTAAAACATTAAAGATGGATAATGTAAAAATGATTATATTAGATGAAGCAGATGAAATGCTAGATATGGGATTTAGAGAAGATATAGAAATGATTTTAAGTAAGATTCCAGAAGAAAGACAAACAACTTTCTTTTCAGCTACTATGCCAAGAGGAATTTTGGAATTAACTAAGAGATATCAAAAAGACCCAGAACACATAAAAGTTGTTAGAAAAGAACTTACAGTTTCAAATACAAAACAATACTATATAGAAACTAGGTCATCAAATAAATTAGAAGTATTATGTAGATTAGTTGATGTATATGACCCTAAATTATCTGTTGTTTTCTGTAACACTAAGAGAAAAGCAGATGAATTAGTAGGAGATTTACAAGCAAGAGGATATTTTGCAGATGCATTACATGGAGATTTGAAGCAGACTCAAAGAGATATAGTAATGGATAAGTTTAGAAATGGTACAATAGATATACTTGTTGCTACTGATGTTGCAGCTAGAGGTATAGATGTTGATGATGTTGAATGTGTATTCAATTATGATTTACCACAAGATGAAGAGTACTATGTTCATAGAATTGGTAGAACTGGTCGTGCTGGTAGAGAAGGTATGTCATTTACTTTTGTATTTGGAAAAGAAATGAGAAAGATGAAAGATATAGAAAGATATACTAAATCTAAATTGATAAAACATAACATACCAACAATAACTGATGTTGAAGAGAAAAAAGTAGGTACTTTCTTTGCACAAGTTAAACAAACTATCGAAGAAGGACATTTAACTAAACAGCTACAATGGTTAGAAAGCTTCTGTAATGATGAAGACTATGCAATGGTTGATATAGCTGCTGCACTTGTTAAGTTATCTCTAGGTGAAGAAATGAAGGAAGAAATAATAGAAGAAAAACCTAGAAGAGAGCGTGGAGAACGCGGAGATAGAAAAGGTGGTACTGGAGCTAAAGATGGTATGATTAGATTATTTATCAATATTGGTAGAAATCAAAGAGTACAAGCTAAGGATATAGTTGGTGCTATAGCTGGAGAAGTTGGAATACCAGGTAAAGTAGTAGGAACTATAGATATATATGATAAGTATACTTTTGTTGAAATACCTAAAAAAGATGCTAAGACAGTAATTGAAAAGATGAAAGATATTAAGATAAAAGGTAATAAGATTAATATAGAAAAAGCAAATAAAAAGAAAAAATAATTTATAGCATGTAAAAATATAATTAGAAAATATATAAAATAATATATTGAATATTTAAAAAGCCTAATGTGTTTTCAAAACAGATGTGTGGAATCTGTGATAGTTAACAACATAAGGCTTTTATTGTTTTATATAATATTATTGTGAGGAACATTTTAAAATTAATTTATGACTTAACTTAATAGATATAAGAAAAAAATAAAATCTATAAGAAAATAAAAATTGATATATGATTTTCATTTGAGAATGAGATTTAACATGTTAATATACACTTTTCCAGAGTGTTGTGAAAAAATGTATATTAGTTCCTCTTTTTCAAATCTTATTTGAAAAAGAGAATATTAATTATCTATATGGTTTAGATTATAATAAAAAATGTAAGATAACAAAGGGGAGAAAAAGATGTCAATGACTTATATGGACCCTAGGGTTTTTTTGATTTTGGAAATGGTGTTGGAAGAAGATACAAATACTCTAGAACAGTTTTCAAATGTTATAGGTGTTAGTACTAGGACTATCAGAAATTATATAAACCAGATTAATCGAGAACTAAAAGATGGCATTGCTAAAATAGTTAAAAATGAAAAAGGTACATATAGTATAAGAATTGAAGATGAAAGTAAATTAATTGAAATTGTAAATTTCAATAGAGGAAAGGCATCAAATTTTATAAATTTAAATTCACCTGAAGAAAGAATAAATTATGTTCTTGATATTTTAACTATGACTAACAATCCAATTACTATAGATGACTTGGCTGAAGAGATATGTATAGGGAGAACAACATTAATAAAGGATTTAAAAAAGGCAGATAAGATTTTAGCTGAGTACGATTTGGAGCTAAAAAGAAAGCCCAATATAGGAATGATTTTAGTTGGCGAAGAAATGGATATAAGGTTGCTAGTCCTTGATAGGTTATATGAAAATTATATTGATATACTGGAAAACGTTAATCACATAAGTGTTATTAAAGATAGTGATATTGAATGTCTTAGAGATGGATTAAAAAATTTATTTAATCAAGAAGAACTCTATATAACAGAGCAGGTCTTAAAGGATGTTGAAAGATACATAATAATATCTGTATTAAGAAATCTAAATGGATATAAATTTGAAAAGATAGATAAGAGGTTTGAAGTCATAAGATGTTCAGATGAATATATTTTAGGATTAAAACTTAAATCTTTGTTGGAAAATATATTTAATATAGTTTTAAATGAAAAAGAAACCATATTTTTAACAATGCCATTAATAGGCAGAAAAGCTCCTAGTACAAAGTTAGCACTTAGCAGCATAAAGATAAATGATAGTGTAAAAGAAGTTGTAGATGAAGTAACTAGTTTTCTATTGGAGACATCTGGAATTGATTTTAAAGAAGATAAGAAGCTCATAGAAAATTTAGAATATCATTTGTATTTTGCACTTAATAGAATGAGATTTAACATACGAGTAAAAAATCCATTATTGCAAGAAATAAAGGAAAGATATACATTTCCATATAGTGTTGCAAAGATAGCTGCAATGATAATTGAAGAAAAGTTTGATTTAAAGATATGTGACCATGAAATAGGATACATAGCATTACACTTTGGAAGTTATTTTGAAAAAAATTCAAGGAAAATTTTGAATGTAAACAGAGTAGCTGTTGTTTGTGGTACAGGTCTTGGAACTGCACAACTCATTAGGATAAAAATAGGAAAAATTCTTGGAGAAAGTGTTGAAGTAAATACCTTTTCTGATATAGAAGCTAAATCCAATCTGGAGTTATTAAAGTACTATGACCTAGTATTTACAACAGTAGATTTTAAGACGGACTTAAATGTTCCAATTTTCAGAGTAAATGCCTTATTTAATGAAGAAAGTATAAAAAAAGAAATAGAGAATGCCATACTCTTGAAAAATAGTATAAATCTTAAATCTATAAAGCATATTGAAAAGAACATTCCTTTTATAGGTAAGTTAGTTGAAGAAGATAAGTTTTTTATACTGAATAAGGACACATTTATGGAAAATTTAGAAGGAATGTTAGTAAAGCTAGTACATAAAGGAATTATTGATTTGGAGTTTAAGGAAAATGTATTAAAAAGAGAAAAGAAGTCTTCTACAGCATTAGATAATTACATAGCATTACCTCATTCAGTTAGTTCTAATGGAGAAAATCTTTATCTGGCATTTGGTATATTAGAAAAGCCAGTAGTTTGGGATACAAAGGAAATTAGAATAATAATATTAATGATAATTCCAGATAGGAATGTAGAAAGTACAGATTTGATAATAAAAAGTTATGAAGAGGTACTTGAAATAGGGAGAGATAAGAAAATGGTAGAAGCTCTTGCTAAAGTAAAATCATTTGATGAATTTTATAAAATAATTACTAAGAGGAGGTAATAATATGGACCCAGTAATTTTTATTATAGTATCACTTATTGCAGTTTATTTATTAAACATTTTTCTTGGATACTTACAGCTTAAAGATTTTAATAAAAATTATATTGAACTAAAAAGAAGAGGTAGAGTTGCAATAGGAAGAAAAAAAGGAAGAATATCATCAGGTACAATTGTACTAATACTCATAGATGAGGATGGTGTGATTGTTGAAACTAGAAAAATGCAAGGTGTTACAGTATTAGCAAGAGTAAAAGTATTTGAAGGACTTTTAGGAAAAGACTTAGGAGACCTAAAGGAATCAGATTTAGTTGATTATAATAAACTACTTAAAAAGGCAATACTAGATGCAGTCAAACAGTACACAACATTTGAGAAAAATAGATGTGAGAACACAAATAATATTAGTACTGATGAAGAATGTAAGATGGAAGTAGTTTAAAAATATATATTTATAAGGAGGAGTTAATATGACACAATTTTTTCAAGTATTAGCAAGTGGTGCAGACAGTTTTATGAATTTATTTAGGGCAGGTGGTCAACAATTTGTAGGATTTGTAACAGATATAGTTCCACTTTTAGTAGCTTTATTGGTTACAATGAATGCAATTATCAACTTTATAGGTACAGATAGAGTCGAGAAGCTTGCAAAAAAATGTTCTGCAAATATATTTACTAGATATTTAATATTACCAGTACTTGGTACATTTGTATTTGCAAATCCAATGACATTATCACTTGGAAGATTTTTACCAGAGAAGTTTAAACCTAGTTATTTTGCAGCAGCGAGTTTTTCATGCCATACAATGAATGGATTATTCCCACACATTAATCCAGGGGAGCTATTTATATATCTAGGAATTGCAAATGGTATAACAACTTTAGGATTTTCAACAGCAGATTTAGCAGTTAGATATTTGTTGGTTGGTATAATTGCAAACTTTATTAAAGGTGTGGTTACTGACTATACAACAAAATTTGTAGAGAAGCAACAAGGAATATCACTAAATTCAGATATAAATATTGGATAATTATTTTAAGGAATAATTAAATTATTCTAAGTGGTAAGTAAATTATCATATATAACAAGCAAACTATTTTGAGTAGTAACTGAACTAATTAAGTTAAGAAAATTACATATAAAATATAAGAAAGTTATTATCAAGTGAAAGAAAATAAATAATAGTATTAAAGAATTTAAAATAAGGGCATTAAAAAAGAAATAGATACAATTTAGATGAAGAGAATAAATAAAATACAAAAATAGTGTATATAGGAGGAGAATTTGTATGTCATTTAATAAAGTTAAAATAGTAAAAGGTTCTGGAGGATGGGGTGGACCATTGATAATAGAGCCAACAGAAAAGAAAAATAAGGTAGTGTATGTAACTGGAGGAGCAAAACCAGAAACTGCCGTAAGAATAGCTGAACTTACAGGGTGTGAATTAATAGATGGATTTTCGCAAGGTGTCAAAGATGATGAAATAGCATGTGTAATAATAAATTGTGGTGGTACATTGAGATGTGGTATATATCCTCAAAAGAAAATACCAACTATAAACATAATGAAAACAGGTAAAAGTGGACCATTAGCAATGTTTATAAAAGAAGATATATATGTTTCAGGGGTAAAACCAAACAATGTAGAGCAAGTATAATTGTGGATGTAGGAGGGAAAAAATATGGCTTATGATACTAAAAAGAAGATAAGTGAACAGAGTCAAGGAATTGTCGCAAAAATAGGTATAGCACTAGGTAATGTGACAAGCACTCTTTTTCAAGCTGGTAGAGATACTATAGATACATTAATACATACTATATTGCCTTTTATGGCTTTCGTTGCCGTACTAATAGGTATAATAAATCAATCAGGCGTAGGAAATTGGGTGGCCAACTTACTTACTCCACTAATAGGAAATGTTGGAGGGCTAGTTGTTTTATCAATAATATGTTCATTTCCGTTGCTATCACCATTTCTTGGACCAGGAGCCGTTATAGCTCAAATAGTAGGGGTATTGGTTGGGACAGAAATAGGAAAGGGAAATATTCCACCAAGTTTAGCATTACCAGCATTGTTTGCAATAAATTCGCAGGCAGCATGTGACTTTATACCAGTAGGGCTTGGTCTTGCAGAAGCTGAACCTGATACAGTTCAAGTAGGAGTTCCATCAGTTTTATATTCTAGATTTTTAACAGGTGCGCCAACTGTTCTACTGGCATGGTTAGCAAGCTTTGGATTATATAAATAAAAGAATACTTTATAAATAATTAGAGAGAGGTTCAGTTGATATGGAATTAATATACAGTACCCGAATAAATAAAATAGGAGACAATGCAAATGAATTTTTAGAACATAATATGTTTGTAACTTTCAAGGATAATGCTCCTCAAGAATTAGAAAATTACTGTTATATACATTCTGAAAATAATTTAGTAAAAGAAATACTTACGAATGATGTGTTATCAATAAATAATGTTGATTATAAAATTACTTCTGTTGGTGAGTTAGTAAATCAAAATCTTTCAGAATTAGGTCATATAACATTTAAGTTTACAGGTGAGAAAGAAGGAGCAATTGGAGGGACCTTATATCTTGAAGAAAAAGAAATAGCACCTATTGGCGTAGGTACTATACTAAAAATAATTAGAAAATAAAATTTAAAACTAATCTAATCATATTATAAGTAAATTATAGATAAAAGTCAATTTAGCTAATCGGGTTAACTTTTAATGTGATATAAAAGGGGAAATTAAAATGAGAAAAGTAGCTTTAGTAGTTGGAGGCGGAAGAAGTTTAGGAGAATTTTTATCTAAACATCTAGCTAAAGTAGGTTATAATGTTGCTATTGCAGATTTAAATGAAGATAATGCAAAAAAAGTAGCTGAAGAAATAGAAAAAGAATTTGATTGTAAATCCATAGGATATGGCTGTAATGCCACTGACGAAGAACAGGTTATAAGTACTGTTAAAAAGATTGAAAATGATTTTGATAGGATTGATTTGTTGGTATACAATGCAGGAGTAGCTGTAAGTAAAAAAATAACCGACTTTGGATATAGAGATTTTAAATTTATTGTAGATGTAAATTTAAATGGGTACTTTCTATTTGCAAGGGAAGTATCTAAGGTCATGATATCAAAAGGTATTGAAGGTAGAATAATACAGATAAATTCAAAATCAGGTAGAGTAGGTAGTAAGCATAATTCAGGATATTCAGCAGGTAAATTTGCTGGAGTAGGTCTTACTCAAAGTTTAGCATTAGATTTGGCAGAACATAAGATAACTGTAAATGCATTGATGCTTGGAAATTTACTTGATTCTGATATGTTTGAAAGTTTAATTCCTCAATATGCAGTAAAATTGGGGATACCTGAATCAGAAGTTAAGCAAGTTTATATAGATAAAGTACCTCTAAAAAGAGGTTGTAGATTTATAGATGTTGCAAATATGCTTACATTTTATGCTTCTAAGGAAGCTGAATACTGTACAGGTCAATCTATAAATGTTACTGGTGGACAAGTTATGTAAAGTCTTTATAACCTTTCAATTTATGTATCTCAAAGATATATTAATTGAGAGGTTATTTTTATATTTAACAACTATAGTATGCAATCAAAATTATAAGATAGTAAGTTTTTAAAAGAGAATTTTACAATAATATTATATTTATGAAGTATTTTTAAATTTAATTTGATAAAATGTATTTATGTTTCATATAAAAGTAGTTTTGAGTATATACAATTTAATAAATTATAGGAAATAGGATAGTTTTTAATAAGGAAAGAAGGATATTTTATGGATATAGTAAAGAAATTAAGTCATGGATGTACACTAGATTGCCATGATTGTTGTAAATTTAATGTTTATATTAAAGGAAATAACATAATAAAAATTGAAGGAGATAAAAACCATCCTTACACAAAAGGATTTATATGTAAAAAAGGACTGGCTCATTTAGATAGACTAAATCATAAAGAGAGGATAGAGACACCTATGCTTAAAGTTAATGGAGTATGGAAGGAAATTTCTTTTGATAAAGCTATAGAGATAATGTCAGAAAAGCTTATAGACTATAAAGAAAAGTACACATCAAAGTCTGTTATGCATTATGACCAATATGGAAGTGGGTCTGTACTAAAATACATAGGAGATATATTTTTTAATTTTTATGGAGGAGTTAGTAGGCACAAGGGTGGTCCATGTTGGAGTGCAGGAATGCATGCTCAAAAGTATGATTTTGGAGAAGCTAAAAGTCACGCTATAGAAGATATGTTAAATAGTAAAAGCATATTTGTATGGGGAAAAAATCCAGCATATACTACAATTCATACTATGCAAATAATTAAAAAGGCTAAAGATAAAGGAATACAGATAGTAGTAATTGACCCCATATATACAAAAACAGCTCAAATAGCAGATAAATACATAAAAGTAAATCCTGGAACAGATGGAGCTTTAGCTATAGCTATGGCAAAAGTTATAGTAGAAGATAAATTATACGATGAAGAATATATAAACTCATACGTTATTGGTTTTGAGGAGTACAAAAAATATTTACATTCATTGGAATTAAGCTTTTTAATTAATGAATGTGGAGTTAAAGAGAATGAGATAAGAGAGCTAGTTGATTTATATACAAACAAATATTCAACTATAAACCTTGGGTATGGACTTCAGAAATATAAAAATGGAGGAAATACAATAAGAGCCATAGATGCTTTAGGAGCTATAACAGGTCAAATAGGTTTTAGTGGTGGAGGTATAAACTATGCAAATAAGGTTTATCCAAACATTATAAACTCTGACCCTTATAATAGCCAATCATATGGAGAAGATAGAGAATTTTATGTAAGTAACATTAGTAAGTTTATAGAAGAATCTTTAAAAGATACATCTAAGGGGCTTGATGATACACAATATAAAGCAAATTGTATATCGAATGAATTAAATTACTCGTCAAGTAAATCAATAAAAGCTAATATTCCTATAAAGATGGCTGTTATAACTAAAAGTAATATGTTAAATCAATTGCCAGATTTAGTAGAATTAGAAAGAGTGTTTTCAAAGATTGAATTTAAAGTATGCTTTGACATGTTTATGACTGATACAGCTACGTTATGTGACTTGTTTATACCTTGTACAAATACACTAGAAAGTGAAGATATAATCTATAGTTCAATGACTAATCCATATATAACTTATAATGAAAGGGCAGTAAAGCCAAAACATAAGCTGATGGATGAATACTATTTCTTTATGGAGTTAGCTAAAAAGATGGAACTTAAAGAGTATCCATTTGTGAAAAAAAGAGAATATCTAGCGAAAGTGATTGAACCACTCAAACAATTCGATAAGAATATAGATATAGAAAAACTTAAAAACAATTACTTTACCATACATAGACCTGTTGCTTGGGAAGATAAGATGTTTGAAACTCCATCTGGAAAGTATGAGCTTTATTCAGAACGAATAAAAAGTTTGGGAATAAGCCCAATACCTGTGTATATGAGTCATAAATCTAAAAATATAAAAGAAAAAAATGAAAATACTTATTTTAGATTATTGACTAATCATCATGCAGATACTTTGTTTAGTCAACACTTTATGGACAAGACTTCTATATCGCAAGCATATATAAATAAAAGTATGGCTAAACAATTAGGCATTAAGGATAGAGATATTGTGACTTTAAACTCAAAAAAAGCAAAAATAGATGTACAAATAAATATAGATGATGGAGTAGGTAATTATATAGTAAAAATGTATGTTGGTTGGTGGAAGAAACATGGGAATCCAAACAGTTTGACAGACTCTGGTATATCAGACTTTGGTGGTCAGGTAACATATAATGAAAGCATGGTAGAAATAATACGACAAAACTAGTTAAATTTCATTGAAGGAATAAAAATAGAATTATAGAATTGATTAAAAGTTACTATTTTTACAAAACTATTGAAGGAGGGATTTTGATGGTAAATTATTCCTTAGAACATAAGAATCTATACATAGAATTTATGTGCTCAGAACTAGACCACCATGTAGCCAATGAAATAAGGGAAGAAATAGATAACTTATTAAGTGTAAATCAAGTTAGAAATGTTGTATTTAATTTTGAAAATATTAATTTTATGGATTCTTCAGGTATAGGTGTCATCATAGGTAGATATAAAAAGATTTCTAATGAAGGGGGACGAGTTTCAGTAATTAATATAGGTTCACGAGTTAAGAAAATTTTTGATTTATCTGGGTTAAATAAAATTATTGGCATTTATGATACGTATGAAGAAGCTCTAAGTTCTTTGTAGGGAGGAGTATGTGATGAATAATATTATGGAAGTTAAATTTTCGGCAATATCTGAAAATGAAAGTTTAGCAAGAGTTATAGTAGCATCCTTTGCAGCTAAATTAGACCCAACAGTAGATGAATTAGTGGATATAAAAACTGCTGTCTCTGAGGCTGTTACAAATGCTATAATACATGGATATGAAGAAGATAGTTCTAAGTTTGTTTTTTTAAGATGTGAGATAGAAGGAAATATTATAAAAATTATAGTTGAAGATGAAGGGTATGGAATAGAAAATGTGGAGAAGGCAATGGAACCACTTTATACATCAAAACCAGAACTTGATAGATCAGGAATGGGATTCACAGTAATGAAAAGCTTTATGGACGATGTAGAGGTAAGTTCTGTAAAAGATAATGGTACTAGAATTGAAATGACTAAAAAAATAAATGTGCCTAAATAAAGTCCAAAAGTGAGGTTTTATTATGGAAGTAACTGTTGCCAGAGAAGAAAAAAAACCTCTTCTTAGTCATGAGGAGACTCTAGAACTTATTGACAAAGTTCAAAATGGAGATGAAGAGGCAAAAGAAATATTAATATCAAGCAATTTAGGTCTAGTTAGGAGCGTTGTATCTAGATTTTTAAATATAGGATATGATAGAGAGGATTTATTTCAGTTAGGTTCTATAGGCTTAATAAAATCAATATATAAATTTGACCCAAAATTTAATGTAAAATTCTCTACTTATGCGGTACCTATGATTTTAGGTGAAATAAAGAGGTACTTAAGAGATGATGGTATGATAAAAGTATCAAGGTCATTAAAGCAAATAGCTATAAAGGCTAAGATGGAAAGTGAATCATTGACCAAAAAGTTAGGTAGAGAACCGAGTATAGAAGAATTGTCTAAAGCAATTGATGTAGAAAAAGAAGATTTAGTAATGGCTATGGAAGCTAATTTCAACGTTGAATATTTGCAAGGTGTTATTCATGAAGAGGAAGGTTCTCCAATATGTCTTATTGATAAAATAAGCATGAAAGGAGAAAGTGAGGAAGAAAAAGTAGTAGATAACATACTGTTAAAAGACATACTTGGAAAACTAGATAAGAGAGAACGTCAAATAATAGTTCTCAGATATTTTGAAGATATGACTCAAAGTGAAATAGGAGAAATGCTCAATATATCACAGGTTCAAGTGTCTAGGATAGAGAAAAAGGTGTTGTCTAAATTAAAAGAATATATATCATGAGAATATTTATGATATATAAAACCATAAAATATAATAAGAATATTACTAAAATAAACTGTAATAGATTGTTATATTAAACTTTTAAACTATTATTAAAAGTTTCTAAATTACAATAAAAAATATTAAAAAATAAGGTGTCTTTATGAAAGAAAATAAATTATTTTCTTTATTAGGCATCTTTTTTATTTTTTGATGAAACTTTAAGCTGTCAAAATAAATAATAGGTTTATTTTTTTAAAATTAACAAATAATACTTTAGAGAGGTGTTTAGTATGGATAAAAATTATAAAAAATATGTAGACCAAATAAGCCCAAAACCTACATATTTAAAAAACTATACGCTTGCATTTATTGTAGGTGGAATTATTTGTATGATAGGGCAAGCAATAAATGATTTATACATGAAAGTTGGAGGTCTTGATAAATTAGGTGCTAGTTCTGCAACATCAATAACACTAATATTTATAGGGGCATTTTTAACTGGGTTAGGAGTTTATGACCTAATAGGAAAAAGAGCTGGAGCTGGTTCTATAATTCCAATAACAGGTTTTGCAAACTCAATAGTATCTCCAGCAATGGAATATAAAAGAGAAGGTTATGTATTAGGTGTAGGTGCAAACTTATTTAAAATTGCAGGACCAGTTCTAGTTTATGGGATAGGTTCTTCTATTTTATGTGGGATTATTTATTATATCTTTAAGATGTTTTAGATGGTTTTTATTTAATTTAAACTCTATTAATTGCAAAATAGCTATGAAAGTTGAAAATTAACTATGAAGCTTGTTAGTTAGAAAATAGTTATGAAGATTTCAATTGATATTAAAAAATTAAATATTAAAATGCAAAATTAAAAAGGTGTGAAAATATGAAAAATAAAAGAATTGGAAAAAGAACAGTAAAATTAGAAAATAAACCAACAATAATATCAACTGGAACTATAGTAGGCTCTAAAGAAGGTGAAGGACCGCTAAAGGACTATTTTGATATGATTATGACTGATGATTTATATGGTGAAAAAACTTGGGAATTAGCTGAAAGTAAGATGGTAGAGACTGCATCTCAGAAAGCTATACAAAAGGCAGGGAAAAAACTAACGGATGTAAATTATATGTTAGGTGGAGATTTAATAAATCAAATAGTCCCAGCATCATTCGCAGCAAGGGAATTAGCAATTCCATTTTTAGGTATATATGGAGCTTGTTCTACAATGGCAGAAGGTCTTTGTATAGGTTCTATGCTCATAGATGGCGGTTTTGCAGATTTAGTACTATCAGGTACATCAAGTCATTATTGTACAGCAGAAAGACAGTTTAGATTTCCTCTAGAGCTTGGAAATCAAAAGCCAATGACAGCTCAATGGACAGTTACAGGAGCAGGAAGTGTATTATTAGCTCCTAATGGAGATGGTCCTAAGGTAAAATACGTTACAGTTGGTAAAGTAATAGATGAAGGTATTGATGATGGTAATAATATGGGACCAGCTATGGCTCCAGCAGCAATAGATACAATATATTCTTATTTTGAAGATACTAATGATGACCCAAATAGCTTTGATATAATTGCAACTGGGGATTTAGGTACTCTTGGAAAACAGATAACAGAAGACTTTTTGAAAGAAAAAGGTGTAGATATATCAAAATGTTACACTGACTGTGGTATAGAAATGTTTAATCTTAAAGAACAAGATGTCCATTGTGGTGGAAGTGGATGTGGATGTTCAGCTACAGTATTTGCAGGATATATATATGAGAAGTTGAGAAAAAAAGAATTTAATAAAGTAATGCTTGTATCAACAGGAGCATTACTATCACCAACAAGTACACTACAAAAGCAGACAATACCATGTGTTGCACATGCAGTAGTAATAGTAAATGAGTAGGAAGTGATATATATGTTAATGGACTATGTAAGAGTATTTATTGTAGGTGGAATTATATGTTTAATAGCCCAAGTAATGATGGATTATTTTAAAATGCAAACTCCATATGTTATGGTAACATATGTAACAACTGGTGTAGTTTTAACTTTTCTAGGTCTTTACGAACCATTGGTTAAGTTTGCAGCAGCAGGTGCAACAGTTCCTATAATAGGATTTGGATATTCACTTGCTACAGGGGTAATAAAATCAATTCAAAGTGATGGTTTTTTAGGTATCTTTTTAGGTGGTACAACTGCTACAGCTGGTGGAATAGCAGCTGCTATATTCTTTGGATATCTTATGTCAGTAGTGTTTACACCAAAAGCGAAACCATAAATATTACTTAAGAGAATAATAAATTTTAAAATAATAACTTTTTATAAAATAGGCAGATATCTTTTAGATTCTGTCTATTTTTTATATAAAGAAGCGTTTACATAATTGAAGTTGACAATTATTTACAACATAGTGTAGTATTATATTATCAAAATAAAATGAAGTGAAGTAGGGGATAAAGATGGTAACTATTAAAGATATTGCAAGGAATCTAGGTATCAGTTATTCAACCGTTTCTAGGTGCTTAAATAATAATCCTAATGTATCTGAAAAAACAAAAAAGAAGGTAGTAGAAGAGGCTAATAGACTAGGGTTCCATTTTAATGTAAATGCAAGAAATCTGGCCAAAAAAGAAACAGGCAGAATCGGGGTAATCTTTTCAAATAATTTTAATCACCAAGATACTAGAAAGTTTTTTAGTGATATAATGGACAGTTCTATAAATTCTATTGAGACTAATAAATACGATTTTATAATACAACCTAATAATAACATTAGTGGTGACAGTAATGTATATAAAATGGTTAATGGACAAATGGTAGATGGATTAGTAATTGTGTCTCAATCAATAAAAAAAGAAGAGTATGAATTTTTAAAAGATAATAATTTTCCACATGTATTTATATATTTTAAACCATCTTTTGTAGGAGAAGTAGACAATTTCTTTTGGGATGATAATGTGTATGGTGGTTATATAGCTACTAAGCATTTAATTGACCATGGTCATAAAGATATAATAACAGTAACTTCAGATGATAAGAGCTCAAAAATGCATGAAGATAGAACCAAGGGATATTTGAATGCTATGGAAGAGGCAAATTTAAAGACTGAGGTTATTGAATCTAAAATGGATTTTGAGTCTCAAGTTGAGTTGTTAGAAAAACATATTGATAAAATAAAAAAAGCATCAGCCATATTTGTACAGCAAGATGTACCGGCAATTTCTATAATACAAGAATTAAAAACTACTTATGGTATAAATGTACCAGAAGATATTTCTATAATAGGATATAATAATATTGAATTAATATCATATTTTAGGTCTCATTTATCAACGATAGATGACCCAAGAGAGCAAGTTATAAAAAATGGAGTAGACAGTTTAGTAAATATAATAAATAAAAAGGGAACAGAACATATTCCAAGAAAACTATATCCAAGGTTAATAATACGAAATAGTGTTAAAAGAATAAAGTAGTAAGTTTTTAAGTATAATAAATGTATTAGAAGTATTATACTTTGTATAAATTAATCTAAAAAATAATATGAATTGAGATTAAGAGGAGTAAGTGTATATAAGTACATTGTACTCCTTTATTTATTTAGGTAATTTTTATAAAATCAGTAAATAATTTTGTCAGCTTAGGTAATAATTTACTATCTATATAATGTAATCTAATAAATTATTTGTGTTTTATATCATGAATTTGTAATGTCTTATTTTGATTCATAACTAAAAGTATATAAAAATGATGAATAATATATATTATACATTATCAATGATAGGTTATATAATAAAATCACTAACAATTATATTATAAGAAAATTATAAAAATTACAAGGAGGTATAGAAATGAAAGAAAAAGCAGGGATTAGAAATGCCATAATAGCAGCCTTTATAATCACAATATTGGCGGAATTAATCGGTCCTATTTCATTTAAAGTTATGGGCATTAATATAACTTTACTTAGTATACTATGGGCTATCTTTATAGGAATGGCTGTTTCGCCTCATTTATTAGGACGAGTTATACCAGCTCTAAAAAAGTTTATAGGGGATAATGAAATAAATGTATCTCCATATTTGCTATCTTTAACACTATATCCATTAGGAATAATGTTTGGAATCAATGCAGGTCCTAAAGTTGGTATATTACTTCAAGCAGGGCCAGCACTTTTATTACAAGAATTTGGTCATATGGGTACAATGTTGATTGCATTACCTGTTGGAGTTGCATTAGGTCTTGGAAGAAGTGCATTAGGAGGTACTTTTTCATTATGTCGTGACACAGCACTAGGAATTATTGGAGATAAGTATGGATTAAATTCACCAGAAGGTATAGGTACATTAGGAACTTACATAAGTGGTAGTATATTTGGAACATTATTATTCTCATTTTTAGCACCAGTAGGAGTGCTTTTAGGATTTCATCCATATGCTTTAGCAATGGCATCAGGAATGGGTAGTGGTTCAATGATGGGAGCTGCAACAGCATCATTAATGAATACGGTTCCACAGATGTCGGAACAGATTTTAGCATATTCAGCAACTAGTGGTTTGATTACAGCTGTTACTGGAATATACATAGAGTTATTTTTATCTTTGCCAGTAGCCAATTATTATTATAGTAAAGTAGCTCCAATTATTGAAAGATTTAGAGGAAGAAAAACAAAAACAAGTAATGACTTATAAAGGAGGGTGTCTATATGGAAAAAACTTTTAAGACTATTATGGAACAGATAAAAATAGTACTGTTTATATATATTATTATTTGCTTTGGGCAAATGATAGCACTTAAGACTCAGGCTAAGGATTTATTAATAGGAAGTATATTTGGTTTCTTGTTAGTTATAGTTGCTATTATAATCAAGAATTTTGTTAAAAGACCTAATTTGCCAGGTTTTGCATGGGCTACATTAGTTGCATTCGTTTTATCACTTCCAATATCACCAGTGGGGGATATTATAGCAACTAATGTGGGAAAAATCAATTTTATGTCTACAGTGACACCATTGTTAGCTTTTGCAGGAATTTCTGTAGGTAACCAATTGGATATATTAAAGACTTTGAGCTGGAAGTTAGTGGTTATATCATTTATAGTTATGACATCTACTTACTTTGGTTCTGCTTTTATATCTCAAACAGTTTTAAGATTAAATGGAATGCTTTAAGGAGGTAGGTAAATATGAATGAATTAAAAGTGAAAATCAAAGAGGAAATAAAGGTATTATCTGAAGAAAAAAAGACATCATTTGAAAATGTATCTGATTACTTATTTGCAAATCCAGAATTGGCATTTGAAGAATATAAGTCACAAAAAGCATTGTGTGATTTGTTAGAAGAAAATGGATTTAATGTAACTAAAGGTGTAGGAGGATTGGAGACATCTTTTGAGGCTATCTATTCAAATGGGACTGGAAAAACAGTAGCTTTTTTAGCTGAATATGATGCTCTTCCAGGGATGGGACATGCATGTGGTCATAATATTATAGGAACAAGCTCTGTTGGTGCTGGTATCATATTAAAAGAAATAATGGAAAAACATAATATAGAAGGAACTGTAAAAGTTTTTGGAACACCTGCAGAGGAAAGAGTAGGTGGAAAAATAACTATGATTAAAGAGGGAGTATTTAAAGATGTAGATGCTGCATTAATTTTACATCCAAGTGATGCTTCAATGCCTGATGATATATCATTTGCTCAGGTTAACTTAAAATTTGATTTTAGTGGTAAGGCATCACATGCAGCTGCTTATCCTTGGGAAGGAAAAAGTGCCTTAAGTGGGGTAATAGCATTGTTTAACAGTGTAAATAGTATGAGATTGCATCTTAAAGATTATGCAAGAGTACATGGAATTATAACTGATGGAGGTAGCATACATAATATAATTCCTGAAAAATCTACAGCAATATTTAATGTAAGAGCCTTAAGTATAGAGTACTTAAATGAGATTTGTGATATGCTTAAAAACTGTGCTAAAGGAGCTGCAATTTCTACTGGAACTAGCGTAGAAATAGTTCAATTAGATGAAGTATACAAAGAAATTAAGAATGATTCAGAATTAGTGAATATAGTTAGAAGTAATTTTGAAGTGTTAGGTGAGGACTATATTGAAAGAGATTTAAGTCAAGGTATTGGGTCAACTGATACTGGAAATCTAACTCATGAAATACCTGCAATACAAGCATATATTAAATTAAAAGAAGACACTGCAACTCATACTGATGAATTTGCTGTTGCAGCTGGTGGTAAAGAAGGTAAAATAGCACTTATGAAAGCAATTAAGGTGCTAGCAATGTGTGGAGTAGATGTTTTATATAGTAAATAATATATAAGAAAGGAAATTAGATTAGACATGATATTAAAACAAGTAATAGAGGTTTATGACATTTTAGATAAAGCAAATGCTAATGGAGAAGAAGTAAAGTCTTATTTACAAAGTTATGGTGAAGTAGATGTAACAGTCAAAGAATTATCTTCAAGTAAAGGTTCAACTGATTTAGTTAAGCTTACAATACCTGGTAAGAATGGAAAGCTAAATGGTGGAGATGCCCCTACTCTTGGAATTTTAGGTAGATTAGGAGGTATTGGAGCAAGACCAGAAGTAACAGGTTTTGTATCAGATGGTGATGGAGCATTAGTAGCAATTGCAGTTGCAGCAAGACTGTTGGATATGCAACGAAAAGGAGATATATTAGATGGTGATATTGTAATCTCAACTCATATTTGTCCAGATGCACCAACTAGAGAGCATTATCCTACACCTTTTATGGATTCACCAATAGATATGATGACTATGAATGAAAATGAAGTTGATAATAGTTGTGATGCAATACTTTCAATAGATACTACCAAAGGTAATAGAGTAATCAACAATAGAGGATTTGCAATATCACCAACTGTTAAGGAAGGTTACATATTAAAAACTAGTGATAATCTTTTGGATATTATGCAGACTGTTACTGGAAAGGCTCCATTTGTATTCCCTTTATCAATTCAAGATATAACACCATATGGAAATAATCTATATCACTTAAATAGTATTTTACAGCCAGCAGTTGCTATAGATTCACCAGTAGTAGGAGTAGCTATTACTACAGAGATGCCTGTTGCTGGATGTGCCACAGGTGCAACTAATTTTGCTGATTTAGATTCAGCAGGTAGATTTGCAATTGAAGTGGCTAAGTTATTTGGTAGAAATAAGTGTGAGTTTTATGATAAAGAAGAATGGGAAATGCTTATTAAAAGATATGGTAAATTAAATAGATTTCAGACATTTGGTATACAGTAATTAGAATAATATTAGGTTTATATAATTTATGATATAACTGTTTTGAATATTTAAACAACTAGGAATAAATAATATGATGTAATTATAGAAAAAGAGTGTCTCATAGATAATTTAAAAAATCATCTATGAGACACTCTTTGTATTTATATTTTAATTTTTGTTAGCTTAAGTTGCAGGAGTACCACCACCATCAGGAGTAGCAGTAGAGCCACCATCACTGTTTCCGCCGTTATCAGGAGTAGTAGAGCCACCACCGTTATTATTTCCACCATTATCAGGAGGAGTGGAGCCACCACCATTGTTGTTTCCACCATTATCAGGAGGAGTAGTAGAGCCACCACCATTATTGTTTCCACCATTATTAGGAGGAGTAGAGCCACCACCATTATCACCTGAATTATTGTTATTGTTGTCATTTTCATCTTGTTGATTATTATCTGGTTTCTTTGTATCTTCAGATGATGGTTGAGAGCTTACTCTAGTAGGAGCAGTACCTTCAATAAATGCTGCTTTAGAGCCAGAAGATTGCTTTCCTCCATCTTCTAAATTGATTTTTGTAAAATACACGTTTTTAGGAACTTCAAATTCAGTTACTGTTAAGTTAGCATGTATTTTTGTCATAACTTTTTCCCATAGTTTTGCAGTACTAGTACTTCCATGTGGAACTTCTCTACGCTTTATGGTATTGCCAGAATCATCTTTTCTACCAGCATCATCTCCAATATAAGTTGCTCCAACATAATAAGGTGTGTAACCAACAAACCAAGCATCATATGCACTATTTGTAGTACCTGTTTTACCTGCAACAGGCATTCCATTTGAAAGTGATGCTATGCTACCAGTACCTTCAGTAATTACACTTTCCAACATGTCTGTAACGACATAAGCTACTTCAGGTTCTACAACTTTATGTTCTTCAGGAGCATTTTTAACTAATAATTGACCATCAAAAGTAGTTATAGTAGTGAAAATTGATGGTTCTACATAAACTCCTTGATTTGCCAATGTACCATAAGCAGCAGCCATTTGAAGTGGAGTAATACCATTAGCCATACCACCTAGTGTTAATGATGGGAATTGTCTATCAGTTGCTCCTGACTGACTATTTTTTACAGTCGTTATACCAAAGTTCTTTAAGTAGTCCATCATTATATCTATACATTCATCATAAGAATCTCCAAGCATCTCAGCAGTTTTGACAGCTATTGTATTTGAAGATTTAGCAAGTGCTCTACGTAAACTCATAGAACCATGCCCAGCAGTAGTAGTTCTTGGATTCCACTTAGTATTCTCTTCAAACTTATAGCCTCCTCTGGTATCACTTAGAGAAGTTGCTTGTGTAAGTTTTAAAGTATCAATAGCTGGTGTATAAATTGCTAGAGGTTTTATAGCAGAACCAGGCTGATGAGGGTTAGTAGCACGGTTTAAAGTTTTTCTACCACTTATATTTCTTCCTCCAGCTAGTGCCCTTATTTCACCATTTTTATAATCTAAGATTACCATTGCAGATTGCGGTTGACTAACTCCATCAGGACCAACCATATGTCCTGGGAAATTGCTATTTCTATCATATTCTTCTTCTAAAGCATCCTGCATTTTAGGGTCTATAGTTGTATTTACAATTAGACCTCCATTGTAGAATAAGTTTTGTGCTTCATCATTTGTATGTCCTTGTTCCATTAAAGCATTTATAACTTCGCTTTCAATAAGGTCTTCTACAGATGAAGAAACTTTGTCTGATGATTTAGGTAATTTTATTTCTATTTTAGCTTTGATTGCTTCATCATATTCGTTTTGCTTTATATACCCTAATTCTAACATTTTCTTTAGAACAACTTCTTGTCTTTTTTTAGCTTCTGGGTTACTTACAGCTTTTCTGACAACTAATGTACCTGCCTTTAATTGTCTATAAGTATCATTAGATATAAGTTCCCAAGACTTTATTTTTTCAATCATATCAAAGTCTACCTTTGTAGGGTCATCTAAATCATCATCAGTTGTGTTAACAAAAAATAATAACTTATTTTCTAAATCACCTTTAGTTTCGCTTCCATCTAGTTTAGAAGTTTTATAGGCCGAAAACTTTGATGGATTTTTAGTTGAACCAGCAAGAAGTGCTGACTCAGCTATAGTAAGGTCAGCGGCAGACTTGTCAAAATAACCACGTGCACCAGCCTCAGCACCTGCTAGACCTCTACCAACGAAAAAGTTATTTAAATAAGTTTCTAGTATTTTATCTTTACTTACTGTTTTACTCATCTCATATGCATAGTAAATATCCTTTATTTTACGAGGCAGAGTTTGTTGTTCAGTTGTTAACAACATTTTGGATACCTGCATAGGAATAGTACTACCACCTTGTTTAGTACCTGTAAGGGTCTTTAATACTGACCTAAATAAACCTTTAATGTCGACACCCTTATGTTCATAAAAACGTTCATCTTCTATTGCAATTACAGCATGTTGAAGATGTGTTGAAATCTTATCTAATGGAACAGGTGTCTTTTTATTTACACTTGGAGCTGTAGATAATGTTTTTCCATTAGCGTATTTAATTGTAGTTGTTTGGTTTGTTTGCTTATCCAAGACGGCTTCTGTAACTGGAGTAACATCTCTTAGTGATGCAAATACTAAACCAGCAGTACCAGCAGTACCAACAACTAGTAAAACTAAAAATACTATCCCAAATACTCTTAGTTTTTTAAATTTATCGCTTTTTTTAGATTTTTTCTTGTTTTTTGTTGAACGAGTTTTGTTAGATGAACCTCTATTAATTGGTTTGTTTGTATTACTAGAGGAACTAACTTTTTTTCTTCTAATTTTATTTCCATTTTTATCATTATCGTTATTCATAAGATTTTAACCTCCTTACTTAATGCAATATTATAACACAAATAGGAGTAATTTTGTAATTAATAGAAAAAATGAATTTGCTATAATATTCTGTACATTGTAAATATGTATAAACATAATGTATTAAAAAGTCCATATTTTTATTTTATTTATTTTTGACAAATATTATAAAAATTATGCTAAAGCTACATATAAATAAATAGGAGGGGATAATTTTGAATAGAATAGTAGATAGAAAAAAGAAAACTGAATTTAGAAAAATTGTAGCTATTTTTTTGTTAATTCTTTTCTTGTCTGTATTTATAGGCAGTTTTATATATATAGATAAAACTTTAAGACCAACAATAACAGTATTGGCAGAAACTAAAGCTCTTGAATTAGCAAATAGGTCAATAAATAAAGCTGTTGCTGAAATGGTAGAAGGAAAAATAAATTATGAAGATTTGATGGATATACAGCTTGATAATAATGGAAAAATAACAATGATACAAGCAAATACTATAATGATGAATGAGATTGCCTCTGCAATAGCTTTAGAAATACAAGATGAATTAAAAAAAGCTAAGACAGCTAGTTCTTACATACCTATAGGAACAGCATTAGGAAGTCCTATATTAGCCAAATACGGTCCTAGACTTGAAGTTTCTATTGAACCTATAGGAACAGTATCAGTAAACTTTAAAACAGAATTTGAGTCGTCTGGTATAAATCAAACAAGACACAGAATATATCTAGAAGCTCAAACACAAGTTAAAGTAGTAATACCACTTATAACTTCAACAAAACAAATTAAAGCACAGATACCTATTTGTGAGACTATAATAGTAGGTGATGTTCCAGAAAGTTATGTAAATATACCAGAAAAAAATCTAGGAAATGTTTTACCTAACACTGGAAAGAATGCTAATAAGTAATATAAGATTATATATTTTTAAATAAATTTGAAAAAGTAGTTTATAAATAAAAATTTTGTAAATAATATTAATATAATTTCAATAAAAATTATATTTTATACTATGTAAAATATCTAATATATTTGGTCTCTAAGGTAAGTAGAGATACCTTTAGACCAAATATATTATTAATCATCTGTTTAATATTTAAATTATTGTTTATTTGTATTATTTACAACTATATTATTTATAGCATCCATTTAATAAATACAGCATAGCCTACAGCTGGGTCATTTTCGATAGCATGAGATACTGCTCCAATTATTTTATCATTCTGAACTATTGGAGTACCACTCATACCTTGTACAATACCACCAGTTTGAGCTAAAAGTTTTTTATCTGTAATTTTAATTTTAAAACTTTTGCTTTCTGGATGTTTTTGATTTTCTATATCTATAATTTCGATATTATATTTTTTACATTCATTACAATTATCTTGTAGAATTATTTGAGCCTTTCCTAATTTAACTTCATCTAAAGAAGCTACTTTATATTTTTTTAAATTAGAAATATCAAAGTTGTTAATTTGACCTCTTATTCCAAAATCAGTATTGTCTGTAAAACTACCAATAATATTTTCTCTTTTTGCATTTATACATCCAACACTACCTTTATAAGATTTTTCTATATTAAGATGTTTAGTTGTAGAAATTGAACCTGATTTAATAGGTATCTTTCTAGCATTACCAACACTTATTGGGTGACCTACAGCACCAAACTCTGATGTTTCTGGATTAATATATGTTAAAGTAGCAAATCCAGAAAGTAAGTTATTAAAACTAATTTTTTCTAATATGTGTTTAGTAGTTTTCATTGTTATCAGTTGACCACCTCTATTTAATAAAATAGATACTGGTTTTTCTTCTGGTAAAGCATTTAATGTGTCTGCAAAGTCGCTATATCCATCAACTTCAGCATTATTTATCTTTACTATTGCATCACCTAACCTAAGTGGAGATGCTTCTCCAGGATTTCTAACAATGATGTTTTTTAGTTCTGCGTCGATTTGAAGTACGTTTCCAATCGGTATTAAATATTCAGGTTCACTTTTTTGTAAATTTTGTGCATAAATTAAATTATTTGAGAAAAAATATAATAAAAATAAAAAAGTTAAAACAATTGTAAATTTAGACTTAGCTAAGTTGGTTCTTTTATTTAAAGCTTTATCTTTAAAATAAAAATTTTTAAATTGCATAAAACACCTCTTTCTTATTAAATTATTTTAATAATAGAATTGAAGTTTTCTCGCTGCTTCTGTATTATGTTGTGCAAGAATTAGTTTTTGATGCTTGGAAAACTGACGCAATAACTCCTTAGTTTTCATAAAAATAAATAAAATAAAGAGCGTATATGATAAAATAGATACATATTCATATAAGTTAAAATAAATAATAACTGTATATCATTAGAAAGGAGCAAAACATGAAAAAATATAGATTGTTAGTTACTTGTATAATTGCCATGGGAATTATAATTATAGGAACATCAAATCCTGTTAGCAATTTTTACAAGACTACAAATTTGATTAGTTCAGGAAATACTACAAATGAAAAAGCAGATAAAGATAAAAACTCAAATAAAAATACAAAAGATAAAGATGAAGATAAATCAAATTCAAAAAGCAATAAAGAAAAGTCATCAGAAAATAAATCATCAGATAATAAAAACGAAACTCAAAAAAATAAAAAGTTTTTAATTTGTATAGACCCAGGACATCAAGGAAAAGGAGATAGCAATCTAGAACCAGTAGCTCCAGGTTCTTCCTCTCAAAAAGCGAGAGTATCTTCAGGAACAGAGGGTATTGCCACAAAAAAACCAGAATATGTTTTAAATTTAGAAGCATCTCTTGTTTTAAAACATATATTAGAATCTAAAGGTTATAATGTAATAATGACTAGAGAGACTCATGATATAAATATAAGTAATTCAGAAAGAGCGATACTTGCTAATGATAAAAATGCAGATATGGTTGTAAGAATACATGCAGATAGTTTAAATAATTCTTCAAAGACTGGTGCATCCATATTAATTCCTGAAAAGGATGGAAAATATACAGCTCCTATATATGAAGATAGTAATAAATGTGCTGAATTTATTAAACAGAATATGGAACAAGCTGGAATACAAATTAATGGAATCGTTCAAAGAGGCGACTTGACTGGATTTAACTGGTCAAAAGTACCAGCTGTGTTAGTAGAAATGGGATTTATGAGTAACTACAATGAAGACCAAATGATGTCAAATCCAGAGTATCAAAGAAAAATGATGCAATGTGTAGCAGATGGATTAGATGAGTATTTTAAATAAAGTATAAATAGAGAAAAAGTTGGGATGTTATTGTGTTCCTGATTTTTATCTCTATTTTTTATTTATTAAAAGCCTCTAAAAAGTCTTATAGGTCTTTGTAGGTATCTCGCAAAGTGAAGTACATACATTATAGTATTGATGAAAATAGCTAATATTATTTTGCGTTGCTGTTTGTATCTTTTCTGTGAATCCCATTGACAAGTATAAAGCTAATAGATATACTAATAATAGTGACCACATGGTCACTATTATTCAACAAATAAAATGACCGAGTGGTCACTATGCGAGGAGAACAGGTTATGCCTACAAAATTATTTTTTGAGCTTAATGAAGATAAACAAATGAAAATCATTAATGTGGTAACATCTGAATTTGCAACATATGGTTACACAAATAGTTCCACGAATAGAATGGTTAAAAACTCTGGCATCAGTAAAGGTAGTCTTTTTAAATATTTTTCTAATAAAGAAGAATTGTATTTCTTCATTCTTGATATTGTTACAGCAGAACTTATTGAAAATCTAGAAAAAATGACATCTAACCTTCCACCTGAGTTATTTCAAAGAGTAATCGAGTATTCCATTTTAGAATTTACTTGGTATATTCATAATCTCGAAAAAGCAAAATTGGTAATAGGAGCTTTCAAAAAAAATGATACTGTGATTTATCGAAAGACTATGGAACGATATAAAATCAAAGAGCTAAATGTGTATTACAAGCTACTTGAAGATATTGATTTGAGTAATCTACGTTGGGATAAGCAGAAAACAATCAATCTTTTGAAGTGGTTTCTAAAAGGTTTTAATGAAGAATTTTTAGGAAGTGTTGAAATTGATAATTATTCATTTGAACATATACAAAATGAATATATAAAGAGACTAACAGATTACATGGAAATATTAAAAATTGGGCTTTTGAGATAAAAGGAGGTGGCAGCTATGTTTTGGAGAGCAAAAGAAGGAAGTGTCAGTATTGATGATACAGATATGGACTATATCTCTTTTGGAAATGGAAGTGACATTTTAATCATGCTTCCCGGTCTAGGAGACGGATTAAAGACAGTTAAGAGAATGGCTGTAACTATGGCTATAACATACAGAATGTATGCAAAAGACTACAAAGTATATGTTTTCAGCAGGAAAAATCATTTGAAAGAGGGCTACTCTACAAGAGATATGGCTAAAGACCAAGCTGAAGCTATGAAAATACTTGGTCTATCTAAGGCTAAAGTTTTAGGAATTTCTCAAGGTGGAATGATAGCACAATATCTTGCGATTGATTACCCTGATTTAGTTGAGAAACTTGTATTGGCTGTTACATTATCGAAGCAGAATGAAAATATTCAAGAAGTGGTTGAAAATTGGATTAAGTTAGCAGAGCAAGAAAATTACAAAGGTCTAATGATTGATATAGCAGAAAAATCCTATTCAGAGAACTACTTAAGAAAATATCGTTTACTTTACCATCTACTTGGGAGAATAGGTAAGCCTAAAGATTTTAGTCGATTTCTCATACAAGCGACTTCTTGTATTCAGCATGATGCATATGTAGAGTTAGAGAATATTGTATGTCCTACTCTGATAATTGGGGGCAATAGCGACAAAATTGTTGGAGAGACATCTTTGCTTGAATTAGCTGATAAAATTAAGGACAACGAATTGTTTATATATAAAGGTCTTGGGCATGCATCATATGAGGAAGCAAAAGATTTTAATAATAGAGTTTTAACATTTTTATCAAAATAAAAATAAAGTATTATGAAAATAGAGTTGATATGCCGTTCTGTATGTAACAATAAAGCAGGGAGAAAAAAGCGTCATCAACTATGCAAGGCAACTTTTTCAGAACTTACATCGAAAGACGAAAAGAGGTGCCTCATAAATAAGTGTCTTGTTCAAAATCATGATTGACTAGAATAGATTTTTCTACTACTTTTTATTATAAATAATATAATGATAAAATTTACATTAAGTTAAATTGTTGTAAATATAACTAAAAATATTGGTAATACTTGATTTAAGTTTAAAAAGAATATATTATAGTATAGAATGTGTAAAATTTTTTTGAGAGGTGTTAAAATGCTAGTAGTAGAAAACGTAAGTCACGGATTTGGTGCAAGAACAATATTAGAAAATGTATCTTTTAGACTTAGAAAAGGTGAACATATTGCACTAGTTGGCGCTAATGGAGAAGGAAAATCGAGTTTTTTAAATATAATAACAAAAAAGCTTATGCCAGATGCTGGAAATATAAAGTGGTCTTCAAGAGCTACAGTAGGTTACTTAGACCAACATACAGTACTAAGTAAAGGTAAAAGTATAAGAGAAGTACTTAGAGAAGCTTTTAAGCATATGTTTGATTTAGAGCAAGAAATGATTGCTATGTACGACAAGATGGGAGAAGCTGATGATGATGAGATGAGTAAGCTTCTTGAAGAAACAGCTGAAATACAAACTATACTTGAAAATAGTGGTTTTTATATGATAGATGCGAAGATACAAGAGGTTGCAAATGGTCTTGGTCTTGGAGAGATTGGTCTAGATAAAGATGTAACTGACTTAAGTGGGGGACAGAGAACGAAAGTACTTCTTACTAAACTTCTACTTGAAAATCCAACTATTCTTATATTGGATGAGCCTACAAACTATTTAGATGAAGAACATATAACATGGCTTACTAGATATCTTCAAGAGTATGAAAATAGTTTTGTCCTAGTTTCTCATGATATTGAATTTATAAATAATACTTGTAATGTAATATATCATATGGAAAATGGAGAACTAAATAGATATAAAGGAAACTATGATGAGTTTGTAAGACTTAACGATATAAAGAAACGTCAAGAAGAACAAGCTTATGACAAACAAGTTGAAGAAAGAAAGAGACTAGAGGACTTTGTAGCTAGAAATAAGGCTAGAGTAGCAACTAGAGGAATGGCTAACAGTAGACAAAAGCAACTTGATAAGATGGAAATATTAGAAAGGCCAAAAGAAAAAATAAAGCCTACTTTCTCTTTTAAAGATGCTAGAGCAGCAAGTAAGATAATTTTTGAAACAGAAAGTTTAATTTTAGGATATGATGAAGCATTGACAAAGCCACTTAATTTCCATCTAGAAAGAGGGAAGAAGATAGCTTTAAAAGGAATGAATGGTATTGGAAAATCTACTTTATTAAAGACTTTACTTGGAATAATAAAACCATTTGAAGGAAGTGTTAAGTTAGGTGACTATCTGGAAGTTGGATATTTTGAACAAGAGAGTTCAAGAGAAAATAGCAACACACCTATGGATGAAATTTGGAGTGAATTCCCAGGATTTACAAACTTTGAGGTTAGACAAGCTCTTGCAAAATGTGGACTTACAAATGAACACATAACTAGTCAAATGAGAGTGCTAAGTGGTGGAGAAGCTGCAAAGGTTAGACTTTGTAAAGTAATGCTAAAAAATATAAATTTCTTAGTACTAGATGAGCCTACAAATCACTTAGATGTTGAAGCAAAAGACGAATTGAAGAAAGCCATAAAAGAATTTAAGGGAACAGTTCTTTTGGTATGTCATGAACCAGAATTCTATTCAGACATTGTTGATGATGTATGGAATATAGAAGATTTTACAACTAAAATAGTGTAGTGATTTAATTTATTACTGGGGGGATTTCATGAAAAAGTTTCTAAATATACTTTTTTCAACATGTATAAGTGTGGTTATAATAGTAGGAGTTATCAATTTTACTGTTGGGTTTAAACAACTATATTATTTTGACATTGATTATTTAAATATATCGGATTTGTCTGGTTTATCTAAAGATGATATAAAATTAAACTACGATTATCTGATTGATTATAATTTAAATAAGAATGTGTCTGAGTTTAAGTTGCCTACATTAAAATCTTCTCCAGAAGGAAAGATACATTTTGAAGAAGTGAGAAATATATTTCAAAATATCAATAAACTAGCTAAAGTACTAATGATAGTATCTTTAGTAGGAATTATATTGAATGCAAAAAATAAAAATATAAAAATTTTAAAAACTACATCAATAACGCTTATAATTATGCCATTATTATTGGCCATTCCAGTTTTATTGAACTTTGAAAAATCATTTATTATTTTTCATAAATTATTATTTAGAAACGATTATTGGATATTTAGTCCAGATTTAGACCCAGTTATAAATATGTTGCCAGAAGAATTCTTTTTTCATGCTGGTGTGATGATTTTAATGTTGATTTTATTAGTAAGCATATTGCTTCTTATAATGTATAAGTTATGCAAATCGTCTAAAATAAAAACAAGATAGATTAAAAGTATACAATAAAAATAGCTATGTAATAATATTTAGACTAAAAGTAGTTAATAAATATTTATGCATAGCTATTTCTAATGAAAAATTATTTTTTACTAGTAATTTTAACTAAATCTTGAAATTTTCCCATAATATAATTATAATTATCTTTTTTATGAGGTAGCATGCAACTACTGCAATCCTTGATACCTTTATCTGTATACTTGAAGTTTCCACCACAATTTTCTCCTAAAGCATACAAAGGACAATAGCAAAATAAACAGTTAAATTCCTCTGGTTTATTAGTTTTATGACAAGGGAAAAATTCACAATCTTTGTGATTAAAAAACTTATAATTTTCGCCCATATTTTCCTCCTAAATTAAATAAAATTTAAATCTTTTATAACTATATAAGATTTTGGTGATAATATAATTATACTAAATATTTTTATTAATAGTTGATAATATAGTACTATTAATCATAGTATTAATGGTATAATTAGTCAACAGAAAAATAATGTAAATGTATTTTGTAATTAGAATATGTTTTATAACAAAAAATGAGGTGATTAAGTGAAAGAAATTCAAGAAAGAGCACTTCTTGTAGGTCTGAATTTGACAACAATAGTGAAAAAAAGTGATGATATAGACACTAGTGAATCCATGGAAGAATTAAAAGAATTAACAAAAGCTGCTGGTGCAGAGGTTGTGGGTAGCTTAATTCAAAATAAGCACTCCATAGATGCAGCTTATTATATAGGAAAAGGCAAGGTGGAAGAAATAAGAGCGTATAGTGACTCATTGGATGCCACTTTAGTAATTTTCAATGACGAATTATCTGGTGCTCAAATCAGAAATATAGAAAATGTTGTTGGAAGAAAAGTAATAGATAGAACGACCTTGATTCTAGATATATTTGCTCAAAGGGCACTTAGTAAAGAAGGAAAATTGCAGGTTGAATTAGCACAATTAAAATATAGATTACCACGACTTTATGGAATGGGTGGTGAGATGAGTAGAACAGGTGCAGGAATTGGAACTAGAGGTCCTGGAGAACAAAAACTAGAAATAGATAAAAGACATATACTTAATAAAGCAGCAGACATAAGACGTGAACTTAGAGAAGTAAAAAAGAATAGAGAGACACAGAGAGTTAAGCGTTTAAAATCAAATATACCGATTGTAGCACTTGTTGGGTATACAAATGCAGGAAAATCTACCCTACTAAACGAATTAATAAAGACACACAAGGATTATGAACAAGAAAAAGAAGTTTTTGTAAAAGATATGCTTTTTGCAACTCTAGATGTAACTTTAAGAAAGGCACTTTTGCCAAATAAAAAAGAATTTTTAGTAGTAGATACTGTTGGATTTGTAAGCAAACTTCCCCATGATTTAGTAGAGGCATTTAAAGCAACATTGGAAGAAGTACAATATGCAGACTTAATTTTGCATGTAATTGATGCAACAAATACTAGTTATGAATTGCAAAAAAGTACAACTGAAGGTGTGTTAAAAGAACTTGGTGTAAATGATAAAAAACATATACTTGTATATAATAAGGTCGATAAGCTAGAATTGGATATATATCCTAAAAGTCAAGAAGATATTGTGTATATTTCTGCTAAACAAGGCATAAATATGGATAAGCTATTAAATATGATAGAAAGTGCTTTAATGGAAAATACCTATTCGGTAAGCTTTATGTTACCTTATGAGAGAGGTGATATATTTAGTAGAATAAAAGATAAATATAATGTGGAGAATTTTGAGTATGGGGAAAATGGTATAGCATTAGATGTAAACTTGGATGAAGAAGATTTTAGTATCTATAGAGAGTACATATTAGAAAAATAGGTTGAATATGGATATTAATTGGGAAAATATAGATAATCTTCAAGATTATTTTATAACCTATCTTCTTTATAAAGAATCTAAAACAGTATCTCAAATTAGTAAGATTAGAAATATTTCAAATACTGAGGCAAGCGAGCAACTTATACAAGCAAAATTGAAAATAAAAGAAATGCAAAAAGAGGATTTTGAGGCATCTAAGGATATTTTGGATAAATTTTTAGAATTAGATAAAATCAAGAGACTTGATTTTATGGATAGCTTAGATGACGAAAAAATGGTATACTTTAAGAGAAAGGTTTTCAAAAGAATCCTTGTGGAAAAAAATGCTGAAGATTTAATTGTTTTAATTTGGGCGACAGGTGAGCTAAAAGATGATAGATTCTTGAAATTACTTCATCAGCTCACAAACCACAGACACTCAGATATTAGAAGGATAACTTATTCAGCAATAAGAAAGATTGAATCACCAATTAGTAGAGAAGTATTACAAAAAGGTCTCTACGATAAAAATGCACAAACTAGGCAGTATTGTGCAAAAGCTCTTTCAAAATTAGGAGATGAAAACAGTTTAAAGATTTTACATCAGTTGAAAGACAAGAATAAGAATTTTGAAAAAGAGTATGTGCTTAGAGCTTATGACGAAGCCATTAAAGCATTGGAAGATGCGAAAAATTTGAAAAAGTAATTTTTTATTAAAGCAATTTGTTTACTTAATGATGTATTTCTAGAGTTTAACAAGGTAATAAATAAATTAATGGGAGGGGTTTCAAATGATAGTAAGACGTTGTGCAGGTGGAGTAGTTTTTTATGCTAATAAAGTACTTATTGTAAAAAATGATAGAGGTGAATGGACACTTCCAAAAGGTAAGATACTTGGAGGGGGACTTCCATATGAGAGTGCTGTTCAAAGAGTAAAAGTAGAAACTGGCATAGATGCTAAAATGATAGATGTAGCTGGCGACACTATGTATGAATTTTTCTCAAGAAGTAGACAACAAGAAGTTTGTAATGCAATAATGTGGTATGTTATGGAAGCTTGTAACACTGATTGTGTACTTGCTCCTGAATTCCAAGAAGGTGGATTTTATAAAGTTAAGGATGCTTTAGAAATGTTGTCACATCACAAAGAGCAAGCTTTAGTAGAAGTATCTTATAAAAAGTTTAAAGAATTAAAGAAATTAGTTTCAGAGGGCGATGATGTTCCAGCAAATTAATAGTGAATCTAGAGAATTCTGAGGAAGGGTAGCCCCTTCCTTTTTTAATTAAAAATATTTTAAACATAAATTATATAGTTTATTTAGATTGTGATTTAGAAATCTAAATTTTTAGTGATTTATATCTAAAATTAGTAACTTATATTTGAAATAAAAATTAAAAAGTATACAATTTTATTATATAATTGTTTTATAACAGTTATTAAAGAAATGATAAAAATCTATTTATTTTTTAGTAGAATAATTTTATATATAAATACATATTTGATGTATACCTTAAAAAATAATTAAAATAGGAGGAAATATAATGAGCAATTACAGGACATTACATGAATTTGGAACTGATGAAATAACAATTGAAAAGTCTGTTTTTATTGGATATGCTAAACCTATAAAGAGCGAAGAGGAAGCATTAGAATTTATAAATGAAATAAAGAAAAAGCACAAAGATGCAACTCATAATGTATGGGCTTATACAGTTGGACAAAATATGAATATACAAAGATATAGTGATGATGGAGAGCCACAAGGAACAGCAGGTATACCTACATTAGAGGTTATAAAAAAAGAAGATTTGAGAGATGTAGCAGTTGTTGTTACTAGGTATTTTGGAGGCACAAAATTAGGTGCAGGTGGTTTAGTTAGAGCTTATACAAAAGGTGCTAAGTTGGGATTGGAAGCAGGTAAGATAATTTATAAGGTAATGTATCAAGAAGTTAAGATTAAAATAGATTATACTCAACTTGGAAAAGTACAAAATGAATTAATGAATTTAAGGTATTTCATAAAAGATACCATATATGAAGATAATGTCGAGATAATAGTGTATTCAAAGTTAGAGGATGTAGAAAAAGTATCAGAAAAAATGATTGATATAACAAATGGAACAGGAAAAATAGTTTTAGGAGAAGAATTCTATTTATCTGAACAAAACGGAGAAATATTATTGTAATCTAAAAAGATTAAAAGAGTTAATTATATTAAACAGTCAAATTTTATCTTAAAATGAAAAGCCATTAAATTGTTTTAATCTAAATCAATTTAATGGCTTTTTATTAGACTTTGCACAGAATCCTTTTTTTACTTCAAATAAACCAACTAAAAGTAGAAATATCCCAAATATTTTTTTTAATATATCTGAAGATAGATAATTAGCTAACAGTGAACCAAATATGGCACCTAAAACCCCAAATACAGCTATGGGTATAACCAATTTAAAAACTACATTTTTATTTTTTATATGTATAGCCAATGCTATAAGTGTCATAGGAATAGATGAAAGTAAATTTACACTTTGAGCTATTTTAGTGTCGATACCAGCAAGTAAAACGAGTGCAGGTATAAGGATGGTTCCTCCACCCATTCCCATTCCTCCGATAATCCCTGCAAAAAATCCAATTAAAGCAAATAACATTAGAACACCATCCTTAATGCTGCAATTATCATGATTATTCCAAAAGAAATCCTAAGAAACTTTCCAGTAACTTTATTTAGTAGCTTAGCCCCTATGATACCGCCGAGAATACTTCCAACTGCAACTTTTATTGTCAAATTAACGTCGTAAGTACCTTTAGATACATATAAAACAGAGCTTGCTGTCGTTAAGAAAATTATTATAGAAAGAGCAGTTGCATGAGATTTATGTTCTTCTACCTTAACGATGTCATTTAATATCGGAACTAAAAGAGTACCTCCTCCAGACCCAAAAACTCCATTTATAAATCCTGTAAAAACTCCAATTATCGTATTTTTTAAATTAAAATCAAAATATTTTTTCTTCAAATCATCAGTTTTTTTCATAAAAATCACCTTCTGAAATAGTTTTACCAAAATAGGCAAATTATATTTATATAAAATAAGATTAAATATAATCTTTCATGTTTACTTAATTTTGCATAAAAAAAAACATATTAAAACAATATATTAATATATGGTATAATATATTAAAACAAAGTAGCAAATTTGAGAGGAGATAACAATGTCAAATATAAAAATACAAATAGACAAAACTGTAGAATGGCTTATAAATAAGGTTAATGAAGCAAATGCAAAAGGATTGATTGTCGGTGTATCTGGGGGAATTGATTCAGCAGTAGTTGCTAATTTAATTAAAAAGGCATTTCCAGAAAACTCTATGGGAGTTATAATGAGCATAAAAAGTAATCCTCAAGATAGAGAAGATGCACTTAAGGTTATAGAAGGATGTGATATAGAATATCTTGATTTAGACCTTATAGAGCCACAAAGTGCTATATTAGACATGGTAGTAGGAAATTTAAAAGAGAAACATTTATATAGAGCAGAATATTTAAAGATGACAGATGCAAATTTAAGAGCAAGAGTAAGAATGAGTACTATTTATACAATTGCTAACAATCTAGGATATCTAGTTGTTGGTACAGATAATGCTGCAGAAATACACACAGGATACTTTACTAAATTTGGTGATGGTGGAGTTGATATTTTACCAATTGCAAATTTGACTAAAGGAGAGGTGTATGAATGGGCAAAAGAACTTGGTGTTCATGAAGATTTAATAAACAAAGCTCCTTCTGCAGGTCTTTGGGAAGGTCAAACAGATGAAAATGAAATGGGAACTACTTACGATATGATAGATGCTGTGTTACAAGGTAGATTAGATGAAGTTCCTCAAAGAGACCAAGAGATAATTGAAAGACTTCATAGAATAAGCGAGCATAAGAGAAAAACGCCTGCGCAACCTCCTAAGTTCTAATTTACTATTTTAAAGATTTGTGATAAAATTTACAAGTGATAAAAATTAGAATAACTAATTGTACGTATTAAGGAGTGGAAATATGGGACGTATAGGTAATATAATTAATAGAAAAGGTAAACAAGATGCTCAAAGAGCAAAAATATTTACTAAACATGCTAGAGCAATAGCAGTTGCTGCCAAAGAAGGTGGAGCAGACCCAGAATATAATGCAGCTTTAAAGACAGCTATAGAAAAAGCTAAGGCAGATAATATGCCAAATGATAATATAGATAGAGCTATCGCTAAAGGTGCTGGAGCAGGTGCTGGTGATGACTATGAAACTATAGTTTATGAAGGTTATGGACCTGGCGGAGTTGCAGTTATAGTAGAAACTTTAACTGACAACAAAAACAGAACTGCTGGTAATGTAAGATATTACTTCGATAAAAATGGAGGAAACTTAGGAACTAGTGGATGTGTGTCTTTTATGTTTGATAAAAAAGGACAGATATTAGTTGGTTCAGGAGATGGAATTTCAGAAGAAGAATTGATGGATGTTGCATTAGAAGCAGGAGCTGAAGATTTTATAACAGAAGAAGATGGTTATGAAATAATAACTACACCAGAAGATTTTTCTAGTGTTCGTGATGAGTTGAAAGCTAAAGGGTATGAGTTTATATCTGCTGATGTAAAGATGATACCTCAAACTACAACTGTACTAACTGAAGAAGCTCATTTAAAAATGATGAATAAATTAGTTGATATGCTTGAAGAAGATGATGATGTTCAAGATATATATCATAACTGGGAAATGGAAGAGTAAATATTCTAATATCTTAGAAATGTATACACCTCTAAACCATGTTTACATAATAATATGTAAATATGATTCAGAGGTGTTTTTATATTTGTAAAAATTGTTTTATAAATACTAAAAACATATCTTGCAAAACTAATAATATTATAAAAGGTTTTGAACAGGACTCGATTGTCTATAGATGATGGATGGGTATATTACTTGACGTTGAATACCACTCATTCTTCCAGTAACAATATCGATAATCATTCGAAGGCTACGTTCTGCTGTTTCCTCCATTTTCAAGTCTATAACTGTTAATGGTGGTGTACTTCTTGCCATTAGCCTTGAAGGTCCATTACTTGCTGCAAATATCTGAACATCATTTCCAATTGCAATCCCTGACTCATTAAATGCATTCATTATACCAAGAGCTACTACATCATGGTTACAAAAGATTACTTTTTTTATTGAGTTCTTTGCAATCATTTTTTTAGCAATATCATACCCACTATCTATTTTGTTAGAACAATAATATATAGAATCTGGTAAATATATTCCATGTTCCTCACATGTCTTTAAAAAAGATTTGCCCCGTAAAGTCATACATGTAAATGAAGACGGGTTAAATACAACAGCTATGTCATTTTTACCATTTTGAATAGCATGTAATGCTGCTATACGACCAGTTTCTTCATTATCAATAGATACACTCGAAAAACCTTCTATTTCACGATTTACAACAACTACAGGAATTTTAGGTTTATTTTTTAATAGGTACTCTATATCATCAGCATTAATACCTGTCAAAACAACACCATCATAATAATTGTTTGAAAAAAGATATTCATCATCGCATAAATGGCCAACAGTATAAGGTCGTATGATAATATTTATATCTAAATGCTCTAAAGAAATGACATGGTTTATTGCTTGAAATATGTTGGTTGATGCCAATTCAAAACCAGAATCTTGCCAATAAAATGCTATTTGAATATGATTATGTACTCTAGGAGTAGAGCGTTTATATCCAAGCTTATCTGCTGAATTTAAAACTATATCTTGTGTATGTAGTGGAATTCTTCGTTCATTTCCCTTACCACTTAAAACATAGGAGACTGTTGCTGAAGAAAGACCACAATCTTTTGCAATATCTTTGATTGTTGCCATGATAAAAATCCTCCTTGAATAGTTGCTTAAACTTGCTTACATTTATTATCTTAACATATATCCAATCAAAGAACAATATTCTACAATCTGCAAATCCTAATGAGTGAAAATAAATAAATCTTAAAATATATTTATTGTGTTGACAAAACTTAACAGATAATACTATAATGTGCTTAAATAAGCTTATTAATGAGTTAATATTAAGCAATATTAAGCAGTAATATAACAATGCTAGCTTGTTATATCACTGTAAATAAAGGGGGCAAAGAGATGAGTAAGATAAATATACTTGAAGTTGGTCCAAGAGATGGATTTCAAAATCTAAAAGAATTCGTAGATACAGATAAAAAACTAAAAATTATTGATGGTCTTATTGATTCTGGTATTAAAGAATTAGAAATTGGTTCATTTGTAAGTCCAAAAGCCATTCCTCAGATGAAAGATGCAAAGGAAATAGCAACCTACTGTGTAAAAAATTATCCTGATGTAAAGCTTTATGCATTAGTTCCAAATTTATACGGTGCTAAGCTTGCATGGGATTGTGGAATAAGAGATATATCTTATGTTATTTCCTTAAGTGAAACTCACAATAAGAAAAATATAAATAGAACTCATGAAGAATCCATTACTGAACTAAAAAAAATAATAGATTCTTATCCTGAAATGAATATATGTGTTGGAATAGCCACAGTGTTTGGCTGTCCTTTTGAAGGGATACCAAAGATAGAGGATGCGGTAGCATTTAGTAAATGCCTTTGGGAAAACGGTATTAGAGAGATTAACTTAGCAGATACAATAGGTATTGCTGACCCTAAACAAGTTAGAGAGACTATTAGTGCATTAGTTGAAGCATTACCAGAATGTAGATGGCAGGTACATATACATGATACTAGAAATATGGGGATGGTTAATACTCTTGTAGCTATTGAGTCTGGTATTACTACTGTTCAATCTACACTTGGAGGTTTAGGAGGGTGTCCTTTTGCACCTGGTGCATCTGGTAATACTGCGACTGAGGATTTGGTGTATATGCTTGAACGTATGGGATATGATACAGGAGTAGATTTTAATAAACTTCTCGAATTATCTAAATACCAAAAGAGTTTGATAGAGGGTGTATATAGTGGTCATCATGTAAATATAAAATCTGAAATTTCTAGTTGTCAATTGTCTTGATTAAAAAAATAAATGATTTGGGGAGGTCAATATGGATATTATAGCTTTAATTTTATTTTTAGGTGTTATTGTTCTAGCTTTTGTACGTAAGAATAATGCAGGGATTTTAGCTTTAGCTGTTGGTGTCATAGCAGTTAGAATATTTGGCATGGATGAAAAAGAGCTTTATGGAGCTATAAGTAACTCAATGTTTACAACACTTGTTGGAATAACATTACTTTTTGCAATAGTAAATTCAACTGGAGCATTAAAGTTAGTTGCAGAAAAAATAGTAGCTGTTTCTGGTAAGCGAGTTTGGCTTATTCCAATAGCAGTTTTTATTGCAGGATTTATTGTTGCAGGTGTTGGTCCAGGTGCAATTCCAGCACTTGCGATAATTCCAGCAATGGCTGTTCCCGTAGCAATAACTGTTGGTTATAATCCTGTAATGCTTGCACTTATAGGCGAATGTGGATTAATGGCAGGTCGTATGACACCTATTACTCCAGAAGGTCAAATTATAACAACTGTTGCAGAGAGTGTTGGGATTGAAAATGTTATGCCTGCTATTTTAGCATGTCAAACCTTATCAACGATTGTATTTTCAATAGTATTGTTCATAATTTTTAAAGGATATAAACTTAAAAAACCTATAAATATTATAGATAGTAAGAATATAGAAAAGTTTAATGTAAAGCAAATAATTTCTCTTATAAGTATATTAGTCATGATTGCTTTTATTATATTTTTCGATATGAATGTTGGACTTGCTGCCTTTTCAGTTTCGGCTATACTTCTTCTTTTCAATATTGCTGAAGATGGAGAATGTATCAAGGCAATCCCATGGAGTACAATAGTAATGGTCCTTGGGGTGGGAGCAATGATGACAATTGTGGATGCAGCAGGAGGGATTGACTTGATGAGTAATGCATTATCATCACTAATGAATAGTAAAACTGCTACTCCAATTATGAGTATTTCAGCAGGACTTATGTCTATGGTAAGTTCGGCATTAGCAGTAGTGTATCCAACTATGATGCCTATGTGTGTTGATATAGCTAAGTCAGTTGGAGGAGTAGACCCACTAGCACTTATTGCAGCAGTTGGTGTAGGAGGTTCTCTTGCTGGTGTAAGTCCACTTTCTACTGGTGGTGCATTGATTTTGGCAGCTATGGGGTCAAGTAAGAAAGACTTTAATAAAGAAGAACAAAATAAGGTATTTATTCAACTTTTCGTTATGAGTGCAGTTGGATTATTAGTTATTGCAGTAGTATCAGTTTTATTCTTTAATGGAATAGCACATATAATGCATTAATTTCGATAATTGAGGAATTTGTCATTAAACTCAACTTTTAATATTGAGTAATATAATATAAATTGGAGGTATAGATATGAAAAAAGGAGCATTAAGCGATATAAAAGTACTTGACCTTACTAGAGTTCTTGCAGGTCCATATTGCACAATGATGTTGGCTGATTTTGGGGCACAGGTTATAAAAATAGAAGTGCCAGAAAAAGGTGATGATACAAGAAAATTTGGACCTTTTGTAAATGGAGAAAGTTTATACTATGCAAATATAAATAGAAATAAGAAAGGTATAACTTTAAATCTTAAATCAAAAGAAGGTAAAAACATATTCTTAGAAATGGTAAAAGAGGCTGATGTTGTTGTAGAAAATTATAGACCAGGTGTAATGGAAAAGTTAGGGCTTGGTTATGATGAATTATCTAAAGTTAATAATCAAATAATTTATGGAGCTGTGTCAGGTTTTGGCTGTTATGGACCATATTCAGAGCGTCCAGGATATGATATTATTGCACAAGCAATGGGTGGACTTATGAGTATAACAGGAACTGAAGGAGGAGAACCAACAAGAGTAGGAAATGCTATGGGAGATGTATTGGGAGGTATGAATTTAACTATTGGCATACTTATGGCACTTAATGCTAGAAAGATATTTGGAAAAGGACAAAGAGTAGATATTTCCCTCGTTGATTCAGTTGTATCATCTCTTGAAACTGGCATACAAAGATATTTTGATTCTGGTCAGCCTGAACTTATGGGCAATAGATACGCTTCTGCTTACCCTTATGATTCTTTTAAGGCAAGTGATGGTAATTTTGTAATAGGTTGTGGTAATGATAAATTGTTTGAAAAATTGTGTAAAAAAGTACTTTTTAGAGAGGAACTTTTAGAAGATGAAAGATTTAAAACAAATCTTAAGCGTTGTGAACATCATAAGGCTCTTAAACCAGAAATAGAAAAATGGTCTGTTAAGCATACAATAAAAGAAGCAGTTGATTTAATATCAGAAGCTGGCGTCCCTGCTGCACCTATTTATAATCTTGGTAGTGTTACAACAGATGAACACATTGCAAAAGCAAGGGAAATGATTGTAGATATGAGACATCCTATTATAGGAGATATGAGAGTCAATGGAAATCCAGTTAAGTTGATGGCAACAAAAGCCCAAATTAATGTACCAGCACCATCTTTAGGAGAAAATAATGAGGAGATTTATAGTAGTTGGCTTGGTTTTGATAGTGATAAAATAAATGATTTAAAAGAAAATGGAGTTATTTGATTTTAGAGAAAAAGTATAAATATAATATTTATTCTCTCCTAAGAATTGTAAATCAAATCTAAAATTATCATAAGCATTTAAGATAGGAAAATCTATTTAGACATTAAGTCTTTGTGGATTTTCCTATTTTCGTTAAAAATTTATACTATTGGAACAGATATATAGATATACTAAACTAAAGTATTAACAATTTAAATTGATAGAAAATAAGTTACCTATATGTTCTAAAGATTCTTTATTAGACTGTAAAGAGGCTTATGAGCATGTTACTTAAATTATTTTAATGAAAATATCAAAAATGAGACTGCATTCTCAAAAATGAGACTGTGTTTTTTAAGTATTTTCTCTAAAATGAGACAAAAATATTGTTTTATGGGTTTTATTGGATAAAAATTCTTTAGTGAATTACAATTTAATCAATTCTAAAGTTAAAAATTATTAGAAATTAAGTGAAATTTATGTATATTTTGTTTATTTTATCAAAAAAAACAATTTTTTAATGAAAATAAAGAAATTAAATATAAGTTGGCTTAGAACTTGCTAATATATATTAACAAGAAAGTGTAGAAAAAATAACAATGAATAATGGGGGGAATATGATGGGATTTGTAATGGAAAATTTAAAAAATCTTAAGGTGGAAGTTAAGGATAAAGTCTGTGTTATTACTATAAATAGACCTAAAGCTTTAAATGCTCTTGACAATGACACCCTTAGAGAATTATCTCAAGTTGTTGATGTAGTATCAGAAAAGGAGGAAATATTAGGAGTTATTATTACTGGAGAAGGTAAAGTTTTTGTAGCTGGAGCTGACATACGTCAGATGCAAAACTATAAAAGTGAAGAAGGAAGAAAATATGCAGGTTATGCCCAAGGGATTTTTGATAAAATTGAAGCTCTTGAGAAAACAGTAATAGCAGCAGTTAATGGATATGCATTAGGTGGTGGATGTGAACTTGCTATGAGTTGTGACATTAGAATTGCATCAGAAAAGGCTATATTTGGACAGCCTGAAGTTAATTTAGGAGTCATTCCATGTTTTGGCGGAACTCAAAGATTATCAAGACTTGTTGGAACTGGGATAGCTAAAGAATTAATTTTTACAGGAAGGCAAGTAAATGCAGAAGAAGCTAAATCTATTGGTCTTATTAATAAAGTAGTTCCAAGTGATGTGCTTTTAGAAGAGGCAATGAAGATGATGAATCAAATAGTTGAAAAAGCACCAATAGCAATAAGATATGCAAAAGTAGTTATTAATAAAGGAATAGATATGGATTTAAAAAATGCTCTTGAACTAGAGAAAGATATTGCAGGTTTAACTTTTGCTACAAGAGATAAACAAGAAGGAATGGATGCATTTATAGAAAAGAGAAAACCGATTTTTGAAAATAAGTAGCTATTATAATTAAATTGGAAGAAATGTAGAACATATTAAAAATCTAAATTTCGTGAAAAAATACATATAGTTTAATTTTAAAAGGAGTTAATTTATGAATACGGGAGTAATTATAAGTTTAGTAGGAATTATCATAGCCCTATCCCTTCTAGTTGTAATGGTTATGAAGGGAGTAAATATTTTTATAATAGCAATTGTATGTTCATTACTAGTTGCTATAACAGGAAATTTAAATGTATATAATGCACTTAAGGTGGATTATATGACAGGATTTGTTGGATTTCTTCAGGCAAATTTCTTTATTTTCCTAACGGGTACTTTAATGGGAAAAATAATGGAGATTACTGGCGGGGCAAAATCTATTGCTAAGATGATTGTAAGATGGATTGGTAAGGATAAAGCATTGCTTTCTATTCCAATAGCATGTGGAATATTGGCCTATGGGGGAGTGAGTGTTTTCGTTGTAAGTTTTGCAGTGTTTCCGATAGCTTTAGAAATTTTTAAAGAAGCTGATTTACCACGAAGATTCATACCAGCAGCTTTGACTTTTGGCTGTTCAACTTTTGCTATGGTTGCACCAGGAGCACCACAGATTCATAATATTGTTCCAGCTTCAACCTTAGGGACAGATATTATGGCTGGAGCAGTAAATGGATTTATATCATGTGCAGTAATGTTTGTAGTTGGAAGTATCATTTTATACAAAATGGTTTCAAAGGAAAAGGCTAATGGTGGACATTTTATAGCACATGAATCAGATATATTTGATGAAGTAGCAACAACTAATTCTAAGAGAGAAAATGGTCCTAATGGTCTAATTGCATTAATTCCATTAATAGTATCAATCCTAATAATCAATGTAAAAATTAATGGACAAGCAATAGTACCAATTGAGGTGGGAGTGTTTATAGGAGCTTTATTAGTGTATTTATTGTTAAATAAATATCAAGATAATAGCAAAATAGTTGGACATGTTGGTGATGCATGTAAAACTACAGTAGTAGCAATATGTAATACTTGTGCTGTAGTTGCGTTTGGTTCAGTTGTAAAATCAGCAGTTGGTTTTGACTTTATAGTTAATGCTATGACTAATATTCCTGGACCTCCTATTGCAGGGGCTGCGGTTGGGACTACAGTTATTGCAGGTATCTGTGGGTCAGCTTCAGGTGGACTTGGAATTGCCGCTCCACTTCTTGGACCAGTATTTTTAGCTAAAGGTGTTTCTGCTGCAGCGTTAACTAGAACTATGGCAATTTCATCAGCAGCATTAGATTCACTTCCACACAACGGATATATAGTTACTGTAACAAATGGTCTATGTAAAGAATCACATAAGGATGCCTATATGCCAATATTTTGGGTAACTGTTTTAACCCCAATTATTGGAACTGTAGTAGCAGTTCTTCTCTTTACAATGTTCCCAGGATTACCATAACAGAAAAGATAAAAAAGTATAAATTATATTTTGATATGTAAAATCAATTTTCAAAATATATATAATAAATTTTATGTTTTAGTAACATGAATACCATATTTAAAATACCAAGTTGACAGTATAAGGAGGAATTGAAAGTGTTAAATAAACCATTAGAAGGAGTTAAGGTAATTGACTTAACATATTTTGTAGCAGGTCCAGGTACTTCTAAAATATTAGCTGACTGGGGTGCTGATGTTATTAAGGTAGAGCCGAGTTTTGGAGACCCAGGAAGAAAGACAGGGGCAACAATGACAATGCCAATAGATGATGATAATAATCCTTTTTACAGTACATATAATTCAAATAAAAGAGGTTTGTCTATAAATCTTAAGAGCGAAGCAGGAATTGAAATTATGGATAAGCTTTTAAGTGAAGCCAACGTATTTGTTTCAAGCTATAGAACAGGAGCATTAAAAAGGCTAGGTCTTGACTATGAATCATTAAGTGAAAAGCATCCACATCTTATCTGGGGACAAATAAATGGTTTTGGTGATTTTGGACCTGCTAAGGATAATGCAGGTTTTGATACAGTTGCATTTTGGGCAAGAAGTGGAGCTATGCTTGATATCGCAGAGAAGGATACAAGTCCAATAAATCCACCTATAGCTTTTGGAGATGCCACAACCTCTTGTAGTTTATCTGGAGGTATATGTGCAGCTTTATACCAACAAGCTAAGACTGGAAAAGGGCAAAAAGTAATGGCCTCTTTATTCGGACAAGCAATATGGAATGCATCATCTTTATTAGCATCTACACAGTTTAGCGACGAGTACCCAAAAACTAGAAAGAATGCTATTTCTCCAGTAATAAACTCTTATCGTTGTAAAGATGGAAAATGGATATTCTTAAGTATCCTAGAGCATGAGAGATATTTTGAGGCACTTTGTAGATTATTTGGAAGAGAAGATTTAATAAAAGAAGAGAAATTTGCATCTTCAGTAGAAAGTAAGAAAAATGCTACAGAACTTATTAATATTTTGGATGGTGAATTTGCAAAATTCACTCAAAATGAGATGGTCGAAAAGCTTACTACTGCGGATATAGCCCATGAAAGAATTCAACATGTTAATGATGTAGTAACTGATGAACAGGCTATTGCTAATAACTATATATATGAACATACAAGCAAAAATGGAAATAAGACGATGCTTGCATCCACTCCAGTTAAGTTTGGAAATATTGAAGTTAACATGACCTGTGATGCACCACTTATAGGAGAACATTCAGATGAGATATTAAGAGAACTTGGATACAGTGATTCTGATATAGAAGCTCTAATTGAGTCTGGAATTGTAGCAATGAATAAAGAAACATGTGAAGTATGTCAATAAATAGGAGGAAATTTTATGGATTTTAGATTAACAGAAGCACAATTAATGCTTCAAAGAGTAGCAAAAGAATTTGCAGAGAATGAAATAGCACCAATAGCTGCTGAAACAGATAAAACGGGTATTTTCCCAAGAGAGCTTTTTAGCAAAATGGCTAAAATAGGATTTAATGGTATTGGGACACCTGTAGAGTATGGTGGCTCTGGTGGAGCGGATATAGAAAAGGTAATTGTTGTTACTGAGGTTGCAAAAAAATGTGCAGCATCTGCAGCAATACTATCAATACACACAATATATGCTCAAGCTATTTTGAAATTTGGTACTGAGGAACAGAAGAAAAAATACCTTCCTATGATGGCTGAAGGTGGGTGTGTAGGTGCTTTTGCATTAACTGAACCTAATGCTGGTTCAGATGCAGCAAGAGTTGCAACAACTGCAATCATTGATGAAGCAACTGATGAATATGTTTTAAATGGGACTAAGTGCTTTATTTCTGGTGGAGGTCAAGCAGAATCGTTAATAATATTTGCATTGACAGACCCATCAAAGGGGATAAAGGGAATGTCTGCTATCATCGTTGACAAAGGTACTCCAGGTTTTTCAATAGGAAAAATTGAAGAAAAAATGGGTATCCATGGTTCAGAAACTGCAGAGTTAATCTTTGATAACTGTAGAGTTCCAAAATCTAATCTATTAGGAAAAGAAGGAAAAGGCTTTAACATAGCTATGACTTGTCTAGATGGAGCAAGAATTGGAGTTGGAGCTCAAGCTGTAGGAATTGCTGAAGGTGCCTTAGAAGAAAGTATAAAATATTCTAAAGAAAGAGTTCAGTTTGGCAAGCCAATTTCAGCTTTGCAAGGTATTCAATGGTATATAGCAGATATGGCTACTATGGTAGAATCAGCAAAGTTGTTAGTATACTATGCGGCAGACTTGAAAGCTAGAGGAGAAAAACACACTAAAGAAGCTGCCATGGCAAAATACAATGCCTCACGCACTGCAAGAGAAGTTACAAATCTAGCTCTTCAAATCCATGGAGGATATGGATATATGAAAGATTATCCATTAGAGAGAATGTACAGAGATGCCAAGATAACAGAAATTTACGAAGGTACTTCAGAAATACACAAGGTTGTTATTTCAAGAGCAGTACTAGGATAGGAGGAAGAGAATGAATATAGTTGTTTGCTTAAAGCAAGTTCCAGATACTAATGAAGTTAAAATAAATAAAGAGACAGGTACTCTAATAAGAGATGGTGTACCAAGTATAATTAATCCAGATGATAGAAATGCTTTAGAAGAAGCGTTAAAAATAAAAGATGAACTAGGAGCAGTGATTAAGGTTGTAAGCATGGGACCTCCTCAAGCTAAAAGTGCTTTAAAAGAAGCTTTGGCAATGGGAGCTGACGAAGCATATTTAATTTCAGATAGAGCTTTTGGTGGTTCAGATACTTGGGCTACATCAACAATTATTGCTGCTGCTATAGAGAAGGTTGGAAAGTATGATGTAATATTCTGTGGAAGACAAGCTATAGACGGAGATACAGCTCAGGTTGGACCAGAGGTTGCAGAATTCTTGGGAGTGGCACAAGTTACCTATGCAAAAGAAGTAAAGGTTCAAGGTGATAAATTACTAGTAACTCGTTATACAGAAACAGGAGATTATTTAATAGAAGCAAAGATGCCAGTATTACTAACTGCTATAAAAGAGTTGAATAGTCCAAGATATCCAAGTGTCAAAGGAATCTTAGAAGCTTACAATAATGGGGATGAAAAGATTACTGTGTTAACACTTGCAGATTTAGATATTGATACAACTCAAATTGGATTAAAAGGTTCACCTACAAATGTTTACAAGTCTTTTGTACCAGTTAAAGACAAGCATAATGAAATAATCGAAGGTATAAATAAAAAGGAAAAAGCTGATAAATTAATAGAAATACTATTCGATTTGAAACTAGTATAGGAGTGTTAAGATGATGAGAGCAAAAGTTAATCAAGGTATAAATTTAAATGATTATAATGGAGTTTGGGTAATAGGAGAGCAAAGGGAAGGCAAAATTAATCCTGTTACTATAGAACTTATTGGTGAGGGAAGAAAGCTTGCTGACCAACTAGGGAAAGAACTTGCAGTTGTAATAGCTGGATATGAAGTAGAGAAAGAAGTAAAGGATTTACTTCACTATAGTGTTGATAAAACATATTATATCAATGACCCTCTTCTTAAAGATTTCACAACTGATGGATATGCAATTTCAATTGCAGGTTTAATTGAAGAGAAAAAGCCAGAGGTTGTACTAGTTGGAGCTACTTCTATAGGAAGAGATATCGCACCTAGAATTGCAGGAAAAGTTGGGACAGGTCTAACTGCTGATTGTACAAAACTTGAAATAGATTCAACAGATAATAAGTTATTACAAACAAGACCAGCATTTGGTGGAAATTTAATGGCTACTATTGTTTGTCCAAAAAATAGACCACAGATGTCAACAGTTCGTCCAGGTGTTATGTCAAAAGCTGTAAGAACTGAATCAGAGAGTGGAGTTTTAGAGGTTGTTACTCCAAAACTTACTGAAAAAATGATTAGAACTAGACTAGTAGAAATGCTTCCACAAGAAAAGAAATCCATAAATCTAACTGATGCTAGAATAATAGTATCAGCAGGAAGAGGATTAAAGAGAGCAGAAGGATTTGAACTAATAAAAGAATTGGCAGATAAATTGGGGGCAGAAATTGGTGCTTCAAGAGCGGCAGTAGATTCAGGGTGGATAGAACATTCTCATCAAGTTGGACAAACAGGAACTACTGTTAGACCAGAGTTATACATTGCATGTGGAATATCTGGAGCAATACAGCATCTAGCAGGGATGAGTGATTCTAAATATATAGTTGCTATAAATAAAGATTCCAAAGCTCCTATTTTCGATATATGTGACTATGGAATTGTAGGGGATTTATATGAAATTCTACCTGAGATGATAGAGTCATTAAATAGGTAACTTCTAGAAAACATTGAATACATAGAATGGTAAGTCTTATAATATTGTATTGTAAGACTTATTATTTTTGCTGAAGGTGATAGTGGAGGGATGAGACAATGAAAGAGCACTGGTATAAGGATATATTTGCAAGAGTGTTATCCATGACTGATGATGGCTTTATTGTTGTAAATAAAGATGGAGTAATCATAGATATTAATGATAAATATTGTGATTTCTTAGGGAAAGAAAGAGAAGATATAATAGAACATAATATACAAAGTATTATACCAAATACAAAAATGTTAGATATTATGAGAGATAAATATTGTGAAGAAGGAGCCATACATCATTATTTAGGTGGAAAAACAAAAGAAAAAAGTGTAATAGTAAGTAGATCTTATGTGGAAAATGAGAATGGAGAAGTAGTTGCAGGGGTAGCTCAAGTTAAATTTAGACTGCAATCCTTTGATGTAGCTAAAAAGTTAATGTCAGAATATATGGAGCTACAATATTATAAAGAACAGTTCAAGGATAAATGTAGCTTTGACAAGCTCATAGGTGAAAATAGAGATTTCATAGAACTTAAGAAAACAGGTATGAAAGCTTCTAAAACCAACTTCTCAGTACTTTTAACGGGTGAGACAGGTACAGGGAAAGAAGTCTTTGCTAGAGCAATTCACAATAATAGCAGTAGAGCAGACAAACCTATGGTTAGTATAAACTGTGCTGCAATACCAGAAGAACTACTAGAATCAGAGCTATTTGGGTATGATGAAGGAGCTTTTACAGGAGCAAAAAAGGGAGGTAAAAAAGGTAAGTTTTTAGTTGCGAATAATGGTACAATCTTCTTAGATGAAATAGGCGACATGCCTTTGACCATGCAAGCAAAACTTTTAAGAGTTCTTCAGGAAAGTGAGATAGAACCAGTTGGAGGTCTTAAGACTATAAAGATAGATGTAAGGGTAATCTCTGCTACAAGAAAGAATTTAAGTAAAATGGTTGAAGAGGGATTGTTTAGAGAAGACTTATACTATAGGTTAAATGTAATAAATATTCATATGATGGAATTAAAGGACAGACAAGATGATATTTTATTGCTAGCAAATTATATACTAAATAAATTAAATGTTGAATATAAGAAATTGAAAGTTCTAAGTGATAATGTTAAAAATTGTTTTATTAACTATATTTGGCCAGGAAATATAAGAGAACTAGAAAACGTAATAAAAAGCGCCTATGCTGTAAGTGATGATATGGTCATTATGATGTGTGACCTTCCATCTAAGATGGATAATATCAGCAGAGTAGCTCAATGTAATGTGGATAGTAATTGTTCAATTCATGAAATGGTTGAGAATTATGAGAAGAGTTTAATTATTGATGTTTTGAAGAAGTACAATTGGAAATGTTCCAAAGCAGCAGAGGTTATGGGAATACACAAAAGTCTTTTATATAAGAAAATAAAAAAGTATGAAATTGAATTAAATAATTAAGGTGAATTGAATTTAATTGGAAATAACAAAACCCTCCTAGCTTTTAGACAGTTTTACATATTTTAACTGTCTGCTAAGAGGGGTATAGTTCAAATTCAGAATTACTTTTACTTATCATTTGCCAAAAATGTTTTAATAGTTCTTCTGTTATTTAGTCATAATTTTCTACTTCTTTATCAAGTTCTTTTCCACAAGAATCACATTTATATATAGCATTATATCCGTAATCATATTCATCAACTATTTTCTTTTGTCTAAATACACCACCACATTCACATAAGAAACCGCTTTTTATAAGTGTAACAATAAATTGAGACTTTATAAATTTTATATCATTACATTTGTCATTAGCATAAAATGTATAAATATAAGAGTTATCACATTCATCTCTTAATTCAAATTTTTCAATATATGTGCTGTTTTTTAATTCCTCAAATTCTTCTTTAGTCAAGTATGATTTTTGTTGCAATTCATGTAAGCGTTTAATTTGGTCCATCATTTACATCCTCCCAATAATTTTAGTATTTTAAGCTTAGACAAGGATTCTAAGTTTTATTAAATTTATCTCAAGGAATTATTTAAATCATATTTAGTTTTATTAATTACAAGATATATAAATTAGATTGATTAAAACTAATTGTAAAAATAATATCCTATGAAAACCTAAATTACTAACCCCTTACTAACCCGAAAACTAAAAAAGAAAAAAGAAAAATATATCCAAACATAAGTGATATATAAATAAAAATATTCTATATAAATTTAACTTTAAATATTCTGACAATAATATATAAAAATATATTATAGTTAAAATATACCACATATTTTGGGTATTGTATACTGGAATTAGAGCAATTAATTTATTTTTTAACATACAAATGATTATGTAAAAAAAAACAAGACTCAAAAAATTTTATATTCTTTGATAGAATAAAAATGAGAGTAAATTTATTGAATTTTATAAAATTTATAAGGGGTGAGTATAAGATATGCAAGAAAATAAAAATGATATATTTGAATCAATAGATAATGATGATTTTGATAATAAGACAGAAGATGAATATTTAGAAATAGTAAGAAAAAACGGATTAAATTTAATATACATAAAAAATCAAACGGAAGATATATGTCTAGAAGCTGTTAGACAAAATTGTAATGCAATAAAATGTGTTCAGAATCAAACAGAAAAAATATGCCTAGAGGCAGTTAAACAAGACTGGAGAATGTTAGAATTTGTGGAAGAGCCAACAGAAGAAATTTGCATGGTGGCCATTAATCAAGATGGAACAGCATTAAAATACATAGAAAATCAAACAGAGGAATTATGCCTAAGAGCTGTTGAAAAAAATGGTGCTGCATTGGAATATGTAAAAGAGCAGACAGAAGAAATCTGTATAGAAGCAGTGAGAAACAGCGAGTTTGGGTTAGCAAGGGTAAAAAAACAAACAGAAAAAATATGCATGGAAGCAGTTAAGCATTGTAGTTATAATCTAAAATGGGTAGAAAATCAAACAGAAGAAATCTGTATGGAAGCAGTGAGACAGAATGGGCTTGATTTGAAGTTTGTAAAAAATCAAACAGAAACAATTTGTTTAAGAGCAGTAAGACAAAATGGAATGGCACTAGAATTTGTAAAGGAACAAACTATTGGTATATGCTTAAAGGCAGTAAGACAATATGGAATGGCATTAAAATTTGTAAAAGAGCAGACAGAAGAAATTTGTACAGAAGCTATAAAACAAGATAAAAGAGCTCTTAGTTTTGTAAAAGAAAATAAGGAAAAATATAAAGTTTTATATGATAATAATGAGCCATTTGCAAAACGCTATGTTAGAAATGTAATAGAAAAAGAAAACAGAGCATTGATTAAAAAGGGTGAAGAAAATGCAAAAATCAAAATTGCAGGAAAACTTTATGACAGAGGAATGTCTTTTGAAGAAATATCAGATATAGTTGAAATTGAAATAAGCAAATTAAAAGTGAGTTTAGGAGTCTTTTAAAGTAATAAATTTAGGGATTTTTTTAAGTGAATAGTTAATAAAAAAATAATCGACTAGTTCTTTGTAGTATATCAAAATTAATGCTATAATTTTACATATAATAAATTATTTTTATTAAATAAGGGGGAATTTAAGTTGAAGATTACGATATTATATCAAACAAGAAGTGGAAACACAGAAAAGGTAGCTAAGCTGATAGAAGATGGGGCTAAAAAAGTGGATGGAATAGATGTTAAACTTATGAGATTTGACAATATTGATTCAGAGTATTTAAGTGAAAGTAAGGCAGTAATATTTGGAACACCAACTTATTTAGCAAATACAACTTGGGAAGTAAAAAAATGGTTTGATGAAGATTCAAAGAAAATCAACTTAGCTGGAAAATTAGGCGCTGTTTTTGCTACATGCGACTATGTCTGTGGAGGTCCAGATGTTGCAATACTTACTATAGTAGGTCACTTGATGGTCAAAGGTATGCTTGTTTACTCTGGAGGAGGCTCTTTAGGAAAGCCATTTATACATTTGGGACATGTACATTCAGTTGAAGGACCAGAAGTACAAAATGAGAAGGCTATAATATTTGGTGAAAGAATTGCTACTAAAGCAAAAGAGCTATTCGCTTAATTTCTATATGTGTATTAAGAATTATAATAAATTTAGATTTTTAGTGGGGATTTGATGTAAAAGTTATAAAATAAAAATTTTTCCATAAAATTACTCAAGATGAATTATAAAATAATTATATTATTAAAATAATTAAAATTAAACATTAATAGTGAGGGAAGTTTATGGTATGGCATATAGAATATGAGATTTTTTCTGCAGTTATAGTTATCTTTTTAATGGTATACTTTTTTAGAAGTAAATTTATACCTACATTACAAAACAAAATATATTGTGCACTTTTAGTATTCTCATTTTTATTTATAATTTCAAATATTTTAGGCTCATTTTGTCTAAACAACGTAGATGAAATTCCAATTTTTATTACTATTTTATTGAATCAAGTATATTTATTATTATTGCCAATACCAGCAGCACTTGTATCGTTTTATGTGATGGCTATTATTTATCAAGATATAAGGTATATGAAAAAAAGGTTATTATTTTTATCTATACCACTCATAGTTTGTATAATCTTATCTATTACAAATCCTTTTACAAATATTCTATTTGGATTGTCAAAAGAAACAGGTTATATACGGGGTTATGGATATGTTGCAACTTTTGCATCTTTTTTCTTTTATGCAATATATTCAGCATTTTTATCTTTTAAATATAGAAAAGCAATGCATGAATCAAAAATATGGGCTATTAGAGGTTTTCTTATAGTTTCAGTTGTAGCAATTATATTACAGGCGGTTTTTTTACAATATCTTCTTACAGGAGCTGCATGTGCATGTAGTTTACTTTTGACATATCTTTCTATGCAGAATCGAGGTCTTATTATTGATGACCTTACTGGTGTACTCAATAGACAATCTTTTATTCAAGAGTTAGATTTGAATATCAATACTGAACAATCAGGATTTATCATCACAATTGCACTTGATGACTTTAAATTTATGAATGAAACTTTTGGGACTAAAAATGGAGATATTGCATTAAAAGAAGTTGGAAAATATTTGATTCATATACATGATGTAAATCATGTATACAGAATAGGAGGAGATATATTTTCTATTGTTGTAAATAGTCAACTAGGTATAGAGCCAGAAGAGATTATTAAAAAAATAGAAGAAAGATTCAAAAAACCTTGGCTAGTAGAAGAGATAAACTTTAATTTAGCAACTAGTATTGCTGTAGTTTATTATCCAGAAAATGCTGAAACAACAGAAGATGTTATAGTTGCTATAGATTTCTCTATACATGAAGCAAAGCGTTCTGACTCAAAACATGTTATTTATGCAGATGCATCTATAAGGGAAAAGATAAAGAAGAAACATATGATTAAAAATTGTTTAAAAGAGGCATTAGAAAATGATGGATTTGAAGTTTATTATCAGCCAATATTTTCTAATAGTAGAGGTAGATTTACCTCAGCTGAAGCATTACTTAGGATGGAACATAAAGACTTAGGTTTTATACCTCCTGATGAATTTATAACAATTGCAGAACAAACAGGGTTGATTAACTTAATTGGATTAGTAGCTTTTGAGAAAGTATGTAAATTTATAGCTAGTGATGATTTTGAGGATTTGAAATTAGATAATATAGCTGTTAATCTTTCTGTAGTGCAATGTATGCAAAAAAATTTGGCTGATGATTTACTTTACATTATGGATAAATACAATGTATCACCAACTAAGTTTAAACTTGAAATTACAGAGACTGTGGCATTGGGTTCTTTTAATATAATTAAAGAAACAATGGAAAGATTAATTGATTTAGGGGTTAAGTTTTCACTTGATGACTTTGGAATTGCTTATTCTGGAGTTACTAATATGCTTTCTTTACCATTTTCAATAATTAAGTTGGATAAGAGTTTGATTTGGTCTATGAATGAAGATAGTAGGCACAAACTTACAGTTGAAACTATTATAGCTCTTATAAATAAATTGAATATGAAGGCTGTAGCAGAAGGTGTTGAGACTGCCGAATGTGCTGAAGAATTAGCGGATATGGAGTGTGAATATTTACAAGGTTATTATTTTTCTAAACCAGTTCCAGAAGACGTTTTGAAAAATTTATTAAAAAGAAATGTATTTGTAGACTAATAACCTTTATTTTTTTAATTACAATTTTGTTCATTGACACTGTTAGTTATATATTATAAAATTAACACAATAACAAATATTAAAATTATTATACATATTATTAATATTAATTCCTAAAGTAAAGATTTATTATATATTTTATAACTTAGAATATATATTTTACTTAATTATTCTAAAGTAAGAAAGGAAGATGTGACATGAATAGAAAGAAAATATTAGTACCAATTGATGGGACAGAGAGAAGTATGCATTCTTTGGAATTTATACAAGGAATATTCAAAAAAGATGAAGTCGAAGTAGAGATAATGAATGTAAAAGAACTAGTATTTATTGATGGCATATCCCTGGCTGAAGAAATAAAGAATTCTGAGAACTTAGGAAGAAGAATCCTGGATAAAGCAGCAGAGATAATGGGTGAGTATGATGTTAAAGTACACTTTACTTTTGGATATCCAGGAGATGAGATAATTAGAAAAGCAAAAGAAGATAATGTAGATATTATAGTTATGACAAAATCTACTAAAAAAGGTCTTACAAGAATGATAGGTTCAGTAACAGCAAGTGTGGTTAAACAAGCCAAATGTATAGTAATGATTGTACCGGAGTAGAATTAGTGAGGTATTTGAAATATGAATAAAAAGATAGTAGCAGTTTGTGAAAGTGAAAGAAGTTTAAATTCTCTTAAGGAAGCTGCAAATGATTTAGGATTTGATTTAGTTTATGAAATTCAAGAGAATGATAATATAAAAAATGAACTTTCAATTTATGATATAGAAGATGCATCTATTGTATTATTTGTTACAAGTGATTCTATAGAAAGTATAGATAAGATTGACAGATTTATAGATAGAGAATTTTATGAAGTTGACCCAAAGTATATAATAGAAGATGCAAAATCTATAGTAAGTGAAATTTTAATAGACTTAAATTAATCGTGGGTGTCGTGCTAAGAATAGGGCGACGCCTTTTTACATATTTTATAATAAAAAAATCCCAATTTATTTAACTTTGAGATTTTTTTATTATAAATAGATTTAAGATAAAGTAGATGTTTAATCATGTTGAAATAACTGAATGACATCTTCCAAATGATTGTACATTGCTGTATAACCTAAGTCAGAGTCTTTATTATCAAATGCCATCATTATCTCGTTATGATGGCTAATCATATCCTGTAGAGAATTTCTATATTTAAACCCAAAGTATTGGTTAGAAGAAATTGTTTTAGGTATTAACTCATAATATTTTATAAAAATTGGATTATGAGAAGCCAATATTATTTCCTTATGAAATTGTAAGTCAGCATCATAACATTCTTCTATAAAACCTTGAGAAACCTTATCTAGTTCTTCTACTGACTTCAAATAAGCATGTCTTATTTTTTGAAGTTCTTTAGTAGTAGCATTTAAAATTGCCAATCTTGTAGCTTCACTTTCTATAAGTTGTCTTGCTCTTAAAGATTCAACGTAAAATTCTTGTATATTGTGATTTTTATATACTTCATTATCATCAAACAGGTCAATTTTTTTAAATCCTTCAACTACAGGACTTGAGTAAGGTACAGCCCTAAGTATTCCTTCTTTACAAAGTATATCTATAGCATTTCTTACAGGGATTCTACTTATATTAAACAGTTCAGCAATCTTTCTCTCACTGGGCAATTTACTATTAATTTTAAAAGTTCCATTTAGAATATTTAATTTAATATAATCAATAATTTTTTCAGTGGCATTTAAGTTTTTCATAAAAACTCCTAAACATATAATTTTTTTATGATTGTATTATATCATAGTTAAGAGTTAAATCTACTTTTTTATAATATGTATAAGATAATATAGAAGCTATTATAGCTATAATAGCTAAGGTAAAATAGCCATATTGAATTGAAATATAATCTGATATTTTACCAACTAGCATTGGAAATATAGACATTCCTATAGCATAAATTGCTTGAAAAAAACCCATTGCAGTAGATTTCTGATGTTTTGGTACGTTTTTCATAGACTCACTAGTAAGGTAAGAAAGAAGTATACCTGTAGATATACCTGGTAGCAATTGTAAGCTAAATACTATGGTAATATTTTTTATTGTTGGAACTAAAAAGCAATAGGCTGAAATTAAAAGAAATACTAAAGGAATCCAAACTTTTGGTCCATATTTGGTGCAAAATTTAGTAGAAGCAAAGCCAGAAGAAGCAACAGCACACAGCATGTAAAATATGGAAGATAAGCCTATAAGGGTAGAGCTAGAGCCTAAATTTTTAAGAATTTGAGTAGTAAACGACATTGTTGTGGACATTTGAATACCTTGTTGAATCAATGCCATAAAAGAAAAAAATATAAGTCTTTTATCCATACATATAGATAAATGGTTTTTAATTGATGTTTTTTTGTGTATATTATTTAAATTATGTTCTTTTATATTTAAAGCTAGAATTGTGCCAATAACTGAAGATAAGACACTCATGATACATAAAGTTGTCATTCCTAACCTTTCATAAAATAAAGTACTCATAACAAATCCAATTAACATTCCTAGATTGTTTACTAATATTATCATACTCGTAGCTTTTTGTTGATGTTCTACAGAAAAAAAGTTGGTGTAATGAACCATGTAAGAAATCCAAGTTGATGATGATATTCCAGATAAAATATTAGCTATAAGAAAACCATTGCCTCCAGGAGAAAAGATTCTTATAAGAGATGCTAAACCAGCAAAAAAAATTCCTGATAATATAAATATTTTGTGTTTATTTATATTATCAGCAAAGACTCCAACAGGAAGTCTTAGCAAACATTGTGAAACTCCATAGGCACCTATTATTATGCCAATCATATTTGTAGATACATTACAGGCACTTAAATATGGATTTTGGAAAGGTATGTATACATATTGCGAAAACCAGAAAAATGCAACAATAGTAAGTAAAAGTAGTTCTTGATTAGATGTTTTTTTCATATTATCCTCCGAATGGTATTTTTATAATGCAAATAATATACCATTTGAAAACTTTAATCAAGTACTTTATACTGAAAAAATAAATTAAATATATAATTATTATTTACTAAAAAATTATATTTTATAGTTGAATTAAGAAAACGCTTGTGTTACTATTAAATTAACAAATTTGAATATTATAACAGTAGACGTGTTACTGGTAATGCAGGCAAGATCGAATCAATTTTTATAGATTATCTATAGAGTACTATGGGTATAATCTATTTATTTGGTTCGTTTTTTTTGTTTAAATGGCCATAAAACAAAAAGCCTATAATTGAAAATGGAGGATTTTTTTATGGATTATAAAAATATAGCTCAAGAAATTCTACTAAACGTAGGAGGAAAAGAGAATATAAATGAAGTGACTCATTGTATGACAAGACTCAGATTTAAGGTTAAAAGTTCTTCTAAAGTGAATAAAGATAAGTTATCCAAAACTGAAGGAGTAATAACTGTTGTTGAGAGTATGGGTCAAATACAAGTTGTAATTGGTAATAAAGTAAAAAAAGTGTATGATGAGGTTATAAAAATGGTGCCTCAATCAAATGAAGTAAGTAAAAAAAATGAAAATGAAGAAAAACAAGGTATAATGAATTCTATATTATCCGCAGTAGCTGGTATATTTACACCTACAATACCTGCTATAGCAGGTGTTGGTATGATTAAAGGTATTTTATCAGTTCTTGCCATGTATTATATGAATAAACATGGGGTAGATATAAAAGAAACTCAAAGTTATATCATTTTAAATGCTATGGCTGATTCTATATTCTACTTTATGCCAATTATACTAGGATATACTGCGGCTAAAGTGTTCAATGCAAATAAAATAATATCAATGGTACTAGGAGCCACACTTTGCTATCCAGCTTTTACGACTTTGATGGCAGGTGAAGAGACTGTTAGATTTTTAGGGTTGGTGGTAACCAAAGCTACATATACATCATCTGTTATTCCAATAATTATTGCTATATGGGCTCTTTCATATGTTGAAAAAGTATTAGAAAAGTATATTCCTGAAGTAATAAAAATAATAATGGTTCCTACATTATCATTAGTTATAATGTTACCTGCAACATTATTTTTATTTGGACCAATTGGTATCTATATAGGAAATATCATAAACTTTTCTTACAAGTATATTTATGAACTAAGCCCTGCATTGTGTGGAGCATTTGTAGGAGGATTATGGTGTGTTTTAGTTATATTTGGAGCACATAGAGCACTGTTACCAATAGGTATAAGTGATGTAGCTCAGACAGGAAGACAAAATTTATTGGCATTTGCAGGAGCTGCTAACTTTTCACAAGCAGGAGCTGCTCTAGGGGTATTTTTTAAAACAAAAAACCAAGGTTTAAAAACAATCTCTATGTCTGCAACTATAACAGCTCTATTTGGTATAACTGAACCTGCAATATATGGTGCTAATCTTAGATTGAAAAAACCTATGGTATGTGCTGTAATATGTGGTGCAATTGGAGGTGCCATAATGGGAATGGGTGGAGCTTATGGTAATGCATTTGCAAACCAAGGTGTTTTAACTATACCTGTATATGCTGAGGCAGGGGCACTAGGTTTTTTAAGTTATTTAGGTGGTTGTGCTATAGCGTTTTTTGGTTCAGCTATTTCAACTTATCTAGTAGGGTTTGAAGATTTAGAAGAATCTTCTAAAGAAGAAAATTCAGTTATAAAAGTAGAAACACAAGATGGCGTTATTGATATAACTTCACCTGTTGAGGGAGAATGTATAGAGTTGTCAGAAGTAAAGGATGATGTATTTGCATCAAAAGCTATGGGAGAAGGGATAGCTGTATTACCTAAAAAAGGAGTAATAACAGCACCTACTGACTGTGAAGTAGCCTCTTTATTTCCAACATTACATGCGATAGGATTAAAACTGGATAATGGAGCAGAGATGTTAATACATGTTGGAATTAATACAGTAGAATTAAATGGTAAATATTTTACAAAACACGTTAATCAAGGAGATTTAGTTAAGAAAGGTGATAAACTTATATCCTTCGATATAGATAAAATAAAAAAGGCTGGTTATGATGTAACTACACCAGTTATAGTAAATAATACGTTTGATTTTGGACAAGTAATTTCTTGCAAGCCTAGTTATGTTTCAACTAATGATAATATAATTTCATTGGTATTAGCTAATAACTAAGTTAATTTAACTAGAAATAAGTAAAAAATAAATAATCAGGCAAGTATATTCAAAAAGTGAACTTATGGCAATGAATTAATGAAGAAAATAATTAATGTAAAAGGAGAAATATTTATGAATACAGGATTTCCAAAGGACTTTTTATGGGGAGCATCATCTTCTGCATTTCAAGTAGAAGGGGCTTGGAATGAAGACAATAAAGGAAAAACCGTAGCTGACTACAATTCTTTTAAAAAATCTCATTTACAAGCAGATACTAAAATAGCATCGGATTTTTATCATAATTATGAAGAAGATATTGAATTAATGAAAGAGTTAGGTATGAAGACCTATCGTTTTTCAATTTCATGGGCAAGAGTAATTCCAGATGGTGAGGGAGAGATAAATCAAAAAGGTATAGATTTTTATAACAAGATAATAGATAAACTAATAGAATGTGATATTGAGCCATTCGTAACTTTATACCATTTTGACCTTCCATTTGTACTAGTAGAGAAATATAATGGGTGGGAAAGCAGAGAGACTGTCTATGCTTTTGAAAGATTTGCTAAAATATGTTTTAAGTATTTTGGAGATAGAGTAAAGTATTGGCAACCACATAATGAACAGAATCTAATTGTTAGAGTGGAGGAGAGAATTAATATATATGATGAAACAGACTCATGGAAGATAGATAAGATGCGAGCACAGATGGATTATAATCTTTGTTTAGCACATGCCTTAGCAGTTAATGCATGCCATGAAATGATAGAAGAAAGTAAAATTGGAGCAGCTGTATCATCATCTGTAACATATCCTCTTACATCTAAACCAGAAGATGTGTATGCCGCTAGAATGAATGATAACTTCAAAGTGTACTATATGCTTGATATGCATCATTATGGAGAATATCCAGGGTATTATATGAATTATCTTGAAAAAAGAAATATAATTCCTCATATGGAAGAGGGGGATAAAGAAATACTTAAAAAATCTAAAATGGATTTTATAGCTGTAAATTACTATAGAACAAACTGTGCAGAAGCTTTATATGAGGATTCACAACATCCATTTGGATTAAGAGAAGGAACTGTTGATTTTAGTATGTATGGATTATTTAAAATGTCGATGAATCCTAATCTAAATGCTTCAGAATATGGAGCAGCAATAGACCCATCAGGTCTTAGAGTAGCTCTAAACGAATATTGGCAAAGGTACCACTTACCTGTTATAATAACAGAAAATGGGCTTGGAGCAAAAGATATACTAGAAGAAGGACAAATTCATGATGACTATCGTATAGATTATCTAAGAAGTCATATAAATGCATGTAAATTAGCTATTGAAGATGGTGTAGAGATGATAGGATATTGTCCATGGTCATTTACAGACCTTTTAAGTTCTTCACAAGGTTTCAATAAACGTTATGGACTTGTTTATATAAACAGAACAGACCATGAAGTTTTAGATTTAAAAAGAATAAAGAAAGATAGTTTTTATTGGTATAAAGAAGTTATAGAGAACAATGGAATAACAAAATAAACATAAACATATATTGAGGGTTTTAGTATGTATATTACAAAGGTATTGAACAATTCATTGCTACTTGCAAAGGATGATAATGACGAAGAAATAATATTGATGGGGAAAGGTATTGGTCACAATTATAAGGTTGGGTCTGAGTTAAATAAAGAAGATATAGAAAAAACTTTTGTTCTTCATGATGAAAATATAAAAAAGAGTATCATACAACTTGCATCAGAAATAGATGCAGAATACTTTGGTATAGCTCAAATGATAATCACATATGGAATAGAAAAATATAACTTAAAACTTATGAACCATATATATTTGGCTTTAACTGACCACATAGCCTTTGCAGTGAGACGTTTTAAAGAAGGTATAATGATTGAGAATCACTATTTGTTTGAAATTAAGGAGTTTAACCCAAAAGAATATGATATAGGAAGATATGCGATTACTGCTTTTAAGGAGGTTCTTGGCTTAGAGCTACCAGAAGAGGAAATTGGTAATATAGCAGGTCATTTTATAAATGCACAACAAGATAATCCTTATAGTGATAGAAATAAGAGAAGTACTAAAATTGTAAATGCTATTTTACAAATAGTTCATTATCACTTTTCTATTGTATATAATAAAGAGTCATTTTATTATAGGAGATTTGTAATGCATCTAAAGGCTTTTTCACAAAGATTTCTAGCTAATGAACCATCAAAAGAAAAAATAGATTTTATATATGAGCAAGTTCAAAAAAATTGTAAGGAAGAATATGAATGTGTAAAAAAAATAGGAGCTTATATATATAAGGAGTACTCTAGAGAATTACCAAGACAAGAAGAATTGTATTTGATGATTCATATTCATAAGATTTTAGGAGAATTAGATGAAAATAGTTAGAATATCTTAATATGTTAGTAATTTTATAAAAAACTAAAGATTAACTAAACTTTAAATCTGAATAATAGAATTATTTAAGGGAGTTGTCTCAAGATTGATTTTTTTCTAATCAAATTTTAAGCTCAACTCCCTTTTTGAATTTTTATATCATTATATCTTCGACATTTATACGTCTGTGCTTTATATGTTTATAGTAGATGGATTATTGTGTTTGCTTTGTTCAAACACACTTATAATACGCTTGATTTTTTCAAGATGATGAAATATACTAATGGGTGTTAGAAGTATAAATATGAATTACACTTAAATAAGTGAGTGAAAAATGAGGTATAACTCCTCATATGGATAGATTAATACCATGTTGTGGGGTGCATCCTAAGTGCTATCAAGATGCTACAGTATGGCTAATCCCTAGAGAGATAAAAAAGCCTACCAATAGATGTAGAAAGGGGGATTTATATGAATAAAGTTTTAATTATAGATGATGATAAAGATCTTTGTATTTTGCTAAAAAAGAGTATTTCCATTGAACAGATTGAAGCTAACTATTGTCATTCTGGGAAAGATGGACTTACTGAACTTTCAAAACAAGACTATCAGTTAGTGGTTCTCGATGTGATGATGCCAGGTATGGATGGTTTTGAAACTATGGAACAAATACGAAAATACAGCAGTATTCCCATCTTAATGCTGACATCAAAAAGCGATAATTACAGTAAAGTGCATGGCTTGCGAGCTGGTGCAGATGACTATCTGACCAAGCCATTTGAGATTGCCGAATTTACTGCTCGTGTCCTGTCTTTAATCCGACGCTATACCCGTTTTAATCCAAAGAATGAAGAACCACAGCAACTCTCTTTTAAAGGCTTGTTGATTAATCTTGACCAGCATACAGTAATTACCAATGGAGAACCTATGTTGCTTCCACCGAAGGAGTTTGGTGTACTTCTTTTCTGTGCAAGGCATCAGGGGAAGATTTTGACGAAACAGCAGATTTATGAAGCAGTGTGGGGTGAACCATATGTCTATGATGACAGCAATATCATGGCTATTATAAGTCGTCTGCGAAAAAAAATTGAACTAGACCCGTCATCACCCGTATATTTACAAACAGTAAAAGGTATTGGGTATCAATTCAACATGGAGGTATGAAAATGGATTCGCAAACGATAATTTTCCTATTGCTCTTGTTGTCAATTGGTCTACTTCTACTTTCTATATTCGCTTTTTCCAAGCTTGGGAATATTAGGCGTAGACTAAAAGATATAGAAGAAACACTTGCTGATGTACAAAGTGGAAATGAAAATCGCAAGGTACTAGTTAAGCCACGTGATGTTATGGCTCCATTGGTTTATCAGTTTAATGAGATTGTATACGACTATGAAAATAAGCTGATTTCTCTGAAAAAGGCGGATAAAGCTAGTAAGCAACTCATGACCAGTCTATCTCATGATGTTCGTACACCATTAACAACTTTGATTGGCTATCTGGATGCCGCACACAGTGGCATCGTCATCGGGAATGAACGTGAGGAATATATTGAAATTGCTCGGCGCAGAGCTTACGACCTCAAGGATTATATTGATGTTCTTTTTGACTGGTTCCGGTTGAACTCTGATGAATTTACACTATCAATAGAATCTATGGAAATTGCAGAGCTGTCACGGAATATTCTGAAAGACTGGATTCCCATATTCTATGAAAAGAAACTGGATTTTGAAATTGATATCCCAGAAAAGCAACTCATGGTAAATCTCGATTCAGATGGATATTCACGTGTGGTGAATAATCTGGTTCAGAATGTCATTGATCACAGTCAGGCTAGTCAAATCAAGATTACCATGAGTGAGGATTCCAAAATGGTATTATTCTGTGTTGAGGATAATGGTGTTGGGATTGCCAAAGAAAATTTACAGCACATTTTTGAGAGACTGTACAAGTGTGACAAGGGTCGTTCAGAAAAAGGCAGTGGTCTTGGCTTATCTATCGTCAGTCAGATGGTGGAGCGAATGAGTGGTAAGATTTCAGTAGAAAGCGAAATTGGAAAGTACACCGTATTTACAGTGAGACTACCATTAATATAACGTTATTTTTCCCCATGTGGCATGTGTCCACATGGGGATTTTTTGTAAGTTCTAAAGTTGCAAGGTTAATACAAGGTTGTTGTAAGGTTAATGCAAGATTGAAGTGGTATGATTACTTTGATAAACAAAGGAGGCTTTTATTATCTATGAATAATTTAATTGTTGAAACAAAAAATCTAACTAAACAGTATGGCACTCAAAAGAGTGTTTCTAATTTGAATATTCACGTTCAGAAAGGTCGCATTTACGGCTTGCTGGGAAGAAACGGTGCTGGTAAAACGACCACTATGAAAATGCTGTTAGGTCTAACAAAACCAACCACTGGCGAAATTAAAATCTTTGGTCAAGATATTCAGAAGAACGAAAAGAAACTTCTTCCTCGAATTGGATGTTTGATTGAATCACCAGGTTTTTATCCTAATCTTACAGGGACAGAAAATCTCAAAATCTTTGCAAGGCTTAGGGGGATACCAAAAAAAAATGCAGTGGAATCAGCACTGGAAGTAGTCGGTTTACCTAACAATGATAAAAAGTTATTTTCTCAATATTCTCTTGGTATGAAACAGAGGCTGGCGATTGCTCTCGCCATTATGCATGACCCAGAACTGCTGATTTTGGATGAGCCTATCAATGGACTTGACCCTATTGGTATTGCAGAAGTAAGAAAGTTTATTCGTGACCTCTGCACAGAACGAGGTAAAACCATTTTGATATCCAGTCACATTCTTTCTGAAATTTCCTTGTTGGCAGATGACATAGGCATTATTGACCATGGCATTTTGTTGGAGGAAGAAAGTATTGCCCAACTGGAAGAAAAAAACAATAAATACATACATTTTGCTGTATCTGATGCAGCACAGGCAGCAAGGCTTTTGGAAATTCAACTTAACATGAAAAATTTCAAAGTAGCAGATAATCACAATATTATGCTTTATGATACAGATGTTTCGGTTGCATCAATAAATCGTGCTTTTATTCAAAACAACATTGATGTATCTGAATCTCATTTGTGTGAGGATACTCTTGAAGATTACTTTAAAAAAGTAACAGGGGGTGAAGGAATTGCTTGATCTAATTTTATGTGAATTTTCAAAAATCAAGCGATTAAAATTTATCTTGACTTCTATTTTAGGTGCTTGCTTATTCCCAATTCCTGCAACTGTCTTGATTGCAAAGGACAACTTGCCATTTGAGCAATTGTTCAAATTAGTTATCAATTTTGGATATTTTTTGTTACTACCAATTGTATTGAGTATTGTTGCCAGTCAACTATTTTTCACAGAAAGAGATAACGACGTATTAAAAAATCTCGCAACAGTGCCAGTGCCAAGAGGAAAACTGGCTCTGGCAAAATTGGCTGTGCTTATGATGATATCACTTTGCTACTCTGTTGTCGGGTTAGGTGCTACTATCGTTGGAGGTTTCATTGTTGGAACAGTAGAGGGGATTGCTATAAAATTAGGAATGAGCATTACTTTTGGAGCTATGTTTTTTATTACTGCACTTCCTGTTGTAGTACTCATTGTATATTTCAATCGTAGCTATATTTTTTCCATTATACTTTCTTTTGTATATACTATTTTCAATTTTGGTATATCCTTAAATCTTATTAATTTTGAACCAAATAACCCGCTATTAAGCATATTACCTGCGCCCATTATTATGCGCTGGTGGATGGCATCTTGGGGAGATCCAACTGGTGAATATACAGCACTTAGACAGCCATATCTACTATCAACCCATGCATGTGTAGGCATTTTATGCTTAATAGCAATTATGGCAACTCTGCTAATCTGTGTGATATATAAGAAGCAAGAGAATTAGGAGGTATCTATGATTGATATAATTACTACGGAATTTCAAAAAATAAAGCGATACAATATTCTATGGGTTGGTGTTGTTGCTGTTCTGTTTTCGGTATTACTGGCGGTTTTTCAAATTGTTAGTTCCAACGGAAGCGACCCTCTAACGTATGAGAGTTTTGCAAATGGGGTCATCTGGAACAATTTCAGCCTTACTTTTCCATTTGGAATTACGCTCATTGGAGGCTATCTTATTAACCGCGAATATACAGACCAAACCTTAAAGAACATCTTGACTGCCCCCGTTTCATTACGCAAATTATTAGTGGGAAAATTAATTATGGCTGGAAGTCTTACTGTATTGCTAAGTCTTTTCAGCTTCTTATGCACAGTTATTTTTGGATTAATATTTTGCAATATAGATATATCCATTACACTTGTCGTAAAATCCTTAGCTCAGATTTTAGTTGTTAATCTGTGTTGTTATATTGCTGTTTTGCCGATTATTGTTTATTTTAGCCGTAAACAAAATGCCTTTATGACAGGCGTATGGATTGCATTTGTGTATGGATTCTGTGGTGTGTTTGTTGCAGGAAGAAATCTCACAGACTTTTATCCGATTACGGCAGGTCTTGGTCTCATTGGATATGACAATGGTACTAGTACTATTTATCAGCCTCTTATTGGCGTTATAACTTTGGCAGTAATTCTAATTCTGACAGCTATTCTACTTGCATTTACGCCCAATTACGATAAAGTTATGACTGTATCTAAGAAAAAAGGGACAAAACATAAAAAGAATTCTCACAAATAACATAAATAGTATTTCTTTTACTTAAGCTGACAGATGGTGACAAAGAAAAAATCTGTCGTACAGTATATATATCCATGTGTCCAAGAAGCGACAGTTTTGATTTTTCAATCTGTCTTTTCTTTTTGTATTTATGAAATCACGATTATTTTAATACTTGCGATAGGTATAGTAGCAAGAGAGGAGACTGTCATGTGTGTTTATATATTATATTAAGTATATTCTAAAATACATGCTTTAAATAAAACATCTGAAAATAAGAATATTTAAATAAAAAAAAGAATATTATATATAGTTGACAAAAAGTGGAAATTGATATATTATATAAATATAGAAATAGTAATCATTACTATTATTGAAAAGGGAGGAATTAATTATGAACTTAAAAGGAACTAAAACAGAAAAAAATTTAATGGCAGGATTTGCAGGAGAATCAGAAGCAAGAAACAAATATACATACTATGCTTCAAAAGCTAAAAAAGAAGGCTATAATCAAATAGCTGCTATATTTGAGGAAACTGCTAACAATGAAAAAGAACATGCTAAGTTATGGTTTAAACTTTTACACGATGGAATGCCTTCAACAGAGGAAAATTTAAAAGATGCAGCAGCAGGTGAAAACTATGAATGGACTGACATGTATGCAAAATTTGCTAAAGAAGCTAAAGAAGAAGGATTTGATAAGATAGCTTATTTATTTGAAGCTGTTGGAAAAATAGAAAAAGAGCATGAAGAAAGATACTTAAAACTTTTAGAAAACTTAAATGAAGGAAAAATCTTTAAAAGAGAAGAAGAGGTTGTTTGGCAATGTCAAAACTGTGGTCATGTGTATGTAGGTACTGAAGCACCAGAAAAATGCCCAGTATGTGATCATCCAAAGGCATACTTCAATATAAAAGCTGAAAACTATTAAAAATTATTATAATTAAAAAGGAATGTTAACTATGAAATTTTCTAAACAAAGAGAACTGATTTTAAATGAAATATTAAATAATCCGGTTCACCCTACTGCGGATTATCTATATGAAAATTTAAAAAAAGATAATCCAAATTTAAGCTTAGGAACTGTGTATAGAAATTTAGCCCAGCTAACAGAACATGGCTTTATAAGAAAGGTTAGTATTCCAGGAAATCCAGATAGATTTGATGGTAGAATGGATAATCACTATCATATAATATGTGAAGTATGTGGAGAGGTGTACGACTTAGAATCTGAAGTTCTTAATAATTTAAAAGAATCAATAGCAGATGAAACAGACATAAAAATAACATCTTATAACATAAGTTTTAAAGGGATTTGTAATAACTGTGAAAAGTGTAGTCAAGTAGGCTAAGCTTTCAAATTCTAAAAAATAATTAATGAGGTGAGTTTATGTGTAGTGAACAAAAATTTTTTATATGTGAGACTTGTGGAAACCTTATAGGAATGATACAAAATAGTGGTGTACCTGTTTTCTGTTGTGGAAAGCCTATGAAGGAACTTGTTCCTAATACAACAGATGCAGCAGTTGAAAAACATGTACCTGTTATTGAAGTAGAAGGAAATATTGTTACTGTTAAAATAAGTAGTGTTGCTCATCCGATGACTAAAGAGCATCATATAGCATGGGTATATCTTATGACTGAGCAAGGTGGTCAACGTAAATGTCTAGCAGTAGATGGAGAACCTGTAGTTAAATTTGCTTTGAATGATGATGATAAAGTAATTTCTGCATATGCTTACTGTAATTTACATGGATTATGGAAGGCTGAACTGTAATATTTAAATAAAGTGAATTAAAGAGGAGGCTATAAATGTATTTTATACAAATAGCCTCCTATAAATTTATATAAATTCAAGTTTTAATTATATTTAATGTCAATATAACATAAGGAGAAAATAATATGTCAATTTATAAATGTAGTGTTTGTGGATATATTTACGATGAATCTAAAAATGATAAAACATGGGATGAATTAAGTGAAGACTGGGAATGCCCTGTATGTACAAAAGGTCGCAGTTATTTTGGAAAAATAAGTACTGTTTACTATGAGGAAGATGAAAAGGAAGCAGAAGATGAAAGCAATGAGGAAGCTAAAGTAACTAGTGAAAAAGCAGGTGATTTAAATTACCTAAATACATATTTAAGAAGAGATGATGAAGTTGAGAAACATATGGATATAATTCACGAAATGGCTGTTACAGGAAAGTCTATAATAGAACCTATGAGAACTAAACTTCCAGTAATTTCTTGGGATGATATTTTAATTATGGGTGCTCAATTAAATCCATTACCTTTAAATGAACATGATGAAGTAAATACAACAACAATAATAGGAAAAAGAGCAAAAAAACCTATGGTTATAGAAAATCCAGTTTATATTTCTCACATGTCATTTGGAGCTTTATCTAAAGAGTTAAAAATAGCTTTAGCAAAGGGTGCAGCTAAAAATAAGACAGCTATGTGTAGTGGAGAAGGTGGTATACTGCCAGAAGAAAAAGAAGCTTCATACAAGTATATTTTTGAATATGTACCAAACAAGTACAGTGTTACTGAAGAAAACCTTAGAAATTCTGATGCCATAGAGATAAAAATTGGTCAAGGTACAAAACCTGGTATGGGAGGCCATCTTCCTGGTGAAAAAGTTACTGAAGAAATAGCAAAGGTGAGAAATAAGCCTGTAGGTCAAGATGTAATAAGTCCATCTTGTTTTGAAGAAATACAGTCTAAAGAAGATTTAAAGAAACTTGTAGATGAGCTTAGAGAAGTTTCAGAAGGTCGCCCAATTGGTGTTAAAATTTCAGCAGGACATATTGAAAAAGATATGGAATTTATAGCTTATGCTAAGCCTGATTTTGTGACTATTGATGGTCGTGGTGGAGCTACTGGAGCAAGTCCAAAATTGCTTAAAGATGCAACTTCAATCCCAACAATATTTGCTCTTCACCGTGCTAGAAAATATATAGATACACATGAATTAGATATAGACTTAGTTATAACAGGTGGACTTCGTATATCTACTGATTTTGCTAAGGCAATAGCTATGGGAGCTGATGCAATTGCCATTGCAAGTTCTGCTCTTATGGCAGCGGCATGTCAACAGTATCGTATATGTGGTTCTGGTAAGTGCCCTGTGGGGGTAGCTACTCAAGATGAGGGATTAAGAAAAAGATTACATATAGAAAATAGTGCTAACAGAGTGGCAAACTTCTTAAATGTGAGTTTAGAAGAACTTAAGACTTTTGCTAGAGTTTCTGGTCATAAGGATATACATGATTTAAGTATTGATGATTTGTATACAGTTAACTCTGAAATATCAAATTATACAAATATACAACATGTATAGATTTTAAGTTTGGGGCTATTTATTGATAAATATTTGTAAAAATAAATAGTGAAGACAGTTTATGAAAGGAGAATTTTACTTTGTAAAGTTCTCCTTTTATTGTGAAAATTAAAGATATTAAATTGTAAAATATTTTGTAATATCGTACTATTAAACTAAATAATAATTTAAGGAGTGATTATCATGGAAAGGTTAAAGATACAAGTTCTCGCTGATAATAATACATATATTGATAGGTACTTTGTTGGAGAACCAGCAGTAAGCTATTATATTGAAATTGATGGAAATAGGATTTTATTTGATGCGGGATATTCAGATATATTTATATCAAATGCCGAAAAACTAGATATAGATTTAAGCAATTTAACTCATATTGCTTTTTCTCATGGACATAATGACCATACAAAAGGTGTAAAGTATCTGAAAAATAAATATGATTTGTCTAAGGTTGAACTTGTCGCACATCCTAATTGTTTTATAACTAAAAAAGAAGGCGAGGAGAATATAGGTGCTCCGTTTTCTGTTGATGAAATTAAACAAATTTTCATGTATAATCCTCAAGAGAAACCTTTTAATATAAGTGAGAACTGTATATTTTTAGGTGAAATACCTTCTATACATAATTTTGAAAAAAGAGCTAAAATGGGCAAATATAAAGCAGGAGACTTATGGGAAGATGATTATGTTTTAGATGATTCTGCCATAGCTTGTAAAACTGATAAAGGGCTTTTTATTATTACAGGATGTTCTCATAGTGGAATTTGTAATATAGTGGAGTATGCTAAAAAGGTATGTGAAGATGACAGAATTATTGGTATATTAGGTGGTTTTCATCTTTTTGAATTGGATAATAGACTAGATAGCACAATCAAATATTTAGATAAAGAAAGAATAAGAATGTTGTACCCTTGTCATTGTGTTTCTTTTAAGGTAAAAGCTAAGATGAATGAAATACTAAGTGTAAATGAAGTTGGAGTAGGGTTGACTATAAGTGTATAAGATTTGAGATGATATTTAAAAGGAGTTTAACTTAAAATTTGATTAGAAAAAAATCAATTTTGAGATAACTCCTTTTTATTATATTTATTTTAAAAAAAATTAATGTAGTATTACATGAAATATTATAAAAAAATTATTTTTAACGAGAAAATATTTTCATTAATAAACAATTTTATCATGTATTAATAATGATAGAATAAATAAAGCAAGTTTATTTATTTATACATGCACTGTTAAAAAAATTACATTGATTATTATTAGGCTTAATAATTCCAATAAACATGATACTATAGCAAAATTCATATATTATAAGTATTATTAAATAATTATTTAATAATACTTATTTAATAATAAACAATATTTTGTATAAAATTTAACATTAAGAAAGAAATTTCATAAAAGTAAAAAACAAAATAGATTTAAAAAAAGCTAAAAAATAAAATGAATATGTTTAAAATATTTAATATATAAGGAAAAAGGAGTTAAAAATATAATTTTATTAAAAATAGCTGGTTGAATTTAACAAACAAAAATGTTATTGTTTTATCAAGAAAGTGTTAAAATATAAACTTTCATTATCATTTTTAGGGGAGGATGGTTTCATGCAAAAAAATGTAAAGAAAGCAAAAGTAACTGGCTCTATGCTAGCTATTTTTGGAGTTGCAAGTGTTCTTTTTAGTTCACATGCAGGAGGGGGATTTGCAACTGGTAACCAAGAAACTCAGTATTATGTGCAGTATGGATGGACAGCACCATTCATGGCAGTTTTAGCAATGATTATACTTACTGCTACCATGAGAGAAGTTATTATAATGTATAATAATAATGATTGTAGGAATTATAAGGATTTATTCTGTGAACTTTGGAGTCCATATCCAAAACTTGAAATAATATGGGAAATATATTATTATCTTATGGTTTTAATAGCTGTAAGTGCTGTAATAGCGGGTGCAGCAGCAGTATTCCAAAGTATAGGGGTGAATTACTTTATAGCTGTATTTATTATTGGGATTGTACTTCTTGTATTTACTATATTTGGAGCTATGCTTGTATCTAAAGCTGCTACAGCAATGACCATAGCTATATTAGTATGCACACTTACTATTTTTATAGTAGGTATAAAAGCTAAGGTGCCAGAAATAACTGGAATATTATCAAATAGAACGAGCTTTACACCTGGCTATATTAAGCCAATACTAAATACTTTTATTTATGCAGGATTTCAATCAGTTGTTATACCTACACTTGCAGGATGTTCAAGACCACTTCTTAAGAATTCAAAAGAGGCTACTAAGGCAATGGTAATTTCATTTATTATGAATGCAGTTGCATTAGGGCTTGCTGTAACTATGTTAATGGGTTGGTATAAAGAAATTATTGCTGCTGGGCAAACAACACTTCCTACTCTTTATGTAGCAGGTCAATCTGGAAATCATACTATATATATAATTTATAATGTGGCATTATTCCTTTGTTTGATGTCTACAGGAGTAACTACTATATTTGGTCTTGTAAATAGATTTGAAGACCATAAAGCTCTTTCTTTCCTTTCCTCAAAAATGAAAAGAAGGGTATTTACGGCGTGTGCAATAATGGTAGTGTCAATGCTTATATCACTTACAGGATTAAGTAATATCGTTAAATATGGATATGGATATTGTGGTTATCTTGGTTTATTTACTATAGTAATTCCTTTCCTTACATTAGGGCATTATAAGAATAAGAAATTTGCAAAGGAACATCCAGAGGCTAAATGGCCAGCCGAATTAAACGAAAATATTGAAAATTTATAAAATGAGTAGTACTTTAAATAAAAGAGATAATTTAATTAATAAGACGAAAATATAGTCAAATAAAAATAGAGTATATTACTATTTAGATATGATAAAATAGGGTTAAAAAATAAATTGATAAATTAAAATTTGGCAGATATAATGAACATAATATATTTATTGAGATTATTTGCAAAGCTTAATATTAAACAACTTTGAAACAGATAATATAAAACTAAGAATAGACAGAAAAAGCTGTAATCATAAAGGTTACAGCTTTTTTATTCAATGTAAAAGAGTATTATAATAAAGAAAAGGTAATACCTACTTTCTGTAGATTATAGTGTTTATATACTATTGGAATTTTAATTAGTTTATAAATTACAATTCTATAATTCTTCTACTAATTTTAGATTCAATAGCTGTCTCTATTTCACTTAACATTCGTTCATTTTTAGGGTCAATAAAAGCACATGTATAGCCTTCCTCACCAGCTCTACCAGTTCTACCAATACGATGAATATAGTCTTCAGATGTTTCTGGTAAGTCGTAATTATATATATGACTTACTCCAGATATATCAAGACCACGAGAAGCCACATCTGTAGCTATCAAGTATTGTATATCTAAATTTCTAAATGATTTCATTATTCTTTCTCGTTTTGACTGAGCAATATCACTATGCAGTTTTTGACAATTGTATCCTCTTATAGCGAGAGCTTCTTCAAGATTGTCAACTCTTCTTTTAGTTCTACAAAATATTATAGCCATAAAAGGATTATCTTCATCTAAAACTTTACACAGGGCATCCAATTTTTTTCTATCTGTAGTTTCCACTACTTCTTGTTTTATATTATTAAGAGTAATTTCTTCTTTTTGGATAGAAACTATAACTGGATTTTTTGTATATCTATAAGCTAATTTTTTTACTTGAGAATTCATAGTTGCAGAAAAACATAATGTTTGCTTTTTGTTTGAAGTTTCTTTTAAAATAGCTTCAACTTCATTTTTAAATCCCATAAGTAACATTTGGTCTGCTTCATCTAAAACAAAAGTTTTTAACTTACTAAGGTCAATCGTTTTTCTATTTAGATGGTCTAAAAGTCTACCTGGTGTAGCTATAATCATATGAATATTTCCTTTTAATTTCTTTATTTGAGAACCAATATCCTTTCCTCCGTAGGCAGCTAGGATATTTACATCTTTAGACTCTTTAAGTTTTATTGCTTCTTCTGTTATTTGAATAGCTAGTTCTCTTGTAGGAGAAAGTATAAGCACTTGTATATCATTTATATCTAATGATATGTTTTCAAATATCGGAAGCAAAAAAGCAAGTGTTTTTCCTGTACCAGTTTGAGCTTCTGCTATTACATCTTTTCCTTCTTTTATCAATTTAATACTTTCGTTTTGTATAGGTGTAGGTGTTATTATTCCTGATTTTCCTAGAATATTTATTGTATTTTCACTAATCCCTAAGCTTTTAAAATCCATTATTATCTTACCTTTCATGAAAAATTTTCTTTTTTTATTAATCAATTAATAATATCATATTTGTAAGTATTTTTAGTAATTTTTTTGATTATTATTTATATAGTTTAGAAATATATGAAGATACCTTAAAATAAAATGTAGATTAAATTAAATTTTAGGAGGAATTTTAGAGGTTTATTTTTAAAGGTTTTTTGAAAATAAATCTATTTAAAAATTAAATTAAAATGCAAGAAAAACATAATAACTTTCATTTTTAAGAAGTTTTCACAAAAAAGAAAAAATATAGTGCAATAAATGATTTAAAGTAATATAATAGATTACAAGATATGAAAAGGCAAAAAAATAAATTGCAAATGAAATTAAAATGAATAAAAAATAAAAAAATAATCATAAGTTAGAGGTAGCAATGAAAAATAAAATCGAATATTTTTAAAATTAAAAGTATACTAAGGGGGGCATTAATATGTGCATTATATCAAAAGATAGAGCAAAGGAAATAAAAATAGTAGATACTACTTTAAGAGATGGAGAGCAAACAGCTGGGGTTGTATTTGCAAATAGAGAAAAAATAATGATTGCTGAAATGTTAAGCGACCTAGGTGTTGACCAAATCGAAGTTGGTATACCTACTATGGGTGGAGATGAAAAAAACGTAATAAAGCACATATGTAGTAGAAACTTAAAATCAGATATAATGGCTTGGAATAGAGCAGTAATAAAAGATGTAGAAGAATCTATTTCTTGTGGTGTTGATGCAGTAGCTATATCAATATCAGTATCTGACATTCATATAGAGAATAAATTGAGAACTTCTAGAGGTTGGGTTTTAGAAAATATGGCTAAAACAGTTGAATTTGCAAAACAAAATGGATTATATGTTTCAGTAAATGGAGAAGATGCTTCAAGAGCAGATATAGACTTTTTAACTGAATTTATAAAAGTTGGAAAACAAGCAGGGGCAGATAGATTTAGATATTGTGATACAGTAGGAGTTATGAATCCTTTTTCTATAAAGAATGCGATAGAGACTCTTTATGAAAGAACTAATTTTGACATAGAAATGCATACACATAATGACTTTGGAATGGCAACTGCAAATGCACTTGCAGGAATAGCAGCAGGAGCAAATTATGTTGGAGTTACAGTAAATGGATTAGGTGAAAGAGCAGGAAATGCAGCATTAGAAGAAGTTTTAATGGCTCTTAAGTGCGTCTATAAATGTGATTTAAATAATATAGATACTAGAAAATTTAGAGGAATATGTGAGTATGTTGCACAGGCATCAGGAAGAATTCTTCCTACATGGAAACCAGTAGTTGGAGATAACATGTTTATCCATGAATCTGGTATACATGCAGATGGAGCTTTAAAAGACCCACATAACTATGAGCCATTTGACCCAAGTGAAGTAAATCTTGAGAGAAAAATAGTAATAGGTAAACATTCAGGAAGAGCTGCAGTTATAAATAAGTTGAGTGAATATGAAATGTATATTTCTCCAGAAAACGCTACCAAGCTATTAAATGCTATAAGAGCTACATCAATAAGATTAAAAAGAAGTTTAATGGATAAAGAAATTCTTCAATTATATTGTGATATACTAGCACATGAGAAGGAAACAACAGAGGAAGAAGCAGTTAGAGGTTCATACATTTAAGGTATAATTGTTTAGGAGGAAAATATGGGAGATAATATAGTTTATAAAATAATCAAAAAACATATAGTAGATGGAGAAGCTGTTGCTGGAAACTCAATTGGTATAAAGATAGACCAGACTTTAACACAAGACTCTACTGGAACAATGACATATCTTCAATTAGAAGCTATGGGGATAGATAAAGTAAAAACTAAAAGAAGTGTAGCATTTGTAGACCATAATATGTTACAACAAGGATTTGAAAATGCAGATGACCATAAATATATACAAACAGTGGCAGATAGATATGGAGTTTATTTCTCTAAACCAGGAAATGGTATTTGTCACCAAGTGTTTTTAGAAAGATTTTCAACACCAGGAGATACACTTTTGGGTTCTGATAGCCACACACCTACAGCTGGAGGTGTGGGCATGATGGCTATTGGAGCTGGTGGATTAGATGTTGCTTTAGCTATGGCAGGAGGAGCGTACTATATAAAAGCACCAAAAGTCTGTAAAGTAAATCTAGTTGGAAAATTAAATAATATGGTATCTTCAAAAGATATAATATTAGAAGTGTTAAGAAAACAAACTGTAAAAGGTGGAGTAGGTAAAGTTTATGAGTATGGTGGAGAAGGTGTTAAAAGTTTATCTGTTCCACAAAGAGCTACAATAACAAATATGGGAGCTGAACTTGGAGCAACTACTTCAATCTTCCCAAGTGATGAAAAAACACTAGAATTCTTCAAGAGTCAAGGAAGAGAAGATGCATGGATAGAGTTAAAATCAGATGCAGATGCAGTTTATGATGAAGAGATTACTATAAACTTGGATGAATTAAAACCATTAGCTGCGAAACCTCATAGTCCAGACAATGTAGATGAAGTTGAAAATATAGGAAAAATTAAAATAGACCAAGTTGCGATAGGAAGTTGTACAAATTCTTCTTATGAAGACTTAATGAAAGTTGCTCAAATTCTAAAAGGAAATAAGGTGCATAAGAATGTGAGTTTGGTAATAGCACCAGGTTCAAGACAAGTTATGGAGATGATAGCTAGAAATGGAGCTTTAGCAGATATAATAAGTGCTGGAGCCAGAATACTAGAAAATTCTTGTGGTCCATGTATAGGTATGGGGCAATCTCCAGGTACTGATTCTGTGTCTTTAAGAACTTTCAATAGAAACTTCTATGGAAGAAGTGGGACTCTATCAGCACAAGTATACTTAGTGAGCCCAGAAGTAGCAGCAGTAAGTGCAATAAAAGGAGAACTTACAGACCCAAGAGAATTTGATATTAAATTTACAGACTTAGATGTAAATGAATTTTTGATAGATGATAGCATGATAATAAAACCTGCTGATGTAGGTAGTAATGTAGAAGTAGTTAGAGGACCTAATATAAAACCTTTCCCTCTTAATACAGAGCTAAGTCAGTCTATAGATGGAAAAATTATATTAAAGACAGAAGATAATATAACTACTGACCATATAATGCCATCAAATGCTAAGTTACTTCCTTTTAGAAGTAATATACCATATCTTGCAAACTATTGTTTCAACACTGTAGATACAGAGTTTCCTCAAAGAGCAAAAGACAATAGTGGTGGATTTATAGTTGGTGGAGATAATTATGGGCAAGGTTCAAGTAGAGAGCATGCAGCTTTAGCACCACTATACTTAGGCGTTAAAGGGGTAATAGTAAAGAGCTTTGCAAGAATCCATAAAGCTAATTTAATAAATAGTGGTATAATTCCAATGGAGTTTTATGATGAGAAAGATTATGAAAACTTATCTCTTTTAGATAATCTTGAGATACCAAATATTTTGGATAATTTAGATAATGGAATCTTGGAAGTTAAGAACACAACTAAAGGAACTTCTTTTAAAGTTAAAGTAGAATTATCAGCAAAAGAGGTTGATGTATTAAAAGCTGGTGGAAAATTAAATTACACTAAAAATCAAGCTAATTAGTATGAAAAGAGGGAATATTTAATGTATAAAGTGACACTTATACCAGGAGATGGAATAGGACCAGAAGTTGCGAAAGCTATGAAAAAGGTAGTAGAAGCTACTGGGGTAGAGATAGAATGGGAAGAAGTTAATGCAGGAGAGGCAGTTATTGAAGAATATGGTACTCCTCTTCCTGAATATATTATAGATAGTATAAAAAAGAACAAAATAGCTATAAAAGGTCCAATCACTACTCCTGTAGGGAAAGGATTTAGAAGTGTAAATGTAACTTTAAGACAGGCATTAGATTTGTATGTTAATTTAAGACCGATTAAAAGTTTTAAAGGTATAAAATCAAGATATGAAGATGTTGATTTAGTAGTTGTAAGAGAAAATACAGAAGACTTGTATGCTGGAATAGAGCATAAAATAGGTGACTATGCAGCTGAAAGTATAAAGATAATAACAAGAGGTGCAAGTGAAAGAATAGTTGATTTTGCATGTAACTATGTTAAAGACAATAAGAGAAAAAAAGTTACAGCCATACATAAGGCAAATATAATGAAAATGTCTGATGGATTGTTCTTAGATGTATTTAGGGAAGTAGCGTCAAAACATGATGTAGAGTATGATGATTTGATTGTAGATGCAGCAGCTATGAACTTAGTTTTAAATCCAGAAAATTATGATGTAATGGTAATGCCAAATCTTTATGGGGATATACTATCTGATTTAGGAGCTGGTCTTGTTGGAGGGCTAGGTATAATTCCAAGTGCAAATATTGGTAAAGATTGTGCTATATTTGAAGCTGTTCATGGAAGTGCGCCACAAATAGCTGGTCAAAATAAAGCTAACCCTACAGCACTTATTCAATCATCAGTAATGATGCTTAGATACTTAGGTGAGTATGAAAATGCACAAAAGATAGAAACAGCTTTAGAGAAGGTATTTCTTGAGGGAAGTAAATTAACTGTGGATTTAGGTGGTTCAGCATCAACTACAGAGTTTGCAGATGAAGTATGTAAATATATCGTATAGATAGTGTTTATAGTAAAAATATAATGTATATTAAAGGAAAGCTGTTAATTGTTGTAGATACAATTAACAGCTTTTAATTTTAACAGTATTTAGTAAAGGGAAAGAGTAATATTAAAAATTTTGTTTTTTAATTGAACTTTCAACCAATATATGGTAATATTTGAATAAAGTTGAACTTTCAACTAAAAATCAACATATTAATTGGAGGTGTGTTTGATTAAGGCATTAGACAGTAATATATTAAGAGAAGTCGGTACTTTATCTAGAGCAGTAAATTCGATAAATGATATTAAGTACAAGGAGTTAAAGTTGCAAAAAGGACAGTTTACATTTTTGACACGAGTTTGTGAAAATCCTGGTATAAACCTTGTGGAATTATCAAATATGTTGAAGGTAGATAAGGCTACAGCAACCAAAGCCATACAGAAATTAATAAAAGCAGGATATGTAGATAAAAAGCAGGATGAGTCTGATAAAAGAGGATATAATTTAACTCCGACTGATAAATCTTTAGAAGTTTATGAGTTGATAATTGAAGAAGAGAATAGAAGTATAGAGATGTGTTTTGAGAATTTTACAGATGAAGAAAAGCAGGTTGCAACTAAAGTATTAGAAAAAATGAGCAAAAATGCTGAAAAAGAATGGTTTAAAGTGAAGAGATAGTAAATTAATATAAGGAGATATTTTTATGATTAGAAAAGCCAATATGAATGATTTAGAAAAAATTATGAAAATTATAAAATCAACAGTAGAAGAAATGAAGGATTATAATAATACACAATGGGATGAGAATTATCCATCAGACGAAGACTTTGTTTCAGATATTAAGAAACAAGATTTATATGTAGAAGAAATGGATGGAGAGATAGCTGGGTTTATATGTCTTAATTATGAAGAACCAGAAGAATATGTAGGTCTAAATTGGTCTTCTAATAAAAAAGCTATGGTAATACATAGAATGGCCGTAAATCCAAACTTTAGAAAGAAAGGAATAGCATCTAAGTTAGTTGATTTTGCGGAAAAATTGGCTGAAAAAAATAGTGTATCATATTTAAAGAGTGATACATATTCAATAAATTCAAAAATGAATGCACTTCTTACAAAATGTGGTTTTATCAAAATTGGAGAAATGAGTTTTTTAGGAAAGGAGAAATCTTTTTATTGTTATGATAAAATATTGTAAAAGGTATTTATCATACAAAGGGTAAATAATATATTTTTAATGTTAGTAGACGTGTTATATAGACTTATTGAATGATATTATGAAAGGGATGGTTTAGATGATTGAATTTTTAAAGAAAAGAAGAAGTATTAGGAAGTATAAAAATATTGAAGTAGAAAAAGAAAAAATAGATAAAATACTAAAAGCTGCTCTTTTGGCACCATCGTCAAAGGGGCTTAGAACATGGGAATTTGTAGTGGTAGATAATAAAGAAAAACTTATTAACTTATCTCAATGTAGAACTAAAGGGGGTGGGTTTTTCTTAAAAAACGCACCTTTAGCTATTGTAATTATTGGAGACAAAGAAAAAAATGATGTTTGGATAGAGGATGCGAGTATTGCTGCTTCCTATATACAACTTCAAGCTCATGAACTAGGATTAGGTTCTTGTTGGGTACAAGTTAGAAACAGGATGCATAATGATGATATAGAAGCTGATAAGTATATTAGAGAAGAGCTTAAAGTACCTGATAAGTACAGTGTAGAATGTATAATTTCTATAGGATATCCTGATGAAGAAAAGAAAGCATATAGTGACTCTGATTTGGAATATGAAAAGGTTCATTTTAACAACTTTTAATATATAATATGTTGTATTAAGACATTATATTTTTTTATATTGTTAATATATACTTAAAATTGTAAAAATATATCTGAATTTTACTAACTTATCTAGTGGTTATGTACAAGGGTTTTAAAGATAAATATAGAAATTAATGTTTATAATCGATACATAACTTGAGTAACAAAATTTAAGGAGGTTAAAGTATGGGTATATTTAAAACAAAAATTGATGAGGACTGGAAAGTAAACTATATTAAAGAATTTAATGAAATGAGAGATTCTTATGAGAGTAAGCTTCAAAAAAAGCAGTTTGAAGTAGATAGTTTGAAATCAGAATTAGATAGACTAAGAAGTTATAAAAATAGTCTTAAGCCAAAAGAAAAACAAATTACGGATGATGATATAAACAATATAAAAAATTTAAGAAGAGATGGCTTAAGCTATAAAGAAATTTCGAATGAAACAAGTTGGAGTAAGGCAACTGTAAGTAGAGTATTAAATGGACTTTACGATTAGCATATACATGGGGTGATTTAAATTGGGATGAAGTATAGTTATAAAAAATGTATTATAGATTCTATTTTATTGATGCTTATAGTTCAAATCTTGAGGATGATTTTGAATTATATACTTCTAAGTCAATTTGAATTTACTCTTGAAAATTTTAATATTATAAACTTAATTTCTTTTACATTAGTTGGCTTATCATTAATTTTATTTTTAAAAGATAATTCTTTGTATAACAGGGTTAAAAATAGAAAAATCACAGAAGCATTTAAAGAAAATAAAAACAATATACTTACTAAAAAATGTAAGTTGATACTTTTTATAGTGGTTTTAGCTTTAGCAATAGTCTCAACTTATTGCAGAGAAGGTTATGTATTTTTTAACATAACAATGATGATTTTGTCTGCATTGATAGTTCCTATATTTGAAGAGTTATTTTTTAGAGAGTATCTATGGAACTATTTAAGTAATTTTATAAAATCAAAGAGTAAAATTATATGTATAACATCTATATTATCTGGTATTTATAATATAGGGTATATAGATGTTATAAGAAATTACATAATTTTGTATAATAATTCTAGTTATACATTTGAAGTAATTATTTCAAAAATCATGATAGGTACTGTTTTTGGTATTGTGCTTGGAATTGTTAAATCAAGATTCAAAGATGTAGGTTTTTGCATATTGTTGAGGAGTCTATTTTCTATTTTTATTAGGCGGATAATATAATTAAATAGAGTGTTTATTTTGTAATCTGTATTTCAAAATAATTAGGAATAGTTATAAATAAAAAATAAACTCTAATATTTGGAGTTTATTTTTTTGTACATACTTATTTTAAGTAATCTATATAAAAACTTAATAAAATATTGTAAAAATAAATGAGACATAAATATATTTTTCATAATAACCAATAACTCAATTATCTCATTGAAGTAATTTATTTTTATGAAATTTAATAATATTTGACAGTTTAGTCTATAATATGATATTTATATAAAATGGGATAAGTATGAAAACTAATTATGAATGAGAGTGATTTACTTGAAAAAATTTTATGAAATATATTTAGATTTAGAGAAAGATATAAGAAATAATGTATATGCAATAGGAGAATTTTTGCCAACAGAAGTAAGGCTTGCTCAAAAATATCAAGTATCAAGAGAAACTATTAGAAAAGCAGAAGCTCTCTTGTTAGAAAAGGGTTTTATACAAAAAAAGCAAGGTAAAGGTGCTATTGTTTTAGATATAAATAAGTTTGAAATAGAAGGGGCAGGGCTAATTAGTTTTGACGAATTACAAAGAAATAAAAATTTGGATACAGAAATAAATGTACTTAAAAACAAAAAGGAAATTATGCCTTTAGAAATTTGTAAAAAGTTGGATATAGACACGAAAACTAAGGTTATATCAGTTGAACGACTTAGAAAAATTAATGGAGAAGCTGTTATTTTAGATAAAGATTACTTTATGTTTGAAATAATACCAGAAATACCATTAATGGCAGTTCAAAGTTCAATATTTAATTATATAGAGAAAAATTTAGAATTAAAAATAGGTTATGCAAATAAAGAGGTAACAGTAAACCCAGTTACAGAAGAGGATAAGTTGTTGCTAGATATTGGAACAGATACACATGTTGTGGTGATACGAAGTGAAGTATATTTAGAAGACACAAGATTATTCCAATATCATGAATCTAGACATAGAGTTGACACATTTAGATTTGTAGATTTTGCAAGAAGAAGAAATCTTTAATACTAAAAAGGGGCTGTCCCAGAATAGAGATAAGCCTCTTTTCCGTTGTCGAAATGATAAAAATATATTTGATTTAATACAAAAAAGAGTGCCTCATTAACTAAGTAGTTCATTTTGAGACACCCTCTTTTTTATTTAATTTGTATATTCTTTTAATTTTCTATATATTCTTTATTAAAATATTTACTCTTTGAGAATAGGTATGTAAGTATACAAGTAATCATTATAGAAAGGCCCATCGCTAAGAAATAGACACTCCATTGTTCTGTAAATATAGATAAGAATGCTGGAAGTCCTGATATGCCTATAGAACCTGCTTTAACATTAAAGTAAGATACAATTCCTCCAGAGATACCTGCGCCTATCATAGATGCTATAAAAGGAAAACGATAACGTAAGTTTATACCAAATATAGCTGGCTCAGTAATACCCAACCAAGCTGAAATTGCAGCTGTTAATGCAACACCCTTGATTTTCTTATTTTTTAATATGAAGAACATAGTTAAAGCTGCTGCACCTTGTCCAAGACTAGCCATAACTTGTATTGGCCATAATGTTGCAAATCCTAAGGTACCTATCATTTGTAAGTTTATACCTAAGAATAAATGATGCATTCCTGTTATAACCAATGGAGATAATATAAATCCGAATAATGCACCTGCAAGTATCGCATTAATTTCAAATAATCCAAGGATTCCATTTGTAATTAAGTTAGCAAAAGACATTGTTATAGGTCCTATAATAGAAAAAGTTAAAAAACCCGTTATTAATAATGTAAGAGGAGCAACAAAAATAAGTTGAACCATCTCAGGAATTTTTTTAGTCAGAAACTTTTCTATTGTTGCTAAAATATAAGAAGAACATAGAACAGGGATTACTTGTCCCTGATAACCTATTTTAGCAATATTAAATCCTAATATATTCCAATAAGTAACAGCTTCAGGTGTTTTAGAGTATTGTGCACCAGGCATTAAATCTGGATTAATTAAAATAAGACCTAATACAATACCAAGTACAGGATTTCCTCCAAACTTCTTGACAGCTGACCAACCTATTAGTGCTGGTAAAAATGCAAATGAAGTATTTGCTATAAGGTTAATCATATTAGATATGCCAGCCCAATTACTATGAACCTCTAAAAAAGGTTGCTTATAAAAAATTCCTGGGTTTGCAAGTAGATTGTTTATACCCATTAATAAACCAGAGGCAACTATAGCAGGAAGTATAGGAATAAATATATCTGCCAGTATCTTTATAGCTTTTTGAATTGGATTTAATTTTTTAGCAGAAATCTCTTTAACCTCAGACTTTGTTGCTTCTTTAAGTCCAGTAATCTCTAATAGTGTAGAATAAACTTTGTTTACAAGCCCTGGGCCTATAATAACTTGAAATTGACCATTTGAAGTAAAACTTCCCTTTACTATATCTATTTTTTCTAACTGTTTTACATCAACTTTACTTTCCGAATGTAGAGCAAATCTTAACCTAGTAATACAGTGTGTTGCAGATATTATATTTTCTATTCCACCAATTGCTTCAAGAATTTGTTCAACCTGCTCTTTATGGTATGCATTCTCTTTTTGTGTACTCATAAAATTACCTCCCTCTAAAATATAATGTTGTATAGACAAATCTTGAAATTAATATACCATAGACATTTTTTTATGTCAACGTTATCCTAAGTGTTTTTTAATATTAATATCATAATATAGATTGAATATCCTTGTAAAATCAGAAATATAATCAAGTTAATAAAAAAATATAGAGATTATATTTTTTATTTAGACTAAATATTGATTTTGGTAACGAAAAGGTTTATCATAAAGATATAAAATTTGTCTAGACAAAAAAGGAGGTTTGTACATGGATTTTAAGAAAAAAGTTATTTATCAGATATATCCAAAGTCATTTAATGATTCCAATGATGATGGAATAGGGGATTTAAAGGGAATTATAGATAAATTGTCTTATTTATATAAATTAGGTGTAGATATAATTTGGATTAACCCATTCTTTGTGTCACCTCAAAAAGATAATGGATATGATATTGCTGATTATACATCAATAGACCCTATGTTTGGTACTATGGAAGATTTTGAAAGATTAGTAAATGAAGCCAAAAGGTACAATATAGAATTAATGCTAGATATGGTATTAAATCACACATCAACAGAACATAAATGGTTTAAAAAAGCTTTAGATGGAGATAAAAAATATCAAGATTTTTATTTTATTAGAGATGGAAAAGAAGATAATCTACCACCAACAAATTGGAAATCTAAATTTGGTGGGAGTGCTTGGGATAAATTTGGAGATACAGATAAATATTATTTGCATTTATATGATATTACCCAAGCTGACTTAAATTGGCGTAACCCTGAAGTTAGAGAAGAATTATATAAAGTTATAAATTTTTGGTTGGATAAAGGTGTTAAAGGGTTTAGATTTGATGTAATAAATGTAATTGGTAAAGATGAGGATTTGAAGGACTCTACAAATAATGTAGGAAAAGAAATGTATACAGATAGACCTATTGTTCATGAGTTCATTAAAGAAATGAACAAAGAAACATTTGGAAAGTTTAAAGGGATAACAACTGTTGGAGAAATGTCCTCAACAACTATTGAAAATTGTATATTATATTCTAATACAAAAGAAAAAGAACTTTCAATGACATTTAATTTTCATCATTTAAAAGTAGATTATGAAAATGGAGAAAAGTGGAGTGACATACCTTTTGATTTTATAATGTTAAAAAAGATTTTAAATGAATGGCAAACAGAAGTAGAAAAGGGTGGTGGATGGAATGCATTGTTTTGGAATAATCATGACCAGCCAAGAGCTGTCAGTAGATTTTGTAAGGAAGAATATAGAGTAGAAGCATCAAAAATGTTAGCTGCTACAATACATTTACTAAGAGGAACACCATATATATATCAGGGTGAAGAAATTGGTATGATAAATCCAAGATTTGAAGAAATCAATGATTATTTGGATGTTGAGACTCATAATGCGTATAATGAATTGCTAAAAAATAAAATTAAAAAAGAAGAAATAATGAATATTGTAAAATCTAAATCCAGAGATAATAGTCGTACACCTATGCAGTGGTCAAATGAGTTAAATGCTGGATTTACAAATGGAACGCCATGGATTAAAATAGCTGAAAATTATAAAGAGATAAATGTTGAAAAAGAACTTAAAGACGGGTCGATTTTTAAATTCTATCAAAGGCTGATATCTTTAAGAAAAAAATTAGACATTATATCTGAAGGAAGTTATAGAGGTATTTTACTAGATAATGATAAAGTTTATGCTTATGTAAGAAACTTAGAAAATGAACAGCTAATAGTATTTAATAATTTCTATGACCATGAAGTTGATGTTGATGTTAGTGAGGAATTTTTAGAAAAACCATTTACATATTTAATAGGAAATTATACAGAAAGAGATTTAGAACCTAAGTTAAGATTAAAACCTTATGAAACGGTATCATTTTATAGTAAAGAAATAGACAATAATAGAAAGAGGTAATATTTATGAAACCAAATATTTTACTTATGATTTCTCATGATAGTGGGAGAAAATTTAATAGCTATGGATATAATGTAGATACTCCTTGTATAAATAAATTAGCTCAAAAAGGAATTCAATTTGATAATTATTTTTGTGCAGCACCTCAGTGTAGTCCTAGTAGAGGAAGCATATTAACTGGATTGTACCCTCATAATAATGGATTAATTGGGCTTGCACATCTAGGTTTTTGTATAGATTCTAAGCATACAACACTTCCTATGGAGTTACAAAAAAATGGGTATAAGACAACTTTAATAGGATTAAGTCATGAAACTATAAATGAAGCTCCACCAATAGAAGATAGAGTATTTTCTTCAACTTATGACTTAGGATATGATAACTTCATATCTGTGCCAGGGGACAAGGCTCCAAAAGTTGCTAAAGAAGTGATTAAGTTTTTGGAAGAGCATAAAAAAAATCAAGAAAAACCATTTTATTTAAATGTAGGATTTTTTGAGACTCATAGAGATTTTGATGAATATGAACCATATGCAGATGGATTAGATGAGGTAGAGGTATTTAAATTTTTACCTGATACAGAGGATGTAAGGAGAGATATAGCTCTATACAATGGTTCAGCAAAAGTATTAGATGATGCAATCGGTAAAATATATAATAAATTGGAAGAAACAGGGCTAGATAAAAACACAATTGTTATATTCACAACAGACCATGGTGTTGCATTTCCAGGAGCTAAAGGTATGTTAAAAGAAGCGGGATTAGAGACGGCACTTATAATTGTATTACCTAATTCTTCTCAAAAAAACATTAAAAAAGAAGCACTGTTATGTAATATTGATTTACTTCCAACCATACTAGATTTAATTGAAGCTGAAATACCTAAAAATATAGATGGAGAAAGTTTTGTTAAGTTATTAAAGACAAATGAAGATATAGGAAGAGATTCATTCTTTACAGAAATGACATGGCATGACCAGTATAGACCAATGAGAGGCATAAGAACTAATGAATATAGTTATGTTAGAAACTTTGAAGATGGACCTAAAATATATATTACAGTCGATTCACATTTAAGTTTATCAGGTAAAGCTGTAAGAGATAAATTCTATGTTCCTAATGAAAAAGAAGAACTTTATGATTTAAGAAAAGACCCATTAGAAGAAAATAATTTAATAAATGATTTGAACTATCAAGATATAGCAAATGAATTGAGAAAGAAAGTGGATACTTGGATGATAGAAACAAAAGACCCACTCTTAAAAGGTCCTGTAAAAGGAATTGGTTCAAGTAGATGGAAAACAGAAATAGAAGAAGGTAGAGCTTATCCAGGAAGGGATGAGTATTATAGACTCTTATCTAATAAGTAGAAAATATCAAAAAAGAAGGTTTTATAATGAAGAGTATATCAGTTTTAATTAAACCTGTATCATCATTATGTAATTTGAGATGTAGATACTGTTTTTATGCTAATGTAAGTGATTTAAGAGAAATAAAATCATATGGTATTATGCAAGAAGATACTATAAAAAATATAGTAGATAATACATTTAATGTTTTGAACGTTGGAGATAGAGTTATGTTTGCTTTTCAAGGTGGAGAACCAACTTTGGCAGGCTTAAAATTTTTTCAATATTTTATTGAGTACATTGAAAAAACGAAAAAAAATATAATAGTAAATTACTCTATTCAAACTAATGGAACACTTATAGATAATCAATGGTGTGAATTTATAAAGAAAAATAATTTTCTAGTAGGATTATCATTAGACTTATTAAAAGACCTACATGATGAGAATCGTATATATTTAAGTAATGAAGGAACTTATGAAGATATAATAAACACAAAAAAGCTATTAGAAAAATATAAAATAGAGTTTAACATATTATGTGTTTTGACAAATCAGATTGCATGTAATCCCAATAAAGTTTTTAACTTTATAAAAGAAACTGGTATAAAGTATATTCAGTTTATTCCTTGCTTAGATGATTTAGATTGTGAGAATAAATCAGAGTATTCTTTGGAACCTAAACATTTTGCAAATTTTTATAAAATAGTATTTAAACTTTGGAAAGATGAGTTAGATAATGGAAATTACATAAGTATTAATTTGTTTGACAATATTATATCTCTTTTAATTACAGGAACACCAAGTACATGTGGGATAATTGGAAAATGTCAACCACAGTTTGTAATAGAGGCTGATGGAAGTGTATATCCATGTGACTTTTATGTTCTAGATAACTATAATTTAGGTAATATAAAGGACAATACTTTATTGGATATTTTGAGAAAGCCTATAATGCACAAATTTTTACATGAAAATATACAAAAAGAAAGTATTTGTATAAACTGCGATTTCTATAGAATATGTGGTGGTGGTTGTAAAAGAATGAAAAACTTTATGTATATTGATTCTAATAGTAATTATTGTGGATATAAAGATTTTCTAATGGATAACTTTAATGATTTAAAAAAAATAGCAGAGTTAATGTATAAAAATCAAATGCCTAAATAATTTTAGTATTGAGAATTCTAGATTAAGTTATTTAGGATTACGTATGATTAAGGGATTTAAAATATAATAAATTTAGTTAGGATGATTTAAATGAATATAATTTTATTTGTAATAGCTATATTTGCAACAACTATAGGAGCAATAACAGGTATTGGTGGAGGCGTAATAATAAAACCAGTGTTAGACTTGATTGGAGTATTTGATGTGTCTACAATAAGTGTATTGTCATCATTTACTGTGTTATCAATGGCAGTTATTTCTACATATAAACAAATTAAGTTGAAAATTTTTAAAATAGATTTGAGAATTATTTTAATTGCTGGAGCATCAATACTAGGTGGGACTATTGGTCAAAGATTACTAGATTTATCAATTTTATATGTAAATAATCCAGTTATAATAAAAATAACTCAAAATATTATAATGATTATTTTGTTGATAATGGTTTATTTATACAGAAATAAAAGTTTAAATATAAAACTCAATACTAATATTACTTATTTTAGTATTGGCATTTTTTTAGGGATTATATCTTCTTTCTTAGGAATAGGGGGAGGACCTATAAATGTGGTTGCATTTACAATGTTATTTGGTTTATCAGCTAAAGAAGCTGCTTTTAATTCCATTATAACTATTTTATTTTCTAATATTTCCAAGTTGGTTACAGTTTTGATGAATACTGGATTTGGAGTATATGATTTGTCTGGATTACCATTTATGATAATAGGAGCAGTTTTGGGCGGATTTATAGGTTCTTTTATTAGTAAAATGGTGGATGATAGTAAAGTTAAATATATGTTTTCGTATATGACCATAGTTATTACTGGAATAAATATATACAGTATATTTCAAGTGGTGTATTTGATTTGAAAAAGATTAAAGAGAATGCTAAATCTATTATAACTCCTGTAGTTATAACAAATTCTTATGATATAGATAAAATTGAAGTTTTAAAAATAGGTAATATCCATGCTAATGAAGACTTAATTAAAGTTTATATGTAAATAATTTTTATATTTTATTTCTCATAAAATTCTATCTATATAATAACGCCTATTAGAATTACTACTGATTAATTATACTATCTTTTATAAATTCTAATATTTATGAATTATTACACTTTTTAGAACTCTATTTACAGATATATATTGACATATAAATATTATCTATTACAATTTATATAAACTAATAAAAATAAAATAATATTAATCAACTTATTGAATGGAGGAATAAAAATGAAATTTGTGACTTTTTGTAGTAGTAGTGAAGAAAAAATAGGTGTATTTAATTCAGAAACAAATAGTATATATGAAATAAATAGTTTGGGGTTAAGTAGAATCTATATGGATATGAATGATTTTATTGAAAATGTATCTACAGAAGAGTTAGAAAAAATAAAGAAGAATTCATTTGAAAGTGCTAAGTGTTATAAATTAGAAGAAGTTAAATTATGTTCTCCAATTGTAAGACCTAAGAAAGATATAATATGTTTAGGTCTTAATTATAGAGACCATGTTAATGAAATCCCAGATGGAGTTATAAAAAATGTAGTTATGCCGGATTATCCAATTTATTTTTCTAAGAGAGCAGATAAAATCATTGGAGTGGATGATAAGATAAGCTTACATGGTGATTTGGTTGAAAAGTTAGATTATGAATCAGAACTTGCAGTAATTATAGGCAAGGAGGGCATAAACATATCAAAAGAAGATGCTTATGAATATATATTTGGATATACAATAGTGAATGATATAAGTGAAAGAGCACTTCAAGATAAACATGTTCAATGGTTTAGAGGTAAAAGTTTAGATACACATACATCTATGGGACCTTGCATAGTACATAAAGAAGAATTTGAACATCCTTTAAAATTAGATATAAGTAGTGTAGTAAATGGAGAAGTAAGACAGAATTCTAATACACAATACTTTATATTTGATATACCTACTGTAATAAGTGACTTATCAAGAGGAATGACTCTAAAGCCAGGAGATATAATTTCAACTGGAACTCCAGCTGGTGTAGCTATGGGGATGAATCCACAAGTATATTTAAAACATGGTGATGTAGTTGAATGTAAAGTTGAAGGTATAGGAGTTTTAAAAAATATAGTTGATTAATGGATAAATATGCCATATAATTTTATTAGTACGAATAATTTAATTAATATGGAATTAATCAAATTTATGATTAATTTATTATAGAGAGGGATGAGTATATGGCAAGAGAACTAGAACTAAAATATGGCTGTAATCCAAATCAAAAACCGTCAAAGATTTATATGAAAAATGGAGAACTTCCTATAGAAGTATTAAATGGAAAACCTGGATATATAAACTTTTTAGATGCATTTAATAGTTGGCAACTTGTAAAAGAATTAAAAGAAGCAACAGGTCTTCCAGCGGCGACTTCATTTAAACATGTTAGTCCAGCAGGTGCAGCAGTAGGAGTACCTTTATCAGATACTTTAAAGCAAATATATTTTGTTGATGATTTAGAGCTTTCTCCGTTAGCTTGTGCTTATGCAATGGCAAGAGGAACAGATAGAATGTCTTCTTATGGTGATTTTATAGCACTTTCAGATATATGTGATAAAGAGACTGCAACTATTATAGCAAGAGAAGTCTCTGATGGTGTAATAGCTCCAGGGTATACAGATGAAGCTCTCGAAATATTAAAAGGAAAGCGTAAAGGAAACTATAATATTGTAAAAATAGATGAAAATTATACTCCTGAGCCTATTGAGACAAAGGATGTTTATGGAATTACTTTTGAGCAAGGCAGAAATGAAATACTAATAAATGAGGAACTATTAAAAGACATTCCAACTGATAATAAAATTTTTACAGATAATGCAAAACGTGATTTAATTATAGCCTTAATAACATTAAAGTATACACAATCAAATTCTGTTTGTTATGCTAAAGATGGACAAGTAATAGGAGTAGGTGCAGGTCAACAATCACGTATTCATTGTACTAGACTAGCAGGTAATAAAGCTGATATTTGGTATCTTCGTCAACATCCTAAAGTATTAAACTTAAAATTTAAAAAAGATATAGGTCGTCCAGATAGAGATAATACTATTGATGTATATCTTTCTGATGATTATATGGATGTTCTTGCTGATGGTATATGGCAAAACTTCTTTGAAGAAAAGCCAGAGCCTTTAACTGGAGAAGGAAAAAGAGCGTGGCTTAAAACTTTAACAGGAGTAGCACTTGGTTCAGATGCATTTTTCCCATTTGGAGACAATATAGAACGTGCAAAAAGAAGTGGGGTAAGTTTTATCGCACAGCCAGGTGGTTCTATTCGTGATGATAATGTTATATTAACTTGTAATAAATATAATATAGTTATGGCTTTTACTAAAAATAGATTATTCCATCATTAAATATAAAGTAAATATAGATTAAGTTAAAATCTACAACAAGTTTTGTTGTAGATTTTTTTATTTACTGTATAATTTTAAATAGAACTTTATTTTTAGATATTCAATTTGGAGGTTGATATGGCTTTAAATATAAGAGACTATAGCCTATTATGTAGTCAAGGAACAGCTAAGTTTAATGAAGATGTGGTTGGTATAAATCCATTTGGGGCATGGGTTTTAGATGGTGCTACAGGACTTAATGGAAAAAACTTAATATCAAATGAAAGTGATGCTAGATGGTATGTTCAATGGTGGAATAAGTATCTATATAAAAATATAAATAGAGAAGAGTCATTAAAAAGTATTGTTAATAGTGGAATAGTAGAAGTGAAAAAAGAGTATGAGCTAAGATTAAATGGAATTAAAGTAGAAAAATTAGATTTACCATCGAGTTCTATAGTTATTGTAAAATTTCATGAAAATAAAGTGGAGTATTTTTTATTAGGAGATTGTGCTTTGTTTATTAAAAATGGAGACTCAAAAGTTATAAAGGATAGAAGTATTTGTAAATTTGATAATATTGTATTTGATGAAATGAGTAAACTTTCTAATTTGGAAGAAATGACATTTGATGAGATTAAAGCTAGTGTTATGGATACAATAGTGAGCAATAGGTTGAAGAAAAATACAAAAGATGGATATTGGATATTGGATTTTGATGAGGAAGCTGTGAAAAATTCTATATATGGATATCTTGAAATAAAAAAAGATTTTCAACTAATGTTGACAAGTGATGGTTTTACAAGTGCATGTGACAGATATAATCTCATGAAAGAAGACGAATTAATACGTATAGCAGAAAAATTTGGTATAGGATATATACACAATAAGGTAAGAGATTTTGAGGATAACGATTATAAAGCAGTTAAAGTTCCAAGATTTAAAGTAAAAGACGATTCATCTTGTTTGTATTTAGATATATATAATGATTAGACTTATGAAATTATTTAAATTTAGAAGGGAGGTAAGTGAAAAATGAAAATTCTTCATATAATAACACAAAAACCAAATAGTACAGGTAGCGGTATATATTTATCTGGTATGATAAAAGGGTTTGAAAAGGTAGGTTATGAGCAAGCTGTAATTGCAGGAATAGATGTGAATGATGATGTAAACTGCTTTTCAAATGATGTAAGCTTTTATCCAGTAAAGTATAATTGTGGAGAATTAAATTTTCCTGTTGTAGGCATGAGTGATTCTATGCCATATGAAAGTACAAGATATAGAGATTTAAATGTAGACATGATAAACAGATTAAAACATCAATTTAGAGTAAATATAGATAAGGTTATGAATGATTTTAAGCCAGACATTATAATATGTCACCATTTATATCTCTTAACTGCATTTGTTAGAGAGATTGTAAAAGGCATAAAGGTAATGTCTATCTGCCATGGGACTTGTTTAAGACAATTAAATACTATTGATTTAGAGAAAGAATACATAATATCAAATATAAGGAAACTGGACTTAATATTTGCTCTTCATGAAAATCAAAAATATGATATTATAAAGACTTTTGGTGTAAGTGAAAGTAAAGTAGTTGTAATTGGTAGTGGTTATAATGATGATATATTTTATAACAAACATTATAAAAGAAAAGATGATAAAATAAAAATAGTATTTGCAGGTAAGATATGCAAGTCAAAGGGACTAATTCCATTTATAAAAGCTATGTCTAAGTTAAAATATCATAAAGATTTAATAGAAGTTAATTTTGCAGGTACTGGAAGTGATATTGAATCATATAATGAGATAGTTAAACTTGCAAACAAGTCTCCATTTAAGATGAATTTTCTAGGGAAATTAGAGCAAAGAGACTTAGCTGAGTTGTTTAATATGTCACAAATATTTATGTTACCATCATTCTATGAAGGATTACCAGTTGTTGTTTTAGAAGCTTTATCCTGTGGTACAGACGTGATTACTACTGATATTCTTGGTGTTAAAGAATGGATTGGGAGCGAGATTAATAACTCTGGAAAGATAGAGTATGTACCTCTACCTTTTATGCAGGACGAAAGTATTCCAAAAGAGGAAGATTTGTATATCTTTGAGAAGAACCTGTATAATTCCATAGATACTAAAATACAATCTTTATTAAACAACTCAAATGAAAGGGCGTCTGTAGATATGTCTAAAAAAACTTGGGATGGTTTAGTATATAGGATGAATGAAGTTATTTTAATGGATGAAGTATGCTTGATTTAATATTATTTAATTTATAAAAAATGTAACTATTTTTATACTACTTTTAGGCGATTTTATATTATACTAGTACTAAATATATTTGTTTTTAGGGAGGTAATTTATGAGGTTTAGTAAAAAGATATTAGCGTTAGGTATTTCAGCATTATTATTAAGTGCTAGTTTTCCAGTATCAATAAATGCGCTAGATAAGATTGAAAATATTCAAGGGGTAGATAAATATGAGACAGCTGGGCTTATTTCAGATAAGCAAGATTTTACAACAGCAGTTTTAATTAACTCTGATTCTACAATGGTAGATGGTATTGCGGCTAGTGGTCTTGCAGGAGTAAATAATGCAGCTATTTTATTAACTAATAAGAATGATATACCAGAAGCAACATTGCAAAGATTAAATAGAGTTACTAAGATATATGTAATAGGTGGAGAAAATACTATAAGTAAAGATGTAGAAAAAATGTTACTTATGAGAAGAATGCAAGTTATAAGAATTGATGGAGTAGATAGAGTAGATACAAGTTATAAAATTGCAGGTGAAATAGAAAAAATTAAAAGCAGTGATAAGATGTTTTTAGTAAATGGATTTAAAGATGAAGCTGATGCAGTAAGCGTTGCATCTGTTGCCTATAGAGATGGGTCTCCTATAATATTGACAAAAGATATAGCTTCAGCGGAAGAAGATACGGATTTAGACCCATTATTCGGTGTTTCTCCTGTTCCAGTATATGCTATTGGAGGAGAGTCTACATTAAGCGATTACATAGTGAATAGATATAGAGCGACTAGAATTGGTGGTGTTGATAGATACCAAACTAATAAAAACGTGATTGAAAAGTTCTATAATGGAGCAAAAGAATTTTATGTAACAAGTGGAGATGATTTGGTTTATGCTCTAGTTGCATCACCACTTGCAAAAAATGCTCCTGTTGCTTTAGTTTCAAGTAAAAGTGATAAGAGTATATTAGAGGGAGCTAATAAAGTAACAGCAATAGGTATAAGTGATAAGAATATTATAGAGCAGTGTTTGAATGCTGTAAAAAAGTAATAGAGTGTTATTAGCAAAATGAATATGCATCTTGAAAAATTAGTATATTCATTTATAGTGGCATAGATTCTATAAGAAGGGGCTGTCTCAGAATAGAGATAAGCCTCTTTTTCGTTGTTGAAATGATAAAAATATATTTGATTTAATACAAAAAAGAGTGCCTCATTAACTAAACAGTTCATTTTGAGACACCCTCTTCTTTACTTATGTTACACAACTTTTATATAGAATAAATTTCATAAGAATTATCTTCTTTTAACTTTTCCAACCAAACCATTTCTAAAATATCTAGTTCTTCTAAGTAGTCTTTTTCAGTTTTATTATCATCATGTTTTATAAGTTCTAAGATTTCGAATGTAAAAGCTTTTTCTCCATGTTTTTTCCAATCGTTATTTAAATCTTTTATCATACAGGACCCAGCACTAAGCTGGAATTTGAGGGAGTTAAATTTGCTTTTTATATCGTTGCTCTTTCCGAAGTAAATCTTTTTGGTAATATCACTTTTTATTATAAATACACCAATGTCAAATTTCATTTCTTTATATAGTTGTTTTAATTCACGTTTTCTATCCATGTTTTAGATTCCTCTTTTCATAATTTGTATGTAATATGTAAAATTAAAAATATATTACATATTAATTATAAAGAGATTAATTTCAGATGTAAATAGTTTTTATAAATTTAATTATGAATTAATCTATAATATAAGAATATTAGGCTGACAGACTTAGTATATTTTGATGTGATATAAATATAAAAAGAATAGTTGACATGGTAGAAATTATAGAATAAACTAAAAATGTAATAGTAAAAAATATTTAATTATTACATTAGAAGGAGCACACAATTATTATGAATAAAAAAATAGAATTAATAGGAAATTTTGCAAGTGATTGGATTAGATATAATGATTATGAATATAAAATTACTGAAGACGATGAATTGTATATAGTACCAACTGAAGATGCTGTATTCACTATGTACAATCCATTTGATGTTGTAGATAATATAATAGTAGATATAATCTGTATAGGACAAGAAGCATTGCAAGATATACCAAAAGAGACGAAAGAAATGAGATTAAAAAAAGAAGTACTTGAATTTGTAAAAAAATATGGATTGTTGGGTTTAATTTATTCAAGTGTATATAATAGAGACATAGTTGGAGAAGAAAGAGTGCTGATGATTGAAAAGAACTATATTACAAAAGATAATATATTGAGTACTGATGAATATGTAAATATGTTTATACCATTTGCAAGTGATGACGATGTGTATTTTAAAAAATATAGACGAGGTATAGATGTATCAAAAAGAGAGGAATCGCCTAAGTTTTTTGGAAAAAGACCATTAATTTTAGATTTAGTGTTTTCAAGATTTTATACTGAACAATTAGATTGGATTGTAAGTTTTGCTAAAGATATGTGTAGACACTTTAATCAAGTTTGTGTATATAAAAATACATCAAATCTATTAACTGAAAGTGTTACTATTATGTCTGGAGGGTTTAATCCTCAAAAGATAGGTTTTTCTATAAGTCAATTGGATAAACCAACTATTGCATGGGAGTTTGACTCTCTAAAGACAGCGATTGAGACTATATATGCGTTTGCAATTACAAGTGAACCTCCTTCTTTAAATAAATGTAAGTATTGTGGTAAGATTTATATTCCTACAAATTCTAAATCTCAATACTGTTCACCTTCTTGTAGAAATTGTTCAAATGTAAAGAAAAGTAGAAGTAGAGCTAAAAAAGATAAATAAATTAATAAGGATATCATTGTTTAGATTTTAATTGTAAATAACTGTGGAATAAAAAGAAGTTATATAAAATTATATGTCTAGGTGATGGTATTTTTTTATTGAGAAATTTAATTAAGATACTAATTTTGAGTTGACAAAAACTACTTATGATAATATTATTATAAGTAGTTAAAAAATAAATATATTAATTTAAATATAACACAAAAGTATAAAAAAGTCAATAAAAAAATAAAAAAAGGAGAATTTTAAATGATATCACCTATTATTTTGAGTTCTATGCATCAAGGTTTAAAAGAAATAGAAAGGAATGAATTGCTTGATACTAATAGAGAATCTAAGGCATATGGTTTAACCCTTTCAGAATCTGATGTAAAAGATATAATAACTTCAAGAAATTATACTTTAAAGGGGTATGGCAGGATAGAGTTGGATATAAAAGTTACAAAACAATTGATAGAATATATATATACATCACAGTTTACAAATATGGATGATTATTTAGAAACTATTAATGATATGCAAGAACTTTTTTATTATTTAAAAAATGAAACGGATGATAAGATATGTGATGATGAGATTATAGAAATGCTAGATGAACTTTATGAAAAATTTTCAGGAAATCTCGATAATGTAAGAGGAGAAGCAGATGAATTTGCAAAAAAGTTTAAGTTTGGAGAAGTTTAATATATGATAGGAGAAGTCTGTTATGTCAAATAATCTAAGTAATATTAATATAAACGAAGATAATTTAATAAAAAATCAATATTCAATATCTTTGCTCAAGGAATGTCTAGACTGTAAAGTAATAGATGGAAGAGAAGTATATAGCATACAGCAAGAAATATCTCTAATACTTATAGATTTGATTAAGCAGTATACAATTGGTCAAAGTACATCAGTAAGGACGGAAGTTGCCGAAAAGTTGCTGATTTCAATATGGTATGCTATTGATGCGTATATAAATAAGTTAGAAAATCTAGAGAAGAGAGTTGTAGAGTTGACTGCTAAAAATATAAAAAGTATGTACTTGGAAGGTATCAAAATATTAGAAAATGATTTAATCGAGTTAGAAAGTTTTTATGAAGTAATGATAGGTAGAAAGGTAGATACTAACTCAATAGCATATAATGATACTTTGTTAGAATTGTCAGGTTTCTTTAAAAATTATGTTATAAAATTTGAAGCTTATGACATTCCAGTGAGTATAGATTATCCATTGGCATTAGACGATATGGATGTTCAAGGTATCTATTATGTAAAGAATTATATCGAGAGTATAGACATAGAAAATAGGTTTTGTAATTTATTTAAGAAGAAAGATAGAGAAAAATTATTTTATGATTATGGAGTGACTTATAAAATAGATTGTGATGTCATACTTATAAATTTATTTGAACTTATTATAAATAATTGTATTTTTTCTACGATTTTAGGTAATGAACCAACTAATCTAGAAATCTCAGAATATGAATATGAGTTTTTAGAAAAACAGTTTAAAAACATATACAATAATAATGTTGAAGATGAAGTTAGGGATTATGAGGAAAATAATATAGTTGAATTGATTGATGCAGATAATAATTTAAATTATAGTGATTTTGAAGAAGTTAATAGAAAAATTAGAAGAAATAAAAAGATAACCTCATTACTTATGCAAGCAATTGAAGTATTAATAAAAAGATTAAGTATAGAAGATGAAGTAATGATAAGATATATTAAAAGATATGAAAATATATTTATTGAATCTGTGCTGAGTTCAATAAAAAATGATACTTTTAAAAGTATGATAACTGTAAGTAGTAGTGCAAATGAGTCTTTAGAGAATTACATTATTGATGATGAACGTAAACTAGACGATGAATCATTTAGAGAGATATTCAATCAAATATTAGATAGTACATCTATAGTTGAAAAAATAAGAATAATAAAGGAAAATATCAATGCTAAAAAAGATTTTGTTGATATTCTTGAAGCGGAATGTTTATTCGGAGAAGAGTATTTAATGTTGTTTGCATCATTAAGTGAATTAGAATTGGCAATATTGGGTAGTGTTGTATTTTGTGAGGACATAATAATGAAAGAAATTAATTTATTAGAATTTATATTAAATAAGAAAACTGAAACTACATTATGGAAAATGAAATACATTGAATTTATGAAGATACAAAATGAAGAGAAGATACAATCTATAGAAGAATATATGAATCAAATTAATTAACAAAAAATTATGAATAAATAGAATGTTAGTATATAATATAATCTGTAAAGCATATCAAAAATACATATATCTGGAGGGAATTATGAAAGAGTATATCATAAATAATATTGAAGAAATAAGAGAAGAACTAATAGACTTGTCTAAAAAAATATGGGAAAATCCAGAACTAGCTTTTGAAGAAAAGTATGCAAGTAACATTCAAAAAGAATATCTAAAATCAAAGGGATTTGAAATTGAAGAAGTAGAAAATCTACCTACTGGATTTATAGCAAGTTTTGGAGAAGGTAAGGCAGTGATTGGAATACTTGGAGAATATGATGCTTTACCAGAGTTGTCACAATCTGTAAGTACAGAAAAAAAGCCATTGGTAGAAGGTGAAGCAGGTCATGGATGTGGGCATAATCTGCTAGGTGTAGCAGGTGTAGGAGCGGTTGTTTCTATAAAAAAATTAATAGAAGAAAATAAGTTTAATGGAACAATAAAATATTTTGGTTGTCCTGCTGAAGAAGAAGGTGGGGGAAAGACCTATATGTGTGTAAATGGATGTTTTGATGACGTAGATTGTGCATTTACATGGCATCCTTTTGATATAAACGCACCTTGGAGAGGAGGAAGTCTAGCAAACTTATCTATAAAGTTCAAGTTTAAAGGAATAACAGCACATGCAGCTCAAGCTCCACATAATGGTAGAAGTGCACTCGATGCTGTTGAAATTATGAATGTTGGAGCAAATTATTTAAGAGAACATGTTATTGATTCTATAAGAATGCACTATGTTATAACTAATGGTGGTGGAAGACCTAATGTAGTCCCTGGTTTTGCTGAAAGCTGGTATTTTATTAGAGGGAAAAAAGCAAAGGATGCAGAGCATGTTCTTGATAGATTGATAAAAGTGGCACAGGGAGCAGCAATGATGACAGAAACTGAGATGGAGTATACTGTTACAGATGGAATATATGATTATATACCAAATCAATGTTTGACTGATTTGGTTTACAATAATATGGTTTTTGTTGGTTGCCCTAAAGCTACTCCTGAAGAAGAAGAATTTGCTAAAAAACTATGTGAAACTCTTACTAGAGAAGAAAGACTAGGTGTAGCAACATCATTACAAAATGATAAATCTATCGTAGAAAGTTATATACATCAGGAGATAGTTGATGGAGACCAAGATAAAGGACTAGCTGGCTCTACTGATGTTGGAGATGTAAGTTATGTTATACCAGTGGCTCAATTTGCAATGGCGGCATGGCCTGTTGGAATTGCAAGTCATACATGGCAGTCATGTTCATCAGCAGGTTCAAGCATGGGATTTTCTGCTATGATAAATTCAGCTAAAGTGTTGGCTTGTAGTGCTTATGATGTATTTATGAATACTGAAATTATTAATGAAGCAAAAACTGAATTTGACAAATCATTAGATGGACAAAAATTTAAACCATTGGTATAATCTTGGTAATAAAATATTTCTGGGGGGAATAACTATGAGAGAAAAGGTTGAAAAAGTACTTGAAGAAAAGATAAAACCAGTATTACAAAGAGATGGTGGAGATGTAGAACTTATAGATGTAAATGAAAATGGCGTAGTTTTAGTTAGATTACAAGGTGCATGTAGTGGATGCCCAGGAGCAACTATGACAATAAAAGCCATTATTGAAAATGTTTTAGTGAGTGAAGTTCCAGGAGTAACTCAAGTATTAGGTGTTTAATAAATAAATTTTATACATAAGTATATATAAATCAATTTAAAAAGTTATTTAAAATATAATATATAAAAAGTGTGTAAGTGTATATTTACTTTCTTACACACTTTATTTTATATATTTTACTACATATATATTATCCAGCCATGCCAATAAACATACCTATAAAGTATGGAATTAGCCATATAGTCCATACAACTATACTAAATTTATGGAAGAATTTTTTCTTATCTTCATCATCTTTATATAGGACAAAGGTAGCCCAACCTGCATGAAAAAGCATAAGTACGATTGCAAGAAGACCTGTTATACTATGAAGGTTTTGAGATAAAGCGGATTTTACATAAAATGTATTGCTTTTAGCTATGTTACTCATTGTAAATGTTCCTAAAGTATCAAATATCAAACCAAGCCAAAATATGATTACATGCTTCTTTTTTAAAATTTTAGCTTTCCTTTCTCCAAATACACCTATAGTGTAAAAAATTAAAGCTGATGTTATAAATACTATTGCAAGTATTAATTTAGAATTCATAATTATCTCTCCTTTATTTTTGCTAATATATTTCTAAGATTTTTTACTAAGTCATTTAATTCTTGTTCATCACAGTTTTTAAAGATATCATCAAAACTTTCCTGCATTTTAGTTTTAAAACTTGTGGCAAATTCAAGTCCTGATGTTGTAAATTTAACATATGTATTTCTTTTATCTTCAGATTTCTTGAATTTTTCTATATATCCAATCTGTTCTAATCTGCTGATTATACCTGAAACTGTACCCTTAGCTAGAGACATTTCATCACATAATTGTGATATTGTAAGCTCTTGATTATGAGCTATTAGTTTTATAACTATAATCTGTTGATGTGTCAATCCATCCTCTTTAAAATTTTCTTCTACTGTGTACATAGTTTTAGAATAGAGTTCTTTTAAAAGCATAGCTATTCTAAAACAATCATAATTAGTCTTCAATAAAATCACCTCTTAAATAGTTTGCATAGAAACTAATATAATATAATTTATCAATATAGTCAACCTAAAAATTAATAATTTCATACTAAATAGTGGAAAATACTGTATAAAAATTTTATTTTAGGTATAAATAAAATAATTTGATGAAATTTTAACAATTTTTAAAAAGTTTGTTTACACAGTGAATAAATGATGCTAAAATTAACTCATAGATAAATAGTGAAAATTTAATTATTTAATGATAATGAAACCACGAAGGTTTTAACGTTACTTTACGTTTGCTTTTATGTGGTTTTTTTTATTGCAACAAAGGGGGAATTGGGGTTTGTTAAAGGATGTACTGAAAAAGTTGTTGCAGTTTATTTTAGTAATGTTTTTATTATCGTTTGTTGTTTTTTATATGGCAAGACTTGCTCCAGGAGACCCATTAATCTCTTACTATGGAGATGGGGTAGAAAGAATGAGTACTCAAGAAAAAGAAAATGCCATGAGAAAACTCGGTTTGGACGAACCAATATACAGTCAATATGTAAAATGGATTTCAAATGCATCAAAAGGGGAATTTGGAATTTCATTTAAATATAAACAAAATGTTACTTCTGTTATAAATGATGTCTATATAAATACTATAATATTAGGTGGTTCAGGGTATATACTTACCTTTGTACTAGCTTTATTGTTAGGAATATTTTGTACACTACATGAAGATAAGCTCATTGATAGAATTATATGTAAACTAGGAACAATAACCAACTGTATTCCATCATTTTGGGTTGCTTTGGTACTTATACTCATATTCAGTATAAACCTAAACATACTTCCAAGCAGTGGTGCTTATGCAATGGGAGAGGAGACCAGTATATTAAGTAGGATATCGCATTTAATCTTACCTCTTACAGTACTTATATTGAGTCACTTATGGTATTACACATATATGATAAGAAATAAATTGCTAGAAGAAATAAGAGAAGATTATGTACTGTTATGTAAAGCAAAAGGTTTAAATAATAGAACCATTGTTTTTAAGCATTGCCTGAGAAATATAATGCCATCATATATCAGTATAATGGCCATTTCAATACCTCACATATTGGGAGGAACTTATGTAGTTGAAAAAGTTTTTTCTTACCCAGGGTTAGGAACTCTTTGTTTTGAAAGTGCAAAGTATCATGATTATAATATGTTATTAGTTTTATGCTTAATAACAGGGGCTTTAGTAGTATTTGGTAATATGCTAGCTCAAATTATAAACAATAAAATAGACCCTAGAATGAAATATGATAGAGGTGATACTAATGAAGCCACAATGTAGTGATTTTGAAATTGTAGGAGAAAATTATATTTTAGTAGCAGAAGAGAAACATGTAGAAACAAAGAAAACCTTATTAAACAAAATTAAAGAATTACCATATATATCAATTATTATTTTATCAATTATTATTATTGGAAGTGTGTTTTCATCTTTCATAATGACACATGAACCAACCTACATGGATTTAGTAAGCTCTAATTTAGCTCCAAATAAAACTTTTTTATTTGGAACAGATTCAATGGGTAGAGATATATATTCTATGATATGGTATGGAGGAAAAATATCTTTATTTATAGGATTATTTTCTACTGTAATATCAACTTGTATAGGAGTTATTTATGGAAGTATAAGTGGCTCAGCATCTGAACTTGTAGATGATGCAATGATGAGATTTACAGAAATCATCCTTAGTATACCTTCAATATTAATCATAATATTTGTACAAGCTATACTTGGAAATTCGAGTCCAATATCTATGTCTATAGTAATAGGGATAACAAGTTGGATGAACATATCTAAGATTGTAAGAACAGAGGTTAGGCAAATAAGAAATAGCGAATACATATTAGCAGCTAAAAGTATGGGAGGAGGATTCTTCTATACACTAAAGCAACACTTACTTCCAAATTTTGTAGCATCGATAATGTTTATGGTTGTAACAAATATAGGTGCAGCTATTGGGACTGAATCAACACTAAGTTTTTTAGGAATAGGCCTACCAATAGAAATTGTTTCTTGGGGAAGTATGTTATCTTTATCAGAAGAAGCATTACTTTCAAATAGATGGTGGATTATACTGATTCCAGGTATATTTTTAGTTACTACATTGGTGTGTATAACTAATATAGGTAATTATATAAGAAAAAATAATAATAAAAAATCTAGTAATTTATAAATCAGCATTTGAGAACTAAATAAGCAAATACTGAGGTATTTGAAATATCTATTTAAATAAATGGGGTCAAAGCTTTGAAAAATATTTTATAAAAAGCAAAAGGGGGAGCATCATGAAATTAAAGAAGTTAAAAGTTTTAAGTTTAGTAATGATACTTAGTCTAATGGCAGGTTGTTCTAGTGGAGGAGACAAAGATAAAAAAGCAGATACATCTAAAGATGGAAAGGTGCTTGTTTATGGAAGTAATGACTATACAAGTATAAATCCTGCACTATATGAGCATGGGGAGATAAATTCACTAATATTTAATGGATTAACAGCTCATGATGAAAATAATAAAATAGTTCCTTGTTTAGCAAAGGACTGGAAATTTGATGAGGCAACAAATACATATACTTTTAATTTAAGAGATGATGTTAAGTGGCATGATGGAGAGAAATTTACAGCAAATGATGTTAAGTTTACAATAGAAACTATAGTGAAACCAGAGAATGCTTCTGAAATAGCATCCAATTATGAAGATATAACAAAAATTGATGTAGTTAATGATAATACTATAAAAATTACTTTAAAAGCTCCAAATACAGCAATGCTTGATTATCTTACAATAGGAATATTACCAAAACATGTATTAGAAGGTAAGGATATAGCTACTGATGAATTTAATCAAAAACCAATAGGAACTGGGCCATTTAAACTTGAAAAATGGGATAAAGGTCAAAGTATAACTCTTGTTAAAAATAGTGATTATTTCGTAAAAGAGCCAGGTTTAGATAAAGTAGTATTTAAAATTGTTCCAGATGATAAGGCTAAAGCAATGCAATTAAAATCAGGAGAATTAGATTTAGCTCAAGTAACTCCTAAGGATATGTCTAATTTTGAAAAAGATGAAAAGAACTTTAAAATAAATATAATGAAAACAGCAGACTATAGAGGTATATTATATAATTTTAATTCTAAGTTCTTTAAAGATGAAAAAACTAAAGGATTACCAAATGCTTTAAGCTATGCAATAGATAGAAAAGCAATAGTTGATAGCGTATTATTAGGACATGGTGTGCCAGCATATTCACCTTTACAAATGGGAGAATATAATAATCCTGATATAGAGAAGTTTGAATATAACCCAGAAAAAGCTAAACAAGAAATTGAAAAATTAGGATGGAAATTAGGTTCTGATGGAATTTATGAAAAAGAAGGTACTAAATTAGCTTTTGAAATAACAGCAGGAGAGAGTGACCAAGTTAGAGTTGATATGGCTAAAATATGTGCACAACAGTTAAAAGAAATAGGTGTGGATGCTAAAGCTGTGGTTGTAACTGAAACAGATTGGGCTAATCAAGATGCTCATTTAATAGGTTGGGGAAGTCCATTTGACCCAGATGACCATACATATAAAGTGTTTGGAACAGATAAAGGTTCAAATTACAATGCTTACTCTAATCCTACTATAGATACAATACTTCAAAAAGCAAGAGAAACAGAAAATAAAGATGAAAAGTTAAAGTTATATAAACAATTCCAAGTAGAAATGACTAAAGATATGCCTTATACATTTATTGCTTACATAGATGCAATCTATGTTGGAAAACCAAATATCAAAGGGCTAACACCTGATACAGTTCTAGGTCATCATGGTGTAGGTATATTCTGGAACATAGCTGATTGGACAATTGAATAATAGTTAAATTAATTAGAAACCTTAGGGATAAAAATATATCCCTAAGGTTTGAATAGCATAGGGGTTGATGGTTTTTGGAACATTTATTGGAGGTTAATAATCTATCTGTAAGTTTTAAAGTAGAAGAAGGAGAAGTACAGGCTGTAAGAAATGTATCTTTTAATCTAAAAAAAGGTGAGACATTGGCTATAGTTGGAGAATCTGGTTGTGGTAAATCTGTATTATGTAAGAGCTTAATAAGGATACTCCCATATAATGGATATATTAAAAATGGAGAGATTTTACTTAAATCAAATGATTTAGTTAACAAGTCTGAAAAAGAGATGGAGTCTATCAGAGGAAAGAATATGTCAATGATATTTCAAGACCCTATGACGTCTCTTAATCCAACTATATCAATAGGAAAGCAAATAGCAGAAGCTATAGTGATTCATCAAGGTATAAGTAAAAGTGAAGCTAAAAAAAGAGCTATGGAACTTATTGAATTAGTTGGAATAGATAACCCTGAAAAGAGATTTAAACAATTTCCACATCATTTTTCTGGTGGGATGAGACAACGTATAGTAATAGCTATAGCACTTGCTTGTAATCCAGATGTATTGATTGCTGATGAGCCTACAACAGCCTTAGATGTAACTATACAAGCTCAAATAATTGACTTAATAAAGGATTTACAAGATAAGATAGGTTTATCAATAATATTTATAACTCATGATTTAGGCGTAGTTGCAACTATAGCTGATAGAATAGCAGTCATGTATGCAGGAAAGATTGTAGAAATAGGAACAGTAGAAGATATATTTTACGACCCTAGGCATCCATATACTTGGGGTTTATTAGGCTCATTACCTACTTTAGATTCACAGGATGACTATTTATATAATATACCTGGTATGCCTCCGAATTTATTAAATCCTCCAAAAGGAGATGCGTTTGCAGTAAGGAATAAAAATGCTCTTAAAATAGATTATGAAAAAGAACCGCCGATGTTTAAAATTAATGATACACATAGTGCTGCAACTTGGTTATTGCATCCAGATGCACCTAAAGTAGATACACCAGTTAGAGTAAATTGTGGAAGGGTGATTTCTAATGAATAGAGAAAAAATACTAGAAATAAAAAACTTAAAACAATATTTTCATTTGGATAAAAGTACTACTGTAAAGGCAGTTGATGATATAAGTTTTGATATATATAAAGGTGAGATATTTGGATTAGTAGGAGAGTCAGGTTCAGGAAAATCTACAACTGGCAAAACTATAATAAGGTTACATGAATCTACTGGTGGAGAAGTAATTTACAAAGGAAATTGTATCTCAGACAAAAAAACGTATAAATTTATAAAAAAAGATGTAAATAAAAGTATGCAGATTATTTTCCAAGATTCTACTTCATCATTAAATCCACGTATGACAATTGCAGATATAATTTCAGAACCACTAAAAATTCAAGGTGTCTGTAAAAATAAAACAGAGAGAATGAATAAAGTATATGAGATGTTAAATCTAGTTGGACTTGATAGAAGTTATGCAAATAAATATCCTTCTGATTTTTCAGGGGGGCAAAGACAGCGTACTGGAATAGCACGAGCTCTTTCAGTAGACCCAGAGTTTATAATAGCTGATGAACCTATAGCTTCTTTGGATGTGTCTATACAAGCACAAATTGTAAATTTATTTAAGAAGTTACAACAAGAAAAGAATTTGACTTGTTTATTTATAGCGCATGATTTATCTATGGTGAGACATATTAGTGACCGTATAGGAGTTATGTATAATGGAAAATTAGTAGAATTAGCAAGTTCAAATGAATTATATAATAATCCTATTCATCCGTATACAAAATCTTTGCTTTCTGCAATTCCTATTCCTGACCCTAAGTATGCTAAGGCAAAAAATAGAGTAGAGTACAATTCTAATATATCTAATTGTTCAAATGAGAAGTCATTGAGTTGGATTGAAGTTTCAGAGGGTCACTTTGTATATTCTTCTAAAGCAGACATAAATAAATACCAAGAAAATTTAAAAGTTGTTTAGTATAAGGTCACTATAAGTAATGGTTGATTATTTTAACTATAAACTAAAAACCTATTTTTGGAAAAATTTTAAAACCATTCCAAAAATAGGTTTTTTTATTTCCATTTTTCAAATATAATAAAATTAAAAACAAGGAAAATATATTATTCAGAAAATACCATAAAATTTTTAAAATAGAAATATAGAAAAATGACCAATAATACTAATGTTTCTAAAAGAATTCTATATAGGTAAGCAAAGGAGCATTAAGAAACTGTAGTTAGAATCAGAGAATAAGGTTTATTAAAAATAAATAAAGCGAATATAAAAGTTTTAGCTAATAAAATATTACAAATGTGGAGGGAGGGCGTAATGATATATAAAAAAGATAAAGTAATGGAAGTTTTAAAATCATCATATAGAGAGAATGGAAAAGGTATTACAGCTAATCGATTGTCAGAAAAAACTGGAATAGCAAGAAACAATATAAGTACATATTTAAATCAATTATTCAATCAAGGGATGGTTACAAAGATAAAAGGAAGACCTGTATACTATATCCCTGCAAATGTTAATATTGATAAAGAGGAATCGTTTGATGCACCAAAAGAAATAAAAATAGAAACTAAAATAAAAAAAGATAGTTTTGAAACCTTAATAGGTAGAACACAAAGTTTAAGACCTATAATAGAAAAATGTAAAGTCGCAATGCTCTATCCTACAAATGGACTCCATACCATTATCTATGGAGAAACAGGAGTAGGAAAAAGTATGATTGCTAGGTACATGTATGATTATTCTATAGATAGTGGAATTAGAGGAGAGAAAGCACCCTTTGTAACATTTAACTGTGCAGATTATGCAAATAACCCACAATTACTTATGGGACATATTTTTGGAGTAGAACAAGGTGCCTACACAGGAGCAGAATCTTCAAGAAAGGGACTTTTAGAGATTGCAAATGGAGGGATACTTTTTTTAGATGAAATTCATAGGTTACCAGCAGAAGGGCAAGAAATGTTGTTTACTTTTATAGATAAAGGAACATTTAAAAGACTAGGAGATGCAACTAAGGAAAGAGAGTCTAAGGTGTTAATAATATGCGCTACTACAGAAAATCCAACATCAACATTATTAGACACATTTAATAGAAGAATACCTATGAAAATAGAAATACCTTCATTGAGAAATAGAACTATGATTGAAAGAATAGAATTAGTTAAAAATTTTTTTAAGCAAGAATCAAAAAGTATTTCTATCTCTATAAAAGTACATAGGGAAATAATTAAATCATTACTACTTTATGATTGTAAAAATAATGTAGGTCAACTTCAAAATGATATAAAGTTAGCTGTTGCAAATGGATACTTAAGATATAAAATAAACAATAAAGAGCCAATTTATATAGAGAAAAAATACTTTGATAAGTCGATAAATGAAGTGAATGATGATTATAGAGATAAGTCTATTAAAGCAGATGAAGTTATAACACATGGAATAGAATTTTTTGTATTCACACCATTAGGAGAAGAGGAAATTATTAAATATGATGACATGAATATTATTAATGCAGTAAATTCTAATCTTAATGAATCTGTAGAAATGAATATGGCAGATGCCCAATTATTCAATGATGTTAAGTTTAAAAATATGTGTAAATCAATAAGACAAATTATTAAAGAAGATGAAGAAATAAATATAAATGAATCAATATTTAGGTCAATGGCAATATACATAAAAAATGTATTAGATAAAAGTAATTCTACAAATAACATAGACTTAAATCAAATTAGAAGAAATAATAGAAGTGAATTTAAGACAGCCTTAAAAATAGTTGGAATAATTGAGAATGAATTTGATTTATTTTTATCTATAGAAACTGTGGCATATATTACATTATTTATAGTACAAGCTAAACAAGAGGAACAAAATAAAATAGTGAATAAGCTTAATATTATAGTTGCTATGCATGGAGAAACTACAGCAAGTAGTATGGTTAAAGCAGTTAGTGATATTATTGGAGAATGTAGTGCTATTTCGTTTGATATGAAGTTAGATAAAAGCTATGACAAAGTAATTATAGATTTTAAAAAACTGATTAACAGTATAGACAATAAAGATATACTACTATTTACAGATATGGGTTCATTAAATTCTTTTGATGAAATTATAAAGAAAGAAAAAAAGTGTGATATAAGAGTAATTCCTATGGTGACCACATTAACTGTGTTAGAAGCAGTTCAAAAAGCTAATATGGGACTAGCTTTAAATGATGTATATAATTCTATTGTTAATACAAGAAAGTACTATTTTGGAACTAGTGAAATTCAAGATAAAGAAAATCTGTCTAAAACAATTATTATAGCATCTCATGTTTCAGAAGGTGTAGATAATAAAACAAGAAAAATTCTAGAAGAAAAAATGAATAGGTACTTAGATGGAATAGATATTATATCTATACCATATAAAACAGAAAAAGATTTAAGTTTAAATATTACAAAACTAAAAGAAAGCAGTAATGTTGTAGCATTAATCAATGAACAAAAGATTAATATTAAAGGAATTGACTATATAAGTAAAAAAGATATAGATAAAGATGAAAATATAAATAAATTAAAAAATATTATAAAGATAAGTATTGGTTATGACGATGTAGTTGAAGGACTAAGAACCTCTCTAAAAAGTTCTAATTATAACAGAATATTTAAAGATATAAAATCTGTTTCGGATGAACTATTTTTAATATTTAATGTAGAAAAAAAATATGACAAAGTAATTGGGCTTATGATGCACTTGGCTTTCATGGTAGATGGATTAATTGGAAATACTAGAGTAATTGAAGAACTTGATAGAGAAAAAGCACTTAATTATGAAAAGAATTTAAGTAAGATAAAAAATATATTAGCTCAACTAGATAAAAAATACAACATAGAAATTAATAAAAAGGAATGTTATCAAATATTATTAATATTAGAGTATGTATAAATACTAAAAAAGATTACCAATAAGTATGAAAACTTATTTGGTAGTCTTTTTTAGTCTAAAATGACATTAATATTAGACACATACAAATAAATTTAGACAAAGTATCTGAGTATTGGCAATAAATATGATTGAAATAATCACATTTAAAAGTGTCTAAAAAAACTGGCACAATACTTGCTTTATATATTAATAAATAATATAAAGAATTAAAATTTAAATCAAAAGGAGTAAATAATATGCATGAGAAAATATTAAGAGATAAAAAGGCAAATGACCCATGGGCAAGAATGACTACAAGAAACGGATTTAGTGCAGATGAAATAATATCATCATTTCAAAAGGCCATAAGAAGAAATATGGTAGAAGAAGCATGCGAATTTGCGTATGAGTTATATATATCATCACCAGAATTAGAAGATAAGCTATGGAGAAGAATACTTACAATATCAGTTGAAGATATAGGAATGGGAGACCCATCAGCTATAATAATCATAAATAATTTAAATCAAGTGAGAAAGGAATATTCATATGCAGATGGAGATAGACCTTTATTTTTCATACATGCAATAAGATATCTTTGTGCATGTGAGAAAGATAGGTCAAGTGATTTATTAAAAAATATAATTATAAAAGGATTTGCAATGGGCAAAGTTCCAGAAATTATGGATGTGGCACTAGATAAGCATACATATAGAGGATTAGAAATGGGAAGGGATTCATTCCACTTTTTAAATGAAGCTAGTATAGTAATTCCAGAAAAAGAAGTAGATAATGATTATAAAGAAAGATACTTAAAAATATTAGAAGAATATAAACCAGAAGAAGCTATAGATACAGCCTTTAAATTTAATCACTGGCAGTACTAAAAATTAAAATAATAATTAGAGTATATAAAATAAAAAATAAAAGCGATTAAATATTGCAGGAGGGAATTTATTATGAATATTTTATTAGTATGTGCAAACGGAGCGTCAACAGGAGTACTCGTAGAAAAAATGAAAAGTTTTTGCAGTGATCATGTAAAGTTAAAAACAAAGACTATAAATATAGATGCAACATCATTTGAAAATTTAAAATCATATATTCAAGTTAATGATATAGATGTAGTTCTTGTAGCACCACAGATTAGATTTAAAGAGGAAGATATAGTTGAAGCTTGCAAAAACCATAAAATAGCAGTTGGTGTAATAGATACTAAACATTATGGTCGTATGGATGCCCCTTCTGTCATGAAGTCGGCAATAGAGTTATATAAAAATAGATAATTAGGGAGAAAATAAACATGGAAGCACTTCAAAATAATTTGAGAAAATTTCTTCTTCCAATAGCACAAAAGATTGAAAGGCAAAGGCATCTTCAAGCTATAAAAGAAGGTATGATAAGCATCACCCCAGTAATAATTGTTGGTTCTTTAAGTATGTTATTTGTAGCACTAAATAATATGTTACCTGAAGGAAGTGCAAAAACTTTATTATCTGAGAATATGGATACATTACTTATTCCCAATAAATTTACTATGAGTTTATTATCTATATACTCAGCATTTTTTATAGCTCAAGCATTAGCTAAAAAATATAATCTTAATCATGTAGAAATAGGGATGACAGCCGTTATAGCACAACTTGTTGTATGCGGACAAGTAGTAGATGGAGCGTTAGATACAAGCTATTTAGACGCTCAAGGTTTATTTGTAAGTATATTAATAGCACTTTTAGTAGTTGATATTACTAAGTTTATGAATGATAAAAACCTTGTTATTAGATTTCCAAAAGAAGTACCAAGTGTAGTAAATAAAAGTTTTAGAAATTTAACACCAATGATAGTCTGTATAATGTTATTTACAGCAATAGCAGCAATAACTAAAAATGTACTAGGTCAACCCTTACCAGCTATTATAATGAATTTCTTGGCTCCAGCTATAAGTAGTGTAGACAATGTTTTTGCAGTAATTATAATACTTTTCATAACTCAATTACTATGGTTCTTTGGACTTCATGGGGCAGCAATAACTTCAAGTATATGGATGCCAATAGCTGCTACATATATGGCAGAAAATGCAACACTAATAGCAGCAGGAGGAGACCCAAAATATGTATTTACGATAGGATTTTACTATGGATTCCTACAAGTAACTGGGTCAGGAATAACTTTAGGGCTAGTATATCTTATGTCAAGAAGTAAGAGTAAGAGTTTAAACAGTATGGGAAAAGTTGTACTGTTACCATCATTATTTGGAATAAATGAGCCAGTAATATTTGGAACACCAATAGTTATGAATCCATATATGTTTGTACCATTTGTATTTGGCCCTGTACTAGTTGGAGCACTTAACTTTATGGCTCTAAAATTAGGATTAGTAGGATTGCCTATTGCAGAGCCACCAGGTTTTTTACCTCCAGGAGTTGCAGCATTTTTAATGACATTAGACTGGAAGGCTGTAGTATTAGTATTTGCAAGTATAATACTTATGACCTTGATATATTATCCATTCTTTAAGATAATGGAAAAAGAAGAATTAAACAAAAATGCAGAATTAGCTACGGAATTAAATGACGATAGCTTTGATTTTTAATTAGTCATTAGAAGGAGAAGGATATGATACCTGAAATAGAAGAAAAAGTATTTAGCATAATATCAGAATCAGGAGATGCTAAAAGTGATGTAATGATGTCTCTTAAAGAAATAAAAAAAGGTGACTATGATAAAGCGAAAAAACTTTTAGAATCAGCATCAGAAAAAATACAAACAGCATCAAAACATCATTTAGAATTACTATCAAATGCTATGGATAGTGAAGATAGTGGAACTAATTTTTTAGTTATACACTCTGAAGACCATTATTCAAATGCATTATTTGCTCACTCTTTAGTATCTGAACTTGTAGACATATTTGAAATAATGGACCCAAGAAGTGATGAAAATTAATTTTCATATAGATAGTGCTTGAAGTTTGGCTATAGTTTATTAATTTAAAAAATTTAATAAATGAACTCCCTTTTACTTTAAAGTGCTAGTATTTATAAAGTTATTTATAAATATAGTAAATTTTTAAATAGAAAAGGAGAAATTGTTATGGAGAAGTTTTCAGTAGTAATAGCTGGAGGGGGAAGTACATATACTCCAGAAATCATATTAATGTTGTTAGATAATTTAGATAGGTTACCATTAAGAGCTATTAAATTATATGATAACGATGAAGAAAGACAAAATAAAGTAGCTAAAGCATGTGAAATATTAATAAAAGAAAAAGATTCTACTATAGAATATTTAGCAACAACATCCCCGAAAGAAGCTTATACAGATGTAGACTTTTGTTTAGCTCATATAAGAGTTGGAAAACTTGAAATGAGAGAACTAGATGAAAAAATACCTCTAAAGCATGGGATAGTTGGTCAAGAAACCTGTGGACCAGGTGGAATAGCTTACGGAATGAGGTCTATAGAAGGTGTACTTGAAAACATAGACTATATGGAAAAGTATTCTCCAAACTGTTGGATGTTAAATTACTCTAATCCAGCATCTATAATAGCAGAAGCTGTTAGAAGGTTAAGACCTACTTCTAGAGTAATAAATATCTGTGATATGCCAATAGGTATGGAACATAGTATAGCGAAGATTGCAGGACTTGAATCTAGAAAAGATATGGATATAAGATACTTTGGATTAAATCATTTTGGTTGGTATACTTCAATTAAAGACAAAAAAGGAAATGAACTTTTGCCAAAGTTAGTAGAGCATATAAAAGAGTATGGATTTATAAATGGCGAAGAAGGAATGAAAAATAACAAGAAAGATAGTTGGTTTGAAACTAATTTATTTACTAGAGAAATAGTAAAAACAGATTTAACTACAATACCAAGTAGTTACTTAAAGTACTATCTATTCCCAGATTATGTTGTAAATCATTCTGATGTAAATTACACTCGTGCCAATGAAGTGATTGATGGAAGAGAAAAAGAGGTATTTAGCTCATGTGCATTAATAGAAAAGCAAGGGCATTCTACTGGTAGTGGACTTGAGATAGGAATACATGCAGAGTTTATAGTTGATTTAGCTACAGCTCTAGCTTTTAATACTCATGAACGTATGCTCTTAATAGTTCAAAATAATGGAGCTATAGAAAATATACAATCTGATGCAATGGTTGAGATTCCATGTATAGTTGGCAAAGACGGGTATGAACCATTATCAATAGGAAAAATACCAACATTTCAAAAGGGCTTAATAGAACAACAATTAGCAGTTGAAAAGTTAGTGGTTGATGCTTGGATTGAGAAATCATATAATAAACTATGGCAAGCACTTATGCTATCTAAAACAGTTCCAAGTGCAACAGTAGCAAAAGAACTATTAGATGATTTAATAAAAGCAAATAAAAATTATTGGCCAGAACTTAACTAAGAATAATATATGTTTTTTTAGAATATTTAATTTATAAAGGTGTTAGCTTTAGAAGCTTTCACCTTTATTATTATTTAAAAATTTTACTATTAAAGTAATAACAAATTGCATATTATTTTTATAAAGGTTTCTATAAAATACTTAAAATAATTCTATATTTTGTCTTTAAATATAATAATATTAAAAAATTTACACTTTTAACAGGATTTATGTAAGTGTTTATAGAAATAAATAAATATGTACATAATACATAATTATTTTATAATCCTAAAATATGAGAATGGAGAGATGGCTATGAAGTGGAGAGATTATGCTGATGATGTAAATTTATTTGAGGATTTTGATAAAAGTATCAAGCCTCTAACTGACGAACAAAGAAAGAAAAATATAAACACTTTAATTGCATATTTTTCAAAAGAAGTTCCTTCTAAAATATACAATTTATCAAATGATGAAATTAAGCCTAGAGATATACTTAGAGGACTTTTGAATGTATATCCACCAAAAGAAATTGCTCCAGAAATACTTAGTATGTTACATAATTTATTATTAATTGAATGTGAAGAAAGAGAGTTAGTAGATGTAAATGATATAGAAGAAGTAGAGGAAGGGATTGCCATATGGAGAGGTAATATAACAAATTTAAAAGCAGATGCAATAGTAAATGCTGCAAATAATAAGTTATTAGGGTGTCTACAACCTCTGCATTTATGTGTGGATAACGAGATACATTCATGTGCAGGTCCTAGACTTAGAGAAGATTGTGATAAAATAATAAAAAAACAAGGCCATTTAGAATATACTGGAGACGCTAAAATAACAAGAGGTTATTGTCTACCTTCAAAATTTGTAGTACATACTGTTGGTCCTATTGTATCTGGTGGTCAGCCAAGCAAAGAACAGGAAAAACAACTACTTCATTGTTACAAATCATGCCTAAATACTATAAAAGAAATTGATGAAATAAAAAACATTGTTTTTTGTGGAATTTCTACAGGAGTATTTGGTTATCCAAAAAAAGAAGCAGCTAATCTTGCTGTAAGCAGAGTGAGACTATGGCTAAAAGAAAATCCTGAGAAAAATTTGAAAGTTGTATTTAATGTTTTTACTGAAGAGGAAGAAGAAAAATACAGAAGAATATTTAAATAATATTATATAATAAAATTCTAAGAATATTTATTACATAATATAATAGTTTATTAAAATTAAATAAAGTTTGTAAATTTAGTATGTTAATAGGTATAATAGAAATGATAAGAGTAGTATAAGTAGTTATTCTATTACTTAAAAAATATAATATAGGAAAATTGTATGGTAAATAAAGATGAAAAATAATTTTAAAAATTATGTTAGTTTAAGGAGTAAGATTATAATTATATCAGTTGTATTTCTGTTAATTCTATTAATTGTATCTTATATATTTGGTAAATTAGTTTATGATAGTTCAGTTGGTTCAGAGCAACTAATAAAAAAAGAAGATGTGATAAAAGTATTTTCTGAGAGAAAAGATAAACCACTAGAGAAATTAAAAAACTATAAGACAGATGAATTAATGATACAGAGTTCTAATAATTACAAACTTGAAAGTATTTTTATAACTTCAAATATAAAGACAAAAGATACTATTATACTTGTTCATGGAATAGGAAGTTGTCACTATGAAATGCTAAAGGTAGCATATGGATACTTAGATAAAGGTTATAATGTATTAATCTACAATCAAAGAAATACTGGTAATAGTGGAGGCGATAATTATACATTTGGACTTTATGAAAGGTATGATTTAGATAGTTTAGTTAAATTTGTAAAAAATAAATTTCCAGAGGGAAGACTAGGAGTACATGGGTTTTCTATGGGGGCAGGAACAGCTGCTATGCATACAGAGATAAACCTTAGAAATAGAGAAGTTGATTTTTATATACTGGATTCTCCTTATTCTGAAATGAGAGAAGCGATTAGAATGGGGGTAATAGAAAAGCGCATACCAAAGGTATTAGTCAACTATGTAATAACATGTGGAGATTTATATAATAAGTTCAAATCTGGATTTTGGTACAGTGATGTAAGACCAGATGAGGCAGTTAAAAAGTCTAATGCTCCTATACTATTTATACATGGAACAAATGATAATGTCTGTGATTATCAAAACAGCCAAAAAATGTATAATTTAGTTAAACACGATAAAAAAGAGATATGGCTTATAGAAGGTGTTGGTCATGTTGATGGATATGAGCATGATAAAACGGTATATTTCAATAAAATCTTTAAATTTATAGATAGTAATGTTGTTAATGATAAAAATTAGTTGTATATTAATAGCTTATTTATTTTGGCATTTAGCAAAAATAGATAAGCTATTTTTATGTTTAAATATAAATAATATTTAGTAATGTGAATTAATTTCTAGTAAAAATGAAAATAACTACCAATTAAATTCATTTATACCTCAAATGAAAGAGTTAGTATTATATTACAATAAAATCTAAAGAAAAGAGAGGTAATATATATGAAAAACAAAAATAATAAAGAAATGTTGAATATGAAGGTATTAAGAGTTTTAGGATTACTATTAATACTTTTTGATTATACAGGAGATACTTTAAATTTTTATAATTTCTTTGCTAAACCGTTGGTATCGGGGAGTTTATATCAGGTAGGGGGTGCTGATTATATTGTATTTTTATTATTTATTGTAGAATGTATATACCTAGTTGGAAGATATATCTTAAAAGTTAAAATAAATTGGTGTAAAGTTACTGAAAATGAAAAGGATACCTTTATAAATAGCTTATTAGTTGAAAAAATACAAGAAGAAAGCAACATTGTATATAATGTATTAAATTCATACATATTGCCACATATATATAACCAAGGAAGAGTGTTGCTTGTTAGAGTACATCATATGTTAATCTATGTTAAGGAAAAGTACTATTATGTAAATATCTATTAATATAATAGTACTATAAAATTTACTATATTGAAATTTGTATTAGGTGTTAAAATAAATAAGGTGAATATTTTCAAAAATACACCAAAATCGCAATTTATTTTGTCCTCGAGTTATAAATTTTGCAAAAAATTATAAATCTTATAAAATAGATTGCGATTTTAATTCTATACTTCTGCTATGATTTTACCTGTATCAGTTAAATCATATCCACCAAGACCTTGAAGTTCAGCCTTAAACTCAGCTGAGTTTATTATGTTAATTATAGTTTGGTAGACTGGATTTTGTAAGTCTTCTTTTTTAATAACTAAATCATAACGTTCCTTGTGAAGAGGAATAAAGTCAATATTATTTACTTGTAACGCTGCTTTTTCATTCCCTAAACCAACATCAGCTATTCCACGAGAAACAGTACTTGCAACTCCAAGATGTGATAACTCTTCATTGTCATAACCCTTTATATGGTTACCATTAAAATTTAGAAGTCTAAGCTTACCATCAAGTAGAACCCTAGTACCAGCCCCCTTTTCTCTGTTGACAAGAGTTATGTTTGGTCTAGTTAAATCCTCCCAAGTTTTTATTTCTTTAGGATTGCCTTTAGCAACATAAAAACCTTGCATTCTATAAGCCAAATTTATAAGTACACATGGGATTCCTGGTAATAGTTTTTTAACAAAAGTGCTATTATATTCATCTGTTTCAAAATCCCATAGATGAGATGATGCTATAGAAACTCTACCATTATATAATTCATATAAAGCATTATAACTACCTATATAAGAGCGAAATGTATTTACTCCATCTAATTTTTTTTCAACAGACCTAGCTAAAATATCTAATATTACATCTTGACCAGAAATAATAACTTTAAAATTATTATTTATAGACATATTTTTATTGTTAAAATGTGTATCTTTTATTTTACCAGTCTTTTGACTGTTGATATATTCTTCAACATCTTTAATATCAACTCTTATTTTTTTTCCTACTTTATAAGAAGGAAGTTCACCTCTTTTGATTAATTCATATACAGTATTTTTTGTTATCTTTAATAATTCAGCTACCTCAACAGGCGTCAAAGATGATAATGAGTCCATAATACACCTCCATATAAGGTTATTTTAACATTAAAAAAAGAAAAATGTAGGAAAATATTTAAAAGTAATATAAATAATTTACTTGAAAATTTATTAGTAGGTATATATAATTAAGTTATACGTAACAAAACATGATAAAACATGATAAAACATATTAAAATGTGTATTAAATTTATAAAAAGGGAGATTGGTATGAAAAGAATATTGGGAATATTAGGGCTAGTTGCATGTTTAACTTTGGGGACAGTTGGATGCAATAGTAATGAAAGCAAGAAAGATGATGAAAGACAAGAAAAAACAAATAAAAGTAGTGATGCAGTAGAGTTAAACATATCGGCTGCTGCAAGTTTAAAAGAAGCAATGGCAAAGCTTGAAGAAGAATACAAAAAAGTTGATTCAAATGTAAAACTTACAGTTAATTATGGAGCATCAGGTTCATTACAACAACAGATAGAACAAGGAGCACCATGTGATTTATTCATTTCAGCAGGTCAAAAACAAATGAAAGCTTTGGATGAAGAAAAGCTATTGGTTTCTGATACTATGAAAGACTTAGTAAAAAATGATTTAGTTCTTATTTCTTCTACTGACAGTGATGTGTCTAGTATGAAAGATTTGACATCGGATAAAGTAAAGAAAATTGCTGTTGGTGAAGCTGAAAGTGTTCCAGCAGGGAAATATGCAGATGAAGTATTAACTAATTTAGATTTAAAAGATAAATTAAAAGACAAGTTAGTATTTGCAAAGGATGTAAAAGAAGTTCTAGCATGGGTGCAATCAGGAAATGCTGATGTTGGATTCGTTTACTTTAGTGATACTGTTAATAATGATAAGATAAAAGTGGTTGAAAAAACAGATGAAAAAACTCATTCACCTATTACATATCCAGTTTCAGTAATTAAAGCTAGTAAAAATGTAGATGCTGCTAAGAAATTTGAAGAGTTTTTGTTAAGTGATGCAGGTCAAAAGATTTTTGAAGAATTTGGGTACAAAAAAGTAGAATAAGTTTACAAATAAGTTATGTATATTTAAGTATAAATTATATATAAATAAATGAAAATTGAAAATAATTGTATATTATAATAAAATGGAAATAGTGAAATTAATAGACATATTAATTTCACTATTTCCATTTAAGATTAAGGAGGGAAAGATGGGAACAGATTGGTCACCTTTATGGATATCACTTAAGACATCTTTTTTGTCAACAGTGATAACTTTTATAATAGGAATATTTGTGTCATATATTATGGCTAACTATAGAGGTAAATGGAAAGGTCTTATAGATGGGGTATTTACACTTCCATTAATTTTGCCACCAACAGTTGTAGGATTCTTTTTATTATTGTTATGTGGTAAAAATGGGTTTGTAGGTAAGTTTTTATTAAACTTTGATAAGACCTTGATATTTAGTTGGACAGCAACTGTAATTTCAGCAGTAGTGGTGTCTTTTCCTATGATGTATAGAACTTCAAGGTCGGCATTTGAGCAGATTGACAATAATATGTTGTCAGCTGCTAGGACGTTAGGTCTTAATGAATGGAACATATTTTTTAAGATTGCAGTTCCATTAGCATGGCCTGGAATAATTGGTGGATTGGTGCTGTCATTTGCTAGAGCTCTTGGAGAATTTGGTGCTACACTTATGATAGCTGGAAATATACCTGGAAAAACTCAAACTATGCCAATAGCTATATTTTTTGCAGTTGAGGGCGGAGATATGAATAAGGCTATGATGTGGGTTATGATTATTGTAGCAATATCCATAGCGATGATTTTATTATTAAATTATTGGTCTGAATTTCAGCAGAAAATTATAGGAAAGAGGTGTAGATAATTGAGCTTATATGTAGATATTGAAAAAGATTTATCCTCTTTTAAATTAAAGGTAAAAATTGAACAAGAAAAAGGAATTTTAGGTTTTCTAGGAGAATCTGGTTCTGGAAAAAGTATGACATTAAAATGTATAGCAGGGCTTGAGAAACCAACAAAAGGTAAGATTGTATTAAACGATATAGTATTGTTTGATTCTGAAAAAAAGATAAATTTGTCAACACAAGAGAGAAAAGTCGGCTTTCTATTTCAAAACTATGCTTTATTTCCACATATGACTGTAAGCCAAAATATTGAGCTTGGGCTTTTAAAACTGAGTAAGAGTGAAAAAAAAGAAATAGTAGAAAGATACCTGGACATACTTAAATTAAATGGATTTGAGGGGAGATATCCTTGGCAATTATCTGGTGGTCAACAACAAAGAGTGGCACTAGCTAGAGCATTAGCTACATCTCCAAATATATTACTTCTAGATGAGCCTTTTTCAGCACTAGACCATCATTTAAGAAGTAACATGGAAAAAGAACTTATGAATATGCTAAAAGACTACAAAGGAGATATATTATTTGTTACTCATGATATTGAGGAAGCTTATAGAGTTTGTGATGATATTATGGTATATAACAAAGGAGAAGGTCTTCCCAAAAGACCTAAAAAAGAATTGTTTGAATCTCCAAAGTATCTTATGGAAGCAAAGATAACAGGATGTAAAAATATATCTAAATTAAATAGGATAGATAAAAATACTGTTTATGCTACAGATTGGGGATGTGAGTTGACATTAAATAGAGTAATAGGTGATAATATAGAATATGTGGGAATCAGAGAGCATCATATTAATGTCTTGGATTCTAATGAAGATTTAAGTGGAAAGCTATGTTTTGAATTGATTAACATTATAGAAAATCCATTTACATATACTATATACGTTAGAAAACACGATTTATCTAACCAGTGTATGCCTATTCAAATAGAATTAGAAAAGAGTAAAATGAGATTTAAGAAGGGAGACAGCATTTATTTAGATTTTCCACAGGAATATTTATTTTGCTTTAGATACAATTATAACGAAAAGGAGTAAATTATATGACTGAAAAAGAAAAAATGTTGTCAGGGAAAGGTTACTATGCAAGTGATAAAATTCTAGCAAAAGAAAGAGAGAAATGTAAAAGATTAACTAGACTGTTTAATAACACTTTAGAGGATGAATATGAGAAAAGAGAAGAAATTCTAAGCGAACTATTTGGTTCAGTAGGTAGTAAAATAAATGTAGAACAAAATATAAGATGTGATTATGGATATAACATCCATGTAGGTGAAAATTTTTTTGCAAATTATGATTGTATATTCTTAGATGTATGTAAAATAGAAATCGGTGATAATGTAATGCTAGCACCAAATGTTCAAATCTATACAGCCTATCATCCAATGGATGCACAACTTAGAAATTCTGGTATAGAGTATGGTTCTCCTGTGAAAATAGGTAATAATGTATGGATAGGTGGTGGAGTAATCATAACTCCAGGTATTACTATAGGTGATAATGTAGTAATAGGCGCAGGAAGTGTAGTGACAAAAGATATTCCATCAGATACTGTGGCTGTTGGAAATCCATGCAGAGTAATAAAGAAAATAGAGGAATAAATATTGATTATATAAATCTTGTAAAAATGAAGTCTATAAAAAGAAAGCTTATAAAAATAAATTAAGAGTGTTTACACATAATTTTAAATAGAAAATATATTAAAGTAAAAATATATGCCTGTTTCTTGGTTTAAAAAACTTATAGAAACAGGCATAGTAATTATAGAGAAAATATATTTAATTTTATAGCGTTCAAACTAGAGTAGTCAAATTATTTATTTTCAGTCTTAACGTAAACTATATTATTGTCAGAAGGTTTATCTATAGAAAGTGCTTTTAATGTATCTTCATTAATAATTAAATTAGTTTCATCTAAACTTGTTATAGGCATATCTGAAACTTTAGATTCACCTTTTAGCACTTTAACAGCCATCTCACCAGTTTTATAGCCCAATTTTTCGTAATTTATACCTTGGCAAGCCAACGCTCCTCCTTTTACCATTCCTTCCTCTGCTGCTATTATAGGGACTTTATTTTTAGTAGCAAGTTGAGATACTATAGGCATGGAAGAAGCAAGTAAATTGTCTGTAGGAGCATAAATAACATCAACATTTCCCATTAAACTAGAAGCTGCTTGATTTATTTCACTAGAAGAACTAATTCCCTTTTCAACAATCTTAAGTCCTTTTTTATCAGCATATTTTTTCAGATTATCAACTTGAACTTTAGAATTTACTTCACTAGTATTATATATGACACCTATAGCTTTCGCCTTTGGAACGAGTACATCGAGAGCTTCCATACTTTTTTCAATTGGTGTAAAGTTAGAAGTTCCCGAAACATTTTTACCTGGCTTATCTAAAGAATCTGCAAACCCAGCAGAAACAGGGTCAGTTACAGCAGTGATAAGTATAGGTATATCTTTAGTTGCATTATATGCAGCTTGAGCAGATGGTGTAGATATAGCAAATATCAAGTCTTTTTTATCAGAGACGAATTTACTTGCTATAGTCTGTGTAGTAGGCATATCATTTTGTGCATTTTGGTAATCTATTTCTATATTTTTACCATCCTTAAATCCATTATCTTCTAAAGCTTTAACAAAGCCTTCTTTAGATGCATCTAAAGCTTGGTGTTCAACTAATTGTGTAATACCAATTTTTTTTATATCATTGTTTTTGCTGGATGATTCATCTGAATCACCTTCATTATTCTTAGAGCAACCTGTAATGGTAGATATACTAAGAACACCAATCAAAGTTAAATTTATTAGTTTACTTCGTTTCATTTTGACCACTCCCTCAAAAAATCTATTATATCTATTCTTGCTTAGTTTTTACATAAGAAATATTATCATTAGAAGGTTTTTCCATACCTAAAGCTTTTAATATATCTTCATTAACTATGATATCCGTATCATCCAATGTAGCTACAGGCATATCAGAAACAGATTCTCCATTTAAAATTTTAACAGCCATTTCACCTGTTTTGTAACCTAATTTTTCATAGTTGATACCTTGACAAGCAAGAGCACCTTTTTCGACTGGTCCAGATTCAGCAGCTATAACAGGAATTTTATTTTCAGTAGCTATTTTAGAAACTATAGGCATAGAAGAAGCTACTAAGTTATCTGTAGGAACATATAAGACATCTATTTTACCAACTAAACTAGAAATTCCTTGGTTGACTTCATTTGAAGTAGTTACACCCTTTTCAACAACTTTAAAACCATTTTTAGATGCATATTCTTTTAAGGCATCTACTTGAACTTTTGAATTAACCTCACTAGTATTGTACATAACTCCTATAGTTTTTGCCTTAGGAGCAAATATTTTAAGAAGTTCTAAGCCTTTGTCTACAGAAACAAAATCTGATGTCCCAGATACATTTCCACCTGGTTTTTCAAGTGTTTTAACTAATCCAGCAGCAACAGGGTCGCTTACAGCAGTCATAAGTATAGGTATATCTTTAGTAGCATTGAAAGCTGCCTGAGCTGATGGAGTAGATATAGCAAATATTAAATCTTTCTTGTCAGATGCAAATTTACTTGCAATACTTTGTGTAGTGGGCATATCATTTTGAGCATTTTGGAAGTCTATATCAATATTTTCTCCATCTTTAAATCCATTCTTTTCTAATGCTTTTACAAATCCTGCTTTGGTAGCATCTAATGCTGGATGTTCAACTAATTGAGTTATTCCAATTTTTTTAACTTCTTTATTTTTAGAAGTACTTTCTTGTTTTGAATTACCAGAATCTCCACCTTGTGAACATCCTGTAAGCATAGATACACTAAGTGCACCAGCTAAAACTAAACTTGCCAATCTTTTTTTATTAATCATTTTTATATCCCCCTCAAGAATTTTGTTATTATATATGTTCATATATTCATATGAATTGTTGTAAAGTTAGCATAATTATTATATTTTTTAGTTTATTTTTAGAAATAAACTAAACTTAAATTAGTATAATAGATATATTTTAAACTGCATATTCAAATTTTTCTAAGATTTCTTCAACTGTTAATTGCTCTTTTTCTTTACCCTTTACATCTAAGACAACTTCACCTTTATGAAGCATTATTAGCCTATCACCATATTGAAGAGCGTGTTTTAAGTTGTGAGTAACCATAAGTGTAGTTATATTTTTTTCTCTTACAATTTTATTAGTCAACTCAATAACTTCATTTGATGTTTTAGGGTCAAGTGCTGCTGTATGTTCATCAAGTAATAAGACAGAAGGATTTGTCAAGCATGACATAATTAGTGATAGTGATTGTCTTTGACCTCCTGATAAAAACTGTACTTGAACATCAAGATATTTTTTTAAATCAAGAGATACTCCTTCTAATAAGTTTTCTAAGAAATCTCTTTTGTAACGAAGACATTTTCTTAAGTTTAATAATTTTCCCTTATTAAGAGCTAGAGAGAGGTTTTCTCTAACTGTCATAGAAGGACAAGTTCCTAGACTTGGGTCTTGGAAAACCCTACTTACTATTTGAGTTCTTCTATGTTCAGCTAAGTTAGATAAATTATGTTTATTTAATAATACTTGCCCAGAAGATTCTTTTATAAGTCCAGATATTATATTTAATAAAGTAGATTTACCAGTTCCATTACTGCCTATGATACTTACAAATTCGCCATCTTCTATATCAATTGATAAATTCTCAAATATAGTATTAGGTTGACCGTATGGATTAGGGAAACTTTTTGAAAGATTTTTAATTTGTAACATCTATAACACCTCTTTTTTCGGATTTATTTTTGGTACTAGCTTTGTGGTTGTTTTTTTTTAGTGAAATATTTAAGTTACCAGTAGCTAAGAAAGCTATTATAACTATAGCAGTTATCAGTTTTAAGTCGGTTGATAACATTCCTAAACTCATTGCAAAGTATATAGTGAATTGGTATATAAAAGAGCCAACGATTATTGCAGTAGTATCTTTAATAAAAGTGAATTTCTTAAATAAAGTAATACCAATTATGATAGATGCAATTCCAAGAACTAAAGTTCCTATACCCATATTTACATCTGAGAATCCTAAGAACTGAGCCATAAGGCTACCAGATAAAGCTATAAGTCCATTTGAAATCATAAGTCCTAGTATCTTTACAGAGCCGATATTTATACCCAAAGATTTAATCATTTGAGAGTTATC
>NZ_AVHW01000041.1 GCF_000449425.2 Clostridioides difficile CD160
GGCTACCAGATAAAGCTATAAGTCCATTTGAAATCATAAGTCCTAGTATCTTTACAGAACCGATATTTATACCCAAAGATTTAATCATTTGAGAGTTATCACCAACACCTTTTAAAGTGTATCCAAGACCTGTCTTTAAGAATAAGTCTAAGAAGACTTTACAGATAAATACAAACACCAAGGCTAAAACTATAGGAGATACTTCTCCATTGAATAAGTGCTTGAAACTAAATAGAGGGATGTTTGATTTTCCCATTATTCTTAAATTGATAGAGTATAGCATCCCCATAACCAAAATACCAGAAAGCAAGTTAGAAATCTTAAACTTAATGTGAAGAATTCCAGTAACAAGACCAGCAGTGCAACCGCATAAGATAGCCATTAGTGTTGCCACTACAGGGGAAATACCATTAGTAAGAGAAAATGCTACGATAGAAGCACCCATTGTGTAGCTACCATCAGCAGACATATCTGGAAAATCTAAGATTTTGTAAGTTATATAAACCCCCAGTGCCATAATCGATAAAATTAAACTTTGCGCCATTACAGATATAATACCTGACATAAATAAAACACTCCTTTGAAAATATTTTTATAATTTTAATTATTTGCTAATTTTGTGTATAAAAAAACCACATAGTATACAAAACTATGTGGTGAAAAACACGAATAAGCCACATAGTTTAATCTATGTGGCTCTTATATAGTTAAATGAAAACTCTATAAACAATATAGCCAACATAGATACAATCCCAAAATGTTAATAGTCTTAAGGGGCCTGTATCTATGTTAAAACGTAGGTACAAACCCTAAAAATAGTGGCTATAATAATAATAATATTTTTTATTGTTTAATAAAGTATTCATAATTATCTCTCCCTTTTAATATTTTAATTAGTCAGAAAATTATATGTATTCTCGACTTGTTATAAATTATAAATTATACAATAATAAAAGTCAACTGCTAAATTTAATTAAAATACTAAATAATGTATGCTTAGATAACTTTTAAATTAATGTGGTAATTGAAAGAAACGTTATCCTAGCTTTGGATTAATGTGGAAAATTTGTGAAAATATTTACTAAGCATAGAGTCTATATGTATATACATCCATACAATTTTATAAAAAAAAGCTGTCTAAAGAATATTAAAATTCTTTTGGACAGCTCAAGTTGTGATTAGAAAGTTATGTAACTTTCATAATCAAGTCGTCAATATAGACGACTTTTATGGAAAATGAATAACTTTATATGCAATACTTAAATTGCTAAAATAAGCACAATTTTCAAAGGGTTAGGGTGGATAAGAGTACTTATTATATAAAGTTTTCATATTACCTACTTTGTTGAAATTAATAAGTGTTATTCTGCAGATTTTGTATTTTCATCTGACTTTATATACTTTATATTATCTGCTGATAACTTTTGCATGTCAAGTGCTTTTAGTGTATCTTCATTAATTATTATTTCAGTTTCATCTAACATAGTAACTGGTATATCACCAACAGATTTTCCTTCTAACACTTCAATAGCAAGTTCTCCAGCTTTGTAGCCTAGCTTTTCATAGTCTATTCCACAACAAGCTAAAGCACCAGAAGATACAGAGCCTTCTTCAGAAGCTATTATAGGAATTTTGTTTTCATTAGCAACTTTAGAAACTATTGGCATAGAAGAAACTATTAAATTGTCAGTAGGAACATATAAAACATCTATCTTGCCAACTAGGCTAGAAATAGCTTGATTGACTTCACTTGAAGAGCTAATTCCTTTTTCGACAACTTCATAATTATTTTTCTTAGCATAATCATGTAGAGAATCAACTTGAGTTTTTGAATTAACTTCACTAGTATTGTATATAACACCTATTTTTTTTGCTTTTGGAGCTAGTGTTTTAACTAATTCCAATGTTTTATCAATTGAAAGATAGTCTGATGTACCAGAAACATTTCCACCTGGTTTTTCAATAGATTTAACAAGCCCAGCTTCTACAGGGTCTGTAACAGCAGTCATGATTATAGGTATATCTTTAGTAGCATTATAAGCTGCTTGAGCAGATGGAGTAGATATAGCGTATATCAAATCTTTTTTATCAGATACGAATTTACTTGCAATACTTTGTGTAGTAGGCATATCATTTTGTGCATTTTGGAAGTCTATTTTTATATTATCTCCATCCTTATAGCCTTTGTCTTCAAGTGCTTTTATGAATCCTTTCTTTGCCTTATCTAGAGATGGATGTTCTACTAATTGAGTGATACCTATATTTTTTTGTTTCTTGCTATCTGTTTTGCTCTTTTCATTAGAGGCACTAGAGTCACCATTTTGAGAACATCCAGTAAGCATTGATACACCAAGTACTCCTGCTATAATTAAACTTAATATTTTTTTACTTTTTATCATTTTATTTTCCTCCCTCAAAATTTAAATAATTATATTTGTTCATATATTCATATAAAAGATTATAAGTATACTTGCTTAAGACTAAGTTTCTTATTTCTTAAACTGCATATTCGAATTTTTCTAAGATTTCTTCAACTGTTAATTGTTCTTTTTCCTTATCTCTTACATCTAAAACAACTTCGCCTTTATGAAGCATTATCAACCTATCACCATATTGAAGAGCATGTTTTAAGTTGTGAGTAACCATAAGTGTAGTTATATTTTTTTCTCTTACTATTTTGTCTGTTAATCCAATAACTTCATTTGATGTTTTAGGGTCAAGTGCTGCCGTATGCTCATCTAGCAAGAGAACTTTAGGACTTGATAAACTAGACATAATTAATGATAGTGATTGTCTTTGACCTCCTGAAAGATATTGTACTTTTATATCTAAGTATTTTTTTAAGTCTAAAGAAATTCCTTCAAGTAAATGTTCTAAGTCATTCGTTTTATGACGAAGACACCTTTTCAGGTTCAATAATTTCCCTTTGTTAAGAGCTAAAGATAAGTTTTCTCTAACTGTCATAGAAGGACAAGTTCCAAGGCTTGGGTCTTGAAAAACTCTACTTACTATCTGAGTCCTTTTGTATTCGGCTAAATTTGTTATAGTATTATTGTCTAAAGTAATTTCACCAGAAGATTCTTTTATAAGCCCAGATATTATGTTTAGTAAAGTAGATTTACCAGTTCCATTACTGCCTATGATACTTACAAATTCACCATCTTCTATATCAATTGATAAATTCTCAAATATAGTATTAGGTTGACCATATGGATTAGGGAAACTTTTTGAAAGATTTTTAATTTGTAACATCTATAACACCTCTTTTTTCGGATTTATTTTTGGTACTAGCTTTGTGGTTGTTTTTTTTTAGTGAAATATTTAAGTTACCAGTAGCTAAGAAAGCTATTATAACTATAGCAGTTATTAGTTTTAAGTCGGTTGATAACATTCCTAAACTCATTGCAAAGTATATAGTGAATTGGTATATAAAAGAGCCAACGATTATTGCAGTAGTATCTTTAATAAAAGTGAATTTCTTAAATAAAGTAATACCAATTATGATAGATGCAATTCCAAGAACTAAAGTTCCTATACCCATATTTACATCTGAGAATCCTAAGAACTGAGCCATAAGGCTACCAGATAAAGCTATAAGTCCATTTGAAATCATAAGTCCTAGTATCTTTACAGAGCCGATATTTATACCCAAAGATTTAATCATTTGAGAGTTATC
>NZ_AVHW01000042.1 GCF_000449425.2 Clostridioides difficile CD160
GGCTACCAGATAAAGCTATAAGTCCATTTGAAATCATAAGTCCTAGTATCTTTACAGAACCGATATTTATACCCAAAGATTTAATCATTTGAGAGTTATCACCAACACCTTTTAAAGTGTATCCAAGACCTGTCTTTAAGAATAAGTCTAAGAAGACTTTACAGATAAAAACGAATACTAAGGCTAAAACTATAGGAGATACTTCTCCATTGAATAAGTGCTTGAAACTAAATAGAGGGATATTTGATTTTCCCATTATTCTTAAATTGATAGAGTATAGCATCCCCATAACTAAAATACCAGAAAGCAAGTTAGAAATCTTAAACTTAATGTGAAGAATTCCAGTAACAAGACCAGCAGTGCAACCACATAATATAGCCATTAGTGTTGCCACTACAGGGGAAATACCATTAGTAAGAGAAAATGCTACGATAGAAGCACCCATTGTGTAGCTACCATCGGCAGACATATCTGGAAAATCTAAGATTTTGTAAGTTATATAAACCCCCAGTGCCATGATTGATAAAATTAAACTTTGCGTCATTACAGATATAATACCTGACATAAATAAAACACCCCTTTGAAAAATATTTTTAAATAATTTTTTAAATTTAATTTTAAAATTGAATTTTGGTATAAAAAAACCACACAGTACATATAACTGTATGGCAAAAACACGAATGAGCCACACAGTATAATCCATGTGGCTCTATATTATGATGATAAAATAAAAACTTTAACAACAATTACTATAGCCAACACAGATACAATCCTTAAAAATCATAATCCTAAGGGGTTTGTATCTATGTCATGACAATTTGTCTTAACTTAGCTACAAACCCTAACTAAATTGGCTATTAAAAAATCGTACTTGTTTGTTTAATAAAGTCTTCATGTTTATCTCTCCTTTTAATTTAATAATTTTGAAAATTTTGTTTTCTATTTTGTATAGTAATTAGTTTAATACAGTAAAAAATAAAAGTCAACTATAAATTTTGAAAAATTGTTAAATTATCAGAAAATTTGATTTAAATAAAAAAATTTTTATGTGTGGAATATAGTAATATTCTTGATTAATATTTTCTAAATAAAAATAAAAAATATCAATAAGCAATAAAAGATTATAAAAAGTAAAAAATCTTTAGATGATTAGTTCAAATAGGCTTTAAACCAACATAATAACTCAAATTATGTGATATAATAAAATTAAATAATTATTTTAATTCAAAATTTTTTGTTATTTTAAATTGCTTTAAAATTTTAGCTTTAGTAATTTTATTATGACATTTATGATATTAAAAAGACTTCAATAGATATTTATCTGTGGATATTTAAGAAGTCTTTAACTTTATAGGAGTGATGATTTATGCTGATAGGTACATCTAATTTAAGTAAAAATGTTGATGCTGCATGTGTGGAAGAGTTGGGAATTCCAATGGTTGTATTAATGGAAAACGCTGTGATGTCTGCAATGAAAAATATGGATATAGATATATATAATAGTTATGTTGTTGTATGTGGTGTTGGAAATAATGGCGGAGATGGTCTTGGAATAGCAAGACATTTAAATACAAAAGGAAAAGATGTAGAAGTATTTTTAGTTGGTAATCTTGAAAAACTAAGTGAATGTTCTAAAATAAACTACAACATACTTTTAAATATGGGAATTAATATTATAAATATTAATAAAAATGATTTAAATGAAAAAGAAGCTGGAAATACAAATGAAAAAGAAGTTGATAAAATTATTAAGGTTGAGAAAGAAAATATTATAAAAAATAAAAATTTAACAATATTTAAAAATACAATATCTAAAAGTGATGTTGTAGTAGATGCTATATTTGGGATTGGATTAAAACGAGATATAACTGGTATTTTTAAAGAAGTAATTGATATAGTAAATGATAACAGTAAAAATACATATTCTATAGATATTCCATCTGGTATAGATAGTGATAAAGGATATGTATTAGGAACTTGTATTAAAGCAAATAAGACAATTAGTTTTGAGTTTTATAAGAGAGGTTTTTTAAACTATGATACTAGTTCACTTATAGGTGATGTAATTGTAGAAAAAATCGGCGTTCCAGATTTTATTACAAGAAAATACCATGAAGATGAGTTCATAACTGATGAGAATTTTGTGAAAAATAGTATTAGAAGAAGAGATATACATGGCTTTAAAAGCGATTTTGGAAAAGTATCTATAGTTGCAGGTTCAAAAGGATTTTATGGTGCAAGTTTTATAGCAACTGAATCTGCTGTTAAGAGTGGAAGTGGACTTGTAACGTTAATTAGTGAAGACGATGTACAAAACAAGGCATCTATTAGGCTTACAGAAGCAATGACTGCAAATTTTGAAGAAGAAAGATTAGATAAACTATTGAGTTCTAGTGATGCAATTGGTTTTGGTCCGGGAATGGGAGATAATAATCAAACATTTGATAAATTACTCAAAATAGTAGAAAATTCTAATTGCCCAATTGTATTAGATGCTGATGGATTAAACATTATGAAAGATAGATGTTATAGCTTTTTAGAATGGAAAAATAGATTCGTGATTACACCTCATCTGGGAGAAATGGCCAGGTTGACAGGAGACTCAATTGGGTATATAAGAGAACATAGAGTAGATGTAGCAAAAGAATTTGCTCAAAAATATAATGTTGTTGTACTTTTAAAAGGATATCAAACTGTCATAACAGATGGTAAAAAAACATATATAAATCCTACAGGAAATAGCTGTATGGCAACTGGTGGGATGGGAGATTGTTTGCTTGGTATGATTACTTCATTTATAGGTCAAGGTATGGATATATTTGAAGCTACAGTTAGTGGAGCATATATACATGGCTATATAGGAGATAAATTAAGTAAAAAGATGTATACAATAAATGCCACAGATTTAATAAGTAACATTTCGTTAACAATGAAGGAGTTTTTGCTTGGATAACAAATTATATTTGATACTACTTTGTAACAACTTTAACAAAGTATGTTGATATAATACTATTAAATTAATTTAAAATTAATTTATTTTATTGATTTAGAGTTTAAATTTATAGTTAAAAGCATTGTATAAACATAATATTTATATAGGGTTATATAATTCATATGAGAAGAGGGTAGATAGTATGAAGTTAATATGGTTGATAGTAGCAATCTTATTTGGAATAGCAGAAATGTTGACACCAAGCTTGACACTAATATGGTTTAGTGTAGGAGCGGTAATACTTATATTTTTAAGTAGCTTTATAGACAGTATATTATTACAAATTTTAATATTTGCAGTAATCTCTATAGCAATGTTGGTTGTAGCTACTAAAAAAATTGTAAAAAAAGATAAAGGATATAAGTCTAATACTAATTTACAAGCAATGATATCTAAGAAAGGTATTGTTACAGAAGAGATTTCTCCAAATAACACAGGTCTAGTTGTAGTTGAACATGAAACATGGACGGCTATTTCTATAGATGGTGAAAAGATAGAAAAAGATGCCACAGTAGAAGTATTGAAAATAGAAGGGGTAAAACTAGTTGTTAAAAAAGTAAACGCTACAACTAGTGTTACGAATCAATAGAATAGAGGAGGATTTATAGTATGGGTACTAAAATTGTTTTAAGTATTGTATTAATTGTAGTAGTCGTAGCAATAAGTTTAACCTGCATAAGAGTTATAAAACAATCTAAAGTAGGTATAATAATGAGACTTGGTAAGTTTCAGAAAGTAGCAGAGACAGGTGTACATTTCTTAATACCATTTCTAGATAAAATGGCATATGTAATTGACTTGAGAGAAATCGTAATAGATTTTCCACCTCAGCCAGTTATAACTAAAGATAATGTAACTATGCAGATTGATACAGTTGTGTATTATAAAGTTACAGACCCAGTTAGATATGTATTTGAGATAGCAAATCCAATAGCTGCTATTGAAAACTTAACAGCTACAACATTAAGAAATATAATTGGTGAACTTGACTTAGATGAAACATTAACATCAAGAGATATAATAAATGTAAAAATGAGAACTATCCTAGATGAAGCAACAGATAAATGGGGAATAAAAGTAAACAGAGTAGAGTTAAAAAATATAATGCCTCCTCATGATATTCAAGTTGCTATGGAAAAACAAATGAGAGCAGAAAGAGAAAGAAGAGAAGCAATACTTCAAGCAGAAGGTAATAAATCAGCTGCAATATTACAAGCAGAAGGAGAAAAACAATCTGCAATATTAACAGCAGAGGCTAGAAAAGAAGCTATGGTACGTGTAGCAGAAGGTGAAAAAGAATCTGCTATATTGGTTGCAGAAGGTGAAGCTGAAGCTATAAGACAGACAGCTATTGCTAAGGCACAAGGTGAAGCTGAAATGATAAAGAGAACTCAAATGGCAACAGCAGAAGGTTTAAAACTAGTATTTTCAGCAATGAAAGAGTCTGATATTGATAATAATATTTTAGCATTAAAATCTATGGAAGCACTTGAAAAAATGGCTGAAGGTAAGTCAACAAAACTTGTTTTACCTTCAGAAGCAGTTAATTTCTTAGGAACATTTAAAGGTATAAAAGAAGTTATGAGTGATGATAACAAAGATATATTAGATGTAAAAGAAGTTCTAGGTGACAATGAGTCATTAAAAAAATAAAAGAGTTTTGTTATCGAAGGAAGGAAATGGAAATTAAAGGTCGAATTAATTAAATATAGCACAAAAATGCACGTTGAAAAGAAGAAGACTTATAGCTTTTTAAGTCTTCTTCTTTGTTTTTATCTAAAAAATAATATTATAAAAATAAATTAACAGAATCTTTATACAATTTATACTTTACTAATATAAAAAGTGTTATATAATAATATATAAAACATGTAGGTAATGAGAATGATTTTAACTAATCAATTTGTACTATTAGCATACATAGTTATAAAAGTATCAATGACACTACTAAGAAAACTAATAATTGAGTTGGAATTTCATAATTTATTGTTTAGATGACAAGAAAATAAGTATTAATATAAAGATAAAATTGACTAGTGGTTATTTAAAAATTTTTATACAATTATTTTACAAAATTAGAATTATGTTTTACTATTATGAATTTAATAAATAAAAAATAAGTATGTTTATACAATATAAAAGATTTATAAAAAATGTTTTTTATGTCTATAAAATAAAATTTGTATTATTTTTTAACTGAGAATTGAATATTAATAAATACTATAGTGTTTATGGAAAATAATGTATACGTCGATAAGTCCATTATGGGGTATACATTATATCAATTGTATAGTTGATATTATTTTATTTTTATTAAAGTATCATTTTAGCAAAATTTATACACAGCATTTATTGACTGATAGAGTTTATAAAAGTAAAAATGCAATTATAAATATTAATTACTAGATGAGGGGAGTGTCATTAAATGAAAAAAGAGATGTTAGCTATGATTTTGGCAGGAGGTCAAGGTTCAAGGTTAGGAGTTTTTACAAAGAGAATTGCCAAGCCAGCTGTGTCATTTGGAGGCAAGTATAGAATTATTGATTTTGTGTTAAGTAATTGTTCAAACTCTGGTATTGATACAGTTGGTGTTTTAACTCAATATAGACCATTGATATTAAATTCACATATAGGTATGGGAAGTCACTGGGATTTGGACAGAATAAATGGTGGTGTATATGTTTTACAACCATTTATGAATGAAAAAGAGGGAAATTGGTATAATGGTACAGCACATGCGATATATCAAAATATGGATTTTGTAGATACTTATAATCCAGAATATGTATTGATATTATCTGGTGACCATATATACAAAATGGATTATAGCAAGATGTTAAAGTTTCATAAAGAAAAAGGCTCTAAAGCTACAATAGCAGTAATTGAAGTTCCTTGGGATGAGGCTTCTAGATTTGGAATAATGAATACAAATGAAGATTCAAGTGTCTATGAATTTGAAGAAAAACCAAGCGAACCTAAGAGTAATTTGGCATCTATGGGAGTGTACATATTTGATTGGAAAATGTTGAGAAGTTACTTTAAAGAAGCAGAAAAAAATTCAGAAATAAATTATGATGATTTTGGAAAAAATTTAATACCTAAAATGTTAGAGGATAATGTTGGAATGTATGCTTATCCATTTAAAGGCTATTGGAGAGATGTAGGAACTATACAAAGTTTATGGGATGCCAATATGGATATAATAAAATCTCCAGAAACACTTGATTTAGCAGACCCTAAGTGGAAAATATATACAAATACTATGGCAATGCCTCCACAATATATAGGCAAAAATGCAAATGTTCATAGATCAATGATAGCAGATGGTTGTAGAATTTTAGGTGAAGTAGGTAACTCTGTATTATCACATGGAGTTGTTGTTGGTAAAGGAAGTAAAGTAATTGATTCAGTAATAATGCCAAATGTTGTAATAGGTGAAAATGTAACTATAGAAAAAGCTATGATAGGTGAGTGTGCAACTATAAATGATAATGTTCAGATAAAAAATGTAAATAATGAAATAAATGTAGTTTCTGAGTATGAAAATATCGAACCTAGATGCGTATTAATAGAAGGAGGTCTTTAAGATGAGAAATGAATGTTTAGGTATAATAAATTTAAACAAAAAAGGAGACCCAGCAATAAACAAACTTAATTATGGAAGACCAATAGCATCTACACCAATAGCTGGAAGATATAGAATAATAGACTTTGCTTTATCTAATATGATAAATTCAGGAATCACTAAAGTTGGAATATTCGCAAAGGAAAAATACAGATCATTGACAGACCATATAGGTAGTGGGAAAGATTGGGATTTAAGTAGAAAAAAAGGTGGCTTATCAATTTTTAGTCCAGAAAACACTAAGTACAGAAATACTTATTCACATAGAGAAGGTGATATATACACTATCTTAGCAAATCTAGATTATATAGAAAAGAGTGAAGAAGAATATATTTTAATAGCTCCTAGTTATATGCTATGCAATTTAGATTATTCTCAGGCATTGGAATACCATAAAAAATCTCATAATGATATAACTATAGTATATAAAAATGTAAATAATGCAAATAAAGATTTTGCTGGTAATTTAACTTTAAATTTAGACAGTAACAATAGGGTAATAAATGTCGGAAATAATTTGGGTAAATTCCCTAGAGCAAATATATGTATGGAAACTTATATTATGAAACGTGAAGATTTTGTAGAATGCATATATAATATTGTAAATAAAGGCAATTATTGTTATCTAGAAGAATTCATTATTGAAGAAGCAGAAAATATGAAAGTAGGAGCTTATGAGTATACAGGATATCTAAAATGTGTAAATTCTGTTGAATCATATTTTGAAATGAGCAAAGATTTATTAAATTTAGAAATTGCTGATGAATTATTGTATTCTGAAAGAAAGATATTTACAAAAGAAAAGAATGAATCTCCTACAATTTATACAGATAGTGCTAAAGTAGAAAATAGTTTTATAGCATCAGGTTGCCTAATTGAAGGGACTGTAAAAGATAGTATTATATTTAGAAAGGTCAATGTTGAAAAGGGAACAGTTATAGAAAACTCAATAGTAATGCAAAATTGTGTAATAAAGTCAAATGTAAAATTATATAATGCAATATTAGATAAAAATACAAATATATCAAATGGAAAAGAGTTAAGAGGAGATGAAAAATATCCTCTTGTAGTAGAAAAGAATACAAGTATATAAATATATTTTTTAGAAGGGGGAATGACTAGTGAAGGTTTTTTATGTAACAGCAGAGTGTTGGCCCTTTGCAAAAACTGGAGGATTAGGAGATGTTTCTTATGCATTGCCTAAAGAATTAAAAAAAGAAGGTGTAGATGTAAGGGTTATAATGCCTAAATATTCAACTATACCAAGTTATTTAAAAGATCAATTAAAAGAAATAGCTGTGTTTAGTGTACGTGTTGGATGGAGAAATCAATATTGTGGACTTTTAGAAATGGAACTGGATGGTGTCAAATTTTACTTTATAGATAATGAATTTTATTTTAGAAGGGAAGACGAAAGAAAGAGTATATATGGATATGGAGATGATGCAGAAAGATATACTTTCTTTACAAATGCTGTTTTAGAAGCTATACGTAGAATTGACTTTTATCCAGATGTAATACATATAAATGATTGGCATACAGGCATGTTACCATTGATTTTAAAAGAGAGATATGCAACCCTTGAGGGGTATAAAAATATAAAAACTATGTATACTATACATAATCTGCAATATCAAGGTGTGTTTGATAAGTTTGTTTTAGATGATATATTGGACTTACCTCAAAAATACTTTGATAATGGAGATATAGAATATTATGGCTCAATAAACTTTATGAAAGCTGGAATAAATTTTGCAGATAAAATTATAACTGTTAGTCCTACTTATGCTAATGAAATACAAACACCATTTTATGGTGAACAATTAGATGGTTTGCTTAGAAAAGAATCAGGAAAATTAAAAGGTATATTAAATGGTATAGACTACGATTTAAACGACCCTGCAAAAGATAAAGACATATTTGTTCACTATGATGTAGATTCTATTGATAAAAAGGTAGAAAATAAATTGAAGTTACAAGATATTTTAGGGTTGAAAAAAGATTCATCTATTCCATTGATAGGAATAGTTTCAAGATTAGTTTCTCAAAAAGGATTTGATTTAATAGCGTATATGATGCCTGAACTTATGAGAGAAGACTTACAAATTGTTGTTTTAGGAACAGGGGAACATCAATATCAATCAATGTTCAATTATTATGATTCTAATTTTTCAGATAAAGTATCAGCTAGAATTACTTTTAATACATCATTAGCTCAACAGATATATGCTGCAAGTGATATATTCTTAATGCCATCACTGTTTGAGCCTTGTGGTATAGGGCAAATGTTGGCTATGAGATATGGTTCTTTACCAATAGTTAGAGAGACCGGAGGACTTAAGGATACTGTAATACCTTACAATAAATTTACTGGTGAAGGTAATGGATTTAGTTTTAAAAATTACAATGCTCATGAGATGTTTTTCTGTTTGCAAAATGCAATCAAAGTGTTTAAAGATAAAGAAGAATGGACTAAATTAGTTGAAAATGCAATGAACACAGATAATAGTTGGAAAAAATCAGCTAAGGAGTATATAGAAACATATAGAGACATATGTGATTAAAGGAGTGGTTTTTTTGGTAACAATAAGCAAAAAGAAATTCAAGCAAAAATTTGAAGTGAAAATGTATAGCTTATATGCACAATCTATCAAGGAAGCTACTGATGAACAATTGTTAAATGTACTATGTAGTTTACTGAAAGATGAAATAGCAAAAAAATGGGTTGCTACAAAGTTAGACAAGAAAAAAGAAGTTTATTATTTTAGTCTTGAATTTTTGATAGGAAGACAACTAAAATCCAACTTACTAAATTTGAATATTGAAGAAGAAGTTAGAGAAGGTTTATCAGAATTAGGAATTAATTTGGATAGTTTAATTGAAGCTGAAACAGACCCAGCCTTAGGAAATGGTGGTCTTGGTAGATTAGCAGCTTGCTTTTTAGATTCTATGGCATCCTTGAATATAAGTGGTCAAGGGTATGGAATAAGATATAAATACGGTTTGTTTGAACAAAAATTTATAAATGGTTATCAGGTAGAAGTACCTGATAACTGGCTTACAGAAGGACGATATGCTTGGGAAACTGTAAGACCAAATGAAGCAACAATGGTGAAGTTTGGTGGAGAGGTGGAATTAGTTAAGGAAGGTAGTCATTTAAAAGTAATCCATAAAAACTACCTTCCTGTAATGGCAATGCCTTATGATATACCGATAATTGGGTATCAAAATCAATGTATAAATACTTTAAGATTGTTTAAAAGTGAGATACCAAAGAGAGATTTTGGTGAACTTACTTCAAATGCTCTAAATTATTCTGGTAGCTATGAAGAAGCTTTAAAACATAAGTATTATACTGAAGAAATATCACAGGTACTATATCCAGATGATTCAAATTATGCAGGAAAGTTATTGAGATTAAAACAAGAATACTTTTTTGTGAGTGCAGGTATACAAGATATAATAAGAAAATATAAAAAGAACAAATTGGATATCAACAATTTATTTGATAAGGTGGCAATTCATATAAATGATACACATCCTACCTTATGTATACCAGAACTCATGAGAATTTTGCTTGATGAAGAAGACTTATCTTGGGATGAGGCATGGCAAATAACTAAAAAGACAGTATCTTATACTAATCATACTATAATGTCAGAAGCTATGGAAAAATGGCCTGTAAGTATGATGAAAGAGCTATTACCAAGAATTTATATGATAATAGAAGAAATAAACAGAAGATATGTAGAGGAGTTAAATAATAAAGGATATGACCAAGATAGGATAAATAGAATGAGTATAATACACTGGGATAACATCAACATGGCAAACTTATGTATTGTCACAAGTCATAGTGTAAATGGAGTTGCTAAGCTTCATACTCAGATTCTTGAAACTGAGGTATTGAAAGATTTCTATCAAGATGAACCAAATAAATTTAATAATAAGACTAATGGAATTGCACATAGACGATGGCTTATAAGTTCAAATCCTCAACTTAGTAATTTAATTACAGATTTAATTGGTGATTCGTGGAAGAAGGATACTTTACAATTAAAGAATATTGAAAAATTTAAAAATGATTCTTCTGTTTTACAGAGACTTGATGATATAAAATACGATAATAAAGTAAATTTAGCAAAGTTTATAAAAGGTAAATATGATTTAAATATCGACCCAAGTTCAATATTTGATGTTCAAGTTAAGAGATTACATGCTTATAAAAGACAGTTGTTGAATATATTTAATGTCCTTCATATGTATCATGAGTTGCTTGATAATCCTAATTTAAATATTGACCCGAGAACTTTTATATTTGGTGCAAAAGCTGCACCAGGATATTATTTAGCTAAGTGTATAATTAAATTTATAAATTCTGTTGCAAGTACTATAAACAATGATGTTAGAGTAAGGGACAAGTTAAAAGTAGTATTTTTAGAGAATTATGGAGTATCATTAGCAGAGATAATAATACCAGCAGCAAATGTTAGTGAGCAAATTTCAACTACAACAAAGGAAGCATCTGGAACCAGTAATATGAAGTTTATGATGAATGGTGCTATAACTTTGGCTACACTTGATGGTGCAAATGTAGAAATATGTGAACAAGTGGGTAAAGAAAACATGTTTTTATTTGGGCTTAGTGCAGAACAAGTACTGAATTATAATAAGTATGGTGGATATTCTTCACTTGACCTATATCATTCTAATATGAATATAAAAAGAGTCGTAGATGATTTAATAAATGGATTTATTCCTAATCTAGGTGAAGAAGGAAGAAGTATTTATAATTCACTTACTACTTACAATGATGAATATTTTGTATTGAGAGATTTTGAAAATTATGGTCAAGCTCAGGCTGATATAAATAGATTATATAGAGATAAAGAAAAATGGAATACAATGTCTTTGATTAACATAGCTAACTCGGGATTTTTCTCTTCAGACAGAACAATTTCTGAATATGCAAAAGACATTTGGTTTAAAAGGGTGTGATTAGATGCAAGATATAATAGAATATAACTCTTGGGATAAAAATTTTAAGGCTCCGTTTGGAGCTTTAAAATTTGATGAAGAATTGACAATTTATGTTAAAGTAAATGAAGGCTATAATGTCGATTCTATTTCCCTAGAAATAAATAAAGAAGAAGAAATGAGAACAATAACTTTAAATGAAGAATTCGGTAATGACAAACTTGGAAAGTGTTTTTGTTGCAAGATGGAAAGACTTGAAGAGACAGGTATTTATTTTTATTATTTTAAAGTTGATGTTGAAGTGGATGGTAATAAAAAAACTGTATTTTATGGAAAGAATAGAGAAAATGGATACTCTTGTGAGTATAATTATAATGATATTAATAAATATCAAATCACTGTTTATAAAGATTTCAAAGTGCCAACATGGTATAAAGAAGGAATACTTTATCATATATTTGTAGACCGATTTAATAATGGTAACCGAAATGGTAAGATTGATAATCCTAAAAAGAATAGCTTTATATATGGTAACTGGGAAGACATACCTATGTACATAAAGGATAGTGAAGGTGATATTATAAGATGGGACTTCCATGGTGGTAATTTAAAAGGTATAATTAATAAGCTTGGATACCTAAAAAAACTAGGAGTAAGTATATTATATTTAAGCCCTATATTTGAAGCATCTAGTAATCATAAGTATGATACTGGAGATTACAAAAAGATTGACCCAATGTTTGGAGATGAGGATATATTTAAGGAGCTTATCAATAAAGCAAAAGAAAAAGATATATCAATAGTATTAGATGGCGTTTTTAGTCATACTGGAGCAGATAGTAAATATTTTAATATGTATGGAAACTATAATAGTCTAGGAGCATACCAAGCAAAAGAATCTCCATATTATTCATGGTACATGTTTGAAGAATTTCCTCAAAAGTATAAAAGTTGGTGGGGTGTCAAGACATTACCAAATATAAATGAATTAGAAAATACCTATATGGATTATATAATATATGACAAAGATAGTGTTATAAATAAGTGGATAGATATGGGTGTTAAGGGTTGGAGATTGGATGTTGCAGACGAATTACCAACTAAGTTTATAAGAGAGTTAAAAAAGGAACTAAAAAAAGCTGACGATGATTCAATTCTTATAGGAGAAGTTTGGGAAGATGCATCAAATAAGATTAGTTATGGTCAAAGAAGAAGTTATCTATTAGGAGAAGAATTAGATTCTGTTATGGGATATCCTTTCAGAAACAACATGTTTTCTTTTTTAAAAGGAGAAATTAACTCATATGAACTTTGTAATAGATATATGGAAATTAAGGAGCATTATCCAAAAGAATCATTTAAGTCTAATTTAAATTTAATTGGTACACATGATGTTACAAGAGCTAAAACTGAATTAGGTAATGATGTGGATTTAATGAAGCTTGCAGTAGCTATACAGATGACATTTGAGGGTGTACCATATATATACTATGGAGATGAAGCAGGTCTTTGTGGAGGCGTTGACCCAGATAATAGAAGGACATATCCATGGAAAAATGAAGATGAAGATATGCTTAGTTTTTATAAGGATATTATAAAAATTAGAAATAAAAATAAACTTTTAAACTCAGGAGATACAGAATTTATATATACTGGAAATGATTCTGTATTCGCTTTTATTAGATTTAATGAAAATAATGATAGAATATTAATTTTGGTAAATAGAAGTGAGAACACTGAAAGAATATCATTAAATATAGATGGTAGTTTTATTGAAGAAATAACAATAAAATATAGCCCTAAAAATGTAAATAATACAATAAATATTGAAAGTAATGAATTAAAAATTGATTTAGAAGCCAAATCATTTGGAGTTTTTAGTGTAAATTAAATATATTAGTTAAAAAATAAATAGAAAGTAAAAATGTAGAAAAAGTTTTGATAAATCAAAACTTTTTCTACATTTTTTGTTTAAATTATTATAAAAATTTTAGTATTTTAAAATCTTACAAAGAAGTATAAAAAAATTGATAATTGTGATATTATATAAATTAGTAAGATAAAACGTAACCTCTCTACCAAAGTTGTAGGGAGATTTAACTTTTATAATCTTAATATGGAGGAACGTCTTATGAAGGTAGATCCACTTACAACTCAAGTATATGACTATATATCAAAGAAAATCCAAAATGGAGAGTATGAAGCTAATCAGAGAATTACTGAATCAGAGATTTGTAACTCTATAGGAGTTAGTAGAACACCAGCAAGGGAAGCACTAACGAGGTTGGCAGGTGAAAATTTACTAGAAAAGATACCTAATAAAGGGTTTGTGGTAAAAGAATTTCAAGAAAAGGAAAAACTAGATACCTACTCTGTAATTGGAGCATTGGATGCGTTAGCAGGTTCTTCAGCATTACAAAATTTAACTGAATCAGACTTAGTAAAAATGGAAGAATTAACAGAAATGATGACAATATCTATAAAGTATAAAAATTACAGTAACTATTTAAAATTAAGTAATGAATTTCATGATATATACATAGCTAAATCAGAAAATCAAGTGTTAATAAACTTATTGAATTCTTTAAGATATAATTTTATGTCAAAGTCATATACTAGTAATAATGAAGATGAGCTATATAAAATGTTGATATACAGTAATAATCAACATATTGAGGTAGTCAAATTTATGAGAGAAAATGATTTAGAAAATGTTGAAAGAATTTTGAGGGAACATTGGAAAACGATACCGATATCAGAGATGGAATAAAGAGAAGCTTTTACAAAGCTTCTCTTTATTTTTTATAGTATTTTACTGTTTCTTAAGTAATTATTAATGAAAAAATAAGCATAAAATTAATTAAAGATATAATTAATTTTATATTGCTGTTTGTATAGTAATATAGTATTATTTTAATGCAAAATATAAAGGAGGAGATTATATAAAAACATATTTTTCAATAGGTGAAGTATCTAAACTTTTTGGTCTATCAATAAAAACTTTGAGATATTACGATAAAATAGGTATACTAAAACCAGCATATGTAAATCAAGAAAATAAATATAGATATTATTCAAGAGAGCAGTTTATGAGTATAGATGTAATTAAGTACTGCAAGATTATGGGGATGACTCTTGAAGATATAAAAAAATTGATTGACTCAGATGGTTCAATAGAATCTATGTTGAATACAATTAATGAACAGAAAAAAATGATAGAAAATAAAATAAAAGAATTGTCATATGTAAAAAAATACTTAAATGATATAGAATCTAATGTAAATGAATTATTGGAATACGGTTTAAATCAGGTGTTTATAAAGTACAATAAAGAAAGAAAAGTAAGTGTATATAAGTGTGATTCAAAAGATGAAGTTGAGTTTGAGATGTATCTTAGACGTGTTATTTTACATATTCAAGATAAGTATAACGATGTCTATCCTATAATATCAGGTAGTATTTCCTATGAAAAAGTAATTAAGGAAGGAGATACATTATTATATGATAACATAGTTGATTTTACAAGGAGAAACAATTATGAAAATGAATATATTTTGCCAGAAGGAGAATATCTAACTATATTATATGATGATAATTGGAATAATGCCTATGATTATTATCAAAAAATAATAGATTATGCCAAGGATAACAATATAGAAATTGTTGGTGATTTTAATGAAATATGGATACTCTCTAGAGTAGACTCAGATTCAAAAGAAAAGACATTAGTTCAGTTAGAAATAAGAAAAAAATAGTATACAAAAAAACTTGACTCTCCCCTCAGAGGATATATTAATATTTTATATAGTGGAATAATAATTATCATAATAATATATAGAGGGGAGATTTATAATGATAAAAAAATTTTTAGAATATGCTGTACCATCAGCTCTTGCTATGTTTGTATCGTCATTTAATACTATATTAGATGGAATATTTTTGGGTAAAGGACTAGGTGATGCAGCACTTACAGCTGTTAGTATAGTGGTACCTCTTGTTATGGTGTTTTTAGGGTTATCCAGTTTAATGGCAGTTGGAGGAGGAGCATTAGTATCAAAAAACTTTGGTTCTGGAGATGATGAAAGGGCTATAAATATATTTAGGCAAGTTATAAAAGTTTTAATATTGGGTAGTGTATCTCTTACAATATTTTGTATACTTTTTTCAAATCATATTGTTAGATTTATGGGAGCAACTGAAAGTTTGGTTGGATTATCTGCTGAGTACTTAACCTTTTATGCTGTTTTTTGTCTTCCAAACTTATTAGGACTTGTTTTCTGTAGCTTTTTAAGAAATGATGGAAGACCAAAACTTGCAATGATAGCCACTTTGTCAGGGACAATTTTTCATATAGCTTTGAATTATATATTTATATTTAAACTTGGATTTGGTATAAAGAGTGCAGCAATCGCAAGTGGATTAGGTCAGTTATCAACACTAATGATAATGCTACCTCATTTTGTATTTAAGAAAGGTAAATTGTCTTTTGGTTCAGTTAAAATAGAAAAAGATGTTTTAAAAGAACTATTTACAATAGGATTTCCTTCATTTTTTGCAGAATGTGCTTTTTCAATTATAATACTTGCACACAATATAGTTTTAACAAGAGTAGTTGGAGAGGTAGGTCTTTCAGCTTATGCTGTAGTAAACTATATAACTACAAATATTTATAATCTCCTAATGGGGATAACTTTGGGTGTTCAACCACTTATAAGCTATAATTTTGGCTCTAAAGAAAGTAATAAAATGTTAAGTTATTATAGTATGGCAACGAAGATGAGTATTTTTGTGTCTGTAATATTTACAATAGTGTGCTTCTTGTTTGGAAGAGATATTATAAAAATATTTACAAGTGATGAAGAAATTATTTTAATGGCATATATTGCACTTAATATGGCTAATATAGCTTACCTTATGATTGGAAAAAATTTAACAACAACTATGTATTATCAAGCAATAGAAATGCCAATACATTCTAATATTATAGGGGCTTTGCGTTCAATTTTGCTTTTACCTATTATATTGATTATTTTTTCTAAATTATTTGGAGTAAATGGAATATGGGTAAGTATGGCTATTTCAGAGCTTTTAACAGTTTTGATTATAAGTAAAGCAGTGAATATAAAGGAATGTACAAAAAATGCTATAAGTTTATAGCATTTAATATTATAAATTATATGAGTAAGAGTTGTCTTAAAGCTGACCTTTTTTAATCAAATTTTAAGTTCAACTCTTTTATATTTTTTATAAAAAATTTCCTAATTCATACAACACTCAACAGGAATGTGTTATTTGATGATATATTTAAAGATAAGTATAGGTATCCTTTTTCTTAAATATATAAAATACTGCCACAATGAATCCAAGAACTTCTGCTACAGGAACTGCCATCCAAACACCAAATTCTCCAAATATATTAGGAAGAATAAGAATAGCACCCACAATAAAAATGAAAGTTCTTGAAAATGATATAATGGCTGATGTCTTTCCATCTGAAAATGCGGTAAACATTGCAGAAGCAAAAACTCCTAATCCCATAATAATAAAAGATAGGGAGTAAATAGAAAATCCATGAAGTGTAATATCATAAACACTACTATTTACTGGAGTGAAAATTGTGATTGCTTTTGTTACTGTCAAATGAATCAAAAAGTTTGCTAATACTGTACTTATAAGCAAAAAAACAATACTGTTTTTAAATATACTCTGTAACTGCTCTTTGTCATCATTTCCATATTTGAAACTTATGACAGGTGCAATTCCATTAGAATATCCAAAATAAAGAGCAGTGAATATATATTGAAAATAAAGTATGATTGTAATGGAAGCTACACCATCTTCTCCATAAAATTTTAATAGAACATAATTAAACAAAAAAGTCGTTACAGCATTTGCTAAATTTGTTACCATCTCAGATGAACCGTTTGTACAAGATTTTATAAGTACTTGCCAATCCATTTTAGGTTTTACAAAGCATAATGAAATTTTCTTAGATGTAAAGAAAAATAACAAGCCCACGATTGCAGGAATACAATAACTTATTCCTGTAGCAATTGCTGCACCATTTACACCTAGATTCAAGGGTGCCATAAAAATATAATCTAAGACAATATTTGTAATACCAGCTAATAAAGTAACGGCTAATCCTAATGTTGGTTTTCCTACTGTAACAAAGAACGTTTGAAAAGCCGTTTGAAGAAAGAAAGCTGGAGCAAATGAAAATATAATTTTTGCATAACAGATAGTTAAGGGAGACTGAATGGGACTTACACCTAAAAGTGAAATAATTTCATCAATGAAAACATTCCCTAGAATCGCAATCAAAATTCCTATTAAAACCTCTATAACAATTAAAAAACTAAGATTTTCCTGTGCCTCTTTTTGTTTACCTTCGCCTAATTTTCTTGCAACTATTGCACTACCTCCAGTTGCAATCATAATTGCGATTGCCATTTCAAAGCATATTGCAGGATAAAACATATTAACAGCAGATAAAGCAGTTGTGCCAATTAATTGTGATACAAACATTCCATCAACAATAATATACATAGATAAACTAATCATCATCACAATGTTAGGTATTGCAAATTGTAATAATGAACAAAAGGAAAACTTTTTAGCCAAAACATTATTCATTATTGATTTCCTCCTTGAGTAATTCATAATATTTTGTGTTACTCACAATGAGCTGATTTATCAATTCTTCACCTAATTCTTCCATTACATTTTCTTCCATTCGAAGTAATGGTTTTAATATTTCGCAAGCGAAATCACTTCCTTTAGGTGTAAATGTAATCAATCGTTCTCTTTTATTTTCTTCATTTGGAGTAATTAAAATATAGCCCTTTTTTTCAAAATCAAATAAAATTCCATGAACTGTTTGTTTAGGTAAAGCCCACCAATCACATATTTGTTTTTGAGTGCATGTCTTAAAATCGTACAAGGTATATAAAACAACCAAAGAATTGTAATTCAACTTATTCTTTTTCGCCCATATCCTATATAAATCCAATGTACTGCTTAAAGCAGAGTTTATAAGTCTGATTTGTTTTCTAATATCCATAACATCCTCCTAATAGTACTAATCGGTACTTTATGTAGTATAGTACTAATTAGTACTATTGTCAATAAGAAATAAAAAGAAACAAAAAATATCTTCCTTGACTATTTGTCATTCTAAATAAGGTTGTTTTGTCATATCAAGACACTTTTATTCGTTGTAAATCTTTCTTTTATGTTTCGTTGTTTTCCTAGTAAGTGTAATACCTATGTGAATAATCTTAATTTTGTATCTGTTTTTGTTTATAAGAATAGAATTTATTTCATCAAATAAAAAAAATTTAATAAATTTTAACAGCAAATAAAAATACAAAAATAGGAAATTTATTTAGTCTAACTAAACTAGAAATTTTGACATGTGAAATCAGAATAATATAAAAGTTTAGTAATAAAATACTTACAACTTAAAAATATTAAACTCAAAAGCTTAGTAAATCTCAAAAAAATAGAAATGCTAAAAAAATAAAAAACAAAAAAGTTTATAAATACTAATTTTTAAAAAAATTAATATAAACAATAAAAAATAAAAAAGTTTAAAAATATTGACATTACTAATGTGTGAGTTTTTGGATAGAGTCAAAAAAACACTTGTAAAAAGTCTTGGATATTAATATAATAAATATCATGAGTTTAATAAAAGTAAAAATAAAAAATAGAAATAATAAATAAAAATACAATAATTATTTTAATATAGAGAGGGGATGAATTCAAAATCATGGATAGTGAGTTTGCAAATGCGGTTGAATTAAGCTATGAATGTGCTCCATTATTAGAGTCTTTAAAGGAATACTCGGAAAAAAATATAGCTTGTTTTGATGTGCCTGGACATGTAAAAAATAGAGGTGTAGATATATTAAATAAATATCTAGGTGAAAATCTCATGAAAATGGATATAAATTCATCACCAACTATGGACAATGTATCTGCTCCAAATGGTGTTATAAAAAATGCACAGGATTTGTTGGCACAAGCATATACCGCTGATGAAGCATTCTTTATAACCAATGGTACAACTCAGGCAATACATGCAATGATTTTAAGTGTGATAAAACCAGGTGAAAAAGTATTACTTCCAAGGAATATACATAAATCAGTAATAAATGCACTAATACTCTGCGGAGGAATACCAATATTTATACAGCCAGAGTTTGATGAACAGTTAGGCATAAGTTTAAATATTACTCTTAAAAAAATTAAAGTAGAGATAGAAAAAAATTGTGATATAAAAGCATTGTTTTTCCTTAATCCAACTTATTATGGTGTTTGTGCGGACATTGAAAATATCATAGAGCTATGTCATAAAAATAATATTTTGGTGCTAGTGGATGAAGCTCATGGAGCTCATTTTCCATTCCATTTAGATTTACCTCCTTCTGCAATAGGCTTGGGAGCTGATATGGTAGCCGTAAGCATACATAAAACTGGAGGAGCATTGACACAATCTTCAGCACTTTTATTGAATAGAGATAATGTAAAGTTCGAAAAAGTTCTTCAATCAATAAACATGCTACAGTCAACATCTGCATCTTATTTGCTTATGGCAAGTATAGATGGTGCTAGAGCAAATCTAGTTGAGAATGGGGAAAAGCAACTATCAAAAGCATTAAACTTATCTAGGTATGCAAAATCTAGATTAAACAAAATTGATGGAATAAAAGTCTTATCTACTGAAATGTTAAAGCAAAAAGGTGCTAAATTTATAGACGAAACAAAACTATGTATAAACGTGAAAGAATTAAATTTAACAGGATTTGAAGTCTATGATTTATTGTATAAAAATTTTTCAATTCAAGTGGAATTAGGAGATTCATACAATATTCTTGCACTTGTGTCTATTGGAACGAACAAGTCTGATATTGATAGATTAGTGAAAGCACTTTCAATAATTGCAAAGGTCTATAGAAAAGAAACTGCATTAAATGAGTTTAATATGGTTCAAATAAATCCAACCATTAAGCTTAATCCGAGAGAAGCTTTTTATGCACCAAAAGAAAGTGTAGAAATTGATTCGTGTATAAATAGAATTTGCGGAGAATCAATAATGGCATATCCACCAGGTATACCAATTGTTGCTCCAGGAGAATTGATAACAAAAGAAATTATGGAATATATTATCTTCTTAAAAAGTAGTAATGCATATCTAACAGATGTGCAAGATAAAAACTTAGATAGAATACTTGTAATAAAATAAATTGATTTATTTAGAAAAGATAAGAATAGATTAAATATGTAGAGGAGTTGGGATTGAAATGAAATTTGAAACACTAGGAAGACATATACTAGTAGAATATTATAATTGTGATGAGAATGTACTCAAAGACCCACGTCTTATAGAAAATTTTATGAATGATTCAGCATTAAATGCAAAAGCTACAATCGTTGATTCTGTATTTCACCATTTTAATCCTTGGGGTGTTTCAGGTGCCGTTATAATTGCAGAATCTCATTTAACAATACATACTTGGCCTGAATATGGTTATGCAGCAGCGGATTTTTTCACTTGTGGTGATATAGACCCATGGAAAAGTTTTGAATTGTTAGAACAGCTTTTAAAGTCAGAAAGAAGTGAGTCTACAGAAATTCCAAGAGGTTTGACTACAAAAATAAAAAAATATTCAAAAAAAGATTTAGGTAAGATTACTCATAAACCAGAAGCAGTATAAATGTAGAATATATGAGAGAAAGTGAGGATTACTATATGGAACTTTGGTATACAGAAGAATGGACAGAGAATGTAAGATTTTCTATAAAAGTAAATAAACATTTGTTTGAGGGGAAGTCTCAATTTCAGAGAATAGATGTATTTGAGAGTGATGAATTTGGAAAGTTTCTAACAATAGATGGGTTAATGATGGTAACAGATAAAGATGAATTTATATACCATGAGATGATAACTCATGTTCCTATGTCTACAAATTTAAACATAAAAAAAGTATTAGTAATAGGTGGGGGTGATGGCGGAACTGTAAGAGAATTAAGCCGTTATCCACAAATAGAAAAGATTGATATGGTCGAAATAGATAAAATGGTTGTAGATGTATCTAAAGAGTATATGGATATATGTTCATGCAAATTAGATGATGAAAGAGTAAATTTATATTTTGAAGATGGTGTTAATTTTGTTAAATGTGCCTCTGATAAATCTTATGATTTGATAATAGTAGATTCAACTGACCCAATAGGACCAGGAGAAGGTCTTTTTTCAACTGATTTTTATACAGATTGCCATAGAATACTGAGTGATGATGGAATTTTGGTAAATCAAAGTGAAAGTCCTTATTTTGATTTTAATGCTAGGGAAATGAAAAGAGCTAATAAGAAGTTAAAAGAGATATTTCCAATATCTGAAGTCTATCAAGCACATATACCAACATACCCATCTGGTCATTGGTTGTTTGGTTTTGCTTCGAAAAAATTTAGTCCAATAAAAAATCAAGATAGGGATGGATGGGAAAAATTAAATTTAAAAACTAAATATTATAATAGTAATATACATTTAGGTTCGTTTATGTTACCTCAATATGTAAAGGAGATGTTAGATGAACAATAATTTCTATTACATGAATACCTTTATGAGTATGGACAAAAATTATGAAGAATCTAATCTTATAGTATTTGGTGTTGGATTCGATGGAACTACTTCAAATAGACCAGGAGCTAGATTTGCAAGTGGTTATATGAGAAAAGAATTTTATGGTCTTGAAACATATAGCCCGTTTTTAGATTTGGACTTGGAAGATTACAGTATATGTGATTATGGAGACTTAGAAATAAGTGTAGGAAGTACAGAAAAGGTATTAGAAGAAATATATATAGAAACATCTAAGATTGTTAGAGATTCAAAAGTTCCATTTATGATTGGAGGAGAGCATTTAGTTACACTACCAGCTTTTAAAGCAGTGTATGAAAAGTATAATGATATATATGTAATTCATTTTGATGCTCATGCAGATTTAAGAGAAGAGTATAATAATAGCAAAAACTCTCATGCAACAGTAATTAAAAGGGTATGGGATGTTGTAGGAGATAATAAAATATTTCAATTTGGTATAAGGTCTGGTACAAAAGAAGAATTTAAGTTTGCGACAGAACAAAAGCATACATATATGGAAATTGGAGGAATAAACACTTTTGAAAATATAATTAATATGTTGAATGGAAAGAACGTTTATTTAACTGTAGATTTAGATATACTAGATGCATCTGTATTTCCAGGAACAGGTACACCAGAACCTGGTGGTATAAATTATAGAGAATTTCAAGAAGTTTTTAGAATCATAAAAAACTCTAATATAAATATCGTTGGTTGTGATATTGTAGAGTTAAGTCCTGATTATGATACTACAGGTGTATCAACAGTTATAGCCTGTAAAATATTAAGAGAGTTATGCTTAATAATATCTGATAAAATTAAATAGAGTAGTTTTTGATAGTAATATATTATAATAAAAGAAGTTATTTTAAAAAGATGTTTTGAATTGTCTTTTTTAAAGTAACTTCTTGTTTTTGTAACGTATTATAAGTATAATGAACAACAAAAAAGAGCCTACTATAGCTCCTTTTCTAAAATATATATATTTAAATTAAATAATTATATTCTATTCACGTTTTCAGCTTGAGGTCCTCTATTACCTTGAGTTATATCAAAGCTAACCTTTTCGCCTTCTTCTAAAGTTTTGTATCCATCATTTTGTATAGCTGAGAAATGTACGAAAACATCGTCTTCTCCCTCTACAGATATGAATCCAAATCCTTTTTCATTGTTAAACCATTTTACTATTCCGTTTTTCATTATAAGAAAACCTCCGCTTTATTAAAAAATACAAACTAAAAAAATAAGTCTGTTCTATTAATATAGCATAAAATTTAAATAAAAGCAAATAAAATTTTTAAAAAGATTAATTAATTTTAGAATTTAAAAAAAATTGTTAAATGATGCAAAAATAAGTAGTATAAAATCGTACAAAAATATGAATATAAGGAATAAATTTAATATCAAAAAATGTAATAAAAAGGAATGTGAGTAAAAAACGTAATTAAATTTTATAATAAAAAATATTATATATTCGATTAAAAATTTGAAATAAAAATAGTGAAATTTCAGAAATATCAATATTATTATATAATCAAATGAAAAAACATTGTATATATTCGATAAAATAAAATTTAAACATATAATATTTTATGTATATATTAATAAAAGGAAATATTATGTTATAATGGTATCGTATAAAATCATTTACGGGGGTGGTATTAAAATGTTTCAATTTGAAACACAAATACACAAATTAAGACATGATGTTTTAACTGCAATAGCTAGACTTGGAAAAGATGATAACCTTACAAGAGAAGCAATGGATAATATTCAATATGAAATAATAAAAGGTGAGAAACCTACATACAGATGTTGTGTTTATAAAGAAAGAGCTATAATATCTGAGAGAGTAAATGTAAGTATGGGATTAGAGCCAGGTCAAGATAAGATAGATTTAGATACAATGGATATAGGAGAAGATGAACAAATTATATATATTTTGGAGGCTGCATGTGATAGTTGTCCAATAAATGAATTCACAGTAACTGATATTTGCAGAGGCTGTCTAGCACATAGATGCAAAGAAGCTTGTAAATTTGGTGCTATAACACATGTCGGAGGAATGGCTTACATAAATCATGAATTATGTAAGGCTTGTGGAATGTGTAAAAAAGCTTGTCAATATGATGCCATCTCAGAGGTTGTTAGACCATGCAAGAGTGTATGCCCAACTAATGCCTTAGGATTTGATAGAGAGAATATGAAAGCTATGATACATGAAGATAAGTGTTTAAACTGTGGTGCATGTATGTCAGCATGCCCATTTGGAGCAATATCTGATAAAAGTTTGATAGCTCCTGTAGCTAGAAAATTAGTTCAAAACGAAAAAATGTATGCAGTAGTAGCTCCTGCTATAACAGGTCAAGTTGAAGCAAATGTTACATATGGTCAAATAAAGAATGCTATAAAATCATTAGGATTTGTCGATGTACTAGAAGCAGCTTGTGGAGCAGATGCAGTTACAGTTCATGAAAGTTTAGAGTTTGCTGAAAGAATGGAAAAAGGAGAAGCTTTTATGACAAATTCTTGCTGTCCAGGATTTGTTGGTTACATAGAAAAGACATTCCCAAATCATGTAGGGAAAATATCTTCTACAGTATCCCCTATGATAGCTAGTGGAAGATTTATAAAAAGTTTTGAGCCAGATGCTAAAGTTGTATTTATAGGACCATGTACAGCTAAAAAAAGTGAGGCAGCTAAGAAAGAATTAAAAGGAGCAGTGGATTATGTACTGACTTTTGAAGAAATAATGGCATTATTTGAAGCATTTGATGTAGACTTAGCTAAGTGTTCAAATGAAGATATAGATGATGCATCAATATTTGGAAGAGGTTTTGGAGCTGCTGGTGGTCTTACAAAAGCTATAGAGAATTATCTTGCTGAAAAAGGTATAGGTGTTAATTTTGAACCTGTAAAGATTTCTGGTTCAAGAGAAATCAAGAAAACTATGACTATGGCTAATTTAGGAAAATTAGAAGGTAATTTTATAGAAGGAATGATGTGTGAAGGTGGATGTATAAATGGTTCTGGTAAGTTCTTATCAGGTGCAAAGGTTAAAGCCACTTTTGATAGAAAAAATTCTCAATCAACTAAGAAGAGTGTTTTAGCAAATACAAAGATAAAAGATTTTAGTAAAATAAATTTAGAAAAATAAAAAGAGAAATACATATAATTAATAGAGTTGTTCTAAGTTGCAGTTTAACTTTTGGACAACTCTATTTTTATTTATATATTTGGTTATTTAGTAATTTAAAACAAAAACTATATGCACTTAAAATAAAAATTACATATATAATATTTTGTATATAACTTAACAAAGTATATGCCTGTGTTATAATAATTTATGGAAATAAATAAAAATACAATATACATAATAGTAGAAATATAGCGAAAAAGATGTGATTTATGGGGAGGATTACTTATGTTTGAGTTCGAAACGCAACTAAAAAGGTTGAAGCATGAAGTTTTAACGGCAGTAGCAAGATTAGCGATTGAAGAAAAATTAACAAAAGAAAATATAGAAAAAATTCCATATGAAATAATTAAAGGAGAAAAAGCAAGATATAGATGCTGTGTCTATAAGGAGAGAGAAGTAGTTCTTGAAAGAGCACAACTTGCATTAAGTTTAACACCAAATAGTAAATATGGAGATATAAATCCTGATTTAGTTAATTTAGATACGGATGAGCAAATTATATATATAGTAGAAGCAGCATGTGATAGATGCCCAATAAATGAATTTACAGTTACAGAACTTTGTAGAGGTTGTCTAGCTCATAGATGTAAAGAAGCATGTAAGTTTGGGGCAATTTCTTACATAAATGGAAGAGCATATATAAATCATGATTTATGCAAAGCTTGTGGAATGTGTAAAAGTTCATGCCAATACGATGCTATATCTGAAGTTGTAAGACCTTGTAAGAGTGTCTGTCCAACAGGAGCATTGGATTTTAATAGAAATACTATGAAAGCCATGATACATGAAGATAATTGTATAAATTGTGGAGCTTGTATGTCAGCATGTCCATTTGGAGCAATATCTGACAAAAGTTTGATAGCACCTGTTGCAAAAAAACTTGCAAAGAAGGAAAATATGTATGCAATAGTAGCTCCAGCTATAACAGGTCAAATTGATAGCAATATTACATATGGACAGTTAAAAAATGCTATAAAGTCGTTGGGGTTTGTAGATATGATAGAAGCTTCTTGTGGGGCAGATGCGGTTACAGTTCATGAAAGTAATGAATTTATTGAGAGAATAAAATCTGGAGATGATTACATGACAAATTCATGTTGCCCTGGATTTTTTAAGTACATAGAGAAGATGTTCCCTGATGAAAAAGATAAAATATCATCTACAGTATCTCCTATGATAGCAACAGGAAGATTAGTAAAAAAATTTGATTCTGATGCTAAAGTTGTATTTATAGGACCATGTACAGCCAAAAAGAGTGAGGCAACAGAGACATACTTAAAAGATGCAGTAGATTATGTGCTTACTTTTGAAGAGTTAATGGCATTATTTGAATCATTTAATATAGATTTATCAAAATGTTCGAATGAAGATATAAATGATGGGTCAATTTTTGGAAGAGGATTTGGAGCATCTGGAGGTCTTACTAAATCAATACAGAACTATATTACTGAGAAGGGAATTAGTTTTGATTTTGAACCTATAAAAGTATCTGGTCCAAGACAAATTAAAAAAACAATGACAATGGCTAAATTGAATAGATTAGAAGGTAATTTTATAGAAGGAATGATGTGTGAAGAAGGTTGTATTAATGGAGCTGGTAAGTTTTTATCAGGTGCTAAAGCTAAGAATACCTTTGATAGAAAAAATGGACAATCAACTAAAAAAAGTGTTTTATCTAATGATAAAATTAAAGAATTTGAAGATGTAACTTTAGAAAGATAGACTTAATTTTTATAAAAAGAGCAGTACAGTTTATAACTATATTGTTCTTTTTTTTAATGCCACAAATATGCCTAGAATTTGCCCTGTTTATATGTGTATTTTACTAAGTCAGGATTGTTATACTATAAATATGAAATAAATAAAATTTATAGGAGACTTTGGATGAAGAGAATAATATTAAGAGACATCATGTTTTTTGTTACTACATTATCTGTAATTGCAATATTATTGATTGTAGTAAATGTAACTACTAATGGTAAGATAAAATCAACAAGTGAATCTTATTTAAAGAGTGACAAAAATAGTGTAAGTCAAAATAATATTAAGAGTAGCACAAAAAATACTGCATTTAAGACTACTATACTAAGCACTGGTAAGTCAGACTGTATACTAATTGAGATAGGTGATAAAGTCATAATGATTGATACAGGAGAAGATAAAAATGGAAAACAAATAGTCGATAAATTAAAAGAAAAAGAAATAAACACACTTGATTATTTGATTTTAACTCATTTAGATAAGGACCATATAGGTGGAGTCGATAGTGTACTATCTAGTGTCAAAGTAAAGAATCTGATACAAGCAAATTATAAGAAAGACAGTAAACAATATGATGAGTATATTGATTCACTTAAAAAAGCTGATGTAGAACCAGTAGTGCTTAAGGAAAAAATGAATATTGTAATCAGTAATGCAGAAATAAGTATACAACCAGCTTCAAAAAGTGAGTATGAGGGTTCAAATGATTACTCAATAATGACTAGTATAAATTATGGAGAACACAAATTTTTGTTTGCAGGAGATGCAGAGGAAAAAAGGTTGGCAGAATTTATAAGTGAAAATACTTTGAAATATGATTTTGTTAAAATCCCTCATCATGGGAGATATGACAAATTAACTGAAGCATTTTTAGACTCTATATCCCCAGAATATGCTGTTATAACTTGTTCAGAGAAAAAAGCTCCAGAAGAGGATGTCTTAAAAATATTAGAAAAACTGAATATAAAAACATTTTTGACTTCTGATGGAGATGTAGTCATCAATAGTGATGGCAAGGTATTGAGTGTAAGCCAATAATTTTTTTGAGAAAATCTCTAAAAAAATTTTAAAAAATCATTAGCAAATATTACCCCTTAAACATAGTATATTTTAGGAGCTGAAACTCCACATACAAAATTACTAGGAGGTAACATATTATGTTGGATAGATTTTTTGGTGAAGGCGGATTTGGCGGATGTGCTTGGTGGATAATAATATTATTCTTCTTATTCTTAGCATTCCAAGACTGTTGGGCTGAGATGGACTTATGTGCATGGATACCTTTCTTAATAGTATTATTAATACTTTGTGAATGCGGTGACGTTTTTGATGGAGGATGTGGATGCTAGAAAAATCAATTTAGATGATTTAACGAAGCTTATGGTGGGTATAAGTAAAATACCAAACCAATCACAATCTAGTGTTTGAAGGTAGTCGGAAATCCCCCGCTACCTTCTTTTTTTTATGTTTAAAATCTATTTTTGAATTATTTCATTTACATATAATAATTTTTACTATAAAGTCTGATATAATTAAAAAGAAAATAAATTTTATTTATAGGAGATGTAAAAATGGCTATAGTGGATAAGATTTTCAATGAGATAAAACTTATGGTCGCAAGACTTTTATTGGGAAAAAAATACAGTGAATATGAAGAAAAAGATTTAGTGTATAATACAGAAGAAGAAGTTATACTTATAACATTGAAACGACTAGTTTTTCAAGGAAAAGTGAATGAAGCAGAAGAGATTTTATTCGATAAGGCTAACACTGTGAATACTGAAAATATGCAGTATATAGCAATAGAATTTTATACTATGCTTATGGAAAAAACTGATGAAGAATTAGAGGCTATGAATTTCTCTAAACAAGAAGTTTATCAAGGAATAGAAGATATTAGAAAAGTATTGAACTTAGAATAAAAGATATATGAGAATATTGAAATAAATTAATGATAAGGTGAGAATATTATATTTAGATATGTAGAATATAATATTCTTATTTTATTAGTTATATAGGTATATCTAAATTACAATAAAACTATCTTGAAAAAAATTAATCTTAATTGTATAATATTACTTTGAGTGAAAAAGTATTAACATTTTTTTATAAGATGTTTTACTAAAAAAATATATATAAATATACTGTTATCAATAAGAAATTTAATTTAGTGAGGTGTTAAGATGAAAGTAGGATTTGACCACAAAAAATATTTAGAAGAGCAGTCTAAATATATCTTAGAAAGAGTAAACAATTTTGACAAGCTTTATTTAGAGTTTGGAGGAAAATTGATGGGAGACCTTCATGCAAAAAGAGTGCTTCCAGGATTTGATGAAAATGCAAAAATAAAAGTGCTACAACATATGAAAGAAAAAGTTGAAGTTGTAATCTGTGTATATGCAGGAGATATAGAAAGAAATAAAATAAGAGGAGACTTTGGTATCACTTATGATATGGAAGTTTTAAGATTAATAGATGATTTAAGAGGTTACGAGTTAGATGTAAACAGTGTAGTAATTACTAGATTTGAAGGACAACCTGCTACAACTGTATTTATAAATAAATTGGAACGTAGAGGAATTAAAGTCTATAAGCATTATCCAACAAAGGGATATCCGTCAGATGTTGAGACTATAGTTAGTGATGAAGGGTATGGGGCAAATGAGTATATAGAAACTACAAAACCAATAGTTGTAGTAACAGCGCCAGGTCCTAATAGTGGAAAACTTGGTACTTGTTTAAGCCAGTTATATCATGAAAACAAAAGAGGAAATGTAGTTGGATATTCTAAGTTTGAGACATTCCCAGTTTGGAATGTACCTGTGAAGCATCCTTTAAATATAGCTTATGAAGCAGCTACGGTTGATTTAAAAGATGTAAATATGATAGACTCATTCCATCTTGAAACTTATGGTGAAATGTCAGTAAACTACAATAGAGACTTAGAATTATTCCCAGTGCTTAAGAAAATAATAGAAAAGATAACTGGAAAAGAATCAATTTTCCAATCTCCGACTGATATGGGTGTCAATAGAGTTGGATTTGGAATAATAGATGATGAAGTAATAAGAAGAGCATCTATAGAAGAAATAATAAGAAGATACTTTAAAACTGCTTGTGAATATAAAAAAGGACAAGTTGATAAAGGTGCCTATGATAGAATGAAAATGATTATGGAAGAACTTAACTTAAAGCCAGAAGATAGAAAAGTTGTTTTACCTGCTAGAAATTACAGTAATAAATTAAAAGAAAATGCTGATAAAAATGATACTTGCCCTGTAGTAGCATTAGAGTTAGAGGATGGAACAATATTAACTGGTAAGGGTTCTGACTTAATGAATGGAACAGCAGCTGCAATATTAAATGCAATTAAACACTTAGCTAATATATCTGATGATATGCACTTAATATCACCTGTAATATTAGAACCTATTATAAATTTAAAAACAAAAACTTTAGCTAGTAGAAATGTGTCACTTAGTTGCCAAGAGGTTTTAACTGCACTTAGCATTTGTGCTGTAACTAATCCAACTGCACAATTTGCTATGGAAAAATTGGCACTATTAAAAGGGTGTCAAGCTCATTCTACTACTATACTAAATAGAGATGATGAACAAACATTTAGAAAACTTGGTATAGATGTAACTTGTGACCCAGAGTATCCTTCACAAAATCTTTACTATAGTTAAAATTATATAAAAAAATATGGGCTGTTTTAAAGTAATAGTTTGAGCAGTCCATTACAATTATAATAAAATCAGTAGGCTGTCTTATATAAGGCAGTCTTTTGTTTTTAAAACATCCCATTTAAATTAATATATATACTGTTATCCATAAGGAATTTTAAATTTAGTTCCTTGGAATACCTATTGTAAAGCTTTTATATAGTTTTTGCAAGTGTTTTTAAGGATTTTTTATAAATTATATTAAATTGGTTGATTATAGGATGCTTTATATATGGAAAATGTCAATCTATAAAGAGAATTATAAAAAAAAGAGCATAAAGAAAAATAAGTTTGGTATAATTAAAAAGTAATCTAAATAAAATTAATATGTTTATATTTTAAAAGGTGATAAGGATGGAACTTCATAGAAAAATAATTCATATAGATATGGATGCTTTTTATGCATCTATAGAACAAAGAGATAATAAAAAATTAAAAGGAAGACCTGTTATTGTTGGTGGAAATCCACAAAGTAGAGGTGTAGTTGCAACCTGTTCTTATGAAGCTAGAAAATTTGGCGTACATTCAGCTATGCCATCAGCTGTAGCTTATAATAGATGTCCTTATGCAGTTTTTATAAGGCCTAGATTTGAAGTGTATAAAAATGTATCAAATCAAATAAGAGACATATTTTATAGATATACTGATTTGGTAGAGCCGTTGTCTTTAGATGAAGCTTACTTAGATGTAACAAAAAATAAAAAAAATATTGATTCATCAATTGAGTTAGCAAAGCAAATAAAAAGAGATATACTTAGAGAAGTTGGTCTTACTTCTTCAGCTGGTGTTTCGTACAATAAGTTTCTTGCTAAAATTGCATCAGATTTAAAAAAGCCCAATGGGTTGACTGTAATAAATGAAAAAAATGCTCAAGAATTTTTAGATAAATTACCTGTAAATAAATTTTTTGGTGTTGGAAAAGTCACTTCAAATACTCTTAAAAATTTAGGTATAAAAACAGGATACGATTTAAGGTGCTTAAATTTATTTGAACTTGAAAATATATTCAAGAAAAAAGGTTATGAATTGTATAAATTTGCAAGAGGAATAGATGATAGGCCTGTAGAGCCAAATAGAGTTAGAAAATCTGTTGGAGCTGAGACTACATTAAGTCATAATTTGGATATTGATGAAGAAGAAACACGCAATATCCTTGATGAACTTTGTGAAGAGGTATGTCATAGATTAAAAAACTCTGAAAAATTTGGAAAGACACTTACATTAAAAATTAAATATGAGGATTTCACACAGATAACTAGAAGCCTTAGCGTAGAACATTATATTGATGAATATAATGATATAAGAAGTTGTGTAGATAATTTATTAAGAAATGTTGAGATGAATAGAAAACAAATTCGGTTATTGGGAGTTACAATTTCAAACTTAAGTGATAAAAAAGAAACTTATAAAGATATTACATTATTTGAGTATATGGATAGTATTCAACCATAATTTTTTATTTAAATAAATTAATAGGCTATCTCAAAATAGAGATAAGCCTCTTTTTTATTGTTAAATGATGAAAATACATTTGATTTCATACAAAAAAGAGTACATCATGAACTGAAACATTCATTTTAAGACCCTCTTATGTTATTTTATGAGTATTTTTATTCTTTTTTTGTTTTTTAGATTATATAATACATAAATACGTTGCATCTGTAGCAATATTCAGACATATATTGACCTAAAAGTTGTACTTAGTTTACATAAAGCGAATAATATGATATAATTAAAAAAACAACTTATAGTATTGGCGAAGGTTGCTTGTCGATAGAGGGGATGATAAATTATGATAGAAATAAGAAATGTGACCAAGAAGATAGGAAATAATGTTATATTAGATGATATTTCTCTAACTGTAGAAACAGGTACACTGGTAGTTTTGATTGGTTCAAGTGGTTGTGGGAAGACTACAACTTTGAAGCTTATAAACAAATTAATAAAACCTACATCTGGTGAAATATATATTAATGGCAAACCAATTTCTCAGGAAAATGAAATAGAGCTTAGAAGAAAAATAGGATATGTTATACAGAACACAGGCCTATTTCCTCACCTTACAATAAAAGAAAATATAGAGTTAATTCCACGCCTAAAAAAGGAAAAGTCCATTGAAGAAATTGAGCAAAGAACATTGCAACTACTTGAGATGGTAGGTCTTGATAGTGATGAGTTTTTAAATAAGTATCCTTCAGAACTTAGTGGTGGTCAACAACAAAGAATTGGTGTTGCAAGGGCCATTGCGACTGATGCTGAAATAATATTAATGGATGAGCCTTTTAGTGCGTTAGATCCAATAACAAGGACATCTTTACAAGAGCAATTATTTTCTCTTCAAGATGAATTGAAAAAAACTATAATATTTGTAACTCATGATATGGATGAGGCTTTAAAGATAGCTGATAAAATTTGTATTATGAAGGATGGAAGAGTAGCACAATATGATACTCCAGAAAATATACTTAGAAAACCTGCAAATGATTTTGTAAAAGATTTTATTGGAGAAGATAGAGTTTGGGATAATCCAGAATATATAAAAGCAAGAGATATTATGATAAAAAATCCTATTGCCGTTACTTCAACGAGAACTGTAACTCAAGGGATAGAAATTATGAGAACAAGTAAGGTTGACAGTTTACTAATTATAGACAGAGCTAAAACATTAAAAGGCATTGTTACTGTAAAGGATATGAAAGACATTAATGATAAATCAATATTACTTTCTGATATTATGTCAAGAGAGCCTTTACATGTAAATGAAGGCGATAATTTAGTTGAGATACTGAATGTAATGAATCGTAATTCGGTTGGATATATTCCGGTTATTTCTGATGAGAATAAACTTGTAGGGCTAATTACTAGAAGTAGTTTACTTTCTGTTTTAAGTGAACAATTCCTAGAAATGGAGGTGAGTGTCCTTGGATAATTTTTTAAACTTTATACTATTACAAAAAGATAAGATTATAGAGCTTTTAATACAACATATGAGTTTAACAGTTACATCTATTCTGATAGCTATAATAGTTGGGGTTCCTCTTGGAATCATTATTTCAAGAGTCTCATCTCTTAGAAAAATAATACTTGGATTTGTAAACTTAGTCCAAGCAGTTCCATCTATGGCACTTTTGGGTCTTCTTGTACCCATACTTGGGATAGGAAGTAGACCAGCCATATTTATGGTAGTAGTTTACTCATTACTGCCAATTGTAAAAAATACGTATATAGGTATAACCAGTATTGACCCAGTGGTATTAGAATCGGCTAAAGGGATTGGTCTTACAAGAAATCAGACCTTATTTAAAATACAATTTCCTTTAGCGCTTCCTATAATAATGGGTGGGGTTAGAATCTCTGCAGTTACAGCTGTTGGTTTGATGACTCTTGCGGCGTTTATAGGTGCAGGTGGTTTAGGATATTTAGTATTTTCAGGTGTTCAAACTGTAAACAATAATATGATTTTGGCAGGTGCAATTCCATCATGTATAATTGCACTACTAGTTGATTATTTATTTAGTAAAATTGAAGTTGCAGTTACTCCAAAAGGATTAAATCCAAAAGCACCAAAGAAAAATTATATAGCACTTAAAGTAATATCTGTTGTAGTTGTAGTTTCAATGTTGTTTGTTGTTTTTAGTTCAAGTTTTTCAGGAAAGAAAGATACAATAACTATTGGTTCTAAAGATTATACAGAACAACTTATACTTGGTAATGTTTTTGCTGAATTAATAGAAAAAAATACAAATCTTAAAGTTAAGAAGAATTTAAATCTAGGTGGTTCGTCTGTTGCATTTAATGCAATTAAGTCTGGAGAGCTAGATATGTATGTAGACTATACAGGTACACTTTTGGTAAATGTAATGAAACATGCTCCAATTAAAGATGCTGATGAAGCATATAAGGTTGTAAAAGATACTATGGAAAAAGAAAATCAGTTAACTTTACTTGACCCTCTTGGGTTCAATAATACTTACACATTAGCCATGATGCCTGAGACTGCTGATAAGTATGGAATAAGCACTATATCTGATTTAACTAAATATAGTAAAGACCTTACTTTCTCACCAACTCTAGAGTTTGAAAATAGAGAAGATGGTCTTATAGGAATTGCTAGAGATTATGGCTTAAAATTCAAAGATGTAAAAGCAATGAATGGAAGTTTAAGATATACAGCTTTAGATAATAATGAATCTCAAGTTATAGATGCATTCTTAACTGATGGTCTTATTAAAAAGTTCAATCTTAAGATATTAGAAGATGATAAAAACTTCTTTGTACCATATTATGCAGCTCCATTAGTAAGAGAAGATACTTTAAAGAAATATCCTGATTTAGAAAAAGTAATGAATATGCTTTCAGGTAAAATAAATGAAGAAACTATGAGAGAACTTAACTATCAAGTTGATGAACTTGGTAAATCACCAGAAGATGTTGCTCATTCATTCTTAGTTAAAGAAGGATTAGTATAAAAAATTAATAGTTTATATCAAAACTTTAAGTTATAGATAATATTTTATATATTATCTATAACTTATTTTTATTTGTATCAAAATTATAACAGTACTTTTTATTTATAATTAAGTTTCAAATTGAGTGAACAAGTACAACCAATTTTGAATATAAATATAGTAAATGTGCTTATATACAATTTTATTGTCTAGTTAATTAATATTGATACATAGTCTTTTTTCGATTAAATCGGAGGGAGGAGGTAGATTATTATGGATAATTATAAGAAAGTGAAGCAAGTATTATGGATAATTTTATTTGCTAATTTTGCAGTAGCGTTATTAAAAATCATTATTGGTAATCAAATCAAAAGTTATAGTATGACAGCTGATGGATTCCATTCTCTGTCAGATGGAGCATCAAATATAGTAGGTATCATAGGCATTTTCTTTGCATCTAAGCCAAAAGATAAAAATCATCCTTATGGACATAAAAAATTCGAAATTATAACTAGCTTATTTATTAGTGGTATGTTATTTGTTATAGCGATTAAGATAATTCTTAGTGCAGTATCAAGAATATCCAATCCAATTACACCTTCTATAACTATAGAAAGTCTAATTGCTCTAATCATTACACTTTTTATAAATATTTTTGTCTGTATATATGAATATAGGATTGGAACTAAATTAAATAGTTATGTTTTGATTTCAGATTCATTGCATACAAGAAGTGATATTTTTGTATCTTTAGGAGTATTGATTACTTTAGTTGGTGTAAAATTAGGTTTTCCAGTAATAATAGAATCTATAGTTCCTATTATTATTTCTGCATTTATAATTTACTCAGCTTATGGGATATTTAGACCATCTATTGGAATCTTAGTAGATAGAGTAGCTGTAGATGAGGATTATATAAGAGAAATTGTGTTTGAATTTAATGAAGTAAGAGATGTTCACAATATCAGAAGTAGGGGAAGTAAAAGTTCTATATATATTGATATGCATGTAATGGTTGACCCATTTATAAGTATAGAGCAATCTCATGCTTTAACACATAAAATCGAGAAACAAATACAAGAAGAGATTAATGAAAATGCTCAAGTAATAGTTCATATTGAACCTTTTTATAGCTTTTAATTTGATTAGAAAAGGTCAATTGTAAAAAATTATAATTTATAAAAAAA
>NZ_AVHW01000043.1 GCF_000449425.2 Clostridioides difficile CD160
AAAAAGGTAGGTGATTTTAATGTGTATATTAACTCAAATTATAGTTGTAGTTTGTGTAGTACAAATCGTTATTAATTGTATTGCTAATCTTAATGTAAGTATTCTTTGCAATAAATTAAAAAAAGAAAATAAAGCTAATATAGACGAAGTTTCTGATGAAATTTTAAAGAAGGTAAATGAAGAGTTAAATAAATCATTAGAAAAAAGTCTTTAAGAGGCTTTTTTTATTTTGTAAAAAATGAAAGGAGATATTAGAAATGGATTGGTTAAAAGAATTACTTGAAGGAATAAAAGTAGAAGATAACAAGATTGATGTAGCTTCTCTTCAAAAGTCTATAGAAAAGAAAATAAAAGAGACTACAGTTACTCAAGAAGATTATGTAAATCTTGAAACACAACTTAATACAGCTAATGAAACTATTAAAAAGTTTGAAGGAGGTATGACAAAAGAAGATGTAGAGAGTCTAAAAACGACTTATGAAACAGATAAGAAAACTTTAGAAGAAACTTACAAAAAAGAAATTGAAGAAAAAGACTTTAATTACTGGTTAGGTGATGCTTTCAAATCTGTTAAATGTAGAGATGAAATCGCATTAAAAGCTCATTTAGACATAGAAGGCTTAAGAAATAGTAAAGATAGACAAAAAGCTTTTGAAGAGCAAATAAATCCTTTGAAACAGGATAAAGATTATTTGTTTAATGCAACGCTAGAAGGTGAAGAACCTAAAATAGATACGATAACACCAGGTCAAGAGCCTAAGATAAATGATTTTGGTTTTAATTTTACTGGGGTAAGACCTCATGAAAATAATAATAAATAGGAGGAAATAAAATGGCAGCACTAAATTATGCAAAAGAATATTCAAATGTTTTAGCACAAGCATATCCTTATACTTTAAACTTTGGGGATTTGTATGCTACAGAAAATAATGGAAGATATAGATGGACTGGTTCTAAAACAATAGAAATACCAACTATATCTACAACTGGGAGAGTTGATTCAAATAGGGATACAATTGCAGTAGCTCAAAGAAACTATGATAATGCTTGGGAACCTAAAGTATTAACTAATCAAAGGAAATGGTCAACATTAGTTCATCCAGCGGATGTTAACCAAACTAACCATGTAGCTTCAATAGGTAATATAACTCAAGTATATAATGAAGAACAAAAGTTCCCTGAAATGGACGCTTATTGTATATCTAAAATATATGCTGATTGGACATCACTAGGCAAAGTAGCAGATACAACAGTTATTACAACTGCAAATGTTTTAGAAATATTTGATATGATGATGGAAAGAATGACAGAAGCTAGGGTTCCGGAAAATGGAAGAATATTGTATGTTACACCAGTAATAAACACTATTATTAAAAATGCTAAAGAGATACAAAGAACAGTAAATATAAAAGATGGAGGGACTTCTCTTAATCGTCAAACAACTGATATAGATACAGTAAAGATAATTAAAATTCCATCAGCACTTATGAAAACTGCATATGATTTTACAACTGGATGGAAAGCAGGAGCAGGAGCTAAACAAATAAATATGTCTTTAATACATCCATCCGCAGTAATTACACCAGTCTCTTATCAGTTCGCTACTTTAGATGAACCAAGGGCAGTTACAGAAGGAAAATACTTGTACTTTGAAGAAAGTTTTGAGGATGTATTTATATTAAATAAAAAAGCTGATGCAATACAATTTGTTGTTGAAGCATAAAAAGGAGTGATATATAGTGCCACAAGTAAAAAAATTAAATAGAATATTAACTATAGAAGAATGTAGAATAGATGATTTTTTAGAGATGGGATATGATTTGATAGATGAAACTGGAAAAGTAGAGAAATATGGTAAGTCTTTAAATGTAAAGGATTTAGTAGCTGAAAATAATATTTTAAGAAACAAAGTAGATGTTCTGGAAGAAGAAAATAAGCAGCTTAAAGAGAAAAATAAGCTTACTAAAAAGTAGGTGAAAGTTATGGAAAATAATATAATTGATGATATAGAAAAAAGACTTGAAAGCTTTGAGTATACATTAAAAGATGGAGACAAGTGGTTAATAGGTTTTGTTAAAGAAAAGATAGAGAATATCATTAAACTAGATTGTAATATAAATTCTATTCCTATTGAATTAAAAGAAATTGAAGTAGATATGATAGTTGGTGAGTTTTTATTTACTAAAAAAAATATGGGTCAATTAGATATAGAAAGTCTCAATTTTGAAGTTGTAGAAAAGTCTATATCAGAAGGTGATACAAAGATAGACTTTGCTATAGGAAGTGGCTCACAAACACCTGAACAACGATTTGATAGTCTTATAGCATACCTTACTACTTATGGTAAAGATAAAATATTAACTTTTAGGTGTTTGAGATGGTAAATAAAGCGAGACGAGCAATAGAACTGTTATATAGAGATAAATGCACTATAGTAGAATATCAACCGATTAAAGACCTTATTACAAAACGAACTAATAATAAAGAAGTAGTAGTATTGGAAAATCAACCATGTAAGCTTTCGTATAAAAATATTGCATCAGCTACAGATGGAAAAGTGGCTAAACTTACACAGACGATTAAACTCTTTATATCACCAAACATAGAAGTTAAAGCAGGTTCAAAACTTATTATAACTAATCAAAATAATATTACAAAAGAATATATAAGAAGTGGAGAATCTGCTATATACCCAAGCCATCAAGAAGTTGTCTTAGAATTACTAGAGGATAAAGCGTAATGGCTAGAGGTGGAAGTGTTGATTTTAAAGAACTAAAGAAGCTACAAAGAAAGTTACAAAGACTAGAAGATGGTCAGCTTGATAAATTTTTAAAAGATTGCGCAAGAGAATTAGCTGCAAGACTTGTTCGTAAAGCTAGGAAGCGTGGACGTACACCAAAAAAGACTGGAAAGCTAAAAGAAGGTTGGGGTGGGATAGCTTATGCTAGGTCACTTCCTGTTACTAAAGTTGGAGACAATTATGTTATAGAGGTAAAGAACCCAGTTCCTTATGCTAGCCACGTTGAGTTTGGACATAGAACTAGAAATCTTAAAGGTTTGGTAAAAGGAAAATACATGATGACTATTTCGGTAATGGAGTTAAGAGGAGAAGCAGATGCAATAATAGAGAAAAAATTAATGATTTTATTAAAGAAGGTATTTGATGCTTAATAATATAATTGATGGAATATCAGTAAGGTTAGATAAGGTGTTTGGAGAGAGTTATACAATTTATAGTGAGGATGTAGAACAAGGAATAAATGAACCTTGTTTTTTTATTGTTCCTATAAATTCAAGTAAAACATCATATCCAAATGGCAGAGAGTTGAAGAAAAATTCATTTGATGTATATTACTTACCCCGTTCAAAAGATAAGAGTTTTGAAATAAATGAGATAGCTGAGATGTTACTGGAGGAATTAGAGTATATAGAAATCAATGGAGATTTAGTTAGGGGTACAAATATGAACTTTGAAGTCGTGGATAATGTGCTACACTTCTTTGTTGATTATAACTACTTTACTATAAAAAGTAATAATACAGATAAGATGAGTGATATTGAATTATTTGGTGGATTAAAGAGAGGTGATAAACTTGAGTAAAACATTAAGTAAAGAAGATAGCTACAAGTTCACTAAGGAGCAGATAGTTAATTCTAAAAAATATGTAAACAGAAAAGACTTATTAAATGCAATTTTAAAAGAAAATGAGTTATATTCTTTTTCAGAAGTAGAGGATATGATAAATAATTTCATGAAAGGAGTGAGTTAATTTGGCTTTAGGCGGAGGAACATTTATAACGCAAAATAAAATACTTCCAGGCACTTATATAAATTTTATCTCAGCTAAGAGGGCAACAAGTTCTCTTAGTGATAGAGGGATTGTTGCAATGCCAATTGAACTTGATTGGGGTATTGATGAAGAAGTATTTCAAGTAAGTAGTGATGATTTTGAAAAGTATTCAACGAAGTATTTTGGATATGATTACGCTCATGAGAAGTTAAAAGGTCTTAGAGATTTATTTAAAAATATAAGAGTAGGTTATTTCTATAAATTAAATAAAGGTGTTAAAGCTAGTTGCACCATTGCTATAGCTAAATATAGTGGAATAAGAGGTAACGACTTAAAGGTAATAGTAACAACCAATGTTGATGATAATACTAAATTTGATGTTGTAACACTTTTAGATAATAAGAAGGTAGATACTCAAATAGCTAAAGTCATTACAGATTTACAAGACAATGACTATGTTAGTTGGAAGAAGGATGCAACACTAGAAGCAAGTGCAGGACTTGTATTTACTGGTGGTGCTAATGGAGAAGCAATTACAGGGACAGAATATCAAGCTTTCTTAGACAAAATAGAAAGCTACTCATTTAATGCTTTAGGATGTTTGGCAACAACAACAGAGATTAAAAGTTTGTTTGTAGAATTTACTAAGAGAATGAGAGATAAGGTAGGAGCTAAGTTTCAAACTGTATTATATAAAAAGAATGATGCAGATTACGAAGGTGTAGTATCTGTAGAAAATAAAGTTAAAGATACTGGATTATTAGAGTCTAGTTTAATTTATTGGACTACTGGAGCTATAGCAGGATGTGATATAAATAAATCTAATACAAATAAGCGATATGATGGCGAGTTTGATGTAGATGTTAATTATACTCAAATACAGTTAGAGGAAGCTTTAAAAACTGGTAAGTTTATATTTCATAAAGTTGGTGATGAAGTTCATGTATTAGAGGACATAAACACTTTTGTTAGTTTTACAGATGATAAGAATGACGATTTTTCAAGTAATCAATCTATTAGCGTATTAGACCAAATTGCAAATGATATTGCAACTTTATTTAATACAAAATATCAAGGTGCAGTGCCAAACGATAAATCTGGTCGTATTTCATTTTGGAATGATGTAGTAAAGCATCATGAACAACTACAGAATATAAGAGCAATAGAAGATTTTAAAGCTGATGACGTTTCTGTAGAACCTGGGAACGACAAAAAAACTGTTGTAGTAAGTGATGCTGTAAAAGTCATTAATGCCATGAGTAAACTTTATATGACTGTTTCAGTAAGCTAGAAAGGAGAGTGATATAGATGTCTAAAAATATTACTATGAATGTTAGAGATGCTTTAAGTGGTTCTAAAGCTGAATGTTTTGTAACAATAAAAGGTAAAAGATATAATTTTATGCAAGCTATTAATTTAGAAGCAAAAATGGAAAAAAATAAAAGCGAGATGCCAATACTAGGTAGCATTACAAAAGGAAATAAAAGTACAGGAAGTAAATTTTCAGGGAGTGCAACATTTTATTATAATACTTCTATATTTAGAGAGTTGCTATATGAATATAAAGAGACTGGTGAGGATATTTACTTTGATATGCAAATTACTAACGAAGACCCGACAAGCTCAGTAGGTCGCCAAACTATAATACTTGAAGATTGCAACCTGGATAGTGGAATAATTGCTAAATTTGATGCTGATGGTGAGTATTTAGATGAGGATGTAGATTTTACTTTTGAGAATTGGAGAATAGTTGAGAAGTTTAATATAGCAAATGGTATGGAATAAAATACACATTTATAATTTATAGATGTGTATTTTTTATTTATAAGAATAGGAGATGGTTAAAATTAAAGATAAATATGAGATAAAAGATTCAATTTCTTTTAGTTACAATGAAAAGATACCTTTGGAGGAACGAGTAAGTGAGGTGTATAAGAAAGCAGGAAAATTTCTTATAGATATTTCGGATAAACTAGCACTTGATACAATCGAAGGTTCGTCATTAGCACCTATTGAAATAAAAATTAAATTAGATGAAGACAATCTTATAACAATAGAAAAACAAACAAAATATTTAATCATGGAGGTAGAATAATATGGGAGATTTAAACGCTTTTTTAAGTCAAAATGCAATAAAAGTAGAGGATAGAAAGTATGTGGCAAGTGAAAGGTTTATAGATGGTGAAGGGAAACCAATAGAGTGGGAATTAAAAGCAATAGATTCAGATAGAGATAGACAGTTGAGAAAAAATTCAGCCATAAGAGTTCCTGTTATAGGGAAAAAAGGAAAAGCAACTGGACAATACACTAGTGAAACAGATTTTAATGCTTATACTTTGAAATTATGTGTAGAAACTATAGTATTCCCAGATTTACATGATGCAGAATTACAAAATAGCTATGGTGTAATGGGAGCAGAGGAACTATTAACAACAATGTTAACTCCTGGTGAATACACAGACCTTTCAAGTGAGGTAGGAGAGGTAAATGGTTTTGATAGGACTTTTGAGGATAAAGTAGAAGAAGCAAAAAACTAATTGAAGAAGGTGATTATGATGCTAGTGCAGCTCATTATTGCCTTCATAAATTTAAATGGAAACCACATGAATATACAGATTTGCCAGACTACGAGAGAGCATTTGTTGCTGCTTCTATAGATATTAAAGTAGAAGAAGAAATAAAAGAAGAAAAAAAGAATGCTAAAGAAGCTAGAAGAAGTAGAAGGAGATAATATCTAATGTAAAAAAATTACTGGTATAGTATAATAATCTTATAAAATCATATGGGGGTAATGTTATGGGATTATTTGGTGGGAAAGAAAACTGCTGTATATGTGGAGAAAAAGGGAAACAAAAAATTGCTGATGGATGGTTATGTAAAGACTGTTTTAAAAAATATGCAGTTGCTGCTTTTATTCCAGGAAATAATAATTTTTGTGAAATGCCAACCAAGGCTGAGGTTGAGAAAGCCATTGAATTGAAAACAATTAGCAAAAAAGATTCTGAAAATTTTAAGGCAACAAAAAAAATATCCAAATTTATAGAATTTGATGATGATAGTAAAAGGTTTGTTGTTTTAAATGGTTTTGATAGAGAGAAAATGAATTTAAATGTTTATAATTATAGTGATATTATTGAATATGAACTTTTAGAAAATGGCGAGACTGTGACTAAAGGTGGTATAGGGAGAGCTTTAGCAGGAGGTGCGTTGTTTGGTGGGGTAGGTGCTGTTGTTGGCGGAGTAACAGCTAAAAGGACAACAAAGGCACTTATAGATAATCTTAAAATAAAAATAACTTTAAATGATTTGAATAACCCTAATATTTATATAAATTTAATCCAATTTAGAACTAAGAGTAATTCTTCAATCTATAAAATGGCATATTCTTCTGCTCAAGAGATATTATCTATTCTTGCAATAATTGTGAAAGATAATGAAGTTAGTGATACGCAAAATAGCAATATTCCATCTGTAGCAGATGAAATATTAAAATATAAGAACCTCCTGGATATGGAAGCTATTACACAAGATGAATTTGATGCTAAGAAAAAAGAACTCTTGAATTTATAATACATAAGCACTTGCTTAAAAATAAGTAAGTGCTTTTATTATTCCCAAAAAGAAAGGAGAGTGAGAAAATGGCAACGATACAAACTTCAATAAAGATTTTCGATGGAATGACACCTGCATTTCGCAACATGACTACATCTATTAATACAACAATTAATAGCTTAGAAAGGTTACAACAAAGATTACACAACCCACTTAATGCGGGTAGCATACAAGCATCTCAACAAAGTTTGAATAATATAGAAAGTATTCTTGTAAGAATAGAACAAAAAATTAAAGGGAATACAAATGAACAGGAAAACTTTAATAATAAGATAAAGCAAGGAAGTGAAGCAGGTTCTGTATTAGTTTCTAAACTAAAAAGTTTGGCTGGGATATACATTGGAATAAAAGGAATAGAAAGTATTACAAAAGCAGCAGATACAATTGCAAGTACAAAAGCAAGATTGGCTTTAATGAACGATGGGTTACAGACAACAGAACAACTTAATAAAATGATTTATTTGTCTGCTCAAAGTGCTAGAGCTAGTTATGCAGATACGGCAGCACAAGTCGCTAAACTTGGAATATTAGCAGGAGATGCTTTTGGAAGTTCGGCAGAGGTGATAAAGTTTACAGAACTTATGAATAAAGCTTTTGTAATTGGAGGAACATCAGCAAACGAAGCTAGCGCGGCTATGTATCAGCTTACTCAAGCTATGGGTGCAGGGAAACTTCAAGGTGATGAATTTCGTTCTATAATGGAAAATGCACCATTGCTAGCTACTAAGATAGCTGATGCAATGGGGAAAACTAAAGACCAATTAAAGGAATTGTCAAGTAGTGGAGCAATAACAGCAGATGTTATAAGAAATGCACTATTTAAAGCTTCTGATGAGATAGAGAAGAAATTTGCAAGTATGCCAATCACTTTTAGTCAAGCGCTTACTATGATGAAAAATGACGCCTACATGATTTTTGGGCAAACTCTTGGGAAGATAAGTGGAGCTTTGCAAAGCGTTAGGTTTAGTGAGATTGTTGTATCTATGCGAAATGTTATGATTGCGATATCTTCAAACATTTATGATACACTGAATATTATAAAAAATATTTTAAATAGCGATTTTTTTTCAGACTTTGTTAGAGGAATTACATTAGGAACTATATTAATTATCAATGGATTGGGATGGGTTACTAATGCGGCACTAAATGTTGCTAATGTGTTTGCACAAAATTGGTCAATTATCGCTCCTATTGTCTATGGAATAGTTACTGCTATTGGTGTATATACAATTGCTACTCTAGCCTTGGCAGTATCAAAAAAGATAGCTGCTTTATCTGAAGCGTGGTTTAATTTTCAAATGACTCAAACCGTTATTATGTTTGAATTGGCAGCTGGTGCAACTTGGAGACAAATAGCAGCACAATATGGTTTAAATGCAGCATTATATGCTTGCCCTTTAACATGGATAGTTCTTGGATTTATAGCAATTATTGCTGTTGTCTTTATGGCGGTAGCAGCAATAAATAAATTTGCAGGTACTTCTTTGACTGTACTAGGGGTAATTGTAGGTGCAGTATTTGCAGCAGTAGCAACAATACAAAATGTTATGATTGGGCTTCTCAATGGTTGCGTAGCCGTAAATGAAGGAATTGCGAATGGTTGGAATCAGTGTGTGTTTTTTATGAAACAAGCTATTGCAAAGGGTGTAATCTTTATAATAGAAAAAATGGCAGCATTGAATGACTCTGTGAATAGTGCTGGAAATGCACTTGGGAAAGCTTTTGTTGACGGAGCTAATATAGCAATACGAGGTGTAAATAAACTGGTTGATTTACTAAACAAAATCCCTGGAGTAAATATTGGCAAAGTCACAGAAGCAACATTTACTCCAGTTAAGGCAGATAATAGCTACATCAAGCAACAGATTGATAGCTTAAACAGATGGGTAGGAGATGCACCAGAAAAAGTTAAATTGGAGAGAATGGGATACAAAGATATTGGAGCAGAATTTCAAAAAGGAAATGCACTTGGAACTAAATGGCAAAATGCTATAACTAATAAATTAAAAGATACTTTTGACATTAACAAGATGCTAGAAGATGCAAAAGATAAATTAGGATTAAAAGACTTATGGGATAAAAATAAGTATGGGTTAGATAATGGCATAGGTTCAAGTGATTTAGGGAAAAGTGCAAAGGATACCGCAGGTAACACAGCCAAAATGGCAAAAACTATGGATAAAAGTCAAGAAGACCTTAAATATCTTAGAGATATTGCAGAACAGGAAGTAATCAACCGATATACAGGAGTAAACATTAAAATTGACATGAACAACACAAACAACATAAATAGTGATACAGATGTTGATGGTATAGTTAATGTACTAACAGAAAAACTTAATGATGCAATGATTATCTCAGCAGAAGGAATAGTTTAGAAAGGAGGTATTTGAATGGCTTATGATTTTTATTTGGATGGAGTACAGTTACCAATACCTCCTGCCAAATTAGAGATTAAAGTAACAAATAAAAATAAAACAGTTGATTTGATAAACACTGGAGAAGTAAATATATTAAAAAAGGAAGGGCTATCTGAAATAAGTTTTGAAGCAGAATTTACACACAATAAATTACCATTTTATCGTGGTACTTTTAGAGATGTTCAATTCTTTTTAAGTAAACTAGAACTACTAAAAACTGATTGTAAGCCATTTCAATTTATTGTATCTAGACAACTTGGGAATAAAGTATTATTTAATACAAATAGAAAAGTGTCACTTGAAGAATATAACATAGTAGAAGATGCAGAGAATGGTTCAGATTTTAAGGTTGCAATAAAGTTAAAACAATATAGAGATTACTCAACTAAAAAATTAGTTCCTGCTGCACCTAAAAACAAGACAGGGAGACCTAATGTAAAAATAGAGCCAAAACGAGTTGATTCAGTCAATGCACCAAATGCTAAAACATACACAGTCAAGGCAGGTGATAGTTTATGGTCAATCTGTCAAAAGCAGTTAGGAGATGGGTCGCTATATAAGAAAGTATATGAGTTAAATAAAACAATGCTAGATAAGGCAAATAAGGGGAAGAATTTAAGTAAATATACCATTTATAAAGGGCAGGTGTTGAGGCTTGTCTAATGAATTAGTATTAGCAAATGATAGAGATGTAAGATTAGTAATAGCTCACTTAGAAGATTTCTATGAGCCTGTTGTCCTTGATGGAATCACATGGGAAATTGAAAGACGAGGAACGCCGTCTAAACTTGAATTTACAATAGTTATGGATAAGATATTAGAGTTTTGCGAAGGTAACTCAGTAAGATTATATTACAAGGGTGTAGGTATATTCTATGGATATATATTTCAGAAGAAAAGAGATAAGGAAAATCACATTAAAATAGTTGCATATGACCAGCTGAGATATTTTAAAAATAAAGATACTTATGTATATGGTAATAAAACTGCAAGTGAACTTATAAAAATGTTGGCTAAAGATTTTAATTTAAAATACAATGTCATAGAAGATACAAAATATAAAATATCGAGAGTTGAAGAAAATAAAACTTTATTTGATATGATATTAACTGCACTAGATGATACTTTAAGAGAGAAAAAGGAAATGTATGTACTCTATGATGACTTTGGAAGAATAACATTAAAGAATGTTGCATCAATGAAATTAGATACTGTTATGAATAATGATGTAATAGAAGATTTTGACTATAACTCAAGCATTGATAGTGATACTTATACAAAAATAAAACTAGTAAGGGATAACGAGGAGTCAGGTAAAAGAGATGTTTATATTGCACAAGATTCTACGCATATGAGAAGCTGGGGAATACTTCAAATGTTTGATACAGTAGACAAAAACATGAGTGAAGCAGAGATAAAACAAAAATGTGATATACTTTTAAAACTATATAATAAGAAAACTAAGTCGCTAAGTTTAAAAAACGCAATTGGAGATATTAGAGTAAGAGCAGGTTGTTTAGTACCTGTTTTTTTAGATTTGGGAGATATAGAGTTACAAAATTATATGTTAGTTGAGAAAGTAAAACATACTTTTGAAAATAATTCACATTTCATGGACTTGACACTTATTGATGGAGATGAATTTGCTTCTTATTCTTCAAGTTCCTACTCAAGCGGAAATAGTAACAATAAAGATGAAAAGAAAAATGCTCCTGCACAAAGTACTACAAGCAAAGAAGATACTGAAATGGCTAATAAAATCAATAAACTACTTAAAGGGAAATTATCAAATACAGGGAATGCCTTTGTTAAGTACTCGAATGCTTATAAAGTTAATCCAGCTTTAATGGCTGCAATATCAATGCACGAATCAGCTAGGGGTACTTCAAATATTGCAAACACTAAAAATAATTTCTTTGGAATGAGAAGAGATGGTAATTACTTAAGTTTTTCTAGTGTAGATGAAGGAATAAAAAGAGGTATAAGTAATTTATCAAGAAACTATATCTATCAAGGTAGAAAAACATTAGAAAGTATCAGAAATAAGTATTCTTCAAGCTCAGATAAAGAATGGGTAAAATGTGTAGGTGCATTTTATAAGCAGATAACAGGGAGTAATTACGATAATTCAAGTGGTACAGGAATTGGAAGCAACGAAGAAGCAGAAAAGAATTTAAAAGATACAACTTATCAAGTTCAAAATAATAGTACTGCTAATACATCAACAAACAATAATAGTAAAGTAAGTAAAGTTATTCAAGAAGCAAAAAATCAACTTGGTAAGCCATATGCGTGGGGTGGTAATGGTCCTAAAAGTTTTGATTGTAGTGGTCTTATGGTATGGGCATTTAAAAGAGGTGCAGGAATAAATCTACCTAGAGTTTCAGCAGACCAATCAAAAGATAGTAGAGGAAAACTATTATGCAACATAAATGATGT
>NZ_AVHW01000044.1 GCF_000449425.2 Clostridioides difficile CD160
TTCAAGCTCAGATAAAGAATGGGTAAAATGTGTAGGTGCATTTTATAAGCAGATAACAGGGAGTAATTACGATAATTCAAGTGGTACAGGAATTGGAAGTGATGAAGAAGCAGAAAAGAATTTAAAAGATACAACTTATCAAGTTCAAAATAATAGCACTGCTAATACATCAACAAACAATAATAGTAAAGTAAGTAAAGTTATTCAAGAAGCAAAAAATCAACTTGGTAAGCCATATGCGTGGGGTGGTAATGGTCCTAAAAGTTTTGATTGTAGTGGACTTATGATTTGGGCATTTAAGAGAGGTGCAGGAATAAATCTACCTAGAGTTTCAGCAGACCAATCAAAAGATAGTAGAGGAAAACTATTATGCAACATAAATGATGTAAAAGCTGGGGATTTAGTATTCTTTGCATACAATCAAGGTAAAGGAAATGTACATCATGTTGGACTATGTATAGGAAATGACCAGTTCATACATTCCCAAAGACTGGTGATGTAGTCAAAATAAGCAGTTTAAGCGGTAGACAAAATAAAATCATGATTTTGTAAGAGCTAGAAGATTCTTTTAAGTGAGGTGATAATATGAGTCAAGAATTATTGCAAATAATTAAAAAGGCAGCAATGGATGCAGTAGAAACAAGTAATCCAATGCAAATTGTATTTGGAACAATAGAAAGTGTAAGTCCTTTAAAAATTAAAATAGAACAAAAATTATCTATTGGTGAATTTTTTTTAATACAAACAGATACATTTAAAAGATATACAGATAAAAAAGTAGGAGACAAATTGGTTTTAATAAGAATGCAAGGAGGACAACAGTATTTAATTTTAGATAGGATGTGATGAAGTGATACCAACAGACGCTATTGACTATGATATAGAAGATGTATCAATTATAAACTTTGATGTAAGAGAAGAACCAAGTAAGACCTTTAAATTAAATATAGAAAAAAATAAAGTAGATGGTATTTGTGATGATGTGGAAGCATTAAAACAGACCATCTTTTTAACTTTAAATACTGAAAGATATGAGCACCTTATTTATTCTCGGAATTATGGGGTCGAGTTGAACGACCTTATTGGAGAACCTATATCCTTTGTAATACCAGAGTTAGAGAGAAGAATCAAAGAAGCATTAATACTGGATGATAGGATTGAAAATGTAGATAATTTTGAGTTTGAAAATCAAAAAGGAAAGGTCCAGTGTAAATTTATTGTCCATACCAAATATTGAAATATCAAAGCAGAGAAGGTGGTGAGTGTATAATTGTTTGAATTAATGACATTTGAAAATATAATTGAAAGAATGTTAGATAGTGTACCTGACACGTTTGACAAACGAGAGGGTTCTATAATATATAATGCCTTGGCACCAGTTGCTATAGAACTTACAGAAACATACATTGCTATGGATGAATTACTAGACCAAACCTTTGTTGATACTGCTAGTTACTATTATTTAGAAAAAAGATGCAAAGAGCGAGGAATTACACCACTATCTGCAACCAATACCATTGCAAAAGGAGTTTTCAACATAGATATTCCTCTTGATTCACGCTTTAATCTAGGAGAATACAATTATATTGCAACAGAGAGAATTAGTGAAGGAATATATAAAATGAAATGTGAAACTGCTGGACCTATTTTTGAACTTGGTCAGTTGATTCCAATTGAATATGTAGACAAATTAGAAACAGCAGAATTGACAGAAATATTGATAAATGGAGAGGATGAAGAATCTGAGGACAGTTTAAGACAAAGATATTATGATAGTTTAAATTCTCAGTCATTTGGTGGAAATATACAGAACTATAAGGATGAAGTTAATAAGATACAAGATGTCGGAGGAGTTAAAGTTTATCCAACTTGGAATGGTGGAGGAACTGTTAAGTTAGTAATAATTAACTCTAATTTTAAAGTACCAAGTGAGGAACTAGTTAATCTAGTACAAGAAGAAATTGACCCAATTGAGCACCAAGGAAAAGGATTAGGTTTAGCACCTATAGGACATAAAGTTACTGTTACAGGAGTCGTGAGTACAACTATAAACATATCAGCAGAGATAACATATAAAAGTGGCTACACTTGGGAGAATATAAAGACTATAGCAGAGGAAGCAATTGACGACTATTTAAATGAGTTAAATATGAGTTGGGAAGATGAAGAAAACTTAATAGTTCGTATATCTCAAATTGAAACTCGTTTGTTAAGTATGATGGAGTATTAGACATTGCAAACACAATAATAAATGATGCCAAATCTAATATAACATTAGATAGTAATAGCATAGTAGTAAGAGGTGAGGTACTTGGATAAAGAGATAAATCTAATAAGTTACTTACCACAAATTCTGCAAGATAAAGAAGAATATATAAAAGCATTTAATGCAGATAACAAAGAAATAAAGATACTACATGATAAATTAGATGATGTCTTAAATGACCAGTTCTTAGAAGATTTGACCATAACTGGTATAAAAAGATGGGAAAAAATAATGTCTATAGTTCCTAAATCAAATGAGAGCCTAGAGGATAGAAGATTTAGGATTTTTAGTAAATATATAAGTAAATTACCTTATTCGGAGAAATTTCTTAGGAATTGGTTAAATAGTATAGTTGGAGAAGGAAACTATGAATTAACTATAAATAATGCTACTTATAATATACATCTTGAAAGTGATGCAAGAAATCAAGATTGGTTTAATGAGGTTCATTCTTTTGTAAGCAGCATCAAACCTTGCAACATGAGTTTTGACTACACTAGAATACTTATAAGTAAAGATAATTATATGAATTTTGGAATAACCACTTTGATGGGTCAAGAAATAACTATATATCCTTGGAGTCCACCAAACATAGAAACGTATGGAGAAATTGATATATTAACAGGAAATGGAGTTGGATACCAAGAAATAACAATATTTTAGGAGGTGATATATTGGCTATAGATAAAAGTTATTACACTATAATTACAAATGTAGGAAAGGCAAAGATAGCAAATGCAAGTGTTACAGGTAACAAAGTAGGGTTTGTAAAAATTCAACTTGGAGATGGTGGAGGAGTGAGTATACTCCTACTGAAAGTCAGACAGAACTTAAAAATGTGGTATGGGAAGGCAACATCGGAAATACAACCACAGATGAAACTGCGCCAAACTGCATAATATTAGAGAGTTTAATACCATCAAATGTAGGTGGGTTTATGATAAGAGAAATAGGATATTTAGATGATGAAAATAATCTAATTGCAATCTCTAAATATAAAGAATGTTATAAACCTTCTATAGAACAAGGAGCAGTTGTTGATATGAAGGTTAAAACTGTGCTTATTGTATCTAATGTAAACAATATAGAACTTAAAATTGACCCAACAATTATATTTGCCACACTCAAAGATATACAGGATTTAGATGCTAAAATAGATGCTGTTGACACTAAAATTGATATAACTAAAACAGAGTTAACAAGTAACATAGAAACTGCTAAGACAGAGATTAACACTAAGATAGGAGATACAACATTACTTGAAACAACAGATAAAACAAATATAGTTAGTGCAATAAATGAGGTAAAAGCTAGCGTAGATAGCATAGAAACAACAGCAGATAAAACAAGTATAAAAGATATAGACAACTTGTTTGCAAGTGACAATGTAGAGGGAGCATTAAAAGAAGTGATGCAAGAAGTAAAAGGGAATAGAACTAATATTATATCTAGTATAAATAATAATTTAATACCAATGTAGAAAGGAAGGTGATTATATGGCGTCAGGTTGGTATGAATGTGTAAGAACAGTTAAAAAAAGAAGAGGTTATCATTCAGAAGCAGATATACATTCTTCTAGTTGTTATCTTAGTGATTCAGAATATTATGGAAGCTATAATTTACGTACTATTAAAGATATATATATATCTGAAACAAAAACTTATTATATTAATTCATATGAGGTATATTTTATATCTGGTACAGGTCAAAAACTTGTTCAAAATGGTTATGTAATGCGACAAAGTACTACAGTCCAATTTGTACCCGACCCTACTATTTCTATAAATAGTGATTTAGGTGTAATTGGAGATGCTTGTAGTATAAATTATAGAATATCAGATAGTGACCCTACTGTAAGATTTAAAATAATTCATAAACTAAATGGTGTTGTTATAGAAGAAAAGGATAATACTACAGATTCAAATTATACCATAAACTTAACAGATGAACATTTATCTGAATTAAGTTTTAATTCAACTAATAATATAACTATTGAACTTAGTACTACTGGTGGTGGTAAATTTTTAGATAAAACAGTTACATTTACAAAAGGCAATACTAAACCAAAATTAAATATATCCTCTTATAATTCAACTACTGCAATATTTACAGCAATAGACACAGATAATAATTTAAGTAAAATAGAGTGGTTCATTGATGATGTATTAAAAGATACATTTACTACAGATTTAACAACAGAGAAAACAATAAACTATGAACTTCCAGACAATGCAATACACACACTTAAAATAGTAGCTACAGATGCAGAGAATGCAATTGTTGAGAAGGTTTTGAGTATAAGCAAAGAAATAATGCCGCTTCAATCTGATGCAACTTTACAAGATATATCATCTAAATTAGTAGAGATTGGAGAAGGGTTTAAGAATGGGAAAACAAGTATTATAAATACTTTAGCACTTAAAAATATAGATGCAAGTTTAAATAATACACTTGTTGAGTTATCAGAGAAAATAAAGACTTCTTTTGATAGTTCAGATGCTAGTGTTGAGGAGTTGCAAAATAGGATAACAGAATTGACTAATCAATTAAGTCAAAGGATTAAATATGCGACAGGTACTTATACTCCGCCAGATGGTTCTCAAAATTCCTTAGTTGTTCCAACTAATTTAAATTTTGTTCCAAAAACTATTTTAATCATGAGTTTTGGTTTAAGTGATGGTTCAAATCCAGCTAAATTTCTTAGTTGTGGTATTAGTATCAATTCTGCAGGTACAAATATTAAATATAACAATGGTTCATATACTCGAATTATTGGTAGTGCTAGTATTAGAGATATTACTGCTGATAGTTTTAAGATTGAAATTGGTAAGGGTGATATGAATGCTGGCGTTGATTTTCCTTTTAAATTTAATAAATTTTCTTTTAGGTGGTATGCGTTAGATATAGAGTTTTTATATAATTAATATAATATGAGGTGATAGAATGAATAGAGGAAATAGAATAATTTACGACCAAACAGGTAATGTATGGATACAAACAGGTGAAGCAGCAGGAGATATATTAGAGCATGATACAATAACAGAATTAAATTATATCGATATTGAATTTGGAAGTATAGACTATGGTAAACAGTATATAGAGTCTATAAATCCAATCACAAAAGAGCCTGTTTTAAAAAATATAGAAGTCATTTTGACAGATGAACAAAAGAGATTAAAAGTATTAGAAGAAGAATTAAGTATGTTAAAAGAAGAAAATAAGAATAGAGATAGTGAGATAGTAAACACAGCATTTGAAGTAGTAAATATGAAATTAAATAACAATATTTAGGAGGAATCAACATGTATAACTTATTAAAATTAATGATAGAACAAAAGAACTATAGTGCTAAAGAGGATTTACAACATAAGATTGATGTATTCTATGCAGTAAACAGGATT
>NZ_AVHW01000045.1 GCF_000449425.2 Clostridioides difficile CD160
TATGGTATAATATTTTTTATAAAGAAATTAAGTCTTAATATATCTAAGGAGGAATTTATAATGAGATACGTTGAATATGGCAAGACGGGGAAAATGGTTTCAGTAGTTGGTTATGGAGGATTAAGGTTTGATTTAGAGAAAAGCAACCAAGAAAATGCTGATTTAGTTAAATACGCATATGAAAAAGGTATTAATTATTTCGATACAGCACCAGGATATTGTGATGACAGAAGTGAAGATATATTTGGACTAGCTTTTAGACAAATGATAGATGAAGGTAAGACTGATTTTTATGTATCAACTAAAGAAAAACCGAAAGTATGCGATACATCAGAAAAAGCCATAACAGCAGTAAAAAAGTCAATAGAACGATTAGGCGTATCTAAAATAAATTTTTATCATGTTTGGAATATTAGAAAGATGGAGCATTATGAACTAGCTATGAAACCTGGGGGTCAATATGAAGGATTATTAAAATGTAAAGAAGAAGGATTGATAGACCATATAGTATTCTCATCACATCAACCAGGTGATGAAGTTATAGATATCCTCGATGAAAATAAGTTTGAAGGTGTAACTATGGGAATCAATATATTAAACTTTCCATATAGACTAAAAGGTGCTAAGTATGCTGTTGATAATGGATATGGTGTTGTAGCTATGAATCCATTAAGTGGTGGAACTATTCCAAAATACAATAAAGAGCTTTCTTTTCTAGCAAAAGATAGGGAAAGTACTATAGAAGCAGCTTTAAGATTTAATATAGGAATTCCACAAATAAACGTATCTTTGATAGGGTTTAATAAAAAGCAAGATATAGATGATGCATGTAAAATTGCGGATGAAAATAGAATTTATTCAGATGAAGATATACATGACATTGAAACAAGATTAAATCAAAATATGAATGAAATATGTACAGGATGTGGGTATTGTAAGGTATGTCCAAAAGGTATTAATACTCCAGCTTATATGCTTTTTTATAATGAAAAGCAGATGTTTAAAAAGAGTGATGAAGAGATGACAAAATTAGTTTATGGATTAGGGCATTGGAATTATACAATGAATAGTGATGCAAAAGCTGAAGAGTGTATATCTTGTGGAAAATGTGAAGTTGAATGTACTCAGCATTTACCTATAATTGATAGATTAAAAGAGATTAAAAAGTGGGAAGAAAATGGAGTTAATGATGTTACAGTATAATTAATTTATATCATACTTGAAATTTATTGTTTAGTAATATTTTAAAATATAATTTTAATATTTAAGGAGACAAGATATAATTTTGTCTCCTTAAATTATGTTTTTGTATTTTATAAAAATAAATACTATATATATAGTATCTATTTAAACATAGCATTAATAAAGTGAATATTGTGGTTGTAAATAAAGAGTTATTCAATTACAATAAAACAAGTAAGGATATTATAAAGGGGAATTATTAAAATTAAAGGAATAAATTGTAGGTAGCAGCAAATCCTATATGATGAATGGATGGTGATATATATTGATGAGTAAAATATTAAAATACAAAAATGAGATGTTGTTGTTTATATTAGTTGTAATAACTTATCTAATAATAACTAAGATATTTTTTTCCAAGACTACTATATTTTATGACTTGAACAATACTTATGATGTATTGTTAGATACAGATACAGGTGTTTTATTCAATTTAAATGTATTTGCTATAAATCAAGATAATAGTAAACACATATTATTTTCAGCAATTATATCAATTTTTGCATATCCAATATACTTATTTTGTACTTCAATAGCAAATCCAGGGACAGCCGATTTTAATAGTGCTTATGGATTTGGATTAATTTGTCTACAAATAATAACTAGTGCTATGTCTATAACTTTAGTTTTTAATCATATTAAAAAGATAAAAATGCAGAGGTTAACTTTAATTTTACTTACTATGATAATGATATTTTCTTTCCCACAACTATTTATGACTTTAAATGTAGAGAGGTTTATATATAGTCAATTTTCATTAATATTTTTCATAGTTATTGCAAATAAGATGAAAGGAAAGTATTCTTATTTGGTGGAATTCGCTGCTATTCCTCTATTTGGAATAACTATTAGTAATATATATTTGTATTTTTTTAATATGATATTTGAATTTAAATTAAAAATAGGAAAAATGTTAAAACATTTAGCTACATTTATCTTAATGGCATACATTTGTGTAATTTCAACGAAATCTTATGAGAGTTTCATGAATCTTGGAAATGTAATACAGTATGATACTAAATTTATAAGTGGAGAACCAATTCTAGAAAAAATTGCAATGATTATAGAGAGACTACTATACTCAGTTTTTTATTTTCCTGGAGCAGCGTTAAAAAAAGGTCTATTTTTGCAAAATGGTGAAGTTTCAACAATACCAGTTATTCTTACATTATTAGCATTTTGTTTTTGTGTTTTATCAGTTATTGAAAACTCAGACAAAAGAGTACCTAAACTATGTATGGGAATAGTTATATTTAACTTAACTTTACATGGAATAATAGGATACAATCTAGTTAATTCAAGTATTATGGCTATAAATTTTAGTTTTGCAGTTATAGTTTTATTGGCTTACTTTACTAAAGCACTTAGAAAAAATGAAAAAAATATGTATAATATATTTCTATCATTGTTATTGGTTACTATAATAATCAGTAATGTAAATGGATTTATAGAAATTTTAAATATAGGAATAAAGTCATATCCTGTTTAAAAAATAATGTTGAAAGGGTAGTAAGTTTATGAAACAGACAAATACAAATATAAAGCTTCTTACTAAAATTTCAGATTATATAAAACTAATGAGAATAAAGCAATATATAAAGAATTTTTTTGTATTTTCTGCTATAATTTTTTCGAATAATATGCTAAATACAAATTTATTGTTAAAAACATTTATTGCATTTGTATGTTTTTGCCTTATGTCATCATCAGTATATGCATTAAATGATGCCATAGATATGGCCAAGGATAAAAAACATCCCAAAAAACGCAATAGACCAGTTGCAAGTGGAAGAATAAGTAAAAGAAATGCTAATATACTATTTGTAATATTGGCTTTGTGTTCAATTTGTTTATCAACAGTTGTTAATTTTAATTTATCTATAATCCTTGTTCTTTATTTGATAAACAATATATTATATTCTCTTAAGTTAAAGAATATAATACTATTAGATGTGTTTTCCATATCTCTTGGATTTATACTTAGGGTCTATGCAGGGTGTGTAGCCATAAATGTCAACTTATCAAATTGGATAATATTATGTACCTTTTTCTTATCTTTATACTTAGCTTTTGGAAAGCGTAAAAAAGAAATAGTGACTTTAAGAGATGATGCAATTGAACATAGAAAGATATTAGAAGATTATGATATAGAAAATCTAAATCAAATGATGGTAGTAATGTTAAGTTCTACAATTGTATGTTATGCATTGTACTCTACAAGTAATCCAGAAAAGCCACATATGATATTTACAACCATATTTGTAGTTTATGGTGTACTTAGATATAATTATATAATTAATACTACAAATGAAGGGAATCCCACCGATATTGTATTAAAAGACAGTGCTTTAAAAATAAACGTAATATTATGGATAATTGCATGTTTTATAATATTAATTTTTTAGTGATAGGATGGGGAAATACTTATGAAAAAAAGTGTACTATTACTCGATATAGATTATACTGTTATAAATACTGATAGCATGTTAGATTTTTTTATTTATTCTTTAAAAAATAAAACATTTAAAACTATTATAAAGTTGCCATACATTATTTTTACTCTAGCTATGTATTTAATTAGAATAGTACCTTTGAAAAGAGCAAAAGAGGCAATCTTTCATCCAATAGTAGATTTTAGTGAAGAAGATTTAAAAATTTTTTTTGATGACTGTATAATGAAAAAAATTAACGAGTCTATGAAAAAAGTTATTTACAAAAACAAAGAAGAGCATAATGTTATAATTATGATAACAGCATCTCCATATGCATATATGAAATACTTTAAACATTATGGTTTTGCAGACGAGGTCATAGGCACTGAGTTATTTTACAAAAATTCAAGATATAAAAATCAATTCATTGGAGAAAACTGTAAGGGAATTGAAAAGATACAAAGAATAAAGACTGTGTTAGATAAGCTTGGGATAGAGATTGATTATGAAAATTCATATGCATATTCGGACTCTAAGAGTGATTTACCGATGCTTTCATTAGCTAAAAATGCATTTTTGGTTAGTAAAAAGAATGGTGAAGTTATAGAACAAATAAATTCATAACTTAATATCACTTAGAATAGGAGGGAATAGTTTGGGATATTTACACATATTAATTTTGTCTATGGTTCCTGTAACAGAATTAAGAGGAGCAATTCCTATAGGTATTGCAATGGGCTTAAATCCTATGTGGGTTTATGTATTTAGTGTAATTGGTTCTACCTTGGTATCAATTCCCTTGATATTAACATTTAGGCACATATTGCAATTTTTAAGAGGGAAAAAGCTATTTAAAGGGATTGCAGATACAATTGATAGGAAAATAAATTCAAGGATGAAAAAATTAAAAAGTGTTTCAATAATAGGTATAATACTATTTGTAGGGATACCACTTCCAACTACAGGAACATGGACGGCATCTGCTATAGCTTCTATATTAAAAATGAGAATAAAAGATGCTTTTATAGGAGTATTTCTTGGCAATTTGCTATCAGGAGTTATAGTTTCAGCTCTTTCTCTACATATAATATAAAACTATCCAAACAATATATTTGGATAGTTTTTTTGTGAGTAGATACAAAACTATTTTTAAAAATAGCCACAAAAACTGATGGAGTATTTAAATTCATTTAGCTCTAAAATGTTTACTATGGATAAAGAAATATAGTATAGTATTACTTGTGAGGAAAGTACTACAAATTTTCTTACAAGTAAAATAAAATTTTTATATGGAATAAGATTTCAATTACAATAAATTTTAATTAACAGAATAAGGAGGTTTTAAAGTGGAAAATTCAAACACTAATTTAGGCAATGAAAGTGTAGGAAAATTGTTATTTAAACTTGCTACACCCGCTATTATCGCACAAATTGTAAATGTTTTATACAACATAGTGGACAGGATTTTTATTGGTAGAATGGAAAGTGGAGAAGTTGCTATGGCAGGTGTTGGAGTAGCATTTCCAATAATAATTATAATAACTTCATGTAGTTATTTAATTGGTATGGGAGGAGGCCCATTAGCAGCCATAAAAATGGGTGAACAAGATAATGATGGTGCAGAGAAAATAATGAGTAATAGTTTTTCTGTACTAGTGATTTTAGCAATACTTTTAACTATAGGTTTTCAGATTGGAAAAGAGCCTCTGCTTTGGATGTTTGGGGCAAGTGAATCTACTATTGGATATTCAATGGATTATTTAAAAATTTATTTAATAGGTACAGTATTTGTTCAAATCTCATTGGGAATGAACACTTTTATAAATACCCAAGGATTTGCTACAACTGGTATGATTACAGTTGCTATAGGTGCTTTGATAAACATAATACTTGACCCAATTTTTATATTTGGTCTTAATATGGGTGTAAAAGGAGCTGCATTAGCTACTATAATTGCACAAGGTGTTTCTGCTATTTGGGTATTGGTGTTTTTATTTGGAAAGAAAAGTATACTTAAGATAAAAAAGAAGTATATGATACCTAAAGCAAGTATTATATTACCAGTCTTGGGGTTAGGAATATCTCCATTTATAATGCAATCTACAGAAAGTCTAGTACTTATAGCATTAAATAGTAAATTGCAGATGTATGGAGGAGATTTAGCGGTAGGCTCAATGGCTATAATGAGTAGTATAATGCAAATTCTTATGCTTCCTAATATGGGATTTACACAAGGAGCACAACCGATAATAAGTTACAATTATGGTTCAGGACAACTTGATAGAGTCAAAAAGACATTTAAATTATGTCTATTGTCATGTTTTACATATTCTACTATTTTGTGGATTCTACTTATGATGTTCCCTGCATTTTTTGTTGGTATATTTAATAATAATCCGCAGTTACTTAGCATGACTAGTTGGAGTATAAAAATATATTTTGCAGGTTCTTTTATGTTTGGAATTCAACTAGCTTGTCAACAAACATTTTTAGCACTTGGAAAAGCAAAGATATCTTTGATTTTAGCTCTTCTTAGAAAAGTTGTACTTTTAATACCTTTAATATTTATACTTCCAGCATTTTTTAATGAAAAACTTTTTGCAGTGCTTTTAGCAGAGCCAGTTGCAGATATAACAGCAGCTACTGTAACAGCAATCTGTTTCTTTGTATTTTATAAAAGTTCTCTATCAAAATCTAAAACAACAGAAGAATAGGATATATATAATAAAATTTCCATGAAAATATTTTAGTAGATAAAAATTAGAATTTGTATTTTAATTTAATAAGATATTTTCTATAATGTATAAAGATATAAAGTCGAATTAATTTTAAAAATTACAGTAAGAAAAATGTAAGTATTTGCAATATTAATGGTATAATATTTACAGATATGATAATTAATAAGAGGAAAGGATGTTTATATAATGGAAAATGATTTAACAATGCAAGAATTACTTGACCAGCAAGAACAAGTATTCAGCAAAGTGAAAGTTGGAGAATTAATAACTGGAAAAATAACTGCAGTTAGAAATGATGAAGTACAATTAGGATTAGACTATGGGTTTGATGGAATAATACCTATAAGTGAATTAAACATAGAAAAAAATCAATATATAGAAGATTTATACCATATAGGTGATGAAATAACTGCTGTAATAACAAAAGTATCTCAAAAAGATGGGACAATAACTTTATCTAAATTACAACTTGATAAAAGAAATGATTTTGCTGAATTACAAAAAGCTTATGATGAACATAGAATAATAACTGTAAATGTTGAAAAAAATATAGAAAAAGGTGTGTTTGCTAATTACAATACATATACATTTTTTATACCAATTTCTCAACTTGATACAAAATTCATTACAGACACATCTAAATTTGTTGGACTTAACTTAGAAGTTTATATAAAAGACTTTGATATTAGGAAAAACAGACTTGTAGCATCTCATAGAGACGTATTACAAGAACGTATAAATAAAGAGAAAGAAGAAAGAAGAGCCCAAATTAAAGCAGAAAAAGAAGCTGAAAGAGCTAGAATCAAACAAGAAAGAGAAGAAGAAAAGGCTCGTATTAAAGTTGCAAAAGAAGAATTATTTAATTCACTTGAAGTTGGACAAAAAAGAGATGGTAAAGTAACAAAGATAATGCCTTATGGTGCATTTGTGGATATTGGTGGAATTGAAGGATTAGCACATATAAACAATTTAGCTTGGACAAGAGTTGAAAGTGTTGAAGAAGTTGTTTCAGAAGGTCAAGAAGTAGAAGTTTATGTGCTAGATGTAAATAAAGATACTAAAAAAATTGCATTAGCATTAAAAGACATAAATAATGACCCATGGGATTTAATAGCAAAAGAAGTAAAAATTGATGATGTTGTTAATGCTAAAGTTCTTAGAATAATAGAAAAGGGAGCTTTTGTTCAGATTAAAGAAGGTGTAGATGCTTATTTACCAATATCTGAATTGAGTGATACTAGAGTGGCTAAAGTTACTAATGTTGTTAATATTGGAGATGAAGTTAAAGTTAAAATTCTTGACTTTAAACCAAAGACTAAAAGAATGTTAGTTTCAATAAAAGAGGCAACTAGAGAGCCAGAAGAAGATATAACAGAATACTTAGAAGTAGAAGAATCTTTAGGAAGTATTGGAGAATTATTTAAAGATAAATTTAAAGATTTAGAAGTGTAAAATAATTGAAAATGGGGCTGTTTTAAAACATTACTCTGTCTATTATGACAGCTTTAGTTTTGAAATAGCCCTTTAGCTATCTACAAAAACTTATATAAGATGTTAGGAGGAAGTTTAATGAAAAAGTCTATTATAGATGTACATTGTCACACCTTAATAAGTGGACATGCACACAGTACTTTTAAAGAAAATGTTGAAGAAGCAATTCAGAAAAATATAAAATATCTGGGAATATCAGACCATGGACCTAATATGCCAGGAGGTCCACATCCATTTTATTTTTATAATTTACATCTACTTCCACGAAAAGTACAAAATGTAAGAGTTCTTAGAGGAATAGAAGGGAACATAATGGATTATGATGGAAATTTAGATGTTCAGGAAGATATGTTACAGCATCTAGACTATGTAATTGCAAGTCTGCATAGACCTTGTATAATTTCAGGAACAAAAGAAGAAAATACAAATGCTATTTTGAATGTAATGGATAAACCTAAAGTAAAAATAATTGGTCATCCAGATGATAGTAGATATCCTTTAGATTATGAATCTATAGTAAAGAAAGCTAAAGAAAAAAACATTCTTTTAGAAATAAATAATTCATCATTAAGTTCAAATTCTCATAGAACTGGAACTTGGGAAAATGCAAGTCACATGTTAATGCTATGTAAAACATATGGTGTAAGAGTAATTCTTGGTACGGATTCTCATATATGTTATTCTATAGGAGAATTTGAAAATGCAGAGAAAGTTTTAAAATCAGTAGATTTTCCAGATGAATTAGTCATAAATTATCATGAAGATGAAATTATAGAGTTTTTTGATATTAATTTTTAGAATCGTAGGAGTGAAAAATTTTGAGTAAAAACAAGTTTATCTATATGAATTATTATGACAATGGTTATTTTAAAAAAGGAATGGCTATATATATGGTCTTGGCACTTGTAATTTTAGCTACGATTTTTATATATTCAACGACAATCTTATACCTTTTATGTATAATAACAGCAGTTTTTCTTTTTAAACAAGGTCGTGATTTTTCAAATAAATATGAGGGAGAGGTATATCTTACTCTCGATAATCATTCAATATCAATAAATAATCAATATATATTCAGTATAAAATCTAAAAAAAATCAAAAGTTTAACTATAAAATAATAGAAAAAATAGAAGTGGCAAAAAAAATATTAAATATATATACTGATGATTCTAGTTACAAAATTAGATTGAGTGCATTGAGTGTAGAAGATGAAAAAAAATTATTGAATATCATAGAGGAAAAGATGAAAAAGTTTAAGGTATAATACTATACTATTTTCAATAGTTAGCATGGTTTATAAAATTACTTATCAAAAATAAAAAATAAAAAAACATAGATAATTATTTTTTTGTGTTGACAATACTTTTTAATGTGTATATAATAACTATTAAATCAAAATATTTAGAAAATTTAAATGATTAAAAAAGCGATGAATAGAAGTAGTAAGAACAATGAAACTTTCAGAGAGCTAAAGTGTGGTGTGATTTAGCAGTTGATAGTTCTGAACTTGTCTAGGAGCTGTTTCCAGGATTTAAGTCTTAGGATAATCGGAGTAATTCCACGTTATAGGAAATATAGTCATCAAGTATTGATTTTGGCTATTACTAAGAGAGCTTTTTATAAAGCTAAATAGAGTGGTACCGCGAGCAAAACCTCGTCTCTAATTTTATTAGAGATGAGGTTATTTTTATTCTAATGATAAAATTAACATTTATTCTTATGAATTAAATAGGGTAAGATTGCGTCGATATAAGGTATACTGGATACAAAAAACAAAAAAGGGGGAAATAGCATGCAATATGGTAAGTATAAAAAATATGGTAAAATGCAAATAGAAAATCGTAAATGGCCAGATAATGAGATATTTAAAGCTCCAATTTGGTGTAGTGTTGATTTAAGGGATGGAAATCAATCACTACCAACACCTATGAGTGTAAATGAAAAAGTCAGAATGTTCAAAATGCTTTTGGATACGGGATTTAAGGAAATAGAAGTGGGATTTCCATCAGCATCAAATACAGAATATACATTTTTAAGAAAACTAATAGATGAGGATATGATTCCAGATGATGTAACGATACAAGTTCTTACACAATCTAGAGCCCATCTTATAGAAAAAACATTTGAATCAATAAGAGGATGTAAGAAAGTAATTATACATTTATATAATTCTACATCGGTTCTTCAAAGAGATGTGGTCTTTAATATGAGTAAACAAGAAATAATAGATATAGCAGTTGAAGGGGCAAAATTGTTTAATGAAGAAGTAAAAAAATACCCAGAGACAGAATTCACTTTTGAATATTCACCAGAAAGTTTTACAGGAACAGAAATGGATTATGCACTTGAAATATGTGAGGCAGTGATAGATGTTTGGAAGCCAACTCCACAAAAGAAGGTGATAATAAACCTTCCATCAACAGTGGAAATGGCAACACCAAATGTGTATGCAGACCAAATAGAGTGGTTTTGTGAAAATGTAAGTTGTAGAGATTCTATTATACTAAGTTTGCACACTCACAATGATAGAGGAACTTGTACAGCAGCAAGTGAACTTGGGTTATTGGCTGGAGCAGATAGACTTGAAGGTACTTTGTTTGGAAATGGTGAAAGAACGGGAAATATGGATATAGTAAATGTTGGACTTAATCTTTATACACAAGGGATAGACCCAGATTTAGATTTCAGTAATATTGATAAGATAAGAGAAATATATGAGGGATGTACAAAACTTATAGTGCATGATAGACATCCATATGCAGGTAATCTTGTACATTGTGCTTTTTCAGGTTCACATCAAGATGCTATTAGAAAAGGCATGATAGCAATGAAAAACAGAGCTGATGATTACTGGGAAGTTCCATACTTGCCAATAGACCCTCATGATATAGGAAGAGAATACAAAGAGATTATTAGAATAAACAGCCAATCTGGTAAAGGAGGAGCTGTTTATATAATGGAAACAGATTATGGATTTATGATACCTAAGAATATGCATTCTGATTTTGGAAATGTAGTAAAAATGGAATCTGATAGAATAGGGGAAGAACTTAGTAGTGAAGCAATATTTAACTTATTTAAGAAAGAATATATTGATGTTGAAAGCCCTTATAAAGTTAAAAAATATAAAATAAAATCAATGGATGAACTAAACTATGAAAATGATGACTCTAATGATACCAACATGATTGAGATGACTGCAAGAATAACTTACATGGGAAATGAACAAAGGATTGTTGGTGTAGGAAATGGGCCTGTAGATTCATTTAACAATGCATTAAAAGAATGTGGTATGAAAGATTACAAATTCAGATACTATTGGGAACATGCACTAGAAGAAGGTTCACATTCAAGAGGTGTAGCTTATGTAGGGATAGAACACAACGATAAAGTCTATTTTGGTGTAAGTATATCGGAAAACATAAATACGGCAGCTATTAATGCACTTATGAACGCAATAAATAAAAGTTATATTGAGGAGGAAGTAAAAGATGGGGATGACTATGACACAGAAAATCTTAGCCAAACATGCTAATTTAAATGAGGTTAAGAAAGGGCAGTTAATTGAAGCAGATTTAGATATAGTTTTAGGAAATGATATAACATCGCCAGTAGCTATTAGAGAATTTGAAAAATTAGGTATTGAAGATGTTTATGATAAGACTAAAGTAGTGATGGTTTTAGACCACTTTGCACCTAACAAAGATATAAAGAGCGCAGAACAATGCAAGTTTACAAGAAGTTTTGCAAAATCAAAAGGGGTTATAAATTTCTTTGATGTGGGAGAGATGGGAATAGAACATGTTCTTCTTCCTGAAAAAGGGATAGTAACAGCTGGAGATGTAATTATAGGTGCAGATTCTCATACTTGCACATATGGAGCATTAGGAGCATTTTCTACTGGTGTAGGTTCGACTGATATGGGAGCAGGTATGGCTACAGGAAAATGTTGGTTTAAGGTACCTGGAGCAATAAAATTTATTTTAAAGAATAAACCAAATAAATGGATAAGTGGTAAAGATGTAATACTTCATATAATAGGTAAGATAGGCGTTGATGGTGCACTTTATAAGTCAATGGAGTTTTGTGGAGATGGAGTAAAGTATTTATCTATGGATGATAGATTTACTATTTGTAATATGGCGATAGAGGCAGGAGCTAAAAATGGAATTTTTTCAGTAGATGACAAAACTATGGAATATATAAATTCACATAAGTGTACAACAATAACAAAAGATGTAAATGTATACGAAGCAGATAAAGATGCAGTTTATGATGAAGTATATGAAATTGATTTAGCTGAACTAAGAGAGACAGTAGCTTTTCCTCATCTTCCTGAAAATACTAAAACAGTAGATGAGATTGATACGGATATAAAGATAGACCAAGTTGTAATAGGCTCTTGTACAAATGGAAGAATATCAGACCTTGAAGTAGCATCTGAAATCATGAAAGGTAAAAAAGTTGCAGATGGAGTTAGAGTTATGATATTCCCTGGAACTCAACAAGTATATCTTGAAGCTATAGAAAGGGGTTATATCACTACTTTTATAGAGGCAGGAGCAGCAGTTTCTACTCCAACTTGTGGACCTTGTTTAGGAGGTCATATGGGGATACTTGCGTCAGGAGAAAAATCAATTTCAACAACAAATAGGAACTTTGTAGGAAGAATGGGTCATGTTGATTCAGAAGTATATCTTGCAAGTCCAGCCGTAGCAGCAGCATCAGCTATAACTGGTAAAATATCAAAACCATCAGATATAATTTAAAGGAGGTAAAGTTTATGATTGCTAATGGAAGTGTTTTTAAATTCGGTGATAATATAGATACAGATGTAATAATACCAGCTAGATATTTAAATATAGCTGACTATAAGGAATTAGCTATGCATTGTATGGAGGATATTGATGATAAATTTGTTTCTAAGGTAAAAAAAGGAGACATTATAGTTGCCACTAAAAACTTTGGTTGTGGTTCATCAAGGGAGCATGCTCCAATTGTAATAAAAGAAAGTGGAGTGTCATGTGTAATTGCGTCTACTTTTGCTAGAATATTTTTTAGAAACTCTATAAATATAGGGCTTCCTATACTTGAATGTGAAGAGGCTGCTAATAATATAGAAGAAGGAGATAATGTAGAAGTAGATTTTTCTACAGGTGTGATAAAAAATATAACAAAAGGAAAAGAGTATAAGGCGGAACCATTTCCTGAGTTTATGCAAAATATTATACTAAAAGAAGGCTTAATCAATTCGATAAAAGCAAACAGGGGGTAGTGGGGTATGAATTATAATATAGCAGTCATAAAAGGTGATGGTGTTGGACCAGAAATAATAGATGAAGGTATAAAGGTTCTAAATAAAATTTGTTGTAAATTTAACCATAGATTCGATTGTGAATATGTATTAGCTGGGGGATGCGCAATTGATGAAACTGGAGAAGCTTTACCAAATAAAAGTGTTGAAGTTTGTCGAAAAAACGAAGCGGTATTACTTGGTGCTGTTGGCGGTCCAAAGTGGGATAAATGTAAGGGTGATATAAGACCAGAAGCAGGTCTTTTAAAGTTAAGAGAGTCATTGGGCTTATTTGCAAACTTAAGACCAGCAACAATGTATGAAAGTATAAAAGAAGCTTCACCACTTAGAGCAGATATAGTTGAGAAAGGCATTGATTTTGTTGTTGTAAGAGAGTTAACAGGGGGCATTTATTTTGGAGAACGTGGAAGAAAAATTATTGATGGCATTGAAAATGCTTATGATGTAGAGACATATAACGAAAATGAAATAAGAAGAATTGGTAAGAGAGCTTTTGAAATAGCCAGAAATAGAAAAAGAAAACTTATAAGTGTAGATAAGGCAAATGTACTTGAGAGTTCAAGACTTTGGAGAAGTATAATGGAAGAACTAGCTAAAGAGTTTGAGGATGTCGAGTTATCCCATATGTATGTTGATAATGCTGCTATGCAAGTTGTAAGAGAACCTAGTCAGTTTGATGTAATAGTAACTAATAATATATTTGGAGATATAATATCTGATGAAGCATCCATGATTACAGGTTCTATAGGTATGTTACCATCAGCATCACTTAGAGAAGATAGTTTTGGTATGTATGAACCAATACATGGAAGTGCACCTGATATAGCGGGAAAAGATATTGTGAATCCAATTGCAACTATTCTATCTGTAAGCATGATGCTAAGACACAGTTTTAACTTAGAAGAAGAAGCTAAGTGTATTGAAGATGCTGTGCAAAATGTACTTAATAAAGGATATAGAACTAGTGATATCTATAATGGCATGGGAACTGTTGTAGGAACGAAAAAAATGGGCGAATTAATAGTAAATGAAATATAGAATTATAATTTAATTTGTATAATATAAGTTGAATGTATAATTTGGAAAATTAGTAAAAAATCTATTATAATATAGTTTATCTTTAGAACACAATATAGTTTTAAGTAATTTTAATTACATAAAACTATATTGTGTTTTTTTAGAAAGTAATATATAAAATTAAAGTTCTAATATTTAAAATAGTCTATTTTTATTATTAGAAGTTTGCAGGGATTTAATTAATATTATATAATGTATTTTAGAATTATTTAACATTAAGCCACTATTAATGTAGGTTAGGAGATGGAATTTTTGGCAAAGTATAAGGTTTTAAAAAAGCAAAATAGTAGCAAATCTTGTTTAGTTTGTGGGACACAAAATGAACTAGGACTTAAAGCAGATTTTTATGAACTTGAAAATGGAGAACTTGTATCAATTTGTAATACAAAAGATTGGCATCAGAGTTATCCAGGAAGAGTACATGGAGGTATGTCTGCTGCAATATTAGATGAGACTATTGGAAGAGCTGTAAGTATAAATGATGACCAAATTTGGGGTGTAACAGTGTCTTTAGAATTAAAATATAAAAAGCCAGTACCAACAGATGCTACTATAAAAGTTGTTGGAAGAATAACTAAAGAGAATAGAAAATTGTTTGAAGGTACAGGAGAAATAATTCTACCAAATGGAGATATAGCAGTAACAGCAACAGGAAAGTATATGAAAATGCCTATTGGTCAAATTTCAGAAGGTGACTTTTCTAATGAAGAATGGTTTTTTGAAGAATCAAAAGAAAATGTAGAATATATTGAAATTTAATTAAAAAAAGTTTATATCTAAAAAAGATAAAATTAAAAAATTATATAAAAAATATAAGATAAAAATAAATTAGCTATACTAAAAAGATTTCTCTTAATAGCGTTAAATTTACATATCAAAAAAATTAATTTATATAGCTAAAAAGTCTATTTTTTTTGAGAGTATATTTCAGAATATTCAGACTTGTGATAATGCACGAAATGAATGATTTCATAAAATATATAATATAAATTATACATAAAAAATAAATTTTATGTTGACATAGTTAATTCAGCTTGATATTATAGTTATTAAAAATAAGGACAGTAAAAACGCTATCCATATTACAAACTAAAAAAGGGGGGAATTATAATGAGTAAGAAATTATTTATTCCTGGTCCTATTGATGTTAAAGAAGAAGTCTTGCAAAAGATGGCTACACCAATGATAGGACATAGAGGAAAAGATGCATCTGTACTCCAAAAGAGTATAAGTGAAAAAATGCAAAAACTATTCTATACAAACAACACGATACTTTTATCCACGTCATCCGGAACTGGTTTAATGGAAGGCTCCATTCGTTCCTGTACATCCAAAAAGGCAGCAGTATTTTCCTGTGGATCCTTTGGTGATAGATGGTACAAAATGGCAGTGGCTAATAATGTCCCAGCGGATATATTTAAAGTTGAATTAGGAGAGGCAACAACACCAGAAATGGTTGATAAGGTGCTTTCTACCGGAGAATACGATTTAATAACTGTAACTCACAATGAAACTTCAACTGGAATAAGAAATCCAATAGAAGAAATTGGAGAAGTTGTTAAAAAGTATAAAGATGTGGTCTACTGTGTAGACACTGTAAGTTCAGCCGGTGGAATAAAAGTCGAGGTTGATAAGATTGGAATAGATATTTGTATAACATCAGTACAAAAAGCACTGGGATTACCACCAGGAATGTCTATTTGCACATTTTCTCAAAAAGCAATCGATAGAGCTAAGCAAGTACCTTTTAGAGGAGTATATCTTGATTTGTTAGCAATGTATGAATACTTAATCAAGAAAAACTACCAATACCCTTCAACACCATCTCTTTCTCACATGTTCGCTTTAGATTTCCAATTAGATAATATATTAGATGAAGGCTTAGATAACAGGTTTAACAGACATGAAGACATGGCAAACTTAGTTAGAAACTGGGCTAAAAAACACTTCCAAATTTTTACCAATGAAAATCACTTATCCAATACACTTACTGTTATAGAAAATACTCAAGGTATTAGTGTATCAAATTTAAATTCAAAATTACAAGAACGAGGATTCCAGATAGCAAATGGCTATGGCGATTTAAAAGAAAAAACTTTTAGAATTTCACATATGGGTGACTATACTGTCGAAGATGTACAAGAATTATTAGATAATATTGATGATATATTAGGTTTTAATAAATAATATTATAAAATTATGTATATTTTAAGATAAATTTAGAATATATTTTATAAAAATTACATATTAAATTTTTAACAAAGAATAAGAAAATTTGATATGACTTTAATAAAAAATATTTTGAAAATTATATAAACAGAAAGTTAAACTAAATAAAGTGTTTTATGGATAAAAATACTTTAAAAAATAAAAATTGGGAAAATTAAGTGAATAAAAATTGGAGGAGTTTGTTATGTATAATATATTAATTACTGATGGAATAGAGATAGAAGCAGCGAGAAAATTGAGAGAGTTAAATTTTAATGTTATAGAGCAGTTTTATGAAAAAGATGTTTTAGGAGATAAACTTAAAGATGTTGATGTACTTGTAGTACGTTCAGCTACTAAAGTTACTAAAGAGGTAATAGATAAAGCATTAGAGGGCAAAAAATTGAAGTTAATAGTAAGAGGTGGAGTAGGATTAGATAACATAGATGTTAAATATGCACAGGCTAATGGCATAAAAGTTATGAATACTCCAAATGCAAGTAGTATATCTGTTGCAGAACTTACAATAGGTCAATTGTTTGTACTTGCAAGATTCATAAATACTGCAAATGTAACTATGAGAGATGGAAAATGGGAGAAGAAAAAATATAAAGGTACAGAAATTAATGGAAAAACACTTGGACTTATTGGTTTTGGAAGAATTGCAAAAGAAGTTGCAAAGAGAGCCGAACTATTAGGTATGGATGTTATATATACTGACATAATGGGTGAAGCACAAGGCTTTAACAAATATAGATTCTGTGATATGGAAGAAGTTTTAGAAAAGGCAGATTTCTTATCTTTACACATACCATTTGATAAGAATAAGGGGGCAGTAATTACTGAAAAAGAAATAAACAAGATGAAAGATGGTGCTTATTTACTAAACTGTGCAAGAGGTGGTTTAGTAGATGAGAAAGATTTACTAAAAGCATTAGATGAAGGTAAACTATCAGCAGCAGCTATAGATGTTTATGAACAAGAACCTACATTAAATCTAGACTTAGTGAATCATCCAAGAGTTTCTCCTACACCTCATATTGGTGCATCTACAGTAGAAGCTCAAGAAAGAATAGGAGAAGAAATAGTAAATGTGATTCAAGATTTCTTTCTTGACTTCAACAATATAATAGAGGTAGCATTATAAAATATTTATATAATTAGGGGGAAATAAGTAATGGCAACGATTAAACCATTTAAGGCGGTTAGACCAAATAAATATATAGTAGATAAAGTAGCAGCACTTCCTTACGATGTTATGAATAGTAAAGAAGCTAGAAAAATTGCAGAAGGGAATCCATATTCATTTTTGCATATAGATAAATCAGAAATTGATTTAGATGAAAATATAGATTTATATGATGAAAAAGTTTATTTAAAAGCGCGAGAAAATTTAGATGAATTTCGACAACAAGAAATTCTAGTAAAAGATGATAAAGAGTGTATATATATATATAAACAAATCATGGATGGTAGAGCTCAAGTTGGTATAGTAGCATGTATATCAGTTGATGAAAGCTTAAATGGAACAATAAAAAAACATGAATACACTCGACCAGAAAAGGAAATTGATAGAACTAAGCATATAAAATACTGTGATGCTAATACGGGAACTATACTTGTAACTTATAAACATCAAAGATTAATAGATGATATAATCAACGATTTTATGGAGAATAATGACCCTTTATATGATTTTGTAACAGATGACAAGATAGAGCATACAGTATGGAAGATTGAGAATGATGATATAATATGCAATTTAGTAGATGAATTTGGAAAGTTAGATTATCTATATATTGCAGATGGCCATCATAGGACAGCTTCAGCAGAAAATGTAGCAAAAGAGATGAGAGCTAAGAACCCAAACTATACTGGAAAAGAAGAATTTAACTATTTTATAGCAATGATTGCACCAGATGAGAATTTAATGGTTTTAGATTATAATAGAGTTATCAAAGACTTAAATGGTTTAAGTGAGGAAGAATTTATAAATAAAATAAAAGAAAATTTTGAGCTAAAAGAAATAGAAGGAAAAGAAAAATATAAACCTGACAAAAAAGGAACTTTCGGAATGTATCTAGGTAATAAATGGTACAAAATGGAGGCTAATAAAAACTTATTAGAAATAGAAGACCCTGTTGATTCATTAGATATTTCTATATTACAAGACTATGTTATTGATGCTATTTTAGGTATTGAAAATCCTAGAGTAGATAAAAGAATTGACTTTATTGGTGGTATAAGAGGTCTTGAAGAATTAGAGAAAAGAGTTAATGAAGATATGAAGGTAGCGTTTGCAATGTATCCAACTAGTATTGAGGACTTGATAAGAGTAGCAGATGCAGGTAAGATAATGCCAGCTAAATCAACATGGTTTGAACCTAAAGTAAGATGTGGGCTATTTCTACATGAAATAAATGAATAATTAATAAAGGGCTAAGAAGTGAGAATTACACTTTTTAGCCCTTTTTTTATTGGAAATCATGCATCAAATATGAACATTAGGATATAATTTTTTCAATAATAGTTACCATTTTTTTAGAAATGGATAATTTTAACATATAGATGGTGATATTCTATGTTATAATTTAGAATGAAAAAATAAAAGGATATTATAATGTTCTACTAGAATTATTATCCGGAAACCTAAATTCTAAGTATGAATATAAAGTGTATGATTTTTGAATAAGGTTGAAATTTTATAAAATAGTGATAAATAAAAAAATGTATTTTAGGGGAGATAATACATATTATTTTTTTTGTATGAAATGAAGGGGATAGTAATTAATTAGAAAAGGAATGAATAATAATGAATATATTACATTATTAGCGTTGATATATTAAAAGTGAAGTTACAGTTTTAGTATTTATTAAGATTGAAGTATGAATGAAGGCTTTATAAATAAATATAAAGGTATATTGTTTAATTCTAATATAGGAATGCAGAAAATATTTATCGAAAAATCTTAAAAATAGGAGTGCATGCAAAGGTTTGCAATGTGAATAAAGAGCACTAAACTTTAGTTAAATGTTTCTTCTATTTTAAGATAACTTCCTACTGAAGAATTAAATAATATAGTTATATATAATGGGGATGTGAGTATGATGAACAGACTAAAACCAAGAGTTTTAGGTATTAGTATCTTGTTTATTATTATAATTATTTTAACTGGTGGTGCTATTTTTAAGTTTAAGTTTAAATTAGATAATAAGTTAAAAGAAACCACGCATATGTATTTGGCTGAGTTTACAGAACATAATATAATTAATCTTAAGACGAGGCTTAGTGGTCAATTTGACATGCTTGAATCCATTGCTAATTTCATTGGAAACTTGAACAATATAAATGATGAATTGGTAATTGATTTAATGGATTCTGGTGTAAAGCGAAGTTCTTTGATTAGAATGAATGTTTCTACATTAGATGGCAAAAGTTATTCTAATGATGGAATCATCAGTAATATTCAAGATAGAGATTACTTTAAAAAAGCTAAAAAAGGAGAAAGTAATATATCAGAGCCTTTAGAGTCTATTATTAATAAAAAAGAAATAATAGTTCTATCTACACCAATTTATAAAAGCGGGAAAATAGTTGGTGTTTTAAGTGGAGTTTATGATTCAACAAGGCTAAATGAGTTGTTAAGATTATCTGCATTTGATGAAAAAGCAGATGTTTTTATTGCCAAGAAAAATGGAGATATAATTGCTCAAAATATAAATGAAAATAGTCAAATGCTATCATGTATATTTAAGCTTTTTGACAAAGAGAATTGTGATGAAGTTGATTGTCTAAAAACGATAAAAGAAAATATGCAAAATAATAAATCAGGATATTCTAATTATAATTTAGATAATAAAAAATTTATGTTAAACTATCAGCCACTTGGAATTAATGATTGGTATATTTTTTCTGTCGTACCAAATGAAATAGTATCTATTCAGTCAGAAAATATATCTTATGATGTATATGTATTTGCATTAGAAATACTACTAGTTATATTGATTTTTATAGTATACATAGCATGTATTATAAATAACAACACTAAGGCCATTGTAAATGAAAAAGAAAAATTTAAGGCACTTACTGATAATATACTTGGAGGGGTTAAAAACTGTCTTAAAGATGAGTGTATAACTATGACCTATGTAAGTCAAGGATTTCTAGAACTTACGGGTTACTCTAATGAAGATTTAAATAGCATATTTAAAAATAAATTCAAAGATATAATTTATAAAGAAGACATAGACAAGTTTAATTGTATTATTCTAAATCAATTAGAGAAACAAGATAGAATTGAAGTTGAATATAGAATTGTAAAAAAAGATGGAAGTATAATTTGGGTTTTAGAGAGAAGTAAATCTATAAAAGATAGTAAAGGAAATGAGTGTATTCAGGGTGTTTTAACTGATATAACAGAGCTTAAGAAAATACAGGAAGAGTTAAATTCAAAAAGATTTGAAATAGAAGCTATCAACAATAGTATTGTTGGTGGAATAGTTATAACTGAAATAAATGACGATTTTGACAGTATATATTTAAATGAGGGCTATTTAAATATGATTGGATATACACGTAAACAACTAAAAGATGAATTAAATAATAAGCTAATAAAACTGATTTTTAAAGATGATAGAGTAGCAATGATTGGTAGCATCAATGAACAGCTCAAAGTAAGTGATACATTTGAATGTGAACAAAGAGTTGAGAAAAGAAATGGCACGATTGTCTGGGTTTTATTAAAAGGGAGAAGAATAATTTATGAAAATGGAAAATCTGTATTGTGTAGTGTTATTGTAGATATTACTTCTGCTAAATTATTAGAGCAAGAACTTAAAAAAAATGAAGAGCGTCATGAGATTATTATAAAACAGACACAAAATATCATAGTAGAGTGGGATATAAAAAAAGACCAAATGAATATCTCACCAAATTGGTATAATAAGTTTGGTTATGACCCTATAACTGAAAACGCAACAAAAAATATAATTAAATCAGTAGATATATATCATGATGACATGAATAAGTTTATTTCATTAATTAAACTTACTTCTGGAGGTAGTGAATATGAAGAGTGTGAAATTAGACTTAGAATTAGGGATACTACTTATGCTTGGTTTAGCATAAAGGCAACAACACTTTTTGATGATAATGGAATACCTTATAAGGTTGTAGGAAGTTTGACTGATATTGATGAGTCAAAGAGAGAAGCTGAAAAGTTGAAAGAAAGAGCAGAAAAAGACCCTTTAACAGACTTATATAATAAAAAAGCATCCCAATCACTTATAGAAGAATACATAACATTAGATAAAAAAAGAAAAGGTGCTTTAATGATTATTGATATTGATGATTTTAAAGGAATAAATGACAACTTAGGACATTTATATGGAGATGCTGTATTAAGTGAAATTGCGAGTGATTTAATCAATCTATTTAGAGCATCTGATATAGTAGGAAGAATAGGTGGAGATGAGTTTATTGTTTTTATGAAAGATATTTCTGAAACAAGGGATATTATAAATAAAGCAGATGAACTGGTTAAAACTTTTGAGAGGTCTTTTATAGGGAAAGGGTACAATTATAAAATATCGTTGAGTGTTGGAATTGCGAGATTCCCACAAGATGGTATGGACTATATGCAGTTGTTTAGAAATGCAGATATAGCTCTTTACTCAGCTAAGGGAAAAGGTAAAAATTGTTATACATTATATGATAAAAGAATTTATAAAGCACAGTATATAACTAACACGAGAAATGCAGATGAAAATACCAATATAGAGAGGTCTTTTAAAGAACATATAACAAATTATATATTTGATATACTATATGAATCAAATGATATAGAAATGGCAGTAAATTTAATTCTAGATATTGTAGGTAGGTATTTTAATGTAAGCCGTGTTTATATATTTGAGAATTCAGATGATAATCTAGCTTGTAAAAACACATTTGAATGGTGCAATGAAGGTATAAGTTCAGAAATTGATAATCTTAAAAATATTTACTATGATGATTTAGGTAATTATCTTTTAAATTTTAATGCAGATGGATTATTTTATTGTAATGATATTGATAACTTAGGCAGTGATGAGAAAAAAATACTTAAGCCACAAGGTATACGCTCAATGTTACAATGTAAAATTTTAGAAGGAAATGAATTTAGAGGGTTTGTAGGTTTTGATGAATGTTCATACAATCGTATGTGGACTAATGACGAAGTAAATACACTGATATTTATATCTAAAATGATTAGTATGTTTTTATTAAAAATGCGCATGCAGAACAAACTAGAAGAGTCTTTAAAGATTCAAAAGTCTGTAATGGATAATATGGATATATGGGCATACGTTATTGATAAAAATACTTATGAATTGTTATTTGTCAACAAAAAAATGCTTGAGTCAGCACCAAATACTCATGTAGGTGATTTATGTTATAAGGCAATCTGGAACAATCAAAATGAACCTTGTAAAAAATGCCCTATGAGACATTTAAAAGATAGTGATGATACTTGTAAATCATTTATGCATAATAGAAAGTTTGATGTAAATGCAAACATAACTACAACTACTTTGAAATGGTTTGATGGCAAAGATGCATGTCTAATCTTTGGAAATGAAGTAAGTAGTATTGAGACTGAAGAAAATGTTTAAAATACTGTATTATAGATTACTTAAAATCACAATTTGAATTTATTAGACTTAAAATGTCTATATAAATCATTTAAGTTGTGGTTTTAAGTATTTTTTGTGATATAATTAAGCGTTAAGAACAAAATAGAAAGATACTTTTGTATGAAAAAATATTTGTTAAATATATATTAAGCAGGTGATAATATGGAAAATAAGTTTTTACCAATAAGTAAACAGGATATGATAGATAGAGGATGGGAAGAATTAGATTTTGTTCTAGTTACAGGAGATGCGTATGTAGACCATCATAGTTTTGGGACAGCAATAATATCCAGGGTTTTAGAAAATGCTGGCTACAAGGTTGGAATAATAGCTCAACCAGATTGGAAGACTACAGAAGATTTTATGAGGTTAGGAAAGCCTAGACTTGGATTCTTAGTCAATGCAGGGAATATGGACTCTATGGTTAACCACTATTCTGTTAGCAAAAAACATAGGGAGAAGGATATGTATTCTCCAGGTGGAAAAATGGGACATAGACCAGATAGAGCTACTATAGTTTATTGCAATAAAATAAGAGAATCATATAGTGATGTTGCAATAATAATAGGTGGGATTGAAGCGAGTTTAAGGAGATTTGCACACTATGATTATTGGAGTGATAAGGTCAGAAAATCTATGTTAATAGATAGTGGAGCTGATTTATTAGTTTATGGTATGAGTGAAAAGCAGATTGTAGAGGTAGCCAATGCACTTAATGATGGATATGACCCAAAATATATTAGACATATTGATGGGACATGTTATGTTGCAGATACATTAGATGAAGTATATGATAAATATATATTAATTCCATCATATAAAGAAATATGTGAAGACAAAATGAAGTATGTAGAGGCTTTTAAAATTCAATATGATGAACAAGACCCATTTAGAGGAAATGTAATTGTTCAGCCTCAGGGGAGTAAGTATTTAGTACAAAATAAGCCAGAGAAGCCACTTAGCAGAGAAGAATTAGACGAAGTCTATGGATTACCATACCAAAAGACATATCATCCTGTGTATGAAAAATTTGGTGGTATACCAGCGATAGAAGAAGTTAAATTTAGTATAGTAAGTTCAAGAGGTTGTTTTGGTAGTTGCTCATTTTGTGCAATAACATTTCATCAAGGTAGGGCAGTGCAAAGTAGAAGCGAAAAATCAATTGTTGATGAAGCGATAGGAATAACAAATTTGGATGATTTTAAAGGATATATACATGATGTTGGAGGGCCAACAGCTAATTTTAGAAGGCCAGCATGTAATAAACAAATTACTAAAGGTGCTTGCAAAAATAGACAATGTCTATCACCATCACCATGTAAAAATCTAGATGCAGACCATAGTGAGTATCTACACTTACTTAGAACTGTAAGAAAATTACCTAAAATAAAAAAAGTATTTGTGCGTTCTGGTATTAGATACGATTATGTAATGGCAGATAAAAACAATAAGTTCCTTAGAGAGTTGATAGAACATCATGTAAGTGGTCAATTAAAGGTAGCACCAGAGCATATATCAGAAGAAGTTTTAAAATATATGCAAAAGCCAGCAGGAAAAACTTATGATAAGTTTAGACAGAAGTTTTTTGCTATAAATGAAGAATTGGGTAAAAAGCAATATTTAATACCATATTTAATGTCTAGTCATCCTGGCTCAACATTAAACAGTGCTATAGAGTTAGCTGAGTATTTAAGAGATACTCATTATCAACCAGAGCAGGTTCAGGACTTTTATCCGACTCCTGGGACACTATCTACAACAATGTTTTATACAGGTATAGACCCACTTACAATGCAACCAGTTTATGTACCTAAGTCAAAACGTGATAAGGCGATGCAAAGAGCTTTATTACAGTATAGAGCACCTAGAAATTATGATTTAGTGTATTCTGCATTAGTAGAAGCAGGAAGAGAAGATTTAATTGGTTTTGGACATAGATGTCTAATAAAGCCAAGAGATGAGAAGCCTTATTTTAACAGAAATAATTCTAAGAAAAATACATCTAAAGGTGCAAATAAAAATAAAAGAGCTAATACAAATAACAAAACTAATAAGAATCAACAAAAAAATTCAACTAAAAAAAAGAAAAAATATTAGAATATAAATAAAAATATTTAAATAAGAAGGATAATTCGATAAATTAACAGAAATTAATATAAATAAATATAATTATTTTATAAGATGTTAGCTTTGGGAGGAAAAGATGAAAAAGTATATTTCTATAATATTGTTAGTAGTATTTGGGGTAGTTTTTTTGGGAGGATGTACATCAGAAAAAGGTAAATCTCCAAAAAAAGAGTTATCAGTTGTTAAAGAAGTAAAAGTGGCTGTTCCAGATGGATTACCAGCAGTAGCAATAGCTAAACTTGCAAATGAAAATCCAGAAATTAAAGAAGGCTACGAGACAAAGTATAGTATTGAGAAGACACCAGAGGCGATTTCTACTAGAGTGATGAAAAAAGATGTAGATATAGCTGTAGTTCCATCAAACATGGCTGCAATAGCATATAATAAAACTTCAGCATATAACATTGTTGGTACTGTAGGAATGGGTTCACTTTATTTAGTGTCAACAGAAAATATAAAAGACTATTCTGATTTAATTGGTAAAGAAGTTGGATGTACTGGTAAAGGACTTACTCCAGATATAACTATAAAGAGCCTTTTATTACAAAAAGATATAAGTTCTTCAGATATAAAATTCAATTATGTGAATTCAGCAAGTGAATTAGTACCATTATTGGCTACTGGTAAAATTACAACAGGTATTGTTCCAGAACCTGCACTTAGTGCCTTGATGTCTAAAAATCCAGATATAAAAATTATAAAAAGTTTAAATGACTCATGGAAGGAAGTAAGTGGTTCAAAAGATGGTTATCCTCAATCTACATTAATTGTAAAATCTGAGTTCTTAAGAGATAATAAAGATTTTGTGGATTCTTTTGTTGGTCAATTATCAAATAGTATAGATTGGGCAAATAAAAATCCTGAAGAATTAGGGGCATATTCTGAAAAAATAAAAATATCTACGGAATCCAAGATAATAGGAAAAGCTCTTGAAAGAGCTAATTTAAAATATATTCCAGTTAAAGACATGGTTAAAGACTACAAAAACTACTATGATAAATTGGCTGATTTTGATGATAAGACATTAGGAGGCAAAGTACCAGATGAAGCAATATACTTTGTTGAGAAATAAAAAAAATAAAGAACAATTTATAGATAAATTAGAGGTAACACTTTCTTGTGTTATCCTCTTATTTTTATGGCAAATTATCGCTTTAAAAGTTGATAATGACATATTTTTACCTACAGTAACTCAAGTATTTAATAGCATTAAAGAAATCATACTAAATTCTACTTTCTATATAGATGTACTTTATTCTCTGGGCAGATGTTTTTTTAGTTTTTTATTTGCTATGATTTTTGCTATTATACTATCAATAATGTCTTACTTAAGTAGGTTTTTTAGAAATTTATTAAAACCAATCAATGCTTTAGCACGTTCAATACCAACTATGATATTGGTAGTACTTGCACTTATCTGGTTTGAAAAAGATAGTACACCTTTTATAGTTGGCTTTGCTATAGTTTTTCCTATCTTATATGATAACGTTTTGGGAGCTATATTTAATATAGATAAGAACTTGTTAGAAATGGCAAGTGTGTATAAAATAAGATTTGTAGATAAGGTATTAAAAATTTATTTGCCAGCCATAAAATTTCAAATTATATCTATATTAGTATCGACCTTTTCTTTGAGCTTGAAAGTTGCTATAGCAGGAGAGGTGTATAGTCAACCTACATATGGTATTGGAACTATGATACAGACTGAAAAAATCAATTTTAATACATCTGGAATATTTGCATGGATAATTATTGTTCTTTTAATTTCTGCCATTTTGCAAATAGCTCAAAAGTTTTTAGCAAGGAGAGCTTTTTTATGGAAAAGATGAAGCTAAGTATTGAAAATATAAATAAAACATATGATAAGCATATTATATTTAAAAATTTTAATATTGATTTTTATGAGAATGAGGTTAATTGTATTCTTGGAAAATCAGGGTGTGGAAAAACTACACTTTTGAATATAATAAGTGGAATTATTAAAAATGATACTAACAATTTAAATATCAAAGACGAATTGAATAAAAGAGAAAGTAAATTGGAAGCTAGTTACATATTTCAAGATGATAGACTTATAGACTGGTTAACAGTAGAAGAAAACATAAAGATAGTCGTAAATAGATACTATAATAAAACTCAACTAAATAAAATTTGTGACGAGTATTTAGAATTGGTTGGAATTAGTGAATATAAAAAATTCTATCCTCAAATGCTTAGTGGAGGTCTTAGACAAAGAGTAAATATCGCTAGAGCTTTTATATATCCATCAAGAAATATTATTATGGATGAACCATTTAAATCTATTGATGCAAAAAATACACAAATTATAATGAATAATTTTAGAGATATACTAAAAAAAGAAAATAGAACTGTGTTATTTGTAACTCATAATATTGAGGAAGCATTATTTTTAGCGGATAGAATATTTATTTTAGGTGATTCTCCTATTAGAATAAAAAAAATACTAAAAAATTCTAAGGAATTGGAAAAAAATGAAGTTTTGAAGTTAATATAGAGTTATAATAATACTGTTATTTTAAAATATGCTTATTTAAAAGTATAAGACTACATTAAAATAGTACAGAATATTCGAAAAGATGTATAATGTTCGTATTTTATGAGAGGGAAGTGAATATATGGTTAAGACTAATGCTATGAGAATCTTAGATTCAAATAAAATTGATTATAAAGTAATGTCTTATGAAGTGAAAAGTGAACATGTAGATGGTGTTGAGGTAGCACATGATATAGGAAGAGATGTAAATGAAGTATATAAGACTTTAGTAACTCAAGGAGTTAGTAAGAATATCTATGTATATGTAATACCAGTACATGAAAACTTGGACTTAAAAAAGGCTGCAAAAGTAGCTAAGGAGAAAAGTGTGGAGATGATTCATGTAAAAGATATAAATAAGTTTACAGGATACATTAGAGGCGGATGTTCTCCTATAGGTATGAAAAAACTTTATAGAACTTTTGTAAATGAAAGTGCAAAAAATTTAGATACAATTATCGTGAGTGCAGGTAAAATAGGATATCAAATAGAACTGTCACCATTTGATTTACAAAAGCTTATACAAGTAGAATTTGTAGATGTAATAAAATAATAAAAATTACATAAAAAACATAGAGACTATATGCTTAATGATAAGAGTTATATTGTTTATAACATTAGTAATAACTCTGAAATAAATATTCAGTTACTTATATGTAATTGTACAAAAATATTGAGAAATTTTAAGAATAATGGTAAAGTGTAAGTATAATCACGAATATTTTTTATAAAGTAATGGAGGGATGTTCGCTTGAGAAAAATAAAGTCTGAACAAATTATTGAACATGTAAAAAAACTTTGTATAGAAGCAAGTTTATATTTAGGAGAAGATGTTTTAAGCTGTATAAAAGAAAGAGCTAAAAGTGAAAAGAGTGAAGTTGGAAAAAATATATTAAATATATTAGTTGAAAATGCTGAAATAGCAAAAGAAAAAAATATACCAATATGCCAAGATACTGGTATGGCTGTATTTTTTGTTGAATTAGGACAAGAGGTTGTAATTGAAGGTGATACGCTTACTGATGCTATAAATGAGGGAGTAAGACAGGGATATGAAGAAGGGTACCTAAGAAAATCTGTTGTAAGCCCAATTAGCAGAGTGAACACAAAAGATAATACACCAGCTATTATTCATTATGAGATGGTGAAAGGTGATAAAGTTAAAATAGAATTTGCAGCCAAGGGATTTGGAAGCGAAAATATGAGTAAGATGAAAATGTTAAAACCATCAGATGGTCTGGAAGGAATTAAAAAATTTATAATAGATACAGTTTCAGAAGCTGGACCTAACCCATGTCCTCCTATGGTAATAGGAGTTGGTATAGGTGGAACTGTGGATAAATGTGCTCAAATAGCTAAAAAAGCACTTTTTAGAGAATTAGGAGAATTTAATAAAGATGAAAATATAGCTAAACTTGAAAGTGAATTATTAGCATCTATTAATAAGCTTGGAATAGGACCTCAAGGTTTGGGAGGTACTACAACAGCTTTAGGTCTAAATATAGAGACTTTTCCTACACATATAGCAGGTCTTCCTGTTGTTGTAAACATAAACTGCCATGCATCAAGACATAAAAAGGTAGTAATTTAGGAGGAAAATAAAATGATAAAGATAACTACGCCTGTAAGTGAAATTGATATAGCTAAATTAAATTGTGGAGATACAATTAGTTTGAGTGGTATACTTTATACAGCAAGAGATGCTGCTCATAAAAGATTGATAGAGTGTATAAATAAAGGAGAGGAATTACCATTTGATGTATATGGTCAAGGAATATATTATGTAGGTCCTACTCCTACAAAGCCAGGCGAAATTATAGGTGCTGCTGGTCCAACAACAAGTTATAGAATGGATGATTTAACTATACCTCTTTTAGAAAGAGGTCTTAGATTGATGATAGGCAAAGGAAAAAGAAGCGATGAAGTTATAGAAGGTATGCAAAAATATGGAGCAGTCTACCTTGCTGCGATAGGTGGAGCTGGAGCATATATTTCAAATTCAATAAAATCATGTGAAATTATTGCATATGAAGATTTAGGAGCTGAAGCTATAAGAAAGATTGTAGTAGAAGACCTTAAACTTACAGTAGCTATAGATAGCTATGGGAATAATATATATGAGCAAGGTCGAGCACTTTATGAATGTAAATAAAGTTTAGAAATTTATATGAATATCAAAATTTAAAAACAGTTGTATATATTTTAAGGAGGAAAATTGATGTATAAGGATTATGCAAAATTGGCATTAGAAATGCATGAAATTAATAAAGGAAAAGTAAGTGTAGAAAGTAAGGTAGAAATTAAAACTAAGGACGATTTATCAACAGCATATACGCCAGGTGTTGCAGAACCTTGTTTAAAAATACATGAAAGTCAAGATGATGTTTATAGATATACTTCTAAAGGCAATCTAGTAGCAGTAGTTAGCGATGGAAGTGCTGTGCTTGGATTGGGTAATATTGGTGCTGAAGCATCTATACCTGTTATGGAAGGTAAGGCTATATTATTTAAACAATTTGCAAATGTAGATGCTTTTCCAATTTGTTTAAAGACTAATGATGTAGATGAGATAGTTAAATCTGTTGAACTGATGGAACCAGTATTTGGAGGAATAAATTTGGAAGACATATCTTCTCCAAGATGTTTTGAGATAGAAGAGAGACTAAAAAAGTCTTTAGGTATACCTGTTTTTCATGATGACCAACATGGAACAGCGATAATAGTTGCAGCAGCTATAATAAATTCAATAAAGTTAATTAAAAACAAAAAAATGGAAGATTTAGAAATAGTTATAAATGGAGCAGGAGCTGCTGGTATAGCTATAGCAAAGATATTACTTAATATGAATGTTAAGAATATAATATTATGTGATAGAAGTGGTGCATTAGAAGCTAGTATAGAAAATCTAAATTATGTTCAAAAAGAAATGCTAGAAGTAACAAATATAAGAAATGAAAAAGGTTCTTTAAAAGATATTATAAAAGGAAAAGATGTATTTATAGGTGTTTCAGGTCCAGGAGCTGTTACAAAGGAAATGGTTGAAAGTATGTCTGAAAAGCCAATAATATTAGCAATGGCAAATCCTACTCCAGAGATAATGCCAGAGGAAGCAAAATTAGGTGGAGCGTTCATAATGGGAACTGGTCGTTCAGATTTTCCTAATCAAGTAAATAATGTATTGGCATTCCCTGGAATATTTAGAGGTGCACTTGATGTTAAGGCTAAAGAAATTAATGAAGAAATGAAGATAGCTGCTGCATATGCAATTGCCAATACTATAAGTGATGAGGAAATATGTCCAGAGTACATATTACCAGATGTATTTAATAAAAATGTTGTAAAAAATGTTGCTGAGGCAGTTAAAGAAGCAGCTATAAAAACTAAAGTAAATAGAATATAATCTTTTTATAAACTTTATATATGATTTGTCTTATTTTTAAAAATATTTATAAATGCTCGTATATCCTTATTTTATTGGATATATGGGCATTTTTACTATCTAATGATACTCATTATATTTTGTCGTGTTGATTTTTATTATTGTGCTTATATGTGAGTGATATAATACGGGTATGATAAAGTGAAAAATTTAAATTTGTGGAGGTGCAATAAATAATGGAATATAAAGTTAATGACCAAGAACTTAATGTATCAATATTTATACCATTCGTTAACAGAATATGGCCAGGTGATTATGATATGGATAAAACACAGACAGCATTATCGAAAACATTGAATATAACTGCTTATGATGATAAAGTGCTTGTGGGCTGCCTACGAATTCTTTCAGATGGCTATTATTTTGGAACAATTACAGAATTACTTGTTCTTCCAGAGTATCAGAAAAAAGGTATTGGCAGTAGACTTCTACAGCTTGCCAAAGAAAATACACCAACCATGCTGTACTTTGGTGCACAACCAGGAGTAGAAGAGTTCTATGAAAAAAACGGATGCCAAAGGAGCTTACAATCCTACACAATAAAAAAGAAACGATAGTTGGCAATTGAATTAGTCTTGATATGATGATACAAGATAAGGGAGATTACACAGCTCATCTGTGTATCTCTCTATCTTTATTAACACAAGTTATGATATTTACTATATACTTTTTCTTCCCAATATAAAAACCCAATTTTGATTAAAACATATGCCCTTATCATTTTGAAAAGGATAAAAGCCAGTTTTTCTCTTACCATTTATATCTTCCTGCATACAAGTGATAATCTTTTCTTTTGCTGTTTCATTGGTAAAGGTTAAGTCTAGCCAAGCCATTAAATTTTGCTCGATTTTCTTTGAGTCACATTTTTCTATGTGTAAACCATAATTTTCAAATAGTTTTTGCATTTCATCTCTACTTAAGTTTTTTACATGAGATGGGTCACGCAAAGTTTCAAGTTTATCCTCTATACTTCTCAATGTTTCGTGAGGAGCTTCCATGTCAATCATTATTAATTTACCATTAGGTTTTAATACTCTTACCATTTCTGAAAATGCAGTGCTTACGTTTGTGAAATGATGAAAAGCAAGACGAGAAAATACAATATCAAAACTGTTATCTAAAAATGGAAGTTCCTCTGCACAACCTTTCATAAAAAACATATTATCTAAGTGATTTTTATCTGCTTCTTTCTTTCCAGCTTGTAGCATAGATATTGTTGCGTCTAAGCATACTACTGCTTGTACAAAAGGTGAGAAGAAACGCCCACAAATACAAGTTCCCGAAGCTACTTCTAAAATAGTATCATGTTTATTGGGAGCTATATTGGACAGAGTATAATCTAAGTAATCTTGTTTTGAAAATTGTACAGTATCACTTTCAAAATTAGGGGCTTGTACATCGAAAGACTGATTAAGTATTTCTAAATTTGATGGTTTCATAGTGCTGTTCCTTTCTTATTTTCAATGTTAGTTTCCTCCTTATTTTATCTCTTTTAAATTTTTTACAGACTATAATTTGTGTTCTTATTGATATTTGTTGACTGATAATGTAGTGTGTAAGAGAATAAATCTGTATCTATTTACATGTCTCCATATGGGAAAATCATAGTCATATCTTCATTGTTATATTGACTTTTATCATTGTTCATATTATGATTTTATCACGATAAACTTCAAAAAAATATTAAAAAAACACCAATTATTATCACAATATTACCAAAGGAGAGATGAACATTGGATTTAGAAAAAGAAAAATACATCAATTCCATAAATCTGAATATAAATACTGATTTTCCTTATCTTGCTCTTGATGTAGTCAATGACAAATCTTATCCGAAAAATCTCGGTTTTCAAGTCATGCATTGGCATGATGATTTACAATTTATATATGTACTGAGTGGAGCAATCGAAGTTACGACTCTTGATGACATTGTTCAAGTTAAAACAGGAGAAGGAATCTTCATCAACAAAAATGTTATACATCATGTAAAACGTATTGAAGATTGTCATTATAATAGTTTTATTTTTCCAAACTATTTTTTAGAATTTTATGCTGGAGTTTATGTAAAATCATTTGTTGATAGTGTGGTAGAGAACGAACAATTTACTTTCTATCACTTTATACAGGGGAGTGTTTGGCATGACGAAATATTGTCTGTTTTGAGTCAATTAGCAGATATAGAAAATAATAAAACAGAATTTTATATATATGAGGTACTAGTTTGCCTTTCTTCTCTTTGGCTTACAATGATAAAGAATATTAATTTCCCAAAAAGAAAACAAAAAAATATAGTGAATATCCGTATACAAAAAATACTTCGATATATTGAAGAAAATTACTCAGAAAATTTAACTTTAGAGGATTTAGCAAAGAGTGCAAATATTAGTAAATCAGAATGTTCAAGATGTTTTAAATCCAGTTTAAATACTACACCATATAAATATCTAAATGAAATTCGTTTATTAAAAGCAACACAACTGCTGAAACATACAAATGAACCTATTGGTAATATAGCTGTAACTATTGGGTTTAACCAAATGAGCCATTTTGGTAAATGCTTTAAAGAAAAAACAGGATATTCTCCAAAAGAATATAGAGATATGGAAAACTTGAAATGAGTTTTTTATATGGAATAATTTTATTAGTTTTTTTATTTTTAATATGACATAATAATGTCATATTAGTCTTGATATAATTTGAATATGGTTAAGAGCCAAAGAAAAATATAAGGAGTGATTTAAAATGGAAGAAACTAAATTTTGCCAATGTTGTGCTATGCCAATGGGACAAACTGATGAATTATATGGGACAAATAAAGATGGAAGTAAAAGTACTGATTACTGTAGCTATTGTTTTAAAGATGGTGAATTTATAGCAGATATAAGTATGAAAGAGATGATAGAGGTTTGTATACCTCCTATGCTTGAAAGTAATAAAGGCATGACTGAAGATGAAGCAAGAACAATGATGAATAGTTTCTTTCCAACATTAAAACGTTGGAAGTAAATTTATACAAAATTCGTAGATAGCATAAAATTTATAAAAATTAATAATAAATATATTGATTCTGAATGCTGATTAGATTTATTTAAATAATGTATTAGGTCAGTTTACAAGGAAGTGTATGCAGAAGAATATAAAATATGATATTAACAACAAGTGGTATGCCTCATGGCATACCACTTGTTGTTGGCTGAGAGTTCAGTTCTTATTGTATGGTTAAATCTACATTATCCTCAAACGGCAAAGCTTAAAATATGTCCTTTCTACGCTATTTATCTATCCATGTCTTTTTTATCTCAAGATTTATCTGATTAAGAATCTTTAGCCAATTATCAGATTAAAAAAGAAGTAAATATGAAATAGAAAATATCTTTCATTTTTACTTCTTTTTTTACAGTATAAAATTTTTATTCTACTTTAGATAAGTTCCTTCTTCATCTTGATAAATTAATCCTTTTTTCATAAGCACTCCAAGAGCACGTTTAAAATTTTTCTTGCTTGAATTAAATAATATAGAAATATCTTTAGGGTCAGACTTATCATTAAATCTCATATATCCATCAGAGCCTTCTAAATAACTTAAAATTTTATTTTCTAAAGTATCAAGTTCATCTTTTCTATTTCCTCTAGGAGAAAGTCCTAGTTTTCCATCTTCATATACCTTTATAACATGTAAATTTTCAAGAACATCGCCAGTTTTTAATTCAGTAAAGTATTCATTATGAAGTATTACACCAGCATATTTATTATCTACACATATCATGGCAGAATTATTAGTTTGGAATCCATATACAATTCCAGTTACAACATCTCCTACATTGTAAGTATGGTCTGTTGATAAATATGAATCTATATCTGTAGTAGCAGCAATTCTTTTACTTTTATCTAAATATATATAAAATAAATATTTTTCATCCCTAAATAATGGATAAGTCTTAGCTTTAAAAGGAACTAGTATATCCTTAGAAAGTCCCATATCTATGAAAGTTCCAATATCTGTATTGTCAACTACTTTCAAATGTGCTACATCTCCAACCTTAGCTAAAGGAGGTATTAAAGTAGCAGCAGTTCTATCATCAGAATCTTTAAATATGAAGACATCTACTTCATCACCTATATTTACTTCATTTTTTCCGATTAATCTATTATGAAGAAGTATATCGTCTTTTGTGTTATTAGTTTGTCCATCCAAAAAATATCCAAACTCAGTTTTTCTTTTCACTGTAAGTTTATTAAAATCACCTATGTTTATCAAATTAAAATCATCCTCTCATTTTATATTTATAATTTAGCCATAATATACTTATGTAGTAGTTTGTCACAGTATATGTATTAGTATTAGTGAAATTTGAAATAAATAATGTAGTTATTTATGCATTTTTCAATTCTCTAGCTTCCTATATAGTATAAACTCCAATTTCTTTTTTGTCTTTAGATTTTACTAAAATTTTTACAAAATAAGTTAAAAGTATTGAAATAAAATTTCTTTTAAAGTATAATTGGTATATACCAAAATTGGTATATACCATATCGAAAAGTGGTGATTATATGAAAATAGTAGATAAATCTAATAACATACCATTGCATACTCAATTAAGTTCAATAATAAGAGAAATGATAGAGACAGGTGAGCTTAAAGAAGGTGATGCAATAATGCCAGAGAGAGAACTTTGTAACATACAAAATGTAAGTCGTATGACAGTAAATAAAACTATTGTTGGATTAGTTACAGAAGGTCTTCTTTATAGAGTACAAGGTAAAGGAACCTTTGTTGCAAAGCAAAAAAAGAAATACCAGTTTTCAAATGTAAAAGGTTTTACTGATGTTATGAAAGAAAAGGGAGTAAACATAAAAACGGATATATTATCCTTTGAGATGGAACTACCTGATGATTTAGTTAAAAGAAAGCTTGGAATAAATGACAACACCACAAATATATATAAGATTGTTAGACTTAGATATACTGATGGAGAGCCATTTGGATTGGAAATAGTATATTTATCAGAAGAAATGTGTAAAGGTCTTACAAAAGGGATATTAGATAATTCTTCATTATATGGAGTTTTAAATGAAAAGTATGGTTATAAGATACAAAAAGCTGAGCAAGTAATGGAGCCAATAATACTTTCAGATGAAGAAAGTAAGCTTCTAGAGACCGAAGAAGGTGCTTTAGCTCTTAAGCTCCATAGAAATTCTTATAATAGAGAAGGTAATCCAATAGAATATACCATATCAATATTTAGGACAGATAAATATCAATATGAAATAGTATTGAGTGAGTAGGTGAATAATATGAAATGTTTAATTAATGGAAAAATAATATTAAAGAATCAAATATTGGAAAATAAAGTACTAGTATTTGATGAAAAAATAATGGATATAACTGATAGTGCACCAAAAGATTGTGAAGTTATAGATGCTAATGGAAAGTATATATCTCCAGGGCTTATTGATATTCATATACATGGAAATATGGGAAAAGATACAATGGATTCGACTGATGAATCTATTGAAACAATTTCAAAATCAATAATGAGACATGGAGTGACTTCCTTTCTTCCAACTACAATGACTATGGATAAAGAACATGTTTATGATGCTCTTGAAGTCATTAAAAAAGCTCAAAATAGAAAACTTGAAGGAGCACAGGTATTAGGAGCACATTTAGAAGGGCCTTTTATAAATGAAAATTATAAAGGAGCACAAAACGAAAGATTTATAATAAATTCAAAATACGAATTTATCAAAGAATATAAAGATGTTATAAAAGTCATAACTTATGCTCCAGAAAAAGACATTGATTTTGATTTTACTAGGGAAATAAAAAGATGTACAGATATAGTGTTGTCTATTGGTCATAGTAATGCAAATTATGAACAAGCTAAAGAAGCTATAAATTTAGGGGTAACAAATGTAACTCATATGTTTAATGCAATGACTGGTTTAAACCATAGAGACCCAGGGGTTGTTGGTGCTGCACTTACAACTAATGTATACAGTGAATTAATAGCAGATACAATCCATATAAATAAAGATTTATTTCAATTTATACTGAATAATAAAGGGAAAGAAAGATTGATTTTAATAACAGATTCTATAGAAGCTGGTGGGCTTGAAGATGGAGATTATGCTCTTGGAGGTCAGAAAGTCATAGTTAAAGGTAATGAGGCTAGACTTGAAAATGGAGCATTAGCTGGAAGTGTATTGTCTTTAAATAAAATGGTATTTAACTTCTTAGAGAATACAAATCTTAAGGTGAATGAAGCAATTAATTTAGCATCTCTAAATCCAGCAACGTCTTTAAGTATAAATGATAAAAAAGGAAGTTTAGAAATCGGTAAAGATGCAGATATAGCTGTATTTGATGAGAATTTGGATTGTAAGATGACTCTTTGTTTAGGTGAAGTAGTATATAAAAATATATAATATATAAAAACAAAATTTAAAGAAGATAAAAGTAACATAAAAAAGTAACAGTAAATTAAATTTATATCAATTAAAGTATTAGCTAAAATTTAGGAGGAACAAAATGAGAGTATTAGTATGCAAAGATTATGATGGAATGAGTAAAAAAGCAGCTGAGATGATAGCAGCTCAAATAGTTTTAAAACCAAATTCAATATTGGGACTAGCTACAGGAAGCACACCAGTAGGTATGTATAGAGATTTAGTAAAGAAATATAATGATAATATAGTAGATTTTTCAGATGTAATTAGTTTTAATTTAGATGAATATTATAAGTTACCAGTATCTAATGACCAAAGTTATGATTATTTTATGAAAGAGAATTTATTCAATCATGTAAATATTAAGCCAGAAAATACCCATCTACCAAATGGGATGGCTGATGATATTGAAGAAGAATGTATAAATTATGAAGCTTCTATAGATGCAGCCAGTGGTATAGATGTACAAGTACTTGGAATAGGTCGTAATGCTCATATAGGTTTTAATGAGCCTGATAATAAATTTGCAAAAAGAACTCATGTAGTTGAACTTACAGAATCTACAATAGAGGCCAATGCAAGATTCTTTGAATCAAGAGAAGATGTTCCTAAAAAGGCTGTAAGTATGGGAATTGGTTCAATATTAAAATCTAAAAAAATATTACTTTTAGCTTCAGGGGAAGAAAAAGCTGATGCAGTATATAAAACTGTTTATGGAGATATAACTCCAGAAGTTCCTGGTTCTATACTTCAACTTCACAAGGATACTATAGTTATAATAGATGAAGCAGCAGCAAGTAAACTGAATCCAAAAGATTATAAATTAGTATAAGAATAGAATATAACTTAAGTAAAAAATAGCTGTCTTTTAAATAATCAAATTTATTTAAAGACAGCTATTCTTATTTAAGTTATTTAGTTATTACTTTTTACGAAAACTCGTTATCAAGAAGTATCCAAGTAAGATATTAAAAATTGTTATATTCAGTGGTATTCGGTCAAGCATAATAAAACTACCTATAATTGGAATATTTCCAACTGGAAATATAAAGATTAGCATAGGCATTAATGCTAGAAAAAAAGATGGAATACAGATAATAACTAATCTTGGAATATCAAGATACCAATTACCACTTTTTTTATATTCATTAATAAATAATTCAACGCCTAGTAATAAACCAATACCACCAGAGGAAATCAAATTAATAAAAACAAATTTTTTAAAGTCTTGTGTAAAACTGGTATGAATTTGCTGATAGTAATCAAAATTTAATTTAACAGCTAAAAAATACATGAGTAATAGAATAATTAAAAATAAAAAATATCTAAGAGCTTTTTTCATCTTAAATTCTCCTTTCATAAAGACTTTATCTAGTTTTATTCTGTTGAAATCTAGTTTTGCCAATGAGTTTAAGAAATCCATAAAATTAGTTGAGAATGGACTAAGTATGACATATTAATAAATGTTTTTTATGCTTGAAGTAAACTGTATTATTTAATATAACTATAATATTAATTGTTTGAATATTCAATGAAAAGTTTTTTAAATAGCAATTTCGATAAAAAATGAATAAATATAGTTAAATATTGGATTATTGTTTTATGACATTTTGCACTGAATTTAATAAATTCTATAATAATTTGTCTTTGCCTTAAAATTGCCTTAAAATCTAAACAATTTTAAAACTAATGTACCATAAAAAACTGATATAATTTAAATATAGTAAAAAATAATATTTATCTTACATATTGGAATTTAATTGTTTAATCAATATATTTATACTATTTAATTTAAATTAAAAGTTTATTAGGGAGTGAGTGTATGAATAAGTTAATTTATATAGCAGACGATGAAGATAATATAAGAAATTTAGTAAAGACATTCTTAAAAAATGAAGGTCATGATGTTATGGATTTTAAAACAGGTGATGAACTTTTAGAGCAATTTAATAAAAAAGAGTGTGACTTAGTAATACTAGATATAATGATGCCTGGTTTAAGTGGCTTTGATGTATGTACGAAACTTCGTGAGAAGAGTACTGTTCCAATAATCATGCTTACTGCAAGAGACACAGATATAGATTATATTACAGGGATAACTTTGGGTAGTGATGATTATTTTACAAAGCCATTTAGTCCAATGTCTTTAGTTATGAGAGTAAAGTCTATATTTAGAAGGATAGAATTTGAAAAGAAACAAAATTATGATAAGTATGGTGATTCTGTCGATATGGAATTAAAATTTGGTGATATAACAATAAATAAAAAAAATAAAATCGTTACAAATAAAAGTGACAATATAGACTTAACACCAAATGAATACAATCTATTAACTTATCTGTTTGAAAATAGAGACAGGGCAGTTTCTAGAGATGAATTATTAAATAAAATATGGGGATATGATATAGAAGTTGAGACAAGAGCTGCTGATGATACAGTTAAAAGACTACGTAAAAAGATTTTAGATACAAATATTTTGATAGAAACTGTCTGGGGTTTTGGGTTTAGATTAAAGGAGAAAAATTCAGATGGAAAATAAAAATGATAAAAATACAGCAAATAAGATTAAATCTATATTTAAATTAAAATTTTCAAAGAAAAATATAAGCATAAAAACTAGGATTTTATTGAGTATACTGTGTTTAATAATTGTAGTATTTATGATAATATTAGTATCTTTTAATATATTGCTTGATACGTACATAAAAACAACTGCAAATGAAGAGCTAACAAAATCTACAGAAATAGTAGAACATATGGATAGCAATTTTAGACCTATTAAGCCTCCTCAAGATGATGGAAAGCTTCCTCCAAAAGCATTATCTAATTTTATGAGAAATGTACAAGATAAAGTTAGGATGGCAGAAACACAATCAGATGCTGATGCTATGGTGGTTGATTCAAAGTATAACTTGATATTTCCAACAAGAGAGGATGACTTTTTAAAGAATATTGATGAGATGGAATCTATTAAAAAGTGTATTCAAAATGAAAAACTGGATTTAAACTCAGATGAAAATACACGCATATCTACTGGAAGTAATGATTATTATATTTCAACTGTAAAAATAACTAGTATATATGGAGAACAAGATAAGTATTTAATTCTTTTTATAGATATATCAAAAACCTTAAATCTAGTCCAAAAGATAAACATTGTATTAATATTTGTAATGTGTTTTGCAGGTATATTAGCAATATTTACAGCTATAGTTTTATCTGAAAAAATTGCTAAACCTATAAAAGAGCTATGTGGTTTTGCAAAAAAAATGGGTCAGGGTGATTTTAGAAGGACTTACTTTGATTTTTCAGACAAGGAATTGGTAGAACTTTCAAATATTATGAATAAGAGTGCTGAATATCTTGATAAGTATGATAATGAACAAAAAATATTCTTCCAAAATGCTTCTCATGAACTTAGGACACCACTTATGTCCATTAAAGGTTATGCAGAAGCTATAAAGTATAATGTAATAGATAGCAAACATGCAAGTGATATAATTCTTGAAGAAAGTGATAGATTGAGTGATATGGTTGAAGATTTATTATATATATCTAAAATTGATAATATAACTAAAGATTATGAACTCGTAGAATGTGATTTAAGAGAAGTACTTTCAAACTGTGGTTCTAGACAAAATGTAAGAGCTATAAATAAAGGTATAAGATTTATTTATGAGTTTGATGAAGATATGGTTTTATTTGAATGTGATGAAAAAAATGTATCCAAAGCATTTATGAACCTTATAGAAAATGCCTTAAGATACGCTAAGAGTGAAATTAAAATAGTATGTAAACATAATCAAAAAAATATAGTTGTTATAGTTGAAGATGATGGAATTGGGATTAATAAAGAAGATTTACCTCACATTTTTGAACGATTTTATAAGGGGGTTGGGGGTAATCATGGAATTGGATTATCAATAGTTAAATCTATTGTAAATAAGCATGGTGGACGTATATATGCGGAAAATGGTAAAAAAGGTGCTAAGTTTACTATAGTATTTAAGTTATAAAGATAATATAAAGAGATATTAAAGAAAATATGTCAATATTTGAAGTTGTTTTTTACATATATCTATTGTATACTGTTGAAAAAAGAACAATATTAAGCTGACATATATTATAATAGTTGACAATTAAAGTAGATGCTTAAATATATATTCAGAAAGGAAAAGTAAAATCTGAAGTGTATTTAGCTTAAGTAAGCTTCTTATTTTATAAAAAATATGTATGAAAGAACAACTGCTTTTTGATATTACAAATTTAGTAACTGTTATATTTGAAGCTTTTGTTGTCCATATGTTTTTATCAGATTTTTTAGGTCAGAAAGAAGGATATACAAGAGCTATAAGATATGCTAGATTGGGTTTTATAATATGCTTAGGAGTCTGTAATTTAATAACTTTAAATCCTGCAATCACAATACCTTTAATTTTTATTCTTATTTTTTCAGCATCATTTTTATATGAAGGAAATATACAGACACGATTATTTGCTACTGTTTTATTAAATGTATTCTTTATATTATCAGAAATTGTGGTTACAAGTATTTTTGTATTATTTATAAAAGAAGGCTTTGAAATAATGTTTGAAAACAATGGTATAAGAGTATTAGCCACAATTTTATCTAAAATCGTTTTTTTATTTATATGTAAGATTGTTTGTTTATTTAAAAAAGATGTACATTCAGATATGCCAATAAAGTATTGGATTATTTTACTTGCAATACCTTTATTTAGTTTATTTCTAGCTATTTCTATATTTGATATAAACAAGTTCTTTAGTTCTGAAAGTTTAAAATTTCTAAATTTAATATCAAGTATTGGTATTTTATATATTAATTTTATTGTATTTTATCTATTTAAATCTATTATAGATAAAACTAAATTATCTATGAAGTATGAAATACTTGAGCAAGAAATAATTCATAAGGAAGAATTAAGACTTAGTAATGAACGTTATAAGATTATTGTTGAACAGACTGACTCTGTTGTCTTTGAATGGAATCTTAAAGAAGATAAATCATTTGTATCTCAGGCCTGGACTGAAAAATTTGGATATAGCAGTAAATGTGAAAATCTTTTAAAAGAGATTAGAGATAAAGAATTAGTTCATCGTAAAGATTACAGTGTATTTGAAGATTTTCTTGAAAGTATTAAAGAAAATGACAAACATAATCAAGTAATATATCGTTTAAAAAAATCTAATGGCGAATATATTTGGTGTAGAACATCAGTAACAAAGATTTTTGATGATGAAAATAAACTTTTAAAGGTTGTAGGCGTGATTGTAGATGTAGATAGTGATATAAAAAAATATGAAGAGTTAAAAACTAGAGCAGAAAGTGATTCATTGACAAATATATATAATAAAGGTACATTTGAAAAACTAGTAGAAGAAGTTATATCTACAAATAAAAATAACAAAAAAGATGCTTTATTCATTATTGATTTAGACGATTTTAAAGAAATAAATGATAATTTCGGGCATCCATTTGGTGATTTTGTGTTAAAAACTTTTGCTGAGAAGATACAAGCCAGTTTTGGTAATGAAGATTTAGTTGGAAGAATTGGTGGTGATGAATTCGTAGTATATATGCAAGATTATCATTCAGAAGTAAACTTGCATAAAAAAGCAAAAGAATTAAACAGAGTTCTTTATGATAATTATAATGACTTAAGTTTTAGTTTTGAGGCTTCTGTTAGTATAGGTATTGCAATATATCCCCAAAATGGAAATTCATTTATAGAATTGTTCAAAAATGCAGATAGAGCACTTTATAATGTAAAAGCATCTGGTAAGAATTCTTATTGTTTGTTTGAGGAAGAACTATATATACAGTGAATTTAGAATATATAGTTTAAGTATATAGATAAATTATTAAAAAGTTGGCTCATGTAGCTGAATTTATAAACATTTATTAGCAAGGCTATGGTAATAAAAAGCATAGCCTTACTTTTCTATTCAACTAAGTATTATATATTTTAAAAGGAGATTATTTAGCAAGCCTAAACCCACAATAAGTTTTATAGCTTAAAAATATATTGGATTCATAAATGGTATTATGAGTTCTGTGACCTCTCCATATGCATCAAGTCCCCAATATCCACTGTAAATACCATCACCCATGCCACTTGTTAACATAATTAATCTATAGGGTGTTTGTGGCAATTGCCAAATCAAGAAATTGCCATCTTTATTCTGGATGTTTGGATACATTTCATAGCTTTTTTTAAAAAGTGCTGAAAAATAATCATGATATTTATTTTTATCTGGATTTTCATTTTGCCATTTTGTTGTAAAACTAGCATATTCCTTTGCAACTTTTGCGTCTGAAAAGCAAGCTAATCCTGTATCCACACCAAAAAAAGTCCATGCTCCTGCTTTTCCAAAGTCTTCGATTCCTTTTCCTTTTGGCATAGCAATTTCATATGTAATAGGTTGCTTGTCACTAATAATTAATCTAGCTGCTGCAATTCTAAGTCCAGCAATTTTAGAATGACAAATAGATATTTCTACAGAATAACTTCCAACTGGTATTTTTCTTTCTAAACAAGTTTCATACTCACTCCCTAAATATGCAAGAGGGTCTGCAAGGACAACTTCTCCGCTTGGAAAATCTGTTTCCCCCACGATAAATGGTTCAAGTTTGTCACTTTTTTGAAACAAGCTTTTAAAAAATTCTATTGGATAATTTTCCTGATTTAAAAATTTTAGGTTCTTTTCAAAGGCTATTTGTGCAGGATGCTTAACTGGTTCTCTAATTTCTTTCCTTGTGTTTGTGTCAATAAAATATTTTCCACTTTTATCAGAGCGAAATTCTAGGTCTGTTCCTATAGGCATATAAAAAATATTTAAAGTAGTTGGTTCAATATTAACAAGAGTATTAAAATCTATAATTGTCATGTTTTTAGGATTATCAACATACTCCTGTGTATCTGTATCTCCAAAAGCAATCCATCCATTTCCAAATTCACTGTCTTCTCTAAAAAGCCGCTTCAATTTTGATGTTCCATTGAGAATTGATTTACTGACAATACAACCTCCTGCTCCAGTTATATACTGTTTCATTTCTGAGTTTTCGACATTTTGTTCCTTTTTACTAGATAATTTCATATAAATTCTCCTTACTTTTTATATTTGTAAAAGCACATACATATAAAAAATAAAAGCTATAAAGTATATAGTTTAATTATGTGTTTCATAGCTTTTATTTCTTGAGTTAATTTCAATCATTTTTATAGAAATATAAATCTGAAGTATTTCATCAGCATAGTCTAGTGTAATGCCTGTGATTTCTTTTATCTTATTAATTCTATAAAACAGAGTATTTCTATGAATGTTTAAGACTTTAGCAGCCTTGCTTGGTGAATTATTAAAGTATATATATTGTTTTAATGTATCTAATAAATTACAACCATTTTTTTTATCTTCCTCAATTAGCTTGGTTACAGCTGGATGATTGAGGTCATATAAATCATAATTAGTACTAAGTAGCTCGTAGAGTATATATGGTATGCTTTTCCCAAATGGAGAAAAGTTTATATCATATTTTTGAGCAATTTCACTAGCTTTTTTAGCTTGAATATAATACTTCCAACTATCAGATAGCTTTGAAAATCTTGAACTTATTCCAGCATAAAGTGAATTTAGTTTTAAGTAATTAATAAATTCTTTATTCTCATTGTCAATTAAATTATGAATTAAAGAATCATTAATAAAAACGACTAAAGCAGATTTATGTACTACACAGTTATTAGATGGTATAAATGCACTTAAAGATTGCATGATAAAAGGAACTTTACTATCAAAATAATTGTTATCTTTGTTTACTATTACCATTATATTTAATGAATTTGACTTAGTCCAATTTAAATAATGGAATCTTTTGCTTATAGTATCATCATCTAGGTACTTTTTTTCCAACAAATCAGAAAGTATATAATTAGGAATAAGTTTTTTATCTATATTAAACAAATTATTTTTTTGTAGTTCTAGAGATAAAGCTTTATTAAGTGATTCTAATAATTTAAAGTGAAACTCATTAAGTGGTTTTTTCCATTCACAGATAGCTATATGAGCTACTTCAATTTCTTCTACACATACGGATGAGACTAATGTTCCAAGCCAGTTATCTGGTTTATTTTCATCTTTAGTAGATTTATTATAATGTATTTTTTTATGGATATTTTGATATTTTATGTAATTTATAGTTTCTTCGTCTAAATATTTATCTCCATTAGAATCCTCAGTAAGTTGTAATATATCACTGACATCATAAGAATAAGCTAAAACTTTGAAGCTAGAGTCACGAATTATTATAGGATAGCCGAATTCTTCATGTGCTATGTCGATTAAATATTGTATGCCTTTATTCTCAGAAACTACATCAAAAAACTTTTGAGAACATAAACTAAGATGTACTTCTTGATTCATGATATTTAACAATTCACCAAAAAGGTCATACTTTTCTTTTTTAGATTTTATGATACAAATATTTGGGTTTAAATTATATCTTTCTAAATCAATGTTAACTTCATTTTGTATAAAGATACCTAAAAAATTCATATTGGTCAAATCTACAGAAATATCTGTTATATTTCCTAAATATAAACATCCAGTATTAAATTCAGTTTGATTATTTTTATAAATATTTAAGCTAGTGATATCTATATATTCATCTAGAAATGGCTTTAATACTGAGATATATTGAGATATACCTTTCATTAAATATACTAATTTCATGGGAAACCTCCTCTTATTATATCTGATTGTACTATAACACAATAGATATAGTATATTTTACATCAAAGTTTAGATTCTAACACATAGTTTAAGCAAATTAATTTATATATAATTAGTTATATAAACTAAGAAAGCATCAAAGTAAAAAATTTTAATTAAATAAGAATAAGGTTTTTAGTAAATAAAAATAAAGGGAGTGTGGAGTATGGCAATAACTAAAATTACAAATATTAAAATATTTGATGGAGAAAAACTTTCAAAACAAAAGAGTATTGTAATAGAAGATGGAGTAATATCATCAAAAACAACTGCTGATATTATTATAGATGGGGAAGGATGTACCTTACTTCCAGGATTTATTGATTCTCATGTTCATTTAGATAGTATAAAAAACTTGGAGGATGCAACTAACTGGGGGATAACTACTATGCTTGATATGGCAACTAATAGCAAAGAGATAGTAGAATCTTTAAGAAATATAGATGGACTAACAGATATTCGTAGTGTATATGAACCTGTTGCACCAGCATCACACCCTCATCTTATGGGCATGGGGTTTAAAGATAGTAAAATACATACTATTAAAGATGCTGAACATTTTGCTAAGAAACAAATTAAACAAGGAGCAGATTTCGTAAAAATTATAATAGAAGACCCAAAAGCATCTAAAATAGCTTTTGATTTTGAGACAATAAAAAGAGTAGTTGAAATATCTCATGAAAATGGGAAAAAAGTATTTGCTCATGCACCTACAACTATAGCTTATGAATATGCAGAAAAAGCAAATGTTGATGTAATAAATCATATTCCTTTTATAGGGAAACTATCTGATGATGTAGTAAAAAGGATAAAAGAGAAAAATCTTATATCAATTCCAACTATAGTTATGATGGAAAGTATAATATCAAATATAAAAAAAGCTACAGGAAGAGAAGAGGTTAGGTTAGAAACAGCAATAGAAAATACAGCTACATTGAAAAAAGCTGGAGTGGTGATATTAGCTGGAACTGATGCAAATAATGATGAGAATTCTGTTAGTATAGTGAAACATGGGGAGTCCCTTCATCGTGAATTTGAATTATTAGTTAAGGCAGGTCTTAATACAATTGAGGTACTTGAGAGTGCAACAAGTTTGCCAGCAAAACTATTAGGTCTTAATGACCGTGGATTAATAAAAGAAGGAAAAAGAGCTGATTTAGTAATGGTTGAAGGTGACCCAATTAAAGATATAACAGCAACTAGAAATATAAAAGGTGTATGGATAAAAGGCAATAAAGTAAGATAGTAAACCGAGTAGTGTTAAAAATAAAAGAAATTTATGTTAAAGGAGATTGAGAACATGTTATTAAGTAGACCAGGAAAGAATTCTATGCAAGATATAATAGATAAAAATAGTGTAAAAGAACTTATAGAATTTGAGAGATTTTGTAGGGATAATGCATTATGGGATGAAATGAAAAAATGCTTTGCAAAGGAATCTACTGTTTCAATATCTTGGTATCAAGGTAGTGGAAAAGGGTTTGTAGAAGAATCAAGTAAGATGAAATCTTATGCACCACATAAAATTTGTGATACATTAGTTTGGATAAATAATAATAAGGCAGTATCAATCACAATGGGGGCTATTCATATTAGAAATGAAATTGATGGAAATTTAGTTGAACTTCAGTCAGATGTCAAGTTTTTGTATAAGACTCAAAAGATAGATGATATATGGTATATAATATCTATGGATGCTATATATGAAAAAGATATAATTTTATCTGTTTATCAGGATGGAGATGTCAAAATTTCTAAGAAAGACATACAGGATTATAGACCTTCATATGCAAGTCTTTCTTATATGCTTAGTAAGGATGGATATAAAATAAATCAAGAACTTCCTGGAATAGATAGACCAGAAAAGGTTGATAGACTTTATAAAGATGCAGAAAAATGGCTATTAGAGAACTCTAGAATTTAGATTGTTTTAAATATAAATAAAGGGGGGTGCCTCAAAATGAACTTTTTAGTTTATGAGGCACTCTTCTTTGTATGAAATCAAATATATTTTTATCATTTCAACAATGAAAAAGAGACTTATCTCTCTTTTGAGACAGCCTCTTTTGAAATAAACTTTGTATATTTAAGATAATACTCTATCAAAAATTTATTTAATTTGCTATTTTTGTTACTCCTTTTTATATTCTTTTTTGTACTCTTTAGTAAAAATAAATAATGAAAGGAGTACAGAAAAAATTAAACAACCTAATATAATATTTGAATTAAGATTTGAAGAATTAAAATTTAAAAAGATATTATTCAAATCAGCATCTAAAAAAACTGTATTATTAATTAAATGAATTACAATACATGCCCATATATTTTTAGTTTTCATATAAACATAACCTAAAAATATAGAAATACTAATTACAAAAAATAATCTAAGTAATATACCTAAACCGTCTACATGATAAACTGTAAACCATAAAGGTATGTGCCATAGCTCCCATATAACCCCAAATAAAATAACTCCTATTCGTTTACCAAACTTTATCTGCATTTTTTCTTGAAGAAATCCTCTCCATCCATATTCTTCACCAAAAAAAAGAATACTTTGGGTTGCGAGATAAGGAATAATGGAAAATATGCTCATAAATAAATTAATAAAATTAATATCCTTACATCCTAACATTATAAATTTACTTAAATTAATTACTATTATAAAAATAAAAATATATTTAATAGATTTTTTTTCATTTTTAAATGGATAAAGTTCTTTACCTTCTATACATACATAACATATAGTTGTAATACCAGCAAATAAAACTAAAATACCTATCCCTAGGTTTATAGTTTCATCATCTATTATTCGAAATGTTTTTAAAGTAACTAGAGATAAAGATAATAAAAAGTCAGCTATTATGACATAATTAAGTATGATATGTTTATCACTTTTCTTATATCTATAAATTCTTGCCATTGAAACTCCTGATGCTGGTAGTATAGTCATAAATATTACCATTATTTCTGGGTTCATATATTCTTTAAAGTAGAGAGGGATTCCAAATAATAGTGATATACCATAAGTGACTATAAAAAATATTGCGACTTCTATACTATTTATTTTTTTATCATTGTTTTTCTCAGCTATATTACTTTTTATCATAATAATTTATCTCCCTTTACATTTTAGCTTCTGCTGAGATTTGAGTTAGATATTCATTAGAATCTCGTACACTTATGTCATATAGGAGATACTCTTCATAAACAAAATCTCCCATATATAAATTATTCTGATTAAAAAATTCTAAGAGTTTTTCATAAGTTTTATTAATAGTTTCATAACCTCCTTTATGGTAAGCAGTTACATAAAGCCCTTTTGGTTTGATTGATGTAGGATATTTCTTATAGTCTTTATTAACTTTTGTAAATAAATATGAATATGACTCAAAATCTCTATTCATTATATCTTCGCCTTTAATGATTGAACCAATCATACCATCATCACCTAAATCATAGTTATCCATAAAGTTAATACATTCATATAAAAAGTTTTCATCATCGTCTCCAAGAAAGGGTTCTTTAGAAGTAAGAGGCGTTTTGACTAAGTATTCTTCCTCATGTTCTTCTAAAATAATCGTATTTGCATCTATATTACAGGCCTTTTTAGTAAATGAAATAGTAGACTCCATTAAAGCCTTAATATTATTCAGTTTTTCAATTTCATTATTAATATCAATAGTTTTCTTTTCTAAAAGTTCAACTAGTAAATTAGGAGTTCGTTTATCTATATAAGTTTTAATTTCTTTTAAAGGCATTTTAATTTCCTTAAGTGAAGAAATTATACCAAAAATACTGAGTTGATGGTATGAGTAGTATCTATATCCGTTTTCCTTCTTTAACTCTGGAGAGAAAAGACCTATATCATCATAATGAAAAAGCGTCTTTTTATTGACTCCACAAATCTTTGCAAATTCTCCAGTTGTGAAATAATTTTTCGAAATTTGACTCATAATTAAAATTCCTCCTTGACTATCCTGTTACAGTATAGTTTATCATAATATTCTATAAAGGAGTGTGATTGTATGAAAAAATTAATTCGTTTTTTAAAACCATATAGAGTTTTAATTGTTACAGTGCTGATGTTTACATTTTTACAAACTCTTGGAACTTTATATATACCAACACTTACAGCAAGTATAGTAAATAATGGTGTAGTAAAGGGGGACGTAGATTATATTGTAAAGACAGGTCTAATTATGTTGATAGCAGCAGGTATAACAGCTTTATCAGCTGTTTTAGTTTGCAAAGTATCATCAAATCTCTCATCTGGATTTTGTAGAGATATTAGAGAAGCAGTATTTATAAAATCACAAGATTTATCAATAAATGATTTTAATAAGATAGGTACAGCTTCAATGATTACTAGGAGTACTAGTGATATTACTTTAATAGGTCAATCTTTGTTTATGTTTATTCAATTGGTATTACCAGCACCAATTATAACGGTTTCTGGTTTATTCTTAGCATATTCTATAGATAAAGTAATGACAATTATTATTGTTACAGTAATGTTTCTATTCATGTTATCTGCATTTTTGGTTGGTAAAAAAGTTATCCGATTGTTTAAAATGATGCAAATAAAGATGGATAATATGAATAGAGTATTACGTGAAGTAGTAACTGGAGTAAGAGTTATAAGAGCTTTTGATAGAAGTCGTTTTGAAAAAAAGAGATTTGATAGAACTGCAATAGATTATTCTGAAACGGCAATTTCAATAAATAAAATATTTGCAGTACTTATGCCTGTTGTAATGTTAATAATGAACTTAGGTATAGTGAGTATAATTTGGTTTGGTGGTATGAGAGTAAGCAATGGAAATATGGAGATAGGTCATATAATGGCACTAGTTGAATATTGCATCCTAATATTATTTTATTTAATTATGGGAGTAATGGTATTTATGTACATACCTAGAGCAGGAGCTTGCGCAGATAGAGTAAATCAAATTTTAGATATAGAACCTGAAATTGTAGATGGAAATGGATATAAGGATATTACTTCAGAAAGAGGTCATTTAGTATTTAAAAACGTAACTTTTTCATATTCCCAGTCGGAGGAACCCGTTTTAAATAATATAACATTTGAAGCAAAATCTGGAGAAGTAACTGCAATTATAGGAAGCACTGGTTCTGGTAAATCTACTATTGCAAATATAATACCACGTTTTTTTGAAATTCAATCTGGAGAAATATCTATAAATGGTCAAGATATTAAGAACATGCCTCAAAAAGAGCTTAGAGATAAGATTGGATTTGTACCACAAAAAGCCTTTTTATTTAGTGGGACAATAGAAGAAAATATAAGATATGGAAAAGAAGATGCAAGTATTGAAGAAGTAAAGCATGCTGCAAGTATAGCCCAAGCTGATGAGTTTATTTCTGATATGGAAGGTAAGTATGATTCATTTGTAGCACAAGGTGGAAATAACTTATCTGGTGGTCAGAAACAGAGAATATCTATTGCAAGGGCATTAGTTAGAAAACCAGAAGTATATGTTTTTGATGATAGTTTTTCTGCATTAGATTTCAAGACAGATAAAAGGCTTAGAAAAGCATTAAAGAATGAAATTAAAGATTCATCAGCTATAATTATAGCACAGCGTATAAGTACAATTATGGATGCTAATCAGATTATAGTTTTGAATGATGGAGAAATTGTAGGTATAGGAAAACATAAAGAGTTACTTGAAAATTGTGAAGTTTATAAGCAAATCGCAGATTCACAGCTTAGTAAAGAAGAACTTGCATAGAGTGAAGAATCAATCTGTGTATTTGGAGGTGTAATATGAGTGAAAAAATAACAGAAAAACAAGATGTAGAAGTACTTAGCTTTGAAGATGGTATGTCAGCAGAAAAAGCTAGAAATGCAAAAAAGACAACTAAAAGATTATTGAAATATATGAAAAAACAAAAATTTAAGTTATTAATGATTTTTATTTCAGTATTAATAAGTTCAGCTCTTACAGTTTTAGCACCAATGGTTATGGGAAAAGCTATTGACCAATTATTTAATGGGATTAAAACTGCAGTTCAAACAGGTACAAAGTTCAGTGTGAATTTTAGTACTATGGGAGGTATAATATCAATACTTCTAGGGTTGTATTTAATTAGTGCAGTATTTATATATATACAACAATATATTATGTCAGGTGTTGCACAAAGTTTAGTTCTTAACATGAGAAAAGATTTAAGTGATAAATTAAATAAACTTCCGCTTAAATACTATGATTCTCACAAAAAAGGGGAAACACTTAGTATAGTTACAAATGATTTAGAGAAGGTAGCAGATAGTTTACAAGAAGGATTAATGCAACTTATTACAGCAGTGGTCACAGTGATTGGTTCTATTGTAATGATGATAAGCATAAGTATACCACTTACAATAGTATCAGCTGTAACATTGCTTGTTTCTTTAGGTATTACTGTCATAATTGCAAGAAAATCACAAACTAGATTTTCAGAAAATCAAAAATCATTAGGAGAATTAAATAGCAATATAGAAGAGATGTTTACTGGTCAAATAGTAGTTAAGGCATTTAGCAAAGAAAAAGATACTATAAAAAACTTTAAAGAATTAAATCAAAATCTTTATAATGCTAGTAGAAAAGCTCAATTCTCATCATATGCTATATCTCCAATTATTAGATTTATAAATCAAATTGGGTATGTTATTATAGCAGTTGTGGGTGGTGTATTTGCATCAACTGGAGCAATGACTCTTGGTAGTATACAGGCATTTATCCAATATGTAAATCAAGCATCAGAGCCTACTACAGAGATATCTTATATTGTAAATATGCTTCAAGCAGCAATTGCATCTGCAGAGAGAGTTTTTGCAGTTATGGATGAAGTGGAAGAAATGAAGGACAAAGAAGATTCAAAAGTTATCAACATGCCTAAAGGAAAGGTAGAATTTGAGCATGTTAAATTTGGATATAGTGATGATTCTATTCTTATGAAAGACATTAATATTAAATTGAATGCAGGAGATAAAATTGCAATTGTTGGACCTACAGGAGCTGGGAAGACAACTCTTGTAAATTTACTTATGAGGTTTTATGAGATACAAGGTGGAAGAATTACTATTGATGGAGTTAATATAAAAGACTTAAAGCGTGGAGAGCTTAGAACTATGTTTGGAATGGTTCTTCAAGATACATGGCTGTTTAATGGTAGTATAAAAGAAAATATTGCTTATAGTAAGTCAGATGCTACAATGGATGAGATTGTAAAGGCAGCAAAATCAGCAAGAGTAGACCACTTTATAAGGACTTTACCTCAAGGGTATGATACTGTATTGACTGAAGATGCTTCTAATCTGTCTCAAGGTCAAAAACAACTTTTAACAATTGCCAGGGCAATACTTTCAGACCCGTCAGTGTTAATTCTTGATGAAGCAACCTCTAGTGTTGATACCAGAACAGAGGTTGAGATTCAAAAGGCAATGAACAACTTGATGAAGGGAAGAACTAGCTTTGTTATTGCACATAGATTATCAACTATTCGTGATGCAGATTTAATATTAGTAATGAAAGAAGGTAATATTATCGAACAAGGAAATCATAAGGAACTTATTGAAAATAAAGGATTTTATGAAGAACTTTATAATAGTCAATTTTCAAGTGAATATGATGAAGAAGTTGTATAATTAATAATATTATAATATAAGATTTTATATATAATTAGGATATTAAGAATTGTATTACAAGAAAAATAGAGATAATAAAAATTACTCCAATAATTAAAAGTAATTTTATTATCTCTATTTTGATTCTAAGTATATATGTTGAATCTTAATTAAAAAATATTGCTTAGTTAGTTTTACTTAAATCTAATATTTACATTCACATTCACATTTATAATGTATTAATTATATTAAAGACTCTTTTATGGAATTAATCTTCCTCTAATATTTTTTTCAAAGCTATATCCAATATCTAAGACTTTTTTATCTTCACCATACAGTGTCATAAACGTAACTCCAATAGGAGCTCCCTTTTCGTCCAATCCAAATGGTACATTTAATTCAGGATATCCTGATGCTGATGCCATTGTAGAACCAGAGCTATCTAAAAAAACAATAACGTCCAAGTTTTTTTCTTTAAAAGTTTTATTAAGGACTGATTTCGCTTTCTGGATTGAATCATCTATTTTATTCATATTACTTTTTTCTACTTGATTAGCTTCTTCCAATAAGTCTTGGCCATATTTAATTCTTCTTTTGGAGTCAGCGTTATTAAATTCAATTAAGGCATTTAATTTTGTTATCGGCATATTATACTTATCAGCAAAGTCTTCAAAGTCTTTTTTAAAGGATAAATTGATAGTATTTATTATGCCAATTCCTTCTTCGTTGAGACTAATAGGCACAACAGTGACATTCATTTTTTCTAATTCTTGATTTAGATTTTTTAGCATTTTTTCATCATTATACTCATAGCTTAATAACCCAATCTTCATACCCTTCAGTGAGTTAATATCAAAGTCCAATGATATATTTTCATTTGAAATTGCATTATAAGCAATCGCTACATATTGTACTGTTTTTCCTATTGGACCAGCAGTGTCAATTTTTTTGACTAGTGGCATAATTCCATCACTAGATATTTTGTCTCTAGATGGTTTAAATCCCACCACTGAATTTGCTGAGGCTGGAGCAACAATGGAACCATCTGTTTCTGTTCCTATGGAGATTGGAACTATATTTGCGGTAACAGAGACAGCGCTACCACTACTAGAACCAGATGGAGATATCTTTAAAGGGCCAAAAGGATTAACTGTCTGACCTTTTTTACCACTATATCCGCTAGGCATTATTCCTGAAATATAATTTGCGAATTCAGACAGATTATTTTTTCCCAATATAATAGCACCTTGTTTTTTCAAATCCTTTACTAAATTAGCATCTTCATTAGGAATAAAATCTGCAAAGGCAACAGTACCTGAACTTGTTGGCATATTAGAGGTATTAATATTATCCTTTAACATGACAGGAATACCAAAAAGTGGAGAAGGTATTATTTTATCTTGTGAAGACAATTTTAATCTCTCTGAATCCATAGTTCTGGCATCAGCAATTGCACCTGGATTTACTTCTACCACGGAATTATATCCATGTTTAATTTGGTCTATCATTTTAATTCTATAAAGATATATTGCTGTAATTTCCTCATAAGTTATTAGTCCATTTTCTACTGATTTTTGGATTTCATCAATATTTTTTTCAACTACATATTTTTCTTTATTTGCCATTATACTATCTATATCTAATTTACTCAATTGCTGATTGATAGATTTAATTATCTTATCATTTTGATAAGAAATCCATTCTTCTCCAGGTGGAATAACGTTTTTAATGTATACATATGCACAAATTAAAAGACTTGAAATAAGTATGGTTATTCCAATAATAATCTTTTTTTTCATGTTCTACCTCCTAAACTGTATCTAATTTAATTGTTTATTAATATAAGTTACTATTTATCAATTTAAATACCAATATATATAAATAGAATTCACAAGCTCTATTTTTCATTTGCAACAACTAAATCAATAAATAATTGCATAAGTGGACTAATCCACTTATTTTTATGATGACCACATACTGAAACAATACTCTTATCATCTAACTCTGTATCTATTGCACATAGTTCTCCTGTTTTCAAATCATCTTCTACTGCAAACGTAGGGAGATATGATATTCCCATATCATTTTTGACTAAATTTTTAATAGTAGGTATACTCCAAAGTTCAATCGTATGGTCTAGAATAATATTCTTTTCATTTAAATATGATTCAAACATCTGTCTAAAAATGCATGCTGGTTCATCTATTATGAAAGGAATATTTAATTCTTGGTTTGGAGTAATAAAATCAGGGAATTGTTTTTTTACTTTTGGTGATGCAACTAGTGTTAAAGGTGATTCTCCAACAGTATAGGTAGAAATAGAATTTCCTAAGCCTCCAATATCTTTATAAAATATTCCTAAATCAATACTTCCTGCAAGCAAAGAATTTCTAATATCATAGCAATTCATTGAGCGAAGAAATAGTCGTGCATTTGGTGCCATTTCATGAAATTGTTTTAAGATAGAAGGCATTTTATAACAAATAAGAGTTTCTCCCATTGCTATATGCAAATCACCACGTAACTCAGATAAGTCAGTACCAAAATTCTTCATTTTATCAACAGAACATAGAACATCATCCACATAAGGTATTAGATTTTTACCAGCTTTAGTTAGAACCATTTTTCTTCCTATTTTTTCAAATAAATGTGTAGATAGTTCTTGTTCTAGCTGTTGTACTTGAAATGTTATTGTTGATTGTGTGTAATTGAGCTTATTTGCTGCTTTAGAAAAACTGCCTTCTTCTATTATAGTTTTAAAAGTTTGTAGGTATTTAAGATACATATTTAACCTCATTTCATTCAATATAATTGAAGTGTAAATTTAAATATTTCGATTTTTTTTATGGTTTAATTTATAGTATTATAATATAAAAGGAGAGTGATTGCAAGTGTTGAGTGAAGTTTTATTATCTTTTTTACCATACGCATTTGTTACAGGTTTTACACCAGGACCTAATAATATCCTTGCGTTAAATACGATTAGTAATAATGGATGGAAAAAAGGGAAGTCAGTAGTTATAGGAATTGGCATGGGATTTATGTGTATTATGTTCATATGTGCTCTTGGATGCCTTGAATTATCAAAGTTTATACCAATGATTACTGGTATTATGAAGTACATAGGAGCACTTTATATTATTTGGTTAGCAATACAAGTAGCTAAGAGCAAACCAAACAAGGATAGTGATGTGAAGAAAGAATCCTTTTGGACTGGATTTATTTTGCAGTTTGTTAATGTAAAAATTATAATATTTGCTATTACTGTATATACAGGGTATGTAATACCTGTGTCACAGTCAGTGGAATATTTATTATCAGCAGCAGTTTGTAATAGTATTGTGGGCATATCTGGGACTTTGACATGGGCTCTAGCAGGAGGTATTTTACAAAAATATATAAACAAACATTACAAAGTAATTAATATCATTATGGCACTAGTACTTATTTGGAGTGCAGTAAAACTAATTTTAACATAACTGAGCATATAGGTAGAAATATATAAATTTAATTATTTAGTATTATAAATTTAGAAGATGAAACTATAGGTTATATAATTTTGAATAAGAAACTTTATTTTTTATTTGAAAGATTTAATTTATCTATAAGTAACATCTTCTTTTTTTGCTTCCTAAAACTACTATTTGTTAGTTATACAGAATCTAATACTATATAAAATTTAATTTACAGATGAAGATATAAGATATTATTAAAAATTAGATAAATAAATTCACATTTATTTTTTTATCTAATCTTATTTGCCACATATATGCCATAAAGATGCACTTATTTTACGGAGATTTAACAAAGTAAAGTGAAGTATACTCTAAATATAAAATAAATCAAACATAGTTAAATGAATTGAGAGGTGATAATAATGGATAAGAAGTTAAACTATAGATTTGAGATGAAACACAAAATAACTGAAGCTGATGTCCTAGCTTTAAAATCAAGACTTTATCCAATAATGAAGAAAGATAGAAACGCATCAAAAGATGGAAAGTATCTTATCAGAAGTTTGTATTTTGATACACCTGAAGATAAAGCGCTTTTAGATAAGTTAAATGGAGTTGCAATGAGAGAAAAGTTTAGAATAAGATTTTATAACAATAACCCTTCTTATATAAAGTTGGAGAAGAAAATAAAACATTATAATATGACATCAAAGCTATCAGCTAGTTTAACTAAAAAAGAAGTAGAGAAGATATTAAAAAATGACATTGAGTTTTTAAAAGAATCGACAAACTGCTTATTAAGAGAGTTTTACTTAAAAATAAAATGTGAAAGATTGGAGGCAAAAAGTATAGTTGATTATGATAGAGAAGCTTTTGTTTATCCGCTTGGAAATGTAAGAGTCACAATCGATAGTGACATTAAAACTTCTGTAAATTCAATAGATTTGTTCAATAAAGAACTGCCAACAGTATCAGTTATTGATGAAAATATGACTGTATTAGAAGTTAAATATGATGAGTTTATACCAGATTTTATAAAAGATTTGGTTCAGATTAATAAAACCACTTCTACAGCAGTTTCAAAGTATGCATCAAGTAGACTGTATATATAGGAATGGAATCTAAGTTTTATGTAAAAAGTGTTTAAATAAAATAAAAAAATTAAGAAACAGGAAGGATGATTTTAGTTATGACATTTAACGATATTTTTAAATCAAGTTTTATAGAAAATGTATCAGGTTTTTCATTTATAGATAGTGCTTTAGCTCTAGGTTCAGCATTTTTAGTAGGTTTGTTCATATATATGATTTACAAAAAGACATATATGGGGATTATGTATTCTCGACCATTTAATGTGTCACTTGTAGCACTTACAATGCTTACAACTTTCGTAATATTGGCAGTTACATCAAATGTAGTTTTATCTCTAGGTATGGTTGGTGCTTTATCTATAGTAAGATTTAGAACAGCAATCAAAGACCCAATGGATTTGGTATTTCTATTTTGGTCATTAGGTTCAGGTATAGTTTTAGGAGCAGGTTTAATTCCATTGGCTGTTATGGGTTCAATAATCATGGGATTGATTCTAATATTCTTTTCAAACAAAACAATATCTGAAACACCATATATATTGATGGTAAATTGTAATAATGAAAATTCAGAGGATATTGCAACTGACAAAATTAAAAAAGTATTTTCTAAGTATCAAATAAAATCAAAAAGTGTTACACCAGAAAAAGGTATAGAATTGGTATTTGAAGTAAGAATGAAGGATGGAGAAACAAGTCTTATAAATGACTTAAGCCAAGTAGATGGAGTTACTAATGCAGTTCTTGTAAGTTATAATGGTGACTATGTAGCATAGAGAGGAGTAATCTTTTATGAAAGATAAAAAATTTACCCTTCTTATCTCAATTATGATTATATTTTTATGTGCAGTAGTTGGAGTTTACAGTACATATGGTAGTAAAGGTGTTGATTTATATAGCAATGTATATATTGAAAAATATTTTGACAGAGACAAGGTTATGGAAGTTAATATAGAAATAGATGAAAGTGACTTGGAAGACATGAATGAAAATGCTATAAAAGAAGAATTTAAAGTTGCAAAAGTAACTGTAAATGGAGACGCATATGGAAACGTTGGTATAAGAACTAAAGGAAATTCAAGTCTTACATCTGTAGCAAATAGTGATAGTGATAGATATAGCTATAAGATTAATTTCGATAAATATAATACTAGTCAAAGTATGGAAGGTCTTACTCAATTAAACCTTAATAACTGTTATTCTGACCCATCTTATATGAGAGAATTTTTAACATATAGTGTCTGTGAGGATATGGGCTTAGCTACTCCAGAATTTGCATATGCTAAAGTTTCTATAAATGGTGAATATCATGGATTATATTTGGCAGTAGAAGGATTAAAAGAATCGTATCTTGAAAATAATTTTGGAGATGTAACTGGAGACTTATACAAATCAGATGAAGGAGCCTCATTACAATATGAGGGTGATGACCCAGATAGTTACTCAAATCTAATCGTTGAAAGTGATAAAAAAACAGCTGATTGGTCTAAAGTTACAAAACTACTAAAATCTTTAGATACAGGTGAAGATATTGAAAAATATCTTGATGTAGATTCTGTCCTCAAAAATATAGCAATAAGTACAGCTTTATTAAATCTTGATAGTTATCAAGGTAGTTTTGCTCATAATTACTATTTATATGAACAAGATGGAGTGTTTTCTATGTTGCCATGGGATTTTAATATGTCATTTGGTGGATTTAGTGGTTTTGGTGGAGGTAGTCAATCTATAGCTATTGATGAACCTACAACGGGTAATTTGGAAGATAGACCTTTAATATCTGCATTATTAAAAAATGATACATATAAAACTAAGTATCATGAATATCTAGAAGAAATAGTAACCAAGTATTTGGATTCAGATTATCTAGAAAATATGACAACAAAACTACATGATTTGATAGCATCATATGTAAAAGAAGACCCAACAGCATTTTATACTTATGAAGAATTTGAGAAAAATATAACATCTTCAATTGAAGATTCTAGTGATAATAAGGGATTTGGTGATAAAGAGTTTAATAATAATGATTCTAATAATAAAGATTCTAACAACAATGAATCCAATAACAATGATTCTAACAATAATAACTCTAACAATGAAAATAAGAGTTTTGAAAACAAAAGTAATGAAAAAGAAGTTAATGCTGAATTAACATTAAGCGAAGTCAAAACTAATACGGATAATGATACTCAAAATAGTACTAAAGATAATAGTGAAAATGAGAATAATGCAAATACCAATAAAGATGGAAACGATACTAATGAAAAGTCAGGAGGACCTATGGGTAAAGGTGGAAAGTCAATACCAGGAGTTTTAGAAGTTGCAGAAAATATGAGTAAAACTATAAATGCTCAATTAAGTGGAGAATCTTCTTCAACTAAGGAAACTTCTGATGATAATAGTTCAAGTGAAAGTAAAGACACAGAAAAATCTGATGAGAACATGGGTGGTATGCCAGAGCCACCTGAAGGTATGGATGGTAAAACACCACCAGGAATGGGAAATATGGATAAGGGTGATATGAATGGTAAAAATGGAGATATGAATATAGATAGAAGTCAAGGAAATCCAAAGGAAGCTGGAGGTTTTGGTAATAAAGGAGGCGGCTCTATGAATAAAACAACAACATACTCTAAATTAATTTTAGGTGGAGCTTCAATGATAATCATGTCAGTTATGCTAGTAGGTGTATCAAAGATAAACCGAAGAAGATTTATAAAGTCAAAATAGATTAAGATACAAATAATATTGATACTGTTAAGTAAATATCTACTTAACAGTATTTTTTTTATTTTAATATCTTTGTTTTTAATAAAAAGTATTTTCTTATGGGTGTTAGATTAATAATCGTTGTAATTTCGTACATTTATAATTTTAAGAAGATATAGTAAAATTTAATTCTATTAAAAAAGTGCATAGAAAAAAACGATTAGACAAAGTATGAAAAGTATAATACGATTGTTTTGGGGTAAATGGAAAATAAACTTATATTTTGTAGAAATATCCATAAAATGAATGTTTTAAATTTAACTTATATTAAAGTAAAGGGTTACATGTAAGTTGAAAAACTATAAAACTAAATCATGGTATATAAATAAAGTTTAAATTCATGTAAATAAAAATATCATCAAGTATGGAGGGATTTTAATGTATTGGAAAAGAGCATTAAGCTTATTAACATTAGGGTTAGTTATTTGTGGATTAACAATAGGTTGTTCAACAAAAGAAGAGGCTAAAAAAGAAGAAAAAAAGACTATTACAGTAGCCACAGGAGCAAAGTATTATCCGTTTAATTTTAGAGAAGACGGGAAAATGCAAGGTTTTGAAATTGATATATGGAATGAAATTGGAAAAAGATTAGATTCTAAAATTAAGTATGAAGTAACTAGTGGAGATACAGGTGGGTTACTTGGAATGGTGGACAGTGGTAAGGCAGATACAGCAGCTCAACAAATAAGTATAACACCAGAAAGAGAAGAAGTATATGATTTTACAGTACCATATGCTTATAATCCTCTAATGATAACTATTAGACCAGAAGATAAAGACAAGATAAAAACTCTTGAAGATTTAAAAGGAAAAAAAGTTGAAGTTGGAGCAAATTCATCTGAAAGAGCGATAATGGAGGAAAAAAATAAAGATAATTCAATGGAATTAGTATTCAATGATGGAGCTGATTCATATGAAGGTCTTGAACTTGGGAGATCTGACGCAAGGATAATTTCTGTTTCTGCAACAGCTGCTAGAAATAAAAAAGCTGGTTCAAATTTCATATCTGTTGGAGAACCTATTTATGAAGAAATAAATGCGTATCCATTTAGAAAAGATGAAGAATCAAAGACTTTAAAAGCTAAGGTTGATGATGCAATAACGGCTATGAGAAAAGATGGAACTCTTACTGAAATCTCTAAAAAATGGTTTGGAGAAGATATAACAATTGAGAGATAGGTGAATTTTATGAGCTTAGATGTATCATTCATGTTTAACATTTTGCCAGAAATATTTATAGCATCTAAAGAAACAATAATAATGGCTTTAATATCACTAGTACTATCTTTAATAATAGCAACTATAATGGCGTTAATAAGCTATAACAAAGTTAAAATATTAAATGAAATTGTTAAAGTTTATACCTCAATTTTTAGAGGTACACCACTGTTAGTTCAGTTGTATGCATTGTATTTTGGATTACCAAGAGCTATTCCAGCTCTTGTAGATATGTCTCCATTTACTGCAATGATAATTGCTTTATCAGTAAATATGTCTGCATATATGTCAGAGACTATAAGAGGAGCAATTTCTTCTGTAGATAAGGGACAATATGAAGCAGGAGCTTCCATTGGACTTACAAATGTACAAATATTTAGAAGGATAGTCATGCCACAGGCTATAAGAGTAGCTATTCCTGCATTATCTAATCACTTTGTAGATTTAATTAAAGGTTCCTCATTAGCTTTTACTATAGGGGTAATAGAAATAATGGCAGCAGCAAATTATAATGGTGGTAGTAAATACAAATATCTAGAAGCATTCTTAGTTGCAGGATTTGTATATTGGTTTATATTATTTGTATTTGGACTTGTTCAAAAGAAAATAGAAGCAAAACTAAATTCTGCATATTAATAGTATTACATAATAAAATAGAAACCATTTAAATAAAATTTCCTATTATATTTAAGTGGTTTCTATTTTATTGTTTTATTTATGGGCAATAAAGTAATAAAGACTTTTAAAATATAGAAAGCAATTTTAGAAATGCTAAAACTAGATAATCCATAATAAAAAAATAATTAAAAATTGTAACTAAATTGTAATAAAATGGTAGTTATTTAGCATAAAATGATGTATCATAGAAGTGTATTATAAAATTAATAAAGTAAGATTTTTTAAAAGAGAACTGCTGGCTTTTGATTTTTAAAGTGAGTAGTTAAATTATGTTTAGGAGGGGTAGATTTTGTTACAAAAAGTATTATGGAAATTTTTAAAGCTAGTAGCAGGTTTATTTATATGTTCAGTTGGTATAGTACTGACGATAAATTGTAACCTTGGTTTATCTCCTTGGGATGTATTTCATCAAGGTCTTTCAAATCATATAGGAATAACTATAGGGACTGCCTCTATAATTGTAGGCTCTATAGTAGTTATAGCTGATGTTGTTCTTGGTGAGAATGTAGGATGGGGAACTGTTTTTAACATGCTATTAATTGGATTCTTTATGGATTTACTTTTGTATAGTAAATTAATTCCAGAGGCTGATAGTTTATTTGTAGGAATAATTATGTTAATATTAGGATTAATTCTTTTGGCTATTGGAATGGTATTTTATATGGGAAGTGGTTTAGGAAGTGGACCTAGAGATGGTCTGATGGTTGCACTTCAAAAGAAAACTGGAAAATCACTTAACTTAATAAGAGGAACTATAGAAGTTGGAGCATTAATAGTAGGATTTTTCCTAGGAGGAAAAGTTGGTATAGGAACTATAATAAGTGCATTTGGATTAGGTTATTTTACACAGATAATATTTAGTTTATTTAAATTGGATTGTAGCAAGATTAAACATAGATTTATAGTAGATGATATAAAATTTATTAAGATATATATGAGTGGAGATAAAAAAACTACTGCTCAAAATATAGCTAAGTAACTTAACAATAAACTTAATAAAAGGTTAAATATTGTAAATTTAAAATTATATATATAACGTTGGATATTAAAAGAATATTAAACTATGAAGATTGCTAGAAATCTATAAAATATAGATTTCTAGCAATTTTTTATTTGTTTAACACTTTTTTATGTTTTAGAAGTTTTATTATGTATTTAATGAATTGATTAATTTATAATTAGGGATACTAAACTTTATAGATATTAATATAAACACCCTTAGATTGTGTATTTTCCAAAGCCTTTAAAATACTTGCATCTATTCTAAATAAAAAAATAAAAAAATGTCAAAAAAACTCTTGTATTATATCCAAATTTTATATATAATTACCTATGTTGTTTACAAATTTTAAACTCAATGTTTAGTAAACAAAATGTTTAGTAAAATAAAACAGAAACTAGGAGGTGCAACATGGATATAGGTGAAAAGATAAAAAGATTAAGAACAGAAAAACAACTGACCCAGGAAGAGTTAGCTAATAGATGTGAATTGTCAAAGGGATTTATTTCTCAATTAGAAAATAACTTAACATCACCATCCATAGCTACCCTTATAGATATACTTGAAATACTAGGTACGAATTTAAGGGAATTTTTTAATGAAATAGATGACGAAAGAATTAGTTTTACAAAAGAGGATATGTTTGAAACGGAAGATGAAGACTTAAAATATAAACTGAAGTGGCTAATTCCGAACTCACAAAAAAATGAAATGGAGCCAATAATAATAACATTGTATCCAGGAGGACAATATAAAGAAGAAAAGCCACATGAAGGCGAAGAATTTGGATATGTATTAGCAGGTTCGATATATGTTCATATAGGCGAAAAGAAAAATAAGGTAAAAAAAGGAGAAAGCTTTTACTTTAGACCAAGAGCAAATCACTATATATCAAACGAAGGTAAAACGACAGCAAAAGTGATTTGGGTAAGTACGCCACCATCATTTTAGAATAGAGGTGTTTAATAATTGGTAGAAAATATAATAGAATTAAGAGATATATCTAAACATTATGAAGAACTTACCGTTTTAGATAATTTCAATTTAGATATAAAGAAAAATGAATTTTTAACTTTACTTGGACCAAGTGGATGTGGAAAAACTACTACATTAAAAATAATAGCAGGATTTGAGTATGCTGATGATGGTAAAGTTTTATTTGAAGGTAAAGAGATAAATAATTTGCCACCATATGAAAGACAAGTAAATACAGTGTTCCAAAAATATGCTTTATTTCCACATATGGATGTGTATGAAAATGTAGCTTTTGGACTAAAAATTAAAAAGACTCCAAAAGATGTAATAGATGCTAAAGTGAAAGAGGTTTTAAAACTTGTTGCACTAGAAGGCTTTGAAAGACGACAAGTTGACTCACTAAGTGGAGGACAGCAACAGAGAATTGCAATAGCAAGAGCTCTAGTTAATGAACCAAAAGTACTGTTACTAGATGAGCCACTTGGAGCACTTGATTTAAAGTTAAGACAAGAAATGCAAATAGAATTAAAAAGAATTCAAAAAAAATTAGGAATAACATTTGTGTTTGTAACTCATGACCAAGAAGAGGCTCTTACTATGTCAGACACTATTGTCGTAATGTATAAGGGTAAGATACAACAAATGGGAACACCACAGGATATATACAATGAACCTAAAAACTCATTTGTAGCTAAGTTTATAGGTGAAAGTAATATATTTGATGGAATTATGATAGAAGATTATAAAGTAAATTTCTGTAATAGGGATTTTGAATGTGTTGATAAAGGGTTTGAAAAAAATGAAAATATAGAAGTGGTAATAAGACCAGAAGATATAAAAATGGTAAAGCCAGAAGAAGGAATGTTAAAGGGGAAAGTTACATCTACTGTGTTTAAAGGAGTGCATTACGAGATAGAATTAAATGAGAATGGCAGATTATGGATACTTCATAATACTAAAAATGCTGAGGTTGGAACAGAACTAGGTATGGACATATATCCAGAAGACATCCATATAATGAGAAAAGAGAATAACTAAGATGAAGAGAAAATCTTTCTTAGCATATCCATATGTAGTTTGGAGTGCGATATTTGTAATAATTCCTTTAATACTAGTAGTATTTTTCAGTTTTACAAAAGAATCAGGTGGAGGTTATGCATTTACACTTGAGAATTATAAAGAAGTAATAGACCCCATATATATTAAAGTATTTGCTCGTTCTATTCTTTTAGCAGGAGGAGCGACATTGATATGCCTTGTAGTTGGTTATCCAGTGGCGTATATAATTTCAAAAGCTCATGTAAGTAGAAGAGGTTCATTAATATTATTATTTATTCTTCCTATGTGGATGAATTTTCTTTTAAGAACTTATGCATGGGTTGCTATATTAGGAAAAAATGGACTTTTAAATACATTTTTAGGTTGGTTTGGAATACAGCCATTAGCAATTTTGTATACTAATTTTGCTATACTTTTAGGTATGGTATATAACTTTTTACCATTCATGGTTCTTCCAATATACACTGCACTATCAAAGATGGATAATGATTTGATAAATGCTGCTCATGACTTAGGTGCAAATAATATGACAGTATTTAGAAAAATTATATTTCCTTTGAGTTTACCAGGTGTAATGTCTGGAATAACTATGGTATTTATGCCAGCAGTTACTACTTTTGCAATATCAAGACTGTTAGGTGGAGGTAAAATAATGCTAGTTGGAGATTTGATTGAACAACAATTTACAGTTGTTGGAGATTGGAACTTTGGCTCAGCAATATCGATATTTATGATGATAGTAATATTGATATCGATGTCTATAATGTCAAAATTTGGAGATGAGTCTGACAAAGAAGGCGGTGGGTTACTATTTTAAAATTAAAGAAAATAACTTCTAATATATATTTAGCATTAGTATTCTTGTTTTTATATGCACCCATATTTGCCTTAGTACTATTTTCTTTCAATGATTCAAAATCAATGGCAAGATGGAATGGATTTACATGGAAGTGGTATGGTCAATTACTTCAAAATGAGAGTATAATGAGTGCTTTATATTATACTATCGTAATAGCTATATTAGCATCTGTAATATCTACAATAGTAGGAACTATAAGTGCTATAGGAATACATAAGATGAGAGGTAAGAGCAAAAAACTAATACTAAATGTAAACTATCTTCCTATTTTAAATACAGAGATAGTTACAGCAGTAGCTCTTATGAGTCTGTTTGTATTTGTAAAAATGGAATTTGGATTTACAACAATGCTATTGGCACATATAATGTTTTGTTTGCCATACGTTATACTTTCAGTTTTACCAAAAATGAAGCAATTGCCTGATAATATAGAAGATGCAGCTATGGACTTAGGAGCAACACCTATATATGCTCTTAGAAAGGTAATTTTACCACAAATAAAGCCAGGTATAGTTTCTGGATTTTTAATTGCATTTACTATGTCAATAGATGACTTTATAATAAGTTTCTTTAATGCTGGAAATGGTGTAAGTAATCTTTCTATAGAAATCTATGGAATGGCTAGAAGAGGTATAAAACCTGAAATAAATGCATTATCAACAATAATGTTTGCAGTGGTTTTAGGATTACTTTTATTAGCTAACAAAAAAGAATCTATAGTAAGGGGGACTAAATAATGATTAAGTTTAAAAAAGTAATAGCCCTTATAGCTGTAGGTGTGATGACAGTTACTATATTTACAGGATGTAATAAAGCAACTGATTCTACAAAAGTTTTAAATGTATATAATGTTGGAGATTATATAGATGAATCTCTTATAGATAAGTTTGAAGAAGAAACGGGAATAGATGTTCAATATTCGACTTATGATACTAATGAAATGATGTATCAAAAAGTAAAGAGTGGTAGTACACACTACGATTTAGTCTTTCCTTCAGACTATATGGTAGAAAAAATGAAAAATGAAGGTCTTTTGGAAAAGCTAGATTTTAAAAATATACCTAATATGAAGTATTTAGATAAGAGTTTTTTAAATCCTGTATACGATGAAACTAATGAATATAGTGTTGCATATATGTGGGGAACTCTTGGAATATTGTACAATAAAAAAGAAGTTAAAGAACCTATAGATAGCTGGAATATACTTTGGAATCCAAAGTATAAGGGCAATATAATGATGTTTGATTCTGTTAGAGATACTATAGGAATAACTCTTAAAAAATTAGGATATAGTATGAATAGTGTAAATCCAAAAGAAATAAATGAAGCGAAAAATCTTTTAATGAAACAAAAAGACTTGGTATTAGCCTATGTAAATGATGAAGGTAAGGATAGACTACTTGGTGGAGAAGTAGCAATGGGTATGTTGTATTCTGGAGATGCAGTTACATTGATGGACCAAAACCCTGACCTTGATTATGCTATACCTAAAGAAGGTACTAATAAATGGGTAGATGCTATGTGTGTACCTACAACTGCACAAAATAAAAAAGAAGCTGAATTGTTTATAAACTTTTTATTAGACCCAGAAAATGCAAAAATAAATGCTGAGTATATTGGATATTCGACACCTAATACAGGAGCACTAAAATTATTAGACCCAGAAATAACTAATAATCCTGTTGCATATCCGTCTAAAGAAGTACTTAGTAAATGTGAGACTTTTGAAGATATTGGTGAAAACATAAAGTTATATGATAAGGCTTGGATAGAATTAAAGTCAAAATAGAGTTTTGGTGATTAATTATATTTACTTAATAAAACTGTTCTTTTTAGAAATTAATTTTCTAATTATTGAACAGTTTTATTTTTTGCTCATATTATATACTTTTTTTGAATTTATTTTTATAATAATTTAAAATTCAATAAGTTTAGTTGATTACTAGTTTTGTAATAACACTCATAAAAACAAGCAAATATATGACTTTAATGTCAAGTGTTTGCTTGTTTTTTTATTAAACTATGTTCACATACAATTTAAATAAGATTTAAGTAAGTGAAAAGCTTATTTGTATAATGACTTTAATAATAATTAGAAAAAATGGGCAACTTAATAGAATAATTGGAGGTGTAAATTTATAAAAATGAATAGGATAAATAAAAAAATAGATTTATTAATATTGAGTTTACTAGTTTTTATGTTTTTAATTGTTGGAATAGTAATATTATCTATTAGAACAGAAAATAAATTGAATGTATTTATAATGCTTGCAGTAATTTTTTTCATAATAATGTTAACTTATTTATCAAACTCAGTAGTAGGATTGATAACAAGTTCGATAACTATATTTATATATACATCCTATATTTTATATAACAATATTACTCATAATATAGATGTTGAATTTATATCATATATGTGGATAATAGCAATACCTATATCTTCAATTATAATAGGTACTTTAAATAAAAATATAAATGAATTACAAGATACGAACATAAAGTTATCTGAACAATATAAAGAATTAGTGACTATTGATAGAGAAACTGGACTTAGAAATTTAAAGATTTTTTATAATGATGTAAATATGGAGATAAGTAAATCTACTAGACATAATACTAATTTTTCTCTTATGATAGTAAAATTGCCATACTACGGAAATCTACAGACAATATTTGGAGAAAATAAAACTAATAAAATAGTAAAACATATCAGTTCTAGTATTATAGACTGTACAAGAAATGAGGATATAATCTATAGTTTACAAAAAGATATGATAGGAATATTAATGCCAAATACATCTCTGGAAGGCTCAAAAGTTGTTAAAGACAGAATAAATAAAAGGATAAGAGAACTAAATTTAGATTTAAACAATAAAGGAAAGTATGTAAATATAGACATTAAAATTGCATTTTTAGAGTATAAAGACAGCTTTGGAGATAGTATAAATTTTAAGAATATGGTTGAAGAGGAACTACAATACGATGTTTAAAATATTTAATAAGAGTTTATCAAGACTAGTAATGATATTATCAATAGTATTAATAATATTAAATTTTAACCTATCTTCATATGCATCAGAAATTACTTCTAATAAAAATAAGGTCTTAATCATATATGATTCTAAGAAAGAAACAGCTTACAATAGAGATATTTTAAAAATTATGAGGACTCTATTGGGAAGATTTAGTTCAGATATTGAATCATTAAAATTAAGTAACTATGATGATGAAATAAATAAAAATTATTATAGTCATGTGTTTATTATAGGAATTAATGAAAATTCATATAGTAATGACAAAAAAACTAAATATTTACTTAGCTCATTGGATTCATATAAAGGCAATATATGTTGGTTAGGGTATGGTATAGAAAATCTTTTGGAATATAAAAAGTATAATTTAGAGTATTTGGGAAAAACAAATAATATAGTTAATGTAAATTATAAGGGGAAATCATACAATTTGGATGAACACTATTTATTTAACCTTATAAAATCAAAAGATACAAGTAATAAAGTGATAGGAAGGATTGATGATACATTAAACAAGTATCCATATATAATAAATGATAAAAATCTTTTCTATGTATCAAAATTGGATTTGGATGGTGTTTTATTTTATATATTCTGTGATTCATTGAACGATATTTTTAATATTAAAGAGTTTGATAAGGGAAGTCTATTTGTAAGAATAGAAGATGTACATGCTTTCAGAGACCCAGAAGACCTTGTAAAGATAGCTGATTATTTAAGTGATAAGAATATACCATTTACAATTGCACTTATACCAGCTTATGTAAATCCTAAGAATCATAAAATAACTACTTTATCAGAAAGCCCTGAGATTGTCAAAGCAATAAAATATATGCAAGATAAGGGGGGTACAGTGATATTACATGGATATACTCATCAATATAAAAAAGAAGCAGTTTCTGGAGAAGGGTACGAATTTTGGGATGGAGAAAGGGATGCACCTTTAAAGGAAGACATGAAAGTATTTGTAAAAAATAGGGTGTTGAGTGGCCTTAGAATATGCATAGAAAATGGAATTTATCCTCTTGCGTTTGAAGCACCACATTATGCAATAGAATCGGAAGGATACAGAGAGTTAAAAAAATATTTTTCTACTTATGTAGGTCAACATCAAAATAATGATAAAAAATTTAGTACAAATACATATCCTTATGTTATTCGGGATACAGAAGAGTTTAATATACTTATACCTGAAAATTTAGGATATATAGACCCAAAAGATAATTTTACTTTTCAAAATATAAAAGAAAATTTAGATAAAATATCTATTGTTAGAGGTTTTAGTGGAGGATTCTTTTTTCATTCATATTTAGATATAGAGTATTTAAAATACGCAATAGAATATCTAGAAAAACAAGATATAGACTTTATGGATTTAAGAGATTTTGATAATTGGGTAAAAGTCGACGAAATACAAATAAGAAATGTTGGAGATGAAATTAGAGTAACTTATGATAGAAAATTAGAAGAACATACTGAAAGTGATATTAAATTTAAGTCCATATCCAATATTAGCAAAATTTTGATATTAATAGTATCTGTAAGTGTTTTAACATTTGTGATTATATTTATATATTTTAAAAAAATAGATAAAAAGAAATTTTTAAAATAAGTGATTTTATATTAGAATCAATGTTTTAAAAAATTTTAGGAGAAATTTATGAGAGATTTAAATATATCAGAGTATTTATTTATATTTAGTTTATTTAGTATATGGTCTTTATTGCTTATAAATATTATTTTAGCTATGGGTGGTTATATATTTTATTTTAAAAATTTTGATAAAGAAGTAAAAAAAATTGATGAATATCCGATGGTATCAATACTTGTTCCTGCTCATAATGAAGCTAAAGTAATAGGTAAAACTGTGGAATCTTTACTATTACTTAATTATCCTAAGGATAAAATGGAACTTATTGTTATAAATGATAACTCATCTGATAATAGTAAAGAAATTTTAGAAAGCATAAAAAATAAGTATAATAATTATAATTTTACCATAATAAATACAGATAATTTAACTGGAGGAAAAGGAAAATCAAATGCATTGAATATTGGATATACCCTTTCTAAAGGAGAGTTTATAGCTGTTTATGATGCAGATAACACACCGGACAGAAATGCACTTAGATATTTAATACAAACAATAGTAATGGACGATGAATTAGGTGCTGTTATTGGAAAATTTAGAACTCGAAATAAAAATAAAAATCTATTAACAAAATTCATAAACATAGAAACGCTAAGCTTTCAATGGATGTCACAAGCTGGTAGATGGCAATTATTTAATCTGTGTACAATACCAGGAACTAACTTTATATTGAGAAAAAGTATCATAGAAGAAATTGGAGGATGGGATAGTAAAGCAATTGCAGAAGATACAGAAATTAGCTTTAGGATATATAACTTGGGGTATAAGATAAAGCTTGTACCACAGTCTATAACATGGGAACAAGAACCAGAAACTGTTAAAGTATGGATAAAGCAACGTACCAGATGGGCAAAGGGTAATATATATGTCTTAATGAAATATATAAAAAATATATTTAAACAGGGAAAAAATAAAATTGTATTTGATATAGCATACTTTTTTTCTGTATATTTTTTATTCTTAACATCTGTCATCATATCAGATATTTTATTTGTTTTAAGTATATCTAAACTAATAGAGATTTCAATTCCAATTAACTTTTTTCTAATATGGATACTATCATATCTTTTATTTATCATAGAGGTGAGTATAAGTCTGAGTATAGAAAAAGGTGAATCAACATTTGAAAATATATTCATAGTTGCAATCATGTATTTTACATACTCTCAATTATGGCTATTTGTAGCTATAAAAGGAATGATAGAGTATTTAAAAGATATAATTTTTAAAAGAGAAGTTAAATGGTATAAAACAGAAAGATTTTGATTCATGTACAGGAGGAACTAGCATGAAAAAATTTATTATATCAATTATATCTCTAGTATTGTTTTTTTCAAATATAGCAATTGTAGATGAAGTAAAGGCTGATGAGACGAAAGTTAAAAACTATAAGTTTGAAAGAGACATCACTATTGATGGTGTTATAGGAAGTAATAGTACTTTTTTTGAGGTAAATAAAAATTGGGATATTGAGGAAGTTTTATTACATCTTAGTTTTAGTAAAAGTCAAATATTAAATGGAGATGTTTCAAGTTTAACTGTTTTAATAAATAATGTACCAATAAAATCTATTAAATTAAATACTAAAACAAATTATAAAAATACACTAGAAGTACTAGTACCAAAAGATTATATAATAGAAGGTTATAATGAAATAAAAATAAAAGCATATAAAACAATATCTGATGAAATTTGTCAGGATGATTCTAATACTGGAAATTGGATGGTTATTCATAAAGAATCATATACATCAATTAGATATAAGCAGAAAAATATGGGAAATTCGATAAATGAATATCCATATCCATATGCAGAAATTGAAGATAAGCTTAACTTAGATACAACTATAGTAGTTCCAGACAATATGACTAGAGGAGAATCCACAGCTGTATTCAATCTAGCTTCAGAATTTGGAAAAATAACACAAAATGATGATTTAAGACTTGATGTTAAACTATTTTCAGAAATGAAAAATTGGTCAGAAGATAATATTATATATATAGGTAAACCTGAAAATACAGCAGAAGAAATTTTGAATATTTTAAGTACAAAAGAACAAACCCTCTTATCTTCAAATTGCATAATTAAGCAAGTAGATTCACCTTACAATAAGAATAAAAAGATGATGGTGATAATTGGTAGTAATGAAGATTATTTAATAAAAGCATCAAATTTATTAGTAGAAAATAAAATTTCTAGTAAAGTGCTATCGTCATCAGTACTTGTAAATGAAGATACTAATATAAAAATTAATGAACAACAAGAACTAAACTTAGCTCATTTGACATTAAAAGATTTAGGATATTCAGATTTTTTGTTAGAAGGTGCATTTAGTCAACAAGCTTTGTTTGATGTTAAAATACCAAAGGGCAAAGTATTAGATAATGGTTCAAAAATTGTATTAAATTTAAGGTACTCTGATAATTTGGACTTTGAAAAATCGTTGCTTACAGTGTCTATAAATGATGTTGTTGTGGGAAGTAAAAAATTGGATAGGTCACATTCTAATAATGATAAGTTAGAACTAAAAATACCTAAAGATATAGATAATAAAAATTACTATCAAGTTAAGTTAGCTTTTAATTTGAGTATAAAAAATTCGAATTGTATTACAAGAGAAAGTAATAATCCTTGGGTATATGTATTAAATAGTTCTTATTTGGAGTTATCTACAAAAGAAAATGAGGCTTTGTCCTTTGAAAGTTATCCATATCCATTTGTTAAAGATGATGAGTTTAATGACTTAACTGTGATAATGCCAGATTATTCAGGTTCACAAGCTATGACTTGGATGTCTAGATTAGGGGTTAATTTAGGTGCAAATATAAATTCATATAAAGGAAATATAAATGTAATTAGAGGAAAAGAATTTAATGAGAAATATAAGGATACCAATATTATAGTTTTTGGAGTACCATTTAATAATTCTGTTATAAAGATGTTAAACAATAATTTAAACATAAAGTTTAATAAAAGTTACTCCAACTTTTTATCAAATGATAAGATAAGTTTTATTGATAATTATGGAAAAAATATTTGTGCAATTCAATTAATAAAATCACCTTATAATAATCAAAAGGATATCATGGCAATTAGTTCAATAAATGAAAAAAATTTATATTTAGGTATGGATTATTTATTGAATAAAAGTAAAGTTAATGATTTAAAAGGAGATACATTAACAGTTGATGAATATGGAGAGGTAGAAGATTTAGCTTATAATTTAAAAATTAATAAGGAAGTAAAAGATTCAAACAGTAACATCAGTATTAGTAAGACTACTAAAGTATTTTTAATGATTTCTTTTATTATTATAATTGTAGGAGCAGTATTGTCAATGTTATATATAAAAAAGTATAAAAGAAGATAAAATGATAAATCTATTATTTTAAAAGAGGTATATAATTTGAATAAACATGTAAATAAATTTAAATTAAAAAGAAATGTTTTAATCTCAGTGATGGTTTTAATTTTTATATTTATAATTTACTTTATAAGCATAGAATTAAAAGAAAAAAGTTTAATAAAGAATCAATATAATGGTAAGATTAAATCAGCCAATTTATCTGTAGACTATGAAATAAAGCAAGTTATGAAGGATATAGATAAACTAGGATTGAATACAGTAAATGTACCTATAATTATAAATGTAGATGAAATTAATTCTGATATTATGTCAATAGATAATACCAGTAAAGAAAAAGCAATTAAGTTGATAAAAAAACTAAATAAAAAAGGTGTTTCAACAATATTAGAAGCATATCCATGGATAGAAAATGGCAAGTTATATGAGACTGACTGGAATCCTAGAAATAAAGAAAGATTTTTTTATACATGGCAAAATACTATATTAAATGAACTTATAATAGATGTGGCAAATCCTCTAGATGTAAATGTTTTGAATATAGGTTCTAATTTTGTACATTTAGAGGAATATCAGAAAAATTGGAGTGAGATAATAGATTTTGTACAATCAAAATTTGATGGTCTTATAACATACAGGACTAATTGGTGGTATACAAAAAAAGATGATTTAAATAGTAAATTGTCTTATGAAGAAAAGCTAAATAATAACTTTTTTGATAAATTAGATTTTATATCTATAGCAGCATATTTTGAATTAAGTAATAAATCTGTTAATACAGTGGATGAATTGGTTTCTGCACTATATTCATCTACTGTAAATAATAGAGGACAAAATATAAAAGAAGAAATATATAATCTTTATAAGGTTCATAGAAAACCAATATTTTTTGGAGAACTAGGTTTTTCAAATAGAGAAAATGCGAGTTCTCAACCTTGGAATCATATTCCTTCAAAAGTTATAAATGGTGAAGAGCAAGCAAGATGCTTTGAGGCATATAAAAAGGTTTTTGAAAATGAAGATTGGATAAAGGGCTTTTCTGTGTTTTGTGTAGGTAAAATAGATGAAGAAAAAAATTTTTACCCATCAAAGGAGAGTATAAAGATTATTAAGTCTTGGTATGAATAGTTTTATTATGTAAATATTAGTATTTGCATAAATTAAAATGGATGATTAGGAGAGATACAAATGAATGACATCAAGGTTATGACTGTGTTTGGTACTAGACCTGAAGCTATCAAAGTGGCACCTTTGATAAAAGAACTTGAAGAAAGAGAGCATATAAAAAGTATTGTGTGTGTTACAGCTCAACATAGAGAAATGCTTGACCAAGTTATAGAGACATTTAACATAAATGTAGACTATGATTTGGATATAATGAAAAAAGGACAAAGTTTAAACGATATAACATGCAAAATTTTAAATGAACTTCCATTAATTATAAATAAGGAAAATCCAAATATAATATTAGTGCATGGAGATACAACCACAACTCTAGCTACTAGTTTGACTGCATTTTATAGTAAAATTTTTGTTGGTCACATAGAAGCTGGACTTAGAACCTATGATAAATATTCTCCATTTCCAGAGGAATTAAATAGACAACTTACAGGTATTATTGCTGATATACACTTTGCTCCTACTAGTTTGGCTAGAAAAAACTTAATTTCTGAAGGAAAGCCTAAAAATAATATATTTGTAACTGGTAATACTGCAATTGATGCGTTAAAGAGGACAATAAAAGAAGACTACAATCATCCTATAATTGATAAGATTGGTAATGATAGGATGATTTTATTAACTTCTCACAGAAGAGAAAACTTAGGAAATCCTATGAAAAATATATTCAAAGCTGTAAAACGAATAGTAGATAGCTTTGAAGATGTACAGATAGTATATCCCATACATTTAAATCCTGAAATACGTAATATAGCTGATGAAGTATTTGGAAAATCACCTAACAGAATTCATATTATAGAGCCTTTAGAAGTAGTTGATTTTCATAATTTTTTAAATAAAGCATATATGATAATGACTGATAGTGGAGGAATACAAGAAGAAGCTCCATCATTAGGTAAACCAGTTCTTGTATTGCGTGATAAAACAGAAAGAACTGAGGGGATTGAGGCTAAGACACTTAAATTAGTAGGTACAAATGAAGAGAAAATATATAATTCAGTAAGTAATTTATTAGTAAATAAAGGGAGCTATATTCAGATGAGTAAAGCATCTAATCCATATGGGGATGGAAATGCAAGTAAATATATAGTGGACATAATAATGAAAAAATTTAATTACAAATATTTAAATTAGTTTTTAGTTATTTAATATAAAATTTATAGAATTTATAGTGGAAAAGGTTAAAACTATTATCCATTTATATAAAATTTGTGATAACATAAGGAATACCATTTTTAAGGGGGAGTAATATGGGTAGAAAAACCATAAAAAACTTAGGTAGAAATAAAAGTGTAAAGAGAATAAAGCTTCTATTTAAAAAAATTTTTATTACTGTATGCATAATAGCAAGTATAATTGCTGTTTTTAACATAACAAAATATTTTGAGGAATTATATAAAGTAAGAGATATAAAAAGTACTAAAATTGAATACTATATGGATGTAGCTGATGAAGCTGGTGATGGGAAAGTTCAATTAAGTTGGAAGGCGTTGCTTGCTATAGATATGGTAATACATAATGAAGATTTAAGTAATATAAAAAAGAAAGACACATTGAATATAGGTGAAAGATTTATAGTAGAGGATAAAAACGATAAAGGAGAGAAAGTGTATAAGGTAAAAAAATTCACTAAAGTATTAAGTGAACTGAAATTTGACTCTTCTCAAAAAGGTAGAGCAAAAAAATATATGAAGGATTTAGAATACACATATCTTGGAAATAAAGAATTAAATAATAGTGATGAAAAAATTAAGTTTATAAAAAAATTAGAAGACTCAGCTATAAGAGAATACATTGACTATGGAATACTGCCATCTATCACAATAGGACAAGCTATATTAGAATCTGGATGGGGAAATTCTAAACTCACAAAACAGAGCAACAATTTATTTGGAATAAAAGCAGATAAAGCATGGAAAGGAAAAAAGGTAGAAATTTCAACTTCAGAAAACTATAATGATAAAATTGTAGCAAATTTCAGGTCATATAATTCAATACAAGATTCTGTTAAAGACCATAGTTTATTTTTAGTTAATAATAAAAGATATAGAAAACATGGTTTATTTGAAGCAAAAGATTATATCAGTCAAGCACAAGCATTGGAAAATGCAGGATATAGTACAGCTGAAGATAAAAAAGGAAATCGCATATATGCAGAACTATTAATAGAAGTCATTAGAAGTTACAATTTGCAACTTATAGATAATAAAGTAGAAACAAAGTAATTATTAACTTCATACAAAGTCATAACAGGATAATATTAGTTTCTACAAAAGAATAGAAAATTTGTAAAAAAAACTAAAAAAATGTATTGACTTGTTATTTAAAAGGTGATATTATTATTACTGTACTCGAAAGAGAACAAAATGAACTTTGAAAATTAAACAGTAGGTTAATTTATAAAACAAGAAACAAACCATAAAGCCAGATATTTTGATAACAATAGTATCTGAGCCTGATAAACTTTTATTTGAGAGTTTGATCCTGGCTCAGGATGAACGCTGGCGGCGTGCCTAACACATGCAAGTTGAGCGATTTACTTCGGTAAAGAGCGGCGGACGGGTGAGTAACGCGTGGGTAACCTACCCTGTACACACGGATAACATACCGAAAGGTATGCTAATACGGGATAACATATTTGGGAGGCATCTCTTAAATATCAAAGGTGAGCCAGTACAGGATGGACCCGCGTCTGATTAGCTAGTTGGTAAGGTAACGGCTTACCAAGGCGACGATCAGTAGCCGACCTGAGAGGGTGATCGGCCACATTGGAACTGAGACACGGTCCAAACTCCTACGGGAGGCAGCAGTGGG
>NZ_AVHW01000046.1 GCF_000449425.2 Clostridioides difficile CD160
GAAAAGATGTAAATAAATACTTGAGAAAGACTTCTGCACCTATTACAGAACTTACAGGAAGTGATAGATATGAGACCGCAGTTAAAATAAGTAAAGAAGGCTGGAAAAATGGTTCAGATAAGGTAATTATAATAAGTGGAGATGTAAGTATTGATGGGATTATATCAACTCCACTAGCTACTACATATAATGCACCAATACTTTTGGTTGAAAAAAATAATGTGCCTGATAGTGTAAAATCAGAATTAAAACGTCTAAATCCTAAAGATGTAATCATAATTGGAGATGAGAATTCTATTTCTAAAACTAGTGCTAATCAGATAAAATCAACTGTAAATGCTAGTCAAACACGTCTAAGCGGTTCTAACAGATACGAAACATCTCTATTGATAGCAAAAGAAATAGATAAAAATCATGATGTAGATAAAGTTTATATAACGAATGCTACTGGTGGAGAAGTAGATGCACTTACTATAGCAGCAAAAGCAGGTCAAGATAAGCAACCAATTATATTGACTGATAAAGATAGTATTACAAATAATACATATAAATGGTTGGAGAGTGAGGATTTACAAAGTGCTTATTTTATAGGTGGTCCTCAAATGATATCAACAAATGTTATAAATAAAGTAAATGATATAACTAAGGATAGCGTTACTAATAATAGAGTATATGGAGCAGATAGACATGAAACAAATGCAAATGTAATAAAAAAATTCTATACAGAGGATGAATTAGAAGCTGTTTTGGTAGCTAAATCAGATGTACTTGTTGATGCTTTAGCAGCAGGTCCATTAGCTGCTAATTTAAAATCTCCAATACTTATAACTCCAAAGACATATGTGTCAGCATATCATAAAGCTAATTTAGAAGCTAAATCAGCTAATAAGGTATATAAAATAGGTGGAGGATTGACTTCAAGTGTAATGAATTCTATAGCAGCATCATTATCTAAGCACAATACTACTCCAGCAGACCCAGATAATAATGGTGCTAAGACAGTTATGATTGACCCAGGACACGGTGGTTCAGATAGTGGTACAACAGGGAAACCATTAGGTGGTATTAAAGAAAAAGATTATACTTTAAATACTTCACTTGCGACTACTGAATATTTGCGTTCAAAAGGTATAAATGTAATTATGACTAGAGACACAGATAAAACTCTATCACTTGGAAACAGAACTGCTTTATCTAATTCTTTAAGACCAGATTTATTTACAAGTATACACTATAATGCGTCTGATACAACTGGAAATGGTGTGGAAGTATTTTATAAACTTGAAGATAAAAATGGTGGAACTACTAAAACTTTAGCTACAAATATATTAAATAGAATTTTAGAAAAGTTCAATCTAAAAAACAGAGGTGCTAAGACGAGAGCACTATCAACTGATGCTACAAAAGATTATTTATATGTTTTAAGAACAAATGATATGCCAGCAGTACTCGTAGAATGTGCATTTTTAGACAATGAGAAAGATATGAGTTTATTGAATACATCAAGTAAAGTAAAAGAAATGGGTACACAAATCGGTAAAGGTATAGAAGAGTCGCTAAAATAGTCTAAATGAGAATCATTAAAGGTTTTAATATAAAATTAATTATGGTCTTAAACTTAGACTAAATCTACAAAATAAAATATAATTGTATTAATAAGAAAGGCTATATATATACTGTTGCATATAAGTGCAAAAAAGTGTATATATAGCCTTTTGTAGTTAAGTATAATATAAAAACATTCATAGATATAAAGAATATTATTAACTATTAAAAGTTGTGATATTTGTCTATAAAATACGATGAAAATTAAGGTATTATGTGTTATTATTTGTTTTTTATGGATTTTTATGGATTTTTATCACAATAAGTGATATAGTGAAGATAAATAAATGTATTTAATACATTTATTTTTTTATTATTTTATTTTTATAATTTATTTATAAATTATTTATAATTTTGGGTAGATACACTTTGACATATTAAAAAATTAAGAAGACTAAGTCAGAAATTTATTTTAAATAAGGAGATTGATATGAGAAGAAATACAAAATTATTAACAACAGGAATTCTTTCAATGGCAATTGTTGCACCTACAATGGCATTTGCTACCGAATCTAATGCTATGGAAAATAATGCAGATTTAAATATAAGCTTAGAGAAAAAAAGTATAGTTTTAGGCAGTACATCAAAAGTTAGTGTCAAATTTAAAGAAAAACCAGAAGCAGATAGTATTACATTAAAATATAAATGTTATGACATGCCATTAGATACAACTCTAAATTACAACAAATCAACTGGGGCATACGAAGGTACTATCAATTACAATAAAGACCCAGAATATCAAAATGTTTGGGAGCTACAAGGTATAACAATAAACAGTGCAAATAATCCTAAGACTTTAAACAAACAAGACCTAGAGAAGCTAGGATTAAATTTAAAAGACTATAATGTAACGCAGGAATGTATAATTGAAGATATAACTTCAAGAAAAGATGTAAATAAATACTTGAGAAAGACTTCTGCACCTATTACAGAACTTACAGGAAGTGATAGATATGAAACAGCAGTTAAAATAAGTAAAGAAGGTTGGAAAAATGGTGCAGATAAGGTAGTTATAATAAATGGAGATGTAAGTATTGATGGGATTATATCAACTCCACTAGCAACTACATATAATGCACCAATACTTTTAGTTGAAAAAAATAATGTTCCTGATAGTGTAAAAGCAGAATTAAAACGTCTAAATCCTAAAGATATAATTATCGTTGGAGATGAGAATTCTATTTCTAAAACTAGTGTTAATCAGATAAAATCAGCTGTAAATTCTTCTAATCAAACTCGTCTAAATGGTTCTAATAGATACGAGACATCTCTATTGATAGCAAAAGAAATAGATAAAAATCACGATGTAGATAAAGTTTATATAACAAATGGTAAGGATGGTGGAGAAATAGATGCACTTACTATAGCAGCAAAAGCAGGTCAAGATAAGCAACCAATTATAGTGGCTGACAAAGATAGTATTACAAATATTACATATCAATGGCTGGAGAGTGAGGATTTACAAAGTGCTTATTTTATAGGTGGTCCTCAAATGATATCAACAAATGTTATAAATAAAGTAAATGATATAACTAAGGATAATGTTACTAATAATAGAGTATCTGGTGCAGATAGACATGAAACAAATGCAAATGTAATAAAGAAATTCTATCCAGATGCCGAATTAGAAGCTATGTTAGTAGCTAAATCGGATGAACTTGTTGATGCTTTAGCAGCAGGTCCATTAGCTGCTAGTTTAAAGTCACCAATTCTTATAACGCCAAAGACATATGTGTCAGCATATCATAAAGCTAATTTAGAGGCTAAATCGGCTAATAAGGTATATAAAATAGGCGGAGGATTGACTTCTAATGTAATGAATTCTATAGCAGCATCACTATCTAAACATATACAACTCCAACAGACCCAGGAAGTAATAATGGTGCTAAGACAGTTATGATTGACCCAGGGCATGGTGGTTCAGCACCTGGAAATTCATTTGGAGGAATGATTGAAAAAGATTACAATTTAAATACTTCACTTGCAACTACTGAATATTTACGTTCAAAAGGTATAAATGTAATTATGACTAGAGATACAGATAAAACTGTATCACTTGGAAGTAGAACTGCTTTATCTAACTCACTTAAACCAGACTTATTTACAAGTATACACTATAATGGTGATAATAATAGAAAAGGTCATGGAGTAGAAGTGTTTTATAAGCTTAAAGATAAAAATGGAGGAACTACTAAGACGGTAGCTAAAAATATATTAAATAGGATTTTAGAAAAGTTTAAACTTACTAATAGAGGAATAAAAACGAGAGCTTTAAACGATGACTCTACAAAAGACTATTTGTATGTTTTAAGAACTAATAATATTCCAGCTGTACTTGTAGAATGTGCCTTTTTGGATAGTGCAAGTGATATGAGTTTAATAAACTCGCCAGCAAAAGTAAAAGAAATGGGTACACAAATAGCTAAAGGAATAGAAGAGTCATTAAAGTAATTATAAGTAAAAAGATTTAAAAGTTTAATGTAAATCTATAATTGGAAATTGACATTAAAGTCATAAAATGAAATATAAGTGTATCAATATCAAAGACTGTATATACATTGTTGCATATATAAATGCAAGACTATGTATATATAGTCTTTTTTGTAGTTAAATGCAATAATTTGATTGTATTTTGTAAAATACACAATATGATATAATTAGATAATATACACTTAATTTAATTGAGGAAGGTGATTATGTGGAATATTTATTTGAAAAAAGTGGTTTAAGAGAATATAGAGATGAACCTTTAGATAAATATAGAGAAATATTAGAAAAAAACTATAATAATTCAAGAAGTATTATTCTATTGGTACCAAATAATAATACAAAAATAAGATATGAAAGGTCTTTAAAATTAGATTATAGTGAAGAGTTGAAAATAACAACATATATAGGTTTTGTAAAAAAAGAATTATTGAAATATTGGCCACTCATAATAGAAAAATGTAATAAAATAAGTAAAAAACCTGTATCTCCAACATTTATATCAAACAGTTTAAGTGAATATTTAATAGTACAAAAAGTTAAGGAAAAAAGGATACAAGAAGGTTATTTTGAAGATATTACAGGAACAAATAAATCAATAGCAAATAGTATAATGACCAATATAAACAAATCTGCATTCAATTTAATTGATTTTGATTTTATTGGAGAAAAAATATATTCATCAAAGAAAAACAGAGATAGTATATATAGATTTTCATATACTCAAATGGATGAAATTATATCATATTATATAGACTCATTATTATCAAACTCAATTTTAGATAATGCATTAAGTGTATATCTATATAATCAATATCTGCTTACTGATGATTCTTATATAAAAAACTTATTTAAAGAAGTGAGATATATAATAGTGGATAGCCTTGAAAATTCAAGTAATGTAGAAGTTGATTTTATTGTAAAAGCATTAGATAATGCATTGGAAAGTTATATATATATTGATTATAGCAAAGATTACTCTGTATTTAATAATGCAGATATGGACTATATAAATGAAAAGATAATATCAAAAATTGAATCACAAGAAAAAGATAAGATTAAAAAGAAGAACATAGGAATAGAAGACTTATACTTATTAAATGCAAAAGTGGAATTAAATCAATCAAGCCAACTGTACAATGAAATGTTAGATTTAATAAGTGAAAAAATTATATCTCTTATAGAAGATGGTATATCTCCAAGAGATATAGCAATTATATCTCCTATAAATAATACTATATTGGAGTATCAGATTAGAGACTCTTTGATAGAAAAAAATATAGATGTTTTTAATACTAAAAAGGATAAAAAAGTTATAGATTATCCATATGGAAATGCACTGGTAGTAGCTACATGTATATTTTATGGGCATTTAGATTTTATAAAAGAAGATGAATATTTAAGTTTTTTAGAAACTCTTTTAGAAATAAATAGGATAAAGGCATTTAAAATTCTCAATGAAACAAGAAATTTAAGTATTGATAATATAAATGGATATAGTCAGTACTGTGACATTTTACAGTATATTGAAGAAAAGAAGAAAAGTGATATAAAAATACATGAATTTTTAATTCAGTTCTATATAGATAAAATGCTAGGTTTAAAAGAAGGTAAGAAGAATGTTGGGTTATGTAAAAAGATAATAGCTGAAAGTGAATCTTTTAGTGAAAGTATAAGTTTACTTGATATGAGAGAAGAAAAGATATTCATAGAAGCTTTAAAGACTACAATAAATGATTATTACTCTGTTGTTGATATGGAAGAGTTAAAATCTAAAGATAAAATAGTAATAACTACTCCTTATTCGTATATATCATCAAATATAGATAGAAGTATACAAATATGGGTAGATATAGGAAGTAATGCTTGGAATATGAAAATAGAAAAAGATATAAGCAATTTAATTGTACTTAGAAAATCTTTTGAGGAAAAAAAGATTTATACAAATGAAATGGAAGAATATTATAAGAAATATTATCTATACAATACTGTATATAATTTGTTACTAAATGCAAATAAAATTTATGCATACAAGAGTGAGTATACGATTAATGGATATATTCAAGAAAGTATGTTATATAGTATACTTTTAAAAATCTCACATAAAGGAGATAAAAATTATGATTAATATAAATTATAGAGAAGATCAGATACCAATAATAAATTATGATAATGGTACTATGGCGGTACCAGCAGTACCAGGTGCAGGAAAAACATTTATAATAACAAACTTAGTAGCAAAGCTATTACTTGAGCAGAAGCATAAAGGTGGAAAGATATTAGTTCTTACTTATATGAACAGTGCTGTAAATAATTTTAAAGGTAGAATAAAAAAAATTCTTGAAGAGAATAAAATAGATGATGCTAGTTCATATGAAGTAATGACCATACATAGTTTAGCTGTAAAGATAATAAAGGAAAAACCAGAAGCTGTAATGTTAAGTGAGGATTTTAATATAGCTGACGATTTACAAAAAAATATTATATTAAATGAATGTATAAATAGATTTAGATTTGAAGGAGGAGAAAGAGCTTTTAGATGGTTTCTAAAAGAGCAAAAAGATGAGCGTTGGAAAGAAATAACTCTTGAAGCTTGGGAAAGAGGTTTTTTTGAATTTGCAGGAAATGCAATAAGTGAACTTAAGTATAAAGGTATTTCTCCAGATAAACTTGAAGAAATATTGTCAAGAGGGCATAAAGGAATGCTTAAAATTATTTTACCAATATATAAGTTATATGATAGGAAGTTGAAGCAAAATGGATTATTAGATTATGATGATATATTAATTTTAGCAGAAAAAACTTTGAGTTTAGATGAAGCACTTAGAAAGAAGTTTCAGACTAGATACAAATATATTTTTGAAGATGAATGTCAGGATTCAAATGAAATTCAAGGTAATATAATAAAAATTATATCTAGCGAAAATAAAAATTTAGTTAGGGTTGGGGATATAAATCAGAGTATAACAGGAACTTTTTCATCATCAGACCCCAGATTTTTTAAAGAATTTATAAATAATGCAGATTTCTGTCACAGGATGAATATGTCAAATAGAAGTTCAAAAGATATACTTGATTTAGCAAATACTCTTGTGGATTATGTTACAAAGGAATTTAGACAGGAAGAATGTAGACATGCTCTTGAAGATATGCAAATAAAGACTGTACCAAATGGAATGGGGTATAAAGAAAATCCTAACCCAGAACATTATAATATAAATGTAAAGTGGTATGAGAGTTGGAAAAATGAAATAGAGCAAACTGCTAAATATGTTAAAGGGATAAAAAATAAATACCCAGATAAAAGTATAGGTATATTAGTCCCATTTAATGAACAAGTTACACAAGTTGCTAAAGAACTTAGGGAGTACAATCTAACTTTTGAAGAATTAGGGCCAAATTCTTTGAGTAAGAGGAAGATTATAAACAACATAGCATCTATTATTGATTTTATGCTACATTGTGATGATGTAGAAAAGCTAATAAATGTACTTGATAAGGTTTTTATAAATATTGATAATGAAGCAGATGAGAAGAATTTTTTAGAAGTATTAAAAGACTATTCGACAGAAGAAATCATCTACAATTTTGAATTTAGTAAGTTAGACACTGATTTAATAGAAATTAATGAAGAAAGTGAGGTATATTTGAATTTCAAAAAAGGAATAGATATTATAAAACATATATTAGAATATCCAATAATAAGGTTAGACTTATTAGTTTTATTTATTGGCAAAAAACTTAATTTAGAAAAAGAAGATAAGGCTGTACTTGATTATATATCTTTTTATATAAAGTATCTAGTATCAGAAAATATACATATGGATTTAGAGGATGTATATAATTTATTATTCGATGTAAAAAATAAAGTATTCAATCACATAATAGATGTAGTATATGAGATAAATGGATATGAGCCAGAGCCTGGTAGTATAACATTATGTAATTATCATAAGTCAAAGGGAATGGAGTGGGATTGTGTGTTTTTATTAGGTCTTGTTGAATATAATTTCCCTGACAATATCAATCAAAAATTTCAGAGTGATAAATGGTATTTAAAAGAAAAATACAAAAATCCTATGGCAATTATTAAATCAGAAATCGAAGCTATATTAAAAGGAAGTATCTCAACTGATTATGCTCATAAGACTAAGATTGATTCTATAAATGAAAAAATTAGACTTTTATATGTAGGAATTACTAGAGCAAAGGAGATGTTAGTACTTTCAGGAAGTGCTTATAGAGATGAAAATGATATAGGCAATAAAAGAAAAGAGCAAAAACCAAGTATATATTTAAGCAGACTGAACCGACATATTATTGAAAAGAGGTCAAATTAATATATGATAAGTTACATCAATATATTGTTTAAAATATTGATTGAAAAAAGTTAAAACAATATATAGTAGTAAATAGTTATTAAAAATAAAATTAAGAGGAAAGTGATATGAGTGAATGATAAATTAAAATATTTTTCTTATAGTCAAAATTCAATTAACACATATAAATCATGTCCATTGAAGTTTAAATATAAATATATTGATAGAATAAATTGGAAAAATGATGATATTGGTAGTAGAGAGTATTATGAAAGTTTAAAAACAGGAAGAGATTTTCATTTAATTTGCGAAAGATATTTTAGTAATATACCCCTTGGAATCTATTCTAATGAAGGTGATAAAAATAGTAAAAAATTTTTAAAATGGATTGAAAATATAAAAAAAGTCGTTCCTATTAAAGAAGATAAAATATATCTACCAGAATATGAAGTAAGGATGACTTTAAAAGGAGATACAATACAGGCAAAGTATGATTTAGTTGTAATTGGAAAAGACAGTATAGAGATATGGGACTGGAAAACTGAGTCTAAAAAGATTGACTATAAAAATGTAGAAAATAGAATACAAACAATTGTTTATATGTTTTTAGCAAAAGAAGTAATCCCAAAAGTTTTAAAAATGGACATAAATGTTAAAGATATAAATATGAGATACTATCAACCTGAATTTGATGACCTACCAATCATCATTTCATATGACGAGGAAAAGCATGAAGCAAATAAAAATAAAATTCAAACTTATATAAGTATGATAAAGAATACTAATTATGAAGAACATACATACGAAGACAATCTATACAATGATATAGAAAAGGTATATAATAAAGAAGAACGTATGTGCTATAGAAACAAGAATCATTGCAAGTATTGTGAATTCAATAAATTATGTAATGGTAAAGAAATAGATTATAGTATTTTGGAGGCGGAAATTTATGGGACTTAGGTTTATATTAGGTAGAGGTGGAAGTGGAAAATCTACTTATATACTAGATGAAATTAAAAGAGAAGCTCAAAAAAATGAAACTACATCAATTATACTTTTAGTTCCAGAACAATACACATTTGAGGCTGAAAATAGAGTAAGTAAACTATTTTTAGGTAAAGAAAAAGATAAGTATTTAAGAGTTAGGGTGCTTAGTTTCAAAACACTAAGTAATATAGTTTTTTCTCAAGCAGGAGGATTAACTGATGTAAATATAAATTCTAGTGGAAAAGCAATGATGGTATATAGAGCAATTGAAGATGTAAGTGAAGAATTAAATGTATTTTCAAAATCAAAGTCACAATCTGGTTTTGTAAGTTCAATTACAGATATGATATCAGAAATGAAACAGTATAATATAAGTCCTGAGATGTTAGAGAATATATCTGGAGAATTAGATAATGAGACTTTAAGCCTAAAATTAAAAGACATAAGTAAGATATATAATTCTTTTGAAGGAAAATTACATGAAAATTACGTAGATGCTCAAGATATGCTAACTTCATTGGCAAATAGGATAGAATTAAGTAGTTATTTAGAAGGAGCTTGTGTTTATATAGATGAATTTACAGGTTTTACACCAAATCAGTACAATGTAATAAAGAGCATATTAAACAAAACTAAAAATGTCAGTATTTCTTTGACTGTAGATGATATTAATTATATTGGATATAGTAAAGCAGATGTATTTTCTAGAACTAAATTTACTTATTCAAAATTAACTCAATTGTGCAATGAAGAAGGAATAAAAATACTACAACAAGTAAATTTAAATACAGGTGTTATAAAAAGATTTGAGGAAATTAAAGAATTACAACACTTAGAAAGATTTTATAATGCTTATCCATATAAAACATATTTAAAACCAACTGAAAATATAAAAATCAAAGAATTTAATAATTTATATTCAGAGGTAGAAGAAATAGCTAAACAAATTGTACATTTAGTTAGAGATAAGAATGTTAGATATAGAGATATAACTATTGCCACAAGAGATTTAAATAGATATGATTTTTTAGTACACTCCATATTTAACCAATATAATATACCAAATTTTATAGATAAGAAGAGAGAAGCAAAAAGTAATCCAATAGTTATTTTAATTATTTCAGCTTTAGAAATGAAAAATAGACGATATGGATATGAGACTATGTTTAGATATTTAAAAAGTGGACTTATAGGAATTGATAATAATGATATAAATTTACTAGAAAATTATGTACTGGCTAATGGAATTAAAGGTAAGAAATGGTTTGATGAAAAATGGGATTATAGAATAACACAGAGTCTTTCTAGTGAAGAAAGTGAATTTGAGCTAGAATTAAAAGACAAAATAAATGAAATAAAAAATAGAGTATTAGAGCCAATAATCACTTTACAAGAAAAATTAAAAGGAAAAAATAGAGTAAAAGAAATATGTAAATATATATATGAATTTTTACTAGATATAAATATGCCAGAAACTATAGAAAGTTTAATAGTAAATTTTAAAGACAAAGGGGAACTTGATGTTGCCAATCAATACTCACAAGTTTGGGATATAGTAGTGGATGTACTAGACCAAATGGTCGAGCTTATGGGTGATGAAATAATTTCTTTAGAAAAATTTATAAAACTGATAACTTTAGGTTTTGATGAATATGAATTAGGACTAGTTCCTCCTAGTATAGACCAGGTACTTGTAAGTAGTATTGATAGAATGAAAAATCCAAATACTAAATATTTATATCTAATTGGAACTACTGATGGTGTATTTCCTCTGATTACAAAGGATAGTGGGATATTGAGTGATAATGATAGAGAAAGCCTTGGAAGTAAAGGAATTGAAGTTGACATTGATAGTAAAACTAGAAGTTTTGAAGAACAATTTCTAGTATATAAGGCTCTTACTTCTACATCTGAGAATTTAATCATAACATATCCGATATCTGACCATGAGGGTAAAACTCTTAGACCATCAATAATTATATCAAGACTTAAAAAGATATTTCCAAATATAGAAAATAAAAGTTATTTAGTAGAAGAAGATAAGCAAAATGATGAAGATATACTAAAAAAAATAACTGTTAAATCACCTACATTTAATGAACTTATAAATGTAATAAAAAATTATGATAGTGATAGTTATAATAAAGAAGATATTAATAGTATTTGGCTAGATATATATAGATACTATCTAAAGGATGAAATGTATAGTTCCATAACAAAAAAGGTTATAAAAGGTCTTAGTTATACTAATCAAGTTCATAAGATTGAAGAGAAAAAAATAAGGTCATTGTATAAAAGTAATTCTCTCAGTATATCTAGACTTGAGAAATATGCAGAGTGCCCATTTGCTTATTTTATACAGTACGGTTTAAAAGCTCGAAAACGTAAAGAATACTCATTTACACCACCAGATTTGGGAACTTTCATTCACAATATTTTAGATAGATTTTCAAAGGAGCTTTCACAAGATAATTTATCTTGGAGAGACATTGATGAAAAGTATATAGAATTAAAGATAAGTATAATAGTTGATGAAATAATTTCAAAGATACCAGGATATATATTAAATAGTTCAGAAAGGTACAAATATCTTGCATATAGATTAAAAAATATGTTGACAACTGCTGTAGATATAATCAGTCAACAAATAAAACAAGGTTCATTTGAGCCAATAGATTATGAAGTTAATTTTGGAAGAGACGGAAAATATCCTCCTATAAAAATAGTATTAGACAATGGAGAAGAAGTAAATCTAATTGGGCAAATAGACAGAGTTGATGAATTTAAAGAAGGAGAAAATAAATATATAAGAATAGTAGATTATAAGTCAGGCAATAAATCCATAAGTTTGACAGAAATATATTATGGTCTACAATTACAATTACTTGTGTATTTAGATGCAATCCTTGAAAGTGTAAAAGGTGAAGATATAAATATAAATCCAGCTGCAATATTATATTGTAGAATAAATAATCCAATAGCAAAATTTAATGAAGACAAAGATGATGAAGAAATACAAGAAGCAATACTAAAAGAGCTTAGAATGAAAGGGCTTGTAATAAAAGATTCACATATAATAAAAGAAATGGATAAATCATTAATAGATGGAGAACGAAAAAACTCTTTAGTAATACCAGTAGGTCTTACTAAAGATGGAAATGTAGGTAAAAGTACATCAGCAGTAACTTATGAGGATTTTAAACTACTTAGAAAATATGTAAAACATGCTATAAAAGATTTATGTGAGGACATGTTGAGTGGAGAAATATGTATAGCTCCATATAAACATAAAGATGGAACATCATGTGATTTTTGTGATTATTCAGCCATATGTCAATTTGATTCAACTATGAAAGATAATAAATATAAAATTCTAAACAATAAAAGCAATGAAGATATAATAAAAATGATGAAAGGAGATGTTGATTAGTGAGTTCTCCTAAATGGACAAAAGAGCAACTAGAAGTCATAGAAAGTAGAGACTGCAATTTATTGGTTGCAGCAGCTGCTGGGTCAGGAAAAACAGCAGTACTAGTTGAGCGTATAATTCAAATGATAACAAGTAGGGAAAATCCAATCGATATAGATAAGTTATTAGTTGTTACATTTACTAATGCTGCTGCATCAGAGATGAGAGAGAGAATAGGTGATGCTATAGGAAAATCACTAGATGAAAATCCAGAAAATAAACATTTACAAAATCAACTGGTTCTATTAAATAAATCTAGCATTACAACAATACACTCATTTTGTTTGGATGTTATAAAATCAAATTTTCATAGAATAAACTTAGACCCTAATTTTAGAATAGGAGACCAAACTGAATGTGCTATTTTGAAACAAGAAGCAATAGAAGATGTATTTGAAACCTTGTATGAAGAAAGAAATGAGGGTTTTTTAAATTTAGTTGAAAGTTATGCAGAAAGAGGAGGAGACAAGGAAGTACAAGATATTATTTTAGGAATATACTCATTTGCAATGGCTTCTCCTAAACCTAAAAAATGGTTAATTGATTCAGCAGAGAGATTTAATATCGATGAGGATTTTGATTTTTCACAGTCTATTTGGGCTAGAGCTATATTAGATACTGTAAAAATAGAAATTAATGGTCTTTGTTTAAATATGGAAAAGGCATTAAAAGAAGTTGAATCAATAGAAGAATTAGAAACTTTTGCAGAAAAGTTAGCTATTGAGTATAAAAAAATAGTAGATATTTCAGAAGCATGTAATAAATCCTGGAATGAAGCGTATGAAAAGATGGCAGATATGTCTTTTGAAAACTATGTAAAAGGAATAAAAAGAATCCCGAAAGATGCTCCTTCATATATAAAAGAATCAAAAGAAAAAGCAAAGGCTATGAGAGATAAAGCTAAAAAATCTTTAGAAAGTATAGTAAATGCTACATTCAATAAAGATAATGACTCAATTAAAGAAGAAATAAAATATCTTTATAATATAGTCAAGCCTATATCTAATATTGTACTGAGATTTGAAGAGGAATATAGTAATAAGAAAAGCGAAAAAGGAATAATAGATTTTAATGATATAGAGCATTTTGCCTTAAATATACTAACAAATATAGATGAAGAAGGTAATATTATACCTTCTGATATAGCATTGGGATATAGGAAGAGGTTTTATGAGATATTTATAGATGAATATCAAGATAGTAATCTAGTACAGGAAGTATTACTTAAAGCTGTGGCTAACACAGAAACACCAAATAGGTTTATGGTTGGAGATGTAAAGCAGAGTATATATAGATTTAGACAAGCAAAGCCAGAATTATTTTTACAAAAATACAATAACTACAATGATAAAAAGGGAAGTTCTCATAGAAAAATAATGCTTTATAAAAACTTTAGAAGTAGAGCAGAAGTTGTAGATGCTGTAAATTATATATTCGAAAATATAATGAACGAAAATATAGGAGAAATTGAATATACGGAAAAAGAAAGACTAAATTTGGGAGCTGATTTTAAGTTAGACACAGATGAAACCTCTATTGTTGGTGGAGCAACAGAAATACATCTTATACAAAAAGATAATAAACTTGATGATGATATTATAAATAATAAAGATGATAATGCCAATAATGAAGAAAATGAATTAGAAGAAGAAGAAAAGTTAGATAATATACAACTTGAAGCTAGAATGGTTGGAAAGATTATCAAAGATTTAATGAAAGTTAACGAAGATGGAAAAATTCAAAAAGTATACGATAAAGGAATTGATGGATATAGACCTGTTGAATTTAGAGATATAGTGATTCTTTTAAGAGCTACATCTGCATGGGCTCCAGTGTTTGCAGATGAATTGATGAATATGGATATACCAACCTATGCAGATGTTGGAGTAGGGTATTTTGATACAATTGAAATAAAAACTATATTATCATTACTTCAAATAATAGATAATCCAATACAAGATATACCACTTATATCTGTATTAAAATCTCCTATATTTGGATTTACGCCAGAGGATTTGATTGATATTAGAATTCAGAACAAAGATAAGACTTTTTATGAGGTTTTAGAAAGTACATCAGAGTATGACGAGTTTACGGATTATCAAAATGAAAATAAGTCTGAGTTTGTACCAAGTAAAGAATGTATAAGTAAAAGCAAGGATTTTTTTGTTAAATTAAAGGACTTTAAAGAAAAATCAATGTACATGAGTACCGACGAATTTATCTGGTATTTGTACACAAAGACTGGATACTATGCTTATGTTGGAGCATTACCAGGTGGAAGTCAAAGACAAGCTAATTTAAAAGTACTGTTTGAAAGAGCAAAACAATTTGAAGAAACTAGCTTTAAGGGAATATTCAACTTTGTAAATTTTATAGAAAAATTAAAAAAATCCAGTTCTGATATGGGAAGTGCAAAGACACTTGGTGAAAATGCAAATGTTGTTAGGATAATGAGTATCCATAAAAGTAAAGGATTAGAATTTCCAGTAGTTATATGTTCTGCAATGGGTAAAAATTTCAATACTCAAGACTTTAAAAAGAGTATTTTATATCATCATAATTTAGGGTATGGACCTCAGTTTGTGGACTATGAAAGACGAATCTCTTTTCCAAGTATAGCCAAAGAAGCATTAAAAAGTAAAATAAATATAGAAAATTTATCAGAAGAGATGAGAGTTTTATATGTTGCATTTACAAGAGCTAAAGAAAAATTAATTATAACAGGTTCTACTAGAAATATACAAGATAGTATAAAAAGATGGGCAAATGGAATTGAAGGTCTGGATACAATATCACAATACGAGATATTAAAAGGTAAAAATTTTCTGGATTGGATAATGCCTTGTGTATTAAAACATAAGGATTTGTCTAATTTATTGGAAGAAGTAGGCTTAGATGCAGTCTTTAATGTTGACCATAATTCAAAATGGAGTGGAAAACTATGGAACAAGAATGATGTCTTAATAGAAAGAAAGACTAATGAAGAAAATGAAAGTATTGAAGAAATCCTTGAAAAAATAGATGTAGATAAGCATGACAGTGATTATTATACTGAAATAGAAGGAAAATTAAATTATGTATATCCATATGAGTTTAGTACAAGAAAACCTGCTAGTATATCTGTTACAGAAATAAAAAAAATACAAAATAACTATGAAGAAGAATTAATAAATACTATCTTTGAACAAAAAGTAATACTAAAAAAACCTCTATTTATTCAAAATGATGAAGAAAGAGAAAAGATAAATGGAGCAGAAAGAGGTACAATAGTCCATTTAGTTATGGAAGTTTTAGACTTAAAAAAAGTAAATACTGTAAATGATATAAAGTTACAAATAAAAAGCCTTATTTCAAAAGGCGTAATAACAGAAAAACAAGCTAGTATAGTAAATCCATATAAAATATATAAGTTTTTTGCTTCCGACATAGGGAAAAGAATGCTGAATGCTGAACTTATAAATAGAGAAAAATCAATTTATGCACAAGTGAATATGAAAGATATATATATTTATGAAGAATTGATAAAAAATGATGATAAAAAACTTTATGATAAAGAAAGTGTCATGTTAAGAGGTATAGTTGATGCTTATTTTGAGGAAGATAATCAAATAGTTTTAGTTGATTATAAAACCGACTTTGTAAATGAAGAAAATATAAACCAAATAATAGAGAAATATAAAAAACAACTAGATTTATATGCAGATGTTATTGAAACTCTAACTGGGAAGTCAGTAAAAGAAAAATGTATATATTTATTTGGTGTTGATGAAGCTGTTTGTTATTAGTTTTTTTATATAAATTAAACATAAAGATAGAGGAAGGGGAAAAGATGAGATTTATTCATACATCAGATTGGCATCTAGGGAAATCCCTAGAGGGCCATTCTAGAATTGAGGAACAAGCAAAGTTTTGTGAGGAATTTATAAAAATAGTAGAATCAAATGAAATTGATATGGTTGTAATTGCGGGAGATATATATGATACCTCGAATCCTCCAGCACAAGCAGAAAAACTGTTTTATCAAACTGTTTCAAAACTTGCTAATAATGGGCAAAGGTGTGTATTAATAATTTCAGGAAACCATGATAATCCAGAGAGACTTTCTGCAATAACACCTCTAGCACATGAACAAGGAATACTTATATTTGGATATCCATCAAGTTCTACAACCAAAGCTAAGTATGAAAGATTTGAAATAACAGATTCAATACAAGGATGCACAACACTAGATATAAATGGAGAAAGTGTTGTAATTGCTACATTACCTTATCCAAGTGAAAAAAGGTTAAATGAAGTTTTTTCAAGTGAAGATGATTTGGAAAAACAAAAAACTTATTCTGAAAAAGTAGGCAATATATTTAAAAGTTTAGAAGAAAAGTTTAGAAGTGATACTATAAATATAGCAGTATCACATATATTTGTAATAGGTGGAGAGAGTACTGAATCAGAAAGACCAATACAACTGGGCGGGAGTTTTTTGGTTGAAAGAAAAGACTTACCAGAAAAAGCTCAATATACTGCATTAGGACATTTGCATAAACAACAAAAAGCTTCTGAACGTTTAAATGCATACTATTCAGGTTCTCCACTTCAATATAGTAAAGATGAAAGAGCATATACAAAAGGTGCATACATAGTGGATATAAAAGCTGGTGAAAAACCAATAATCGAGGAAGTATATTTTAATAATTATAAACCTATAGAAGTATTTAAATGTAATGGCATAGAAGAAGCTTTAGATATATGTGAGCAAAATCAAGATAGAGATATTTGGTCATACTTTGAAATAAATACCGATGAGATAATATCACAGAATGAAATAAAAAAAATGAAGGAATTATTAAAAGACATAATAGAAATAAAACCAATAATAACATCTTGTTATGAACAAGAAAGTGTAGATATAAAAGAAAAGTCTATGGCAGAGTTATTTAAAGAATTTTATTCTTTTAGTAGGGGTGTAGAGCCAAAAGGGGAGCTTATGGATTTGTTTCTAGATATAATAAGTGAAGAGGGTGAATCAGCAGATGAGACCAATTAGGTTAGAAGTTACAGGACTTAATAGCTACATTGATAAACAAGTTATAGACTTTGAAAAGCTAATTGAAAGAGGTTTGTTTGGGATATTTGGAACTACTGGAAGTGGAAAATCTACAATTTTAGATGCAATAACCATTGCTATGTATGGAAATATATCCAGAAATACAAAAGAATATATAAATAGCGTATGTGATAAGGCAATTATATCGTATGAATTTGAGATAGGAAGTAAAAATACTAGAAGAAGGTATATTGTAGATAGGACTATTGCTAGAAGTAAAACAGGGACAAAGACTTCTAATGCTAGATTAATAGAGATATTGAATGACAATACTAAAAATGTTTTAGCTGATAAGGTTGTGGAAGTGAATGAAAAAGTAGCTCAAGTTGTAGGATTAACAGCTAATGATTTTACTAGGTCAGTAGTTTTGCCACAAGATAAATTTAATGAGTTTCTAAGATTGTCACGTGCGGATAGAAGAGATATGCTAGAGAGAATTTTCAATCTTGAGAAATATGGAAGAAGTCTTGGAGAAAAAGTAAAAAAGAGAAAAAATCTACATTTACAAAATTTAAAAGATTTAAAATCAAAATTAAGTCAATATGATGGAATTACAGAAGAAGTATACAACAATATAAACCAAGAATTAATAGAATTAAAACAAATAGAAAAAGAGAAGAATAAAGCTTTAGATTTGGCTCAGAAATCCTATGAAGAGAGTAAGGCAGTATATGAAGAGCAATTAAAATTAGAGAAAAATGAGAGTAGAAAAAATGAACTTAATTTAAAAAGTAACGAGATAAAGGAAAAAACTACTACTGTAGAAAGTGATAATAATGCAAGAAAAGTAGACCCATACATAGGCTCTGTTCAAAATCTAGAAAAAAAAATAAATGAAGATAGCTTTACTGTAAATAATTTAGAAAAGAAATTAGTGATATTAAATCAAGAACTTGAGGTCATAAAAAATAGATATGAAAAAATAAGTAGAATTAAAAATGAAGAAGTCCCTAAGTTAAGTGAAGAAAAAATAAGGTTACAACAGGCAATAAAACTAGAAGAGGAGTTAGTTTTACTGGATAAAGAGTTAAAAGAGTTAAAAGAAAATGGAATTAATTTAAATAAGAATAAAGTAGAATTAGAAAAAGTAAAACAAGAGGCTGAATCTAGAAAAGATGCAGTAATTAAGTCCATAAAAGAAGTTGAAGGAAAAATTGATAAAGTAAATATAAGTGCTGAATTAAAGCAAAAGATATTTTTAGCATATGAATATGAGAAAGATTATAATAAGGTCTTAGAAGAGAAGAATCAAAAAATAAATAAACTAGAAGAAATACTAAAAGAGACAGAAGACATAAATTTAAAAATCAGATATATTGATAAAGATAAAAATGATACAAAACGTAATTTAGACAATTTATCTCTTCACTTAGATGTTCTTCTTAAAAAATGTCCTGGTAAGAGTGCAGATTTACTTTTAAAATCTGAATATGTAACTGAATTAAGAAATAAAGCAAACAATACTAAAGAAAATGAAATTAAGAAGAATAGTATACAAGATGAATTAAAGATAGTACTAGAAAGCAAGTTTAATACTGAAAGAGAAATAAATTTACTAAATGAGAAACTTGAAAATAATAGAAAAAACAGAGAAGACTTGGAAAAAGAGCTAGAAGAACTAAAATATTTAAATTTAGCATCTGAACTTAGACGTGAGTTAAAAGAAAATATGCCATGCCCAGTTTGTGGGTCAAAACATCATGAAAACCATAATATAACCAAATATGATGAAAATATAGCTTTTGTCAAAGAAAAACTAGAGAAACAGGAAAAAGAAAAATTAAGTATAAGACGCAATATAGAGGAATTAAATGCTAAAGTAAGTGGATATTTGTCTGTAGAAAAAATGAAAACTAAAGAATTGGAAGATGTAAAAGGAAAGCTAGGTGATATTCCATCTAGTCAATTATTAAAAAAGCTTGATGACGAACAAAGAAAACTTGCTTTGCTTAAATCTAACATTCAAGAATGGGAGAAAGAGAAAGAAGATACCGAAAATAAGATAACTTTGGTTAAAGAAGAAAAGAATAAGGTTGAAAAAGAAGAATTAAAAATAAAAGAAAGCTTGAATAACTATAAGAAATTAACGAGAGACTTAAATACAGAGATAGAAAGTCTAGAAAATAAATGTAGAAAACTAAAACAGGAGTATATAGGGTTAAAGATGATTACTAAAGTTTCTAATTTATCATCAAAGGTAGAAGAAATAAGAGAAAATGAAAAAAAATTAGAATTATTAAGCACTGGATACTCAAAGTTGTTAAAAAATAGAGACTCATTAGACCTTAAAATAAGAGAAAATGAAAGTAAACTACATGAGATAGAGATAGAGTTAATAAGAGCTAGAGAATTATATGTAGAAAAAAAAGTGCATAGAGAAAATAAGTATAAAGAAGTTATTAACATAACTAAGGGTGATTTGGCTAAAAATCTTTTACATAATGTTGAAGAAAATATATGTAAGATATTAGAACAAGAAGAATCAAGTAGAAAAAAATTAGAAGAGCAAAGATTAGAGTATGAAAAAAATATTGCTGAAAAACACAATATAGATGGTAGGCTTAAAACAGCTAGAGAGCAATATAAAGAACAAAAATTAATATTAAATGGATTACTAGCAGAAAATAAATTTGAAAGTATATATGCAGTAAAGAGAGCTTTATTAGATGGCGATGAAATAAAAAAATTAATTGAAGAGATATTAGAGTATGAAGAAGAACAAAAATTATTGACATTTAAAATAAAGTCATCAAAAGAAAAGTTAAATGGAAGGACTGTAAAGAAGGAATACTTTGAGCAATTAAAAGACGAGATTTATAATCTAAAAGTTGAGATAGGTAATATATCGAAAGATATTGGAGCTAATCAAAATAAGCTAATAACATTAAAAGACTCTTTAGATAAGATAAATGATTTTAATAAAGAACTTAAAGTGGTTGAACATCAGGTAGATTTATTAGAGGAATTAGATAAATGTGTGCAAGGAAATAAGTTTGTAGAATATGTTTCTACAAACCAATTAAAATATATCGCTTTGGAAGCATCAAAAAGATTGGAAAGAATAACAAAAGGAAGATATGCACTTGAAATTGATTCGACACTGAATTTTGTAATGAGAGATAATTTTAATGGAGGAGAAAGACGAAGTATTGATACCCTATCTGGTGGAGAAACATTCTTAACTTCTCTATCACTAGCACTTGCTCTTTCATCTCAGATACAATTAAAGGGAAGTGCACCTCTAGAATTCTTCTTTTTAGATGAAGGTTTTGGCTCACTAGACAGTGAACTTTTAGAAATTGTTATAGAATCCTTGGAAAGATTGCATAGTAATAATCTAAGTGTGGGTATAATAAGTCATGTCGAGGAACTTAAAAATAGAGTTCCTGTTAAGTTAATAGTTTCATCTAGTGAGGCTGGAGTAGGTTCTCAAGTAAAAATTGAATATAGTTAAAAACATATGTTAATTGAATATATTATCTAATATTTCCAAAAAATATATAATTGTGATATAATTAAAACTAATATTAAAGTTATTTATAATTAATATTAATATAAAAACATGTAATTAGGAGTGTGGTAAGTGTTGGAATCGCCCAATAATTTGATTCAGATTATATTTTTAATAGTATTACTTATGGGGTCTGCATTTTTCTCAGCATCTGAAACGGCTTTAATGTCATTGAGTAAAATCAGAATCAGATATATGCAAGATGAAGGAGTTAAAGGAGCTAAGTTAGTAAGTTCATTAATAGAAAATCCAAATAAACTTTTAAGTTCTATATTAGTTGGAAATAACGTCGTAAATATAGCAGCAACATCCATATCAACATCTTTATTTATAGGATTAATGGGAGAAAAAGGAGTGGCACTTGCTACAGCTGTTATGACAGTGTTAGTATTAATATTTGGTGAAATCACTCCAAAGACAATAGCAGCAAGTAATTCAGAAAAGGTTTCTCTATTAGTATCCAAACCTATAAAAGTAATTATATTTATATTAAGACCAATAGTATGGGTATTTAACATAATCACAAGTGTTATATTTAAATTATTCGGTATAACAAATAAAGGAGCCAAATCATTCATAACTGAAGAAGAATTAAAAACCATGGTAAATGTAAGCCATGAAGAAGGCGTCCTTGAAATGGAAGAAAGAGAAATCATAAATAATGTATTTGAATTTGGAGATATGCAAGCTAAAAATGCAATGATACAAAGAATAGATATGGTAGCTATAGATATGGAAGATAGTTATGATGAGATAATACAGGTATTTAAAACTGAAAAATTGAGTAGAATGCCTGTGTATGAAGAGACTATAGATGATATTGTAGGAATACTTAATATAAAAGACATTATATTTTTATCAGATGAAGAAATAGAATCATTTGACATTAAAAACTATATGAGAGAGCCCTTTTTCACATATGAATTCAAAAAAATAACACAACTTCTTGAAGAGATGAAGCTTGAAAAAAGCCAAATGGCCATAGTTGTAGACGAATATGGTGGAACATCTGGTCTTTTAACTATAGAAGATTTAGTAGAAGTGATTGTTGGCGATATAGAGGATGAATATGATGAAGAAGAAGATGAAATACAGGTTATAAAAGAAGATGAGTATATTGTAGATGGAAGTACTAAAATTGGTGATGTTAATGAACTTATTGGTGTAAACTTAGAATCTGAAGAATTTGATTCTATAGGTGGATTTATAATTGGACATTTGAGCAGATTGCCAGAAGAGAATGAAGTAATTGAAGTCGATAATATAAGATTTTGTATAGAGAGTATAGAAAAAAATAGAATTAAAAAAATAAGAATATATACATAATGTGATAATGTTCTTAAATATTATGAGTGCATGTAATATAAAAGTTAAATTTTATATTACATGCACTTATTTTTATTTTATATTCAAATAAAACTAGTATGAAATGGACAAAATAAAAATATAAATTAGAAGAAAGGAGATTTTTAAGATGAGCATACTAGAGAATAATTTCTTATACAAATTAAAAAATAATACTATCTTTTTTTGTATATATACATTTTTATTTATTTTTATTTATAAAGCTTTTCCATACATAGCTCCATTTTTTTTAGGTGGTATAATAGCACTTATGATTAATCCTATATCACAAAAACTAGAAAATAAGTTCCACATAAACAAAGGTGTATCTACACTAGTTCTAAGTTTTCTTGCAGTTGCCATAGTGAGTACAGTTACTACAATAATAGTAATAAACTCAGTAAAAGAACTAATGGGATTTTTAAATAACATATCTACTAATCCTGAAGATATAAGCAATACTATTATGTATTTCTTAAATAAAATAAATGATTTTATGAAAACATTTCAAGAAATAGCTAATTTTGATGTAGAGCAATTAGTAAATAAATTTAGTGGTGAAGTGATGCAAATTACAAAAAATCTTCTTACAAGTATTCTTGGATTAGCTACTTCCATCCCATATATTATAATATTTATAATTACTTTGTTTATTGCTACATATTTTATAGCAAAAGATTTAGATAAAATTGAAAATAATTTTTACAATATGTTTACTACTGATGTTAGAAAGAAGGTAAAAAACGTAAAAAAAGAAGCAGGTCTTTCTCTTGTTGGATATATAAGGGCTTATACAATACTCATGGCTATAACATTTTTTGCAATCTGGGGGAGTTTTGCTTTATTTGGATTGAAATATGGTTTGATAGTAGGGTTTGTGGGAGCTTTAATGGATTTAATTCCATTTCTAGGTATTATAACAATATACCTTCCAGTGATTGTTTACTATTTTCTTATAAAAAATTATTTTATAGCTATAAGTATGACTGTAATATTTTTTATCTTATCTTTAATTAGAGAAATACTAGAACCTAAACTAGTATCAGTAAATGTTGGATTAAATCCACTTGCGACGCTTGCTGCAATTTTTATTGGAATCCAAGTAAAAGGAATAATTGGCGTAATTTTTTGTTTGGGTTTGGTATGTATGCATGATATACTTAAGAAGGTGGATATTTTTTAATTATAGTAAGTCAGAAATTTTAAAAAATAAAATTTTATTCACTAATAAATAAAAAATTTCATTAATAGTATAAGAAAGAGGGTATATACGTGAAACAAAAAGTAGTAGAAAGATTTTTAAAATACGTATCATTTGATACAACATCTAATTCTCAATGTGAAAATTGTCCATCTTCAGAAGGGCAAAGGGTTTTAGCTAAGTATATAGTTGAAGAGCTAAAATCAATGGGTATTGATGATGTAAGTTTAGATGAAAATAGTTATATAATGGCTACTTTAAAAGGAAACACTGATGGTGTGGATACTATAGGATTCATATCACATTTAGATACAATTGAAGATGTTAGTGGAAAAGACATCAAACCAAGAATAATAGAAAACTATGACGGAAAAGATATAGTTTTAAATGAAGAATTAAATGTTGTTACGTATATAAGTGATTCTCCAGAATTAGAAGAATTTAAGGGAGATGATTTAATAGTTACTGATGGAACAACTTTACTTGGTTCTGATGATAAAGCTGGTATAGCTGAGATAGTAACTGCAATAGAATATCTAATAAATCATCCAGAAATTAAACATGGAGACATAAAAATAGGATTCACACCTGATGAAGAAATTGGTAGAGGGGCTGATTTATTTGATGTTGAAAAATTTGGAGCAAAATATGCATACACTTTGGATGGAGGAATAGTTGGCGAACTTGAGTGTGAAAACTTCAATGCAGCAAATGCAACTATCACTATACATGGTAGAAATGTTCATCCAGGGTCAGCTAAAAATAAAATGGTAAATGCTATACATATAGCTGCTGAAATATCAGAAATGTTTCCAGCAGATGAAAGACCAGAAACAACAGAGGGATATGAAGGTTTTTGGCATCTAAATTCTATAGGTGGAAATGTTGAAAATGTAAGTATGGCTTATATTATTAGAGACCATTGTAAAGAAAAGTTTGAACAGAGAAAGTCTATTATGATAGAAAATATAGAAAAAATAAATAAGAAATATGACAATAGAGTAGAATTAGACTTAAAAGACTCTTATTATAATATGAAAGAAAAAATTGAACCAGTTATGTTCATAGTTGATATAGCTAAAGATGCTATGGAGGAATTAGGTATAAAGCCACGTCTAGTTCCTGTAAGAGGTGGGACTGATGGAGCGAGATTATCTTTTAATGGATTACCTTGTCCAAATATATTTACTGGAGGATTAAACTTCCATGGTAAAAATGAATGTATACCAGTTAGTTCTATGGAGAAAGCGACTAAATTAATTATAAGAATAGCTGAAAAATATGCTGAAAGAGTTTAGTTAAAAAGTATTTAAAAACTAATCATTTAAAGTTATAATAGCTATATCATTCTTTATAAGTCAAACTGATTATAAGTTTGTATTGTATTTGAGATGATGTAGCTATTTTTATAATTATTTTTATAAAAGATAATTATTCTTAATTGTGGGTATCAATAAGAGGTATGGATATCAATAGGTATTAACTTTTAAAAAGGGGGAATTATATTGAAAATTAAATCTAAAAAAATAATAGCATTTGCACTTGTAGTGGGTATTATGATGCCTAGTTGTGTATATGCAGACACTAGTAGTAAAAATACAGAGAAAGGTGTAAATCATTATCTTCAAAACAGAAAATCTCCAAAAGGAGAAACGTTGATTGGTGAAGATAGATTTGATACAGCCATAAAAATATCTCAAAGTGGATGGAATAATGGTTCAGAGAGAGTGTTTCTAGTAAATTCAAATTCATTACCAGATGCATTGGCTTCAACTCCTTTAGCAAGTAAATTGGATGCGCCAATATTACTTACCAATAAAAACAGCATACCATATAATGTGGAAGATGAAATAAAAAGACTCAATCCAGAAGAAGTTATTTTAATTGGAAGTGAAGGAGCTATTTCATCAAGTGTAAAAGAATCTCTTGAAGATATGGGAGTGTTAGTAAGTCGTATTGGTGGAGCAGATAGAGAAGAGACTTCTTTACTTCTTACTAAGCAATTGGATGATACAGGGGATTTAGGTGTTTCAAAAGTAGCTGTAGTCAATGGATATAATGGTCTAGCAGATGCGACTTCAATATCAAGTCCAGCAGCAAGTGATAATGTGGCTATAATATACACAAGTAAAGATAGTATAGGAAGTGAAGCAAAGAGTTTTATTACACAAAACTCAAATGAGACATACATAGTAGGTGGAGAATATAGTATAAGTAAAAAACTTGAAGGGCAATTAGTAAATTCAGAAAGATTAGCTGGTACAGATAGAAAAGATACAAATGCCAAAGTATTAGAAAAGTTTTATGGAAAATTAAGTAAGGTTAATAATATGTATTTTGCAAAAGATGGAAGTGGAAGAGAAGCTGATTTAGTTGATGGACTTGCTGCTGGAGTATTAGCATCGAAGAGTAAATCACCTGTAATACTTGCAAGTGGCAGTTTAAGTAGTGCACAGAAAAATTTTATAAAAAAAGTAAAGGCTGATAAATTTGTACAAGTTGGTGGAGGTAAGAATAGTAAACCATATACAGAAGCATTAGCATTACAATAATATAGTAGATCCATAAGAATATATAAAAAAACAAGTAAACTAAGTTATATTTAATTTAGAATTTTAAGGTACTATCTTTTAAATTTCTAATTGAGATATAAATAGCGTAGTTTACTTGTTTTTTATTGTTAATTTAACAGATTAAGTTTGATTTATTTTTATTCAAAGTTTATTATTCATTAATATTTATTATATTTCCAGTATTGATGTCAACTAAGTTGATATCAAGTTCAAGTTCATCTTCATCATCAGTTTTTATAATATCTATAATTGCTACAGAATGGCTTCCATCTTTAGGGATAGAAGTACTTCCTGGATTTATAACTATTAAATTATCATCCATATATAGTTTCTTTACATGAGTATGTCCTAAAACTAATATGTCAGCACCCATTTTTTTTGCTTTATCAACGATTTCTTCCTCTGATTCTGTATAACCATGATTTAATATAATTCTAATTTCACCAAATTGGCTCATAACATAAGGACTTTGAATAGGATGTTCTATTACCATCTGGTCAACATCTGCATCACAGTTTCCTTTTACAATCACAATATTTTCTAACTTGTTTAATACTTCGATAAATTTTTTAGGATTGTATCCTTCTGGGATATCATTTCTAGGTCCATGATATAGGACATCTCCACCATGTAAGAGAATATCGCAATCAGACAATACATTTAATGCTTTTTCAAAGTAAAGCAAGCTACCATGAGTATCACTCATTATTCCTATTTTCATATTAAAAATCCTCCTAAGTGCAGTCTATAAAAATTTTTCAGATACTCTATGCCAAAATTCGTAATTTGACATTCTAAGTAATTTTATTTTTGCATCAGATATACTAATTTTTATATTTTCGATTTGTCTAAATCTGTGTTCAACTCCATCAACTACAATTAATACAGAATCTTCAAATCTGTATTCTGGTGCAATTTTTATAATAGATTCATTGGAACATATTATACTTGATGTAAAACACCTATATGCGTTGGTGTTTATGGGATGTAAAGGTGTAATCTGCATAAGTTCAAGATTTATATCAACGATACTACCTCCAGCAGAATAGTTATAGGCTGTTGAACCTGTGGAAGTAGAAATAATCATACCATCTCCACTAAAATTTTGTATATGTCTATTATCAAGGCTTAAATTTAGGTGTATAGTTCTAGACTTGTCCCCTCTTATAACAACCTCATTTACAGCAAGCATGTTAGAACCACTAGTAGTTGTATATACTTCAGCATTAAGAAGTGACATTTCTTGAATAATATAATCTTTTTTTAGATAAGCTTCAATAAAGTTATCGATTTTATCTGGTAAAATATCAGGAAAAAAACCTAGATGTCCTGTATTTATACCCATTATAGGAATTTCAGGAAAATCGAAATCTCTAACTGTCCTTAAAAAAGAGCCATCACCGCCAATTGATATAATGAGCTCTGTATCTGGATAAATATCTGAATACACTTCAAAGCCAGCATTGATAAGTTTTCTAGTTAAGAGTTCTTTAGTCTCAAGGGACTTATTTAATTGGTTTGTATTTATAGTTATAATTCTTTTCATATATTCACCTCTTCATACTTTGTATTATAACATAGTTTTATAATTCTTAATTTATAAATTTATAAATGACCTAGCTTGTTGTGAATGTGTTAAAATATGTATAGGCGGGTATAAAAAATACATAAGAGGTGAAGATGTGTTTGAAGTAAAGAATATCACAAAAAAATTAGGTAAATTCAAGTTGAATAATATAAACTTGGAGCTAAAAGAAGGGGATATTGTTGGAATTATAGGTCCAAATGGTTCAGGAAAGACGACTTTAATAAAAATTATAATGGGGATTATTGATGCAGATGAAGGTGAAATTAAACTTTGTAATGAAACTATTGACGATTCTCCAATAAGTTTTAAAAACAATATTGGTTTTGTATATGATTCTTTACAATTTTATCCACATTTAAAGGTTAAAGAATTTAGAAGAATAGTATCATTATTTTATAGTGATTTTGATAGAGAAAGATTTGATGAATATCTTAAAAAGTTTGAGATAGAAGAACATATGCATATTAAGAATTTGTCTAAAGGTCAATCTGAGAAACTTATGCTGTCAAATGCACTTAGTCATAATGCTAAATTATTGATTTTGGATGAACCAACTGCTGGAATAGACCCAATAGTAAGAACTGAAATAATGCAATACTTAAAAGATTTTGTAAAAAATGGAAACAGCAGTGTAATAATTTCCACTCACAACACTGATAATTTAATTAAGGTAGCTGATTATCTTGTCTTTATAAATAAAGGAAATCAGATTTTTACAGTTAAGAAAGAGTTAATAGAACAAGAATATAAAATAATTAGAGCAAATAAGGCAGAATTAGAAGCAATTAAAGAAAATATAGTTGGTGTGAAAGAGTATAAATATTACAATGAGGCACTTGTTAAAGTTGGAGATAGTTTAAAAATAAAAAGTTTGTTGGTAGAAATTGATAAACATAAGGTCAAAAATCCTACTATAGAAGAACTAATGTATTATTATGTAAATGAGGTGAAATAATGTTCAATTTAATAAGGAAGGATTTAATAATAGGAATTAGTTCAGATGGTATTCGCAATTTAAAGTACATAGTATTATTTTTTGTTTTTTATTTTTTCCTTAACTCAATTTCATATTACACAGTAAGCATTGTTGTAAGTTATTTGGTGTTTATAAATACATTTGAGTGTGATTATGAAAATGATTCAAGGATTTTTATAAGAAGTATGCCAGTTAGTATAGAAGATGTCGTCTATTCAAAATATTTACTGGGTGTGGGTTTGATAATTTCTGTGACAACATTTGTATCTTTAGTAAGTAAATTGACATCACTAGTATTTTTCAGAAATATGGTTTTAAATGATGTATTTTTCTCTGTAAATATATTTTTAGCAATCTTGGCAATTTTACTTCCTTTAATTTTTAAATTTGGATATGGCAAAATGAAAGTTTGTGGTCTAATGATAAGTATATTAATCTATTTTGTATATGGAGGTCTTTTGAAGACAATTAGCATGGTTGTATATCAGGTAAAGCATTTTAATTATAGCAAAATTGGAGGAGTGTATCTTTCAAATTATGTAACTGATATGGCTAATACTAAATATATAAACCTATATAGTATGACTTTTTTAACAATAATAATTTTTATAATATCGATGTATTTTTCTATTAGGATTTCAAAAAAGAATAAGTTTAATTATTAAAATTTTAATTAATATTATAGCACAATAGCACAAAATATAAGGAGACTAGAAATGAATAAGTTTATAAAGGTTTCATTTTTTATTTTGGGGATTTTTACACTATTCATAGCTATAAATAAATTAGTATATAGAGATATGGTAAGTGTCAAAGATTATGAAATAAATCATTTAGAGGAAATTGGTTTTGATTTTGATAGCAGAAGAAGTAGAGATATTGGTACTATTGTAAGATTTAAAATAAGCAATAATAGTAGATATAGCTATAGGTTAAGCAGTGCTAAAATGAAGTTTGAAAGCTGTGTAGAAAATAAAAAAGGAATAGATAAATGTTCTTCATATGTAAATATAGAGTTATCTAATGAGAAAAATTCTATAACTGAAAAAACTCTAAAGTATGGTATAAAACCAAATAATCAGGGTTATGTTGATTTTATAATTCCAAAAGGATTAAATTTTGATTATAGGTACTTTAGTCAGTCTGGGATGAGTGTCGAATATAGGGGAGAATATATTGTCGATATTCCAATGGCAAAAGGTTTATATCTAGTAGTTGGAAAAAATAATGATGTATGGAAAGCTACTATTATGGAATGATTTTAAAAAATTGAAAAATTAACCAATCATAGATATAATTAAGAATAATAAAAAATCTATAAACATTCAGAGTAGGAGGGGTATTTGATGTCAATAAGTAATGTAAGGGAGTATTTTAAAGGTTTTGGAAGAGAAGATAGTATATTGGAGTTTGAACAATCTAGTGCTACTGTAGAACTTGCAGCTGAAGCAGCAGGAGTTATTCCAGCAAGAATAGCTAAGACACTTTCATTTAAGATAGGTGATGATGCAATTTTGATTGTAACAGCTGGTGATGCTAAGATTGATAATAAAAAATATAAGGCTGAATTTAACTGTAAGGCAAAAATGTTAACACCAGAAGAAGTTTTAGAGTTTACTGGACATGCTATTGGTGGTGTTTGTCCATTTGGATTAAAAAATTCTCTAAAAGTGTACTTAGACGATTCAATGAAAAGATTTGATACAGTATTCCCTGCATGTGGAAGTAGTAATTCAGCAATAGAGCTTACATGTGAGGAAATGGATAAATTTTCTAATTGTGAAAAATGGGTAGACGTTTGTAAAAATTGGTAAAAAATATAGTAAACTATAGTAGAAATTAGTAAAAAACTATCTCTGTATACAATTTATACAGGGGTAGTTTTTTTGATGAAATATTTATAAATCTAGGAGGAAAATCTAATTTAAACTAATAATCCAAAATAAAGTTAAAAAATTCTGATTTTTCTTCAAAATTAAAAAAAAATGACAAAAAAATAGAAAAAATGTAGTAAATATTGTTAAAAAAATAATTAGAAATTATTGAAAAATTATCCTCTGAGTGATAGTATTATAGATGTAAGATATTTAAAAACAAAAAATAATCACAGAAAAATATGATTATTTAGCTCTATTAAAATAATTTTGATACGATAAAATTTTTTTTGTATACTGCTAAGAAGTAGATATATACACAATGTTTACTAACTAATATACCCTAAGATAAAAATCGTAAACAAATTATTTTGTCTATAACCATTGTGAAAGAAATCTTATTTTAGCTTGAAATTTCACAAAATTCCAAAAAGCGAGATTTTTTTTAAGTGTAGTTGATTTTAAATTAACAATTTATAATTAAATTAATGTCATAATTGGTTAGCATAATTACATATAAATATAGGGCGGACTTTAATTACGGTTATAAATTTCTCGACGTATATTCAAATACTTTATTATAGATGCTGCCGAGATTTTAATTAATAAATGAAAATAAAATATTTATAAAATACTGAGGAGGCTATTATGGATTTAAATTCTAAAAAATATCAGATGCTTAAAGAGCTATATGTAAGCTTCGCTGAAAATGAAGTTAAACCTTTAGCAACAGAACTTGATGAAGAAGAAAGATTTCCTTATGAAACAGTGGAAAAAATGGCAAAAGCAGGAATGTTAGGTATACCATATCCAAAAGAGTATGGTGGAGAAGGTGGAGACACTGTAGGATATATAATGGCAGTTGAAGAATTGTCTAGAGTTTGTGGTACTACAGGAGTTATCTTATCAGCTCATACATCTCTTGGTTCTTGGCCTATATATCAATATGGAAACGAAGAACAAAAACAAAAATTCTTAAAGCCATTAGCAAGTGGAGAAAAATTAGGAGCTTTTGGTCTTACTGAACCTAATGCTGGTACAGATGCATCTGGACAACAAACAACTGCTGTTTTAGATGGAGATGAATACATACTTAATGGCTCAAAAATATTTATAACAAATGCAATAGCTGGTGACATATATGTAGTAATGGCAATGACTGATAAATCTAAAGGTAATAGAGGAATATCAGCATTTATAGTTGAAAAAGGAACTCCTGGATTTAGCTTTGGGGTTAAAGAAAAGAAAATGGGTATAAGAGGTTCAGCTACTAGTGAATTAATATTTGAAGATTGTAGAATACCTAAAGAAAATTTACTTGGAAAAGAAGGACAAGGATTTAAAATAGCAATGTCTACTCTTGATGGTGGTAGAATTGGTATAGCAGCACAAGCTTTAGGTTTAGCACAAGGAGCTCTTGATGAAACAGTTAAATATGTAAAAGAAAGAGTACAATTTGGTAGACCACTATCAAAATTCCAAAATACACAATTCCAATTAGCTGATATGGAAGTTAAAATACAAGCGGCTAGACATCTTGTATATCAAGCAGCTATAAACAAAGATGAAGGAAAACCTTATGGAGTAGAAGCAGCAATGGCAAAACTATTTGCAGCTGAAACAGCTATGGAAGTTACTACAAAAGCTGTACAACTTCATGGTGGATATGGATACACTCGTGACTATCCAGTAGAAAGAATGATGAGAGATGCTAAGATAACTGAAATATATGAAGGAACTAGTGAAGTTCAAAGAATGGTTATTTCAGGAAAATTATTAAAATAGATAAATATTAAAATATACACAATAGGTCGATATTAAAATAGATATGGAGGAAGGATTTATGAATATAGTCGTTTGTATAAAACAAGTTCCAGATACAACAGAAGTTAAACTAGATCCTAATACAGGTACTTTAATTAGAGATGGAGTACCAAGTATAATAAACCCTGATGATAAAGCAGGTCTAGAGGAAGCTATAAAATTAAAAGAAGAAATGGGTGCTAATGTAACTGTTATAACAATGGGACCTCCTCAAGCAGATATGGCTTTAAAAGAAGCTTTAGCAATGGGTGCAGATAGAGGAATATTATTAACAGATAGAGCATTTGCAGGTGCTGATACTTGGGCGACTTCATCAGCATTAGCAGGAGCATTAAAAAATATAGATTTTGATATTATAATAGCTGGAAGACAGGCTATAGATGGAGACACTGCACAAGTTGGTCCTCAAATAGCTGAACATTTAAAACTTCCATCAATAACATATGCTGAAGAAATAAAAACTGAAGGTGAATATGTATTAGTAAAAAGACAATTTGAAGATTGTTGTCATGACTTAAAAGTTAAAATGCCATGCCTTATAACAACTCTTAAAGATATGAACACACCAAGATACATGAAGGTTGGAAGAATATACGATGCATTTGAAAATGATGTAGTAGAAACTTGGACTGTAAAAGATATAGAAGTTGACCCTACTAATTTAGGTCTTAAAGGTTCTCCAACTAGTGTATTTAAATCATTTACAAAATCAGTTAAACCAGCTGGTACAATATACAATGAAGATGCAAAAACATCAGCTGGAATTGTAATAGATAAATTAAAAGAGAAGTTTATCATATAATTTAAGGGGGGATAAAGAATGGGTAACGTTTTAGTAGTAATAGAACAAAGAGAAAATGTAATTCAAACCGTTTCTTTAGAATTGCTAGGAAAGGCTACAGAAATAGCAAAAGATTATGATACAAAAGTTTCTGCATTACTTTTAGGAAGTAAAGTAGAAGGTTTAATAGATACATTAGCACATTATGGAGCAGATGAAGTAATTGTAGTTGATGATGAAGCTTTAGCATTGTATACAACTGAACCATATACAAAGGCAGCTTATGAAGCAATAAAAGCAGCTGACCCAATAGTTGTATTATTTGGAGCAACTTCAATAGGTAGAGATTTAGCTCCTAGAGTATCTGCTAGAATACATACAGGACTTACTGCTGACTGTACAGGACTTGCAGTAGCTGAGGATACAAAATTATTATTAATGACAAGACCTGCTTTTGGTGGAAATATAATGGCAACAATAGTTTGTAAAGACTTTAGACCTCAAATGTCTACAGTTAGACCAGGTGTTATGAAGAAAAATGAAATTGATGAAACTAAAGAGGCTGTAATTAATCGTTTTAAAGTAGAATTTACTGAAGCTGACAAATTAGTTCAAGTTGTAGAAGTAATCAAAGAAGCTAAAAAACAAGTTAAAATAGAAGATGCTAAGATATTAGTTTCTGCTGGACGTGGAATGGGTGGAAAAGAAAACTTAGATATACTTTATGAATTAGCTGAAATCATAGGTGGAGAAGTTTCTGGTTCTCGTGCCACTATAGATGCAGGATGGTTAGACAAAGCAAGACAAGTTGGTCAAACTGGTAAAACTGTAAGACCAGACCTTTATATAGCTTGTGGTATATCTGGAGCAATACAGCATATAGCTGGTATGGAAGATGCTGAGTTTATAGTTGCTATAAATAAAAATCCAGAAGCCCCAATATTTAAGTATGCTGATGTTGGTATAGTTGGAGACGTTCATAAAGTACTTCCAGAACTTATCAGTCAGTTAAGTGTTGCAAAAGAAAAAGGTGAAGTTTTAGCTAACTAATTTCTTGGGGAGGGTATTATGAGTACAAGTGATGTTAAAGTTTATGAGAATGTAGCTGTTGAAGTAGATGGAAATATATGTACAGTGAAAATGAATAGACCTAAAGCCCTTAATGCAATAAATTCAAAAACTTTAGAAGAACTTTATGAAGTATTTGTAGATATTAATAATGATGAAACTATTGATGTTGTAATATTGACAGGGGAAGGAAAAGCATTTGTAGCTGGAGCAGATATTGCATATATGAAAGATTTAGATGCTGTAGCTGCTAAAGATTTTAGTAGCTTAGGAGCCAAAGCTTTTGGAGAAATAGAAAATAGTAAAAAAGTAGTAATAGCTGCTGTAAATGGATTTGCTTTAGGTGGAGGATGCGAGCTTGCAATGTCATGTGATATAAGAATTGCATCTGCTAAAGCTAAATTTGGGCAACCAGAGGTAACTCTTGGAATAACTCCAGGATATGGTGGAACTCAAAGACTTACAAGACTGGTTGGAATGGCAAAAGCAAAAGAATTAATCTTTACAGGTCAAGTTATAAAAGCTGATGAAGCTGAAAAAATAGGGCTAGTAAATAGAGTTGTTGAGCCAGAAGTTTTAATGGAAGAGGTTGAGAAATTAGCTAAGATAATAGCTAAAAATGCTCAGCTTGCAGTTAGATACTCTAAAGAAGCAATACAACTTGGTGCTCAAACTGATATAAATACTGGAATAGATATAGAATCTAATTTATTTGGTCTTTGTTTTTCAACTAAAGACCAAAAAGAAGGAATGTCAGCTTTTGTTGAAAAAAGAGAAGCTAACTTTATAAAAGGGTAAAAAATCTAATTAAAAATATATTTGCTGTTAACTAGATTGAATCAATATTTTAATCTAGTTAACAGAATATAAATACTAAAATAACAGGAGGTTATAACTATGAAATTAGCTGTAATAGGTAGTGGAACTATGGGAAGTGGTATTGTACAAACTTTTGCAAGTTGTGGTCATGATGTATGTTTAAAGAGTAGAACTCAAGGTGCTATAGATAAATGTTTAGGCTTATTAGATAAAAATTTAACTAAGTTAGTTACTAAAGGAAAAATGGATGAAGCTACAAAAGCAGAGATATTAAGTCATGTTAGTTCAACTACTAACTATGAAGACTTAAAAGATATGGATTTAATAATAGAAGCATCTGTAGAAGATATGAACATAAAGAAAGATGTTTTCAAATTATTAGATGAATTATGTAAAGAAGACACTATTTTAGCAACAAATACTTCATCATTATCTATAACAGAAATAGCTTCTTCTACTACTAGACCAGATAAAGTTATAGGAATGCATTTCTTCAATCCAGTTCCTATGATGAAATTAGTTGAGGTTATAAGCGGACAGTTAACATCAAAAGTTACTTTTGATACAGTATTTGAATTATCTAAGAGTATCAATAAAGTACCAGTAGATGTATCTGAATCTCCTGGATTTGTAGTAAACAGAATACTTATACCTATGATAAATGAAGCTGTTGGTATATATGCAGATGGCGTTGCAAGTAAAGAAGAAATAGATGAAGCTATGAAATTAGGAGCAAACCATCCAATGGGACCATTAGCATTAGGTGATTTAATAGGATTAGACGTTGTTTTAGCTATAATGAACGTTCTATATACTGAATTTGGAGATACTAAATATAGACCTCATCCACTTTTAGCTAAAATGGTTAGAGCTAATCAATTAGGAAGAAAAACTAAGATAGGATTCTATGATTACAATAAATAAAAATTTAGAAATTTAAATAGTATTGTTTAAAAAACAATTTCGATAATCTGATAAAAATCTAATTTTACGGGGGTAATGAATATGAGAGAAGTAGTAATTGCCAGTGCAGCTAGAACAGCAGTAGGAAGTTTCGGAGGAGCATTTAAATCAGTTTCAGCAGTAGATTTAGGAATAACAGCGGCTAAAGAAGCTATAAAAAGAGCTAATATAACTCCAGATATGATAGATGAATCACTTTTAGGAGGAGTACTTACAGCAGGTCTTGGACAAAATATAGCAAGACAAATAGCATTAGGTGCAGGAATACCAGTAGAAAAACCAGCTATGACTATAAATATAGTTTGTGGTTCTGGATTAAGATCTGTTTCAATGGCATCTCAACTTATAGCATTAGGTGATGCTGATATAATGCTAGTTGGTGGAGCTGAAAACATGAGTATGTCTCCTTATTTAGTACCAAGTGCTAGATACGGTGCAAGAATGGGTGATGCTGCTTTTGTTGATTCAATGATAAAAGATGGATTATCAGACATATTCAATAACTACCACATGGGTATTACTGCTGAAAATATAGCAGAGCAATGGAATATAACTAGAGAAGAACAAGATGAACTAGCTCTTGCAAGCCAAAATAAAGCTGAAAAAGCTCAAGTTGAAGGAAAATTTGACGAAGAAATAGTTCCAGTTGTTATAAAAGGTAGAAAAGGTGACACTATAGTAGATAAAGATGAATATATAAAAGCTGGTACTACAATAGAAAAACTTGCTAAATTAAGACCAGCATTTAAGAAAGATGGAACAGTTACTGCTGGTAACGCATCAGGAATCAATGATGGTGCTGCTATGTTAGTAGTAATGGCTAAGGAAAAAGCTGAAGAATTAGGAATAGAGCCTCTTGCTACTATAGTTTCTTATGGAACAGCTGGTGTTGACCCTAAGATAATGGGATATGGACCAGTTCCAGCAACTAAAAAAGCTTTAGAAGCTGCTAATATGACTATAGAGGACATAGATTTAGTTGAAGCTAATGAGGCATTTGCTGCTCAATCTATAGCTGTAGTAAAAGATTTAAATATAGATATGGCTAAAGTTAATGTTAATGGTGGAGCAATAGCTATAGGACATCCAATAGGTTGTTCAGGAGCAAGAATACTTACTACACTTCTATATGAAATGAAGAGAAGAGATGCTAAAACTGGTTTAGCTACACTTTGTATAGGTGGTGGAATGGGAACTACTCTAATAGTTAAAAGATAGTTCTAGATTATAATTTAAAAAAATTAAATATTCAACTATGAATGTAACCTGTAAGAGTAACTATTTGTTATTCTTACAGGTTTTTATAGTTAAAAATAATTATTATCTATTAAACAAAAATAGTGTAAAATATATAATATCATGATTTTGAAGATATAAAAGAAAGTAGGTAAAGGCTTGTTTAAAAAAGAAAATCAAAGATATAATATAATATCATATACAAATGAGGAAGAAATGACTTTAAAAGAAGTTTTATTGGACAAACTAAATTTTTCGGTTAGGTCATTATCAAAAATGAAGAGAGAAAAGAGTGTTTTAGTAAATGGGGTATATAAAAAGCCAAGTATAAAAGTATATTGTGGTGATTTAATAGAGGTAAAAATAGAAGAAGAAAAAGCTAGATTTGAACCTCAAGATTTAAATTTACAAATAATATATGATGATTTTGATATAATCATGGTAAATAAACCTCCATTTATGGTAGTTCATCCAACCAAAAGTCACTATGATAAAACAATAGCAAATGGTATTAGTTACTATATAGATAGTAAGAAAGAAAATGTAAAAATACGATTTGTAAACAGGTTGGATATGAATACCTCAGGACTCGTTATAGTAGCGAAAAATGCTTATGCACATCATACTTTGTCTATAGCAATGAGTGAAAATAAAGTTAAAAAAACGTATATAACAGTAGTTGATGGAATTATAGAAGAAGATGAGGGAACTATAAATGAGCCAATCTATAGACAGACAGAGGATTCAATAAAGAGAGTAATAGATGAAAGAGGACAGGCATCTGTTACTCATTATAAAGTGATAGAAAGATTAAAAAATGCAACCGTACTAGAAGTAAGTTTAGAGACTGGCAGAACACATCAAATAAGGGTGCACATGGCTCATATAGGGCATGGAATAATAGGTGATGAGTTATATGGTTGTGTAGATGAAAAACTTATAGATAGGCAAGCACTTCATGCGTATGAGTTGGAGTTTGAGCAACCAAGAACAAAAGAAAAATTGAAATTTAAAGTAGATATACCAAAGGATATGAAAGAGTTAATATCGAAATTAAGATAATGGGGTGATATATATGATAATACATAAATTTATAATACACGTTTTGGACAAAAATAGTGATGTTCCAATATTAAATGACTTTGAAGGTAAAGTTAACCAAGAAGTGGATGGCTTTTTTCAAAAATCTATAAAAAGAATTGCAAAGGATGAGGATTTAAGAAAAGGTATTTTTAAAGATTATAATGATAATCTAATTAAGAACTGTTGTGAACAAATAATATATGATGAAAGTTCTTTTTTAAAAAACTCTAAAGAGATTGCATCTTACCTGTTTGATGTTATGAAAATTAATGCTGCACTAGAATCTTGTGATTTAGCAATCTGTTTATATACTATTAAGGATGAAAAGAGTGTAGCTATATTAAAATTAGACTATAAAAAGTTATATACTCATTCAATTGAATTTGTAGATGATAAATTTAATATTCAAATGGTTTCAAATGAAATTGGTATTCCAGAGACTCTAAGACAAAAGCAAGGAGCGTTGATTAGTCTAAGTGGAATAAATGATGAGTTTCATCTAAGACTTTTAGATAAAGATGCAGAAAAAGAAGGTTCAGAATCAAAATTTGTGACAGAATTTTTAAATGCTAAAAAAATCGATGATGATAAGTATAAGACAAAAGTATTTAAAAACACAGCTGAAAATTGGATAACAAATGCTCTTAGTAATGATATAAAACAGGCAGAAGATGTAAGAAGTATATTAAATTATACATTAAAAGAAAAACATGAGGTTGATATAAATGACTTTGTTGATAATTCAATTAAGGATGATGAGTTAAAGGATAGTTTCAAAGAACATATGGAGGAAAAAGGTCTTGATGAAGGTTTTAGTATAGATAAAAAATGGGTTGAGAAAAAGCTTAAAAAAAGAAGTATAAAAACAGATAATGGATTTGATATAAAAGGAAACTTAACTGATTTTGAAGACCCAATGAAATATACTGTAAAACAAAATCAAGATGGAACCATAGATATAGTAATAAAGAATGTAACATTTTATGAAGAAAAGTAACTTTAATTTGAGTAATTTATATATGAAAATTGAATATTTTCTATAATTGTAAATAAACGTAATATAGTCTGTGTAAACTTCGATATAAATTATTATATAGAAGTTTACACAGACTATTTATATTTGTAGACAAAACAATACTATTTGTTTTCTTCGATATATTTACATATATCACCAATACATTTAAAATTCTCAGCTTCTTCGTCTGGTATTTCTATTCCAAATTCGTCTTCAAGGGCCATTATAATTTCAACAGCATCTAGTGAATCAGCTTCTAAGTCATCCATTAAAGATGCTTCCATAGTTATCTCATCTAAATTGTCTACCCCTAATTGTTCTGCTATTATTTCTTTTATTTTTTCAAACATTTTAAGCCTCCTAAAGCAGTTTTAATTAATTTTAATGTTAGTTTAATATAATATCGAGAATTTTTCAATACGGAATCCATAAAAAATAATAAAATTTTATAAAGGTAGTAATAAAGTCTTATTTGGTGAATAAACTTTATTGATAACAAATATAACTTAGGAGGAAATGCTATGAAATATGTAGGACTATTACTAGCATCAGTAGGAATGTTTTTACTTGTAGCAGTAAATTTTTATTATAATTCAATAACTTTAGATATGCAACGTATAGAGGATTATGTAATGGAGACAAATTTAATACTTGAAGATGTGGCTGAAAAAGATAGTTATGTATCTAATGAAAAAGAAGATTACATATCAAGATTAATGCATGTAAAGAAAGGGATAGAAAACTCAAAAACATCATTCTTGATAGAAAGATATAAAGAATACAAAGTAAAATCAATAGAGAGTTTAATTTATACTATATCAGAAGAGAAAAAAGATTATCTAGATGAAGTTGATAGATACAATAAACTTGGTGAAAAAGAAATAAATAAACTAATCAATAAAAATTTTTTAGAAGTAACTTATCTGTCTATTACTACATATATTTAATTAAAGAGACAGAACTTAGTCTCTTAATGATTCAAGGAGGATTAGTTATGACAAAATTAGAAGACAATATGGAACGTTTCTTTGGAGGATGCGAAGGATTTTTTGGTAATAAAATGTTGATAATAATAGTTATAGTATTCTTATTATTATGTACAGACATTTTAGAAGACTTATTATGCGATGACAATATATGGATATGGGTTATACTAATAGTATTGTTGTTATTTAACTTCGATGATGGTTGTTGTTGCTAAAAAATATTGATTATTAAATAGGCAAAGCCAGTAACTTATACAAGTTATGGTTTTGCCTTTTTTAGTTTAGATTACAAATTTAATACTTCATTATAAATAAAATACTCTGTAAAGTGCTTGTTTACCATACTTATAGTCTGTATGAATGTACAAACTTTACTTTTTTAGGATAAGAAAAAATTAAAAAATAATAAAAATACATTAGCAAAATGGAAACCAAATGCATAGTATATGTTAGGAGCGAAAAGCTCAACAAAATATCAACAGGAGGTAACGTGGAATGTTAGATAGATTCTTTGGAGAAGAAGGATGTTTTGGTGGAGGAGGATGGTGGATAATAGTACTATTCTTCCTATTTTTAGCTTTTGGAGATAGCTGGGCAGAATTTGACATAATGTCATGGATACCATTCCTAATAGTTTTATTAATACTTTGCTGCTGTGGTGGATGCTTAGAGTAAAGATAGTAGTTACTAAAAAAAGGAGGGCTTTGTTATGTTAGATAGATTTTTTGGAGAAGAAGGATGTTTTGGTGGAGGAGGATGGTGGATAATAGTACTATTCTTCCTATTCTTAGCTTTTGAAGATTGTTGGAGAGATATAGACATAATGTCATGGATACCATTCTTAATACTATTATTAATAACTTGTTCATGTGGTGGATTCTTTGAAGGTGATGGAGGCTGCGGTTGCTAGGATTAAACCGTTGCAATGTAAAAATGCTGGTATTTTATACCAGCATTTTTTTATTTTGTTTTTTAATATGATTTAAATTAATAATGAATATTATTAAATTTGTTGAATATAGGGTATAATATAAAATATAATGTATTTAAATGTACTTGCTTTTATGGTAAAATAAAAACTTATATAAATATAGTTAAAATAGGGACCTTCACAAATTGGGTTCAGTTTTAGATAAATTTAGTAAAATAAGGAGGATGAAGATGAAAGGTAATATAACGATAAAAGATGTTGCTAAACAAGCAGGCGTGTCAATATCTACAGTATCTAGAGTTATAAATGATTCAAAACCTGTGACTGATGAAGTCAAACAAAAAGTTTTAGAAGTTATAAAAGAAACAGGATATATACCAAATCCGCTTGCAAGAAGTTTAGTAACTAAGAAGAGTCAATTAATAGGGGTAATAGTTCCAGAAGTTTCAGATTCTTTTGTTAATGAGATATTAAATGGGATAGAGGAAGTTGCTAAAATGTATGACTATGATATTCTTTTAGCTAATACATACTCTGATAAAGAACAAGAACTTAAGAGTATAAATCTATTGAGAGCAAAACAAGTGGAAGGTATAGTTATGATTTCATGGGTAGTTGAACAAGAACACATCAACTATATACAAAATTGTGGTATACCAGCAACATATATAAGTAAAACTGCTAGAAATTATGATATATATACAGTAAGTACTAGTAATAAAGAGGCTACTTTTGATATGACAGAACATCTTATAAAGAAAGGTCATGAAAAGATAGCTTTTATAATGACAAGTAAAGATGATACTGTTTTAGAGATGGAGAGACTTTCAGGTTATGAGAAAGCACTTTCAAATAACAACATAGAATTAAACCAGAGTTTAATTAAATATGGTGGAACTGATTATGAAAGTGGATACAATAGTATGAAAGAATTATTAGATGATGGAATAATACCTCATGCAGCTTTTGTAACAGGTGATGAGGCCGCTATAGGTGCTATAAACGCCATCTGTGATGCTGGATATAAGGTTCCAGAAGATATATCAGTTGCAGGATTTAATGATGTTAAGATAGCTAAAATGTATAGACCTAAACTTACTACAGTATATCAACCTTTATATGATATGGGAGCAGTAGCAATAAGAATGGTTATAAAATTAATAAACAAAGAAATAATTGAAAATAAGAAAATAGAATTACCTTACAGAATTGTTGATAGAGAAAGTGTTATAGAAAGAAAAAAATAAAACCATTAAAATCAATCAGGTAGTGCTTTAAGCACTACCTGATTTTTTATGTCAATAATATCAAATTTAAGAATACTTCAGTTGAAAAAATAATTGTCATGAATATCTAAATAATTTATTTTTATTTATTCATGAGGATTGGACTTCTTAGTTTTTTTAAATAAACCTTTAGATTTTTTTTGTTGACCATTTGGTGTATTTTTTGGTGCAGGGGAACTTGGTTTACCTTTAGTAGGTTTAGTTTTCTTACTTTTAACTGCTTTAGTATCTCTTTGAGTTTCTGCATCTGAGATTTTTTCCATTATATTATCTAATTTTTTGCGTTGATTTTCATCTAAAAATGCTTTGAATTTTGATACTACTTCATCTCTTCCATCCAAGTTTTTACCTATTTTTATAAGTTCCTCCATAAGTTCATTTTCTGATTTTCCTTTGTAATTATCAGCAATCTTTTCTATCTTATCCTTATCAATATTTTTTTGTTTAGCCATTTTTTCTAATGACTCTGTATCTAATTTTTTCATAAAAAAACCCCTTTCTATAAATATATATTGAATTATATTCATACTATTTATATATAGAAATAATATTGAAGTGGTGAATTGTGAGTGATATATAATATAAATAAAAATTCTTATAGATAATATATATGCACTGAGCTTTAAAAATGGAACATTAAAATATGAAAAACATACTTTAATATAGGGCAATTATATAATATAAGGGGGAATTGTCTTGAATAATTTACTATTTTTGATTGGAGTGATTGCATTGAGTAATGGTAATATCTCTATATTTGATGATAAAAATAAATCAAAAGGAAATAATAGAGTTAGAAAAAACAAAAAAAATGCAAATGATAAACTTTCACAGTCTACACATGGAAATTTAAGATTTGATGCAAATGATATAAAAAGAGGCTTAAGGCTTATGGATTTAAGTGAAGAAGATTTAGAAATGGGAATGGAAATAATAACAAGAACTAAAAAATACATGTCAAGAGATGAAAGGAAAATACTAATAAAAATAGAGAGTGTTTTAGACTTGGTTAGAGGTATAAAAAAATTAAATAATATAGATGTAGTAGATTCGGAAGATGAAACAGACTTTTTCAGAAAAATGGATAGTGACGATAAAAAGAATATGATGATAAAAGAAATTATAGATGTATTCCCAGAAAAAAGAAAAAATTCGGTTGAGAAAGCTATAGGAATGAAAAAGAAAATAGATTTATTTGCAGAATTGTTTTTGCCAGATGACTTTGGAGAAGGTGGATTCAGTCTAAGTTCTTTGGCAAATATAAATAATCTTGGTAGCATGAATAATCTTAAATTATTGGGAAGTCTTTTAAGAGGTGATGATAGTAATGATGATGATGATGATGATAATAATGAAGAATTAGATTATGAAGAAGAATTGGATGATGAAGATGAAGAATTAGATTATGAAGAAGAGTTAACAGATGAGAATGAAATATATAATGATGAAGAAGAATCAATGGAAGAAGAGGAAATATACTATGAAAATGTCGAAAACGATGAAGATATAGTTTATGATGAAGAATTATACAATGTAAATGAGCAAAAATCTGAACATAATTATAATGAAAAAAATACTAAAAATAGAGCTAAGAGAAAGAGATAATTTAACTAACTACATAAAGAGAAAAGGAAGAAAAAGTAATACTAGAATAAGTTTATCTTAATTACTATATAAAACCACTTTAAAAAATTCGAAATTTATTATATAATAATAGTATGAAATCCTGAAACATACGATAAGGCTTTTTTAAATTCAACCTACAAATGAAATACGGGAGACCGTGTCTAGTAAATTATAACATGCCTGTTTAGTTTGGACGTTAAAGGTTACTGGCAAGTCACCCACCTGGGAGTGCCTAGGGTGTGAATTTACTTAGCCACCGGTGTTTCGGGACAAAAAAAGTGCTACTATTTCAAATAGTAGTACTTTTTTTATTAAAATGCATTTTTCTACTAAATATATCTAATTATTGATAAATTTAAAAAGCGAAGTAACAATTAAGTTTATAAGAGCATAGTATTAATTAGGCTTCAAAAAGCCGAGACTTAATTAGAATAGCTTACAGGGAGGGCAATGAAAAATGCAAGATTATAAAAAAAATAAAAGAAGAATGATAAATCAGCCAATGCCTACAATTAGTGAAGAAGAAGTGTATACAGAGGAAATGAATTCAGAAGATATGAGAGGATTTAAAAAATCACATCATCATAATAATGGATGTAATAATGATAATAAGTGTGAATGTCATGATGATTGCAAACCTAATCCATGCAATCCATGCAAACCTAACCCATGCAAACCTAATCCATGTGATCCATGTAAACCTAATCCATGTGATGACAATTGTGGATGCCATGACAATTGTAAATGTGATTGTGAACCATGTCAAATGGATTCAGATGAATGTTTTGAAAACAAATGTGGACCAAATTGCTGCAATCCTATATCACCAAGAAACTTCTCTGTATCAAATGCAGTGCCATTTGCAATAGAGGCTAATAGAATATTTGATACTATGCAATTCCAAACATTTACAGATGCAACTGGACCAAATGGAGAACCATTAACTTTTGAAACAGAAGTAGTAGAAGTATTTGGTTCAGTTCCAAGTGCAGGTCAAGCAAGTGTAACTATAGAAAAAATATGCTTAAGTAATGATGGAATAGTTATAGACACAGGAATGACAACTTTAGAAGATTTCGATTTAGATCCATTAGGAGATATAGTAGGAAGAAATTGTGAAACAACTTTTGAATTTGCAGTATGTGGAGAAAGAAACGCTGAATGTTGTAGACAAGGAAAAGGCAAATCAGTAGCTTATAAACAAAGAGGATTAACTGTAGCAGTTCGTAATTTAGTATTAGAGCTAAGAGGTAGATGTGGATGTACAGAATTCGTTGCATTAGCTTTCCCAGCAGTCAGAGCAGGAGGTGGATGTAAGAGAAGAGTTGATTATGTAGAATTTACTTTTAACACACTTTCAGCACCAATATGCTTACCAGCTGACGGAAGAGCTGTTACTTTAAGACAAGAATATCAAACTAACTTAACTGTAGATTGTATAGGAAAATCTATATTAAAATTAGAATGTAACGAATGTTGTGAACCTTTCTATGAATTAATAATACCAAATGATATAGATTTAGTACTTTGCTTACAAGAAACAGTTAGCACATTAATAAGTGAACAAATAGTAGTTTTAGCATCACCAAATCCAATCGAACCAAGACTTGTTGATACTTTCTCTAAAGTATGTGATTTTTCGCAATGTGGACCTAATCACGGAAGTGGTAAGCCTAGTTGCCACAGATAGATAGGTAGATATATAGACAGTTTAAATTATAAATAAAAATCATCTAAGGAAGGCTACCAATGTAAATTATTTACTTTGGTAGCCTTCACGTTTTTATAACTAGTGTATAGATTTTAGTGATTTAAAAAGTACTATAGTATGTAATAGACAAGTAAATATTGATACGATTGTCATTGTGTATATGTATGCATAAATATTAAGACCTGGAATAGGTAGGAATACGTATAGAGCCACTAGTTGAATTAACATACCAATTATAGTATTTATGCTTGAGGCTAACTCTTTTCTTATTGAATGTAAAATGCCAGATAGAGTTTGATTTAATGACATAAATAATGGAACTAAAAACATGGCTTTTAAATATTCTCCAGCAAGTTTATTTTTAAATACTAACACACATAAATCTTTTCCAAAGAAATAAAAAAATATTGATGATAGTATGCCTACAAATAAAGTTAGAAGTACAGAGTATTTTATTTTTTTTAAGACACTCTTACGTTTTCTTAGAGCTATTTCTTGTGATATAGTAGGTATCAAGTTTACAATAAGTGCTGAACCAACAGTAAAAGGTAAAAATATAAATGGCATTACCATTCCACTGACAACACCATACATGCTTAGCGATTGCTGATAAGTCATTCCTGATAATGCTAATCTCGATGGTATCATCATAGAACTAATAGACTGCAAAAGTATATTTGACATTCTGTTACAAGTTATTGGAATGGACATTTTTAATGTTTCCATTGAAGAATTATAAAAATCTTTTATACTTATAATATACCTATTGTCAAACGATGAATCTCTCCATAAGCAAATAAGCATGAATACAATATTACTCAATTCACCAATCGATATACCTAATAGGGCAATATAACAATTCATAGATTTATTATTTATGTACATAACAAGTAAAAAAACAAATAAAATTTTACCAATCTGTTCAATAATTTGTCCAATAGCAGGGATTTTTACATTCTTTATACCATAATAATATCCTCTTAGTACATTTGAAAGAGTTATTATAACTATAGCAGGGCAAACTGCTAGTATAAATAGGTTTAATTTAGCGTCTTTTAAAAACTTAAGTGATAAAAAAGAGCTATTGAAGGATGCAACTATAGATATAGCAAGTGCTACGAAAAATGATATATATAAAGTTGATATAAATAAAGCATTAGTATTGTGTCTATCATTTAAAGCTTTTCTCTTTGCGACTAAACAACTAAGTGCAGTAGGTATACCTGTTGTTGTAACAGCTAAACAAATCATTAAAAAGTTAAAAATCATATGGTAAATACCTAGACCCGTTTCACCCAAAGCCCTTGATAAGAATATTTTATACAAAAACCCAAATATCCTTACAATAAAATTAGATATAAATAGAATAACTGTTGATAGTACTAAATAAGGTACTTTCAAAAAAATCACCTCCTTATCTTTTAAATATATTCACAAGGAGGTGTAAAAATTTATAATTTTATAAATTCTGGTTTCAATTTATTAAATTTAGATACATATTTAAAGCCCATGTTTTTTAGTAATGCATATATGTAATCAAATTCACAGGCAATTTGACTTACATGATGTGAATCTGAACCTGTAGTTATAATTTCTCCTCCCAAGTCTTTATACATCTGAAGGATATATCTAGATGGAGTTAAATCTGGAAGGTTATATCTGTAGCAAGATGTATTTATCTCAATACCTTTACCATCATAAATAGCTTGTTTAAGAGTTTCTTCAATTATATCTGAAAATAGTCTATCATCTAAAATAGTATCATAAGGTGCATATCTTTTAATTAAATCTAAGTGACCTAAAATAGAGTAATCCTTATAATTCTTAACAATATTATATAAGTAAAGGTAGTAATTTTCATAAACTTCATGCTGAGTTTTATCTTTAAAATAACTACCAAGGTATAAATCCATTGTATCTATAGCATGAATAGAACATATTATAAAGTCCAATGGATATTGATGAGCTTCTTTTCTATAGGTGTCCATTAATTGAGTCTGAACTCCAAATTCAATTCCTTTTTTTATTGAGATTTTATCCTTATATTTATTTTGAAGAGTTTCTAGACTTCTAAAATAGTCTTCATATACAATTGAAAAAGAATCATCGGCATAAACATCATAATCAACATGGTCTGTGAAACAAATTTCATTTAAACCAAGTTCAATTGATTTTTTTATCATTTCTTCCATTGTAGATTTTCCATCAGTAGAGAAACTTGAGTGCATGTGATAGTCGTAAAACATAAATATTTCCCCTTTTTATAAAAATTTTGGTATTATATATACATACTAAATAATATCAAATATATGTGAAAGCATCAATAAAATATAAATACAATGAGCGGTGATAAAGGTGGAAAAATACAGAATAGATTTAAGTGAAAAAAAGTTAACTAAATATATACAGATATTTAATCATATAAAAGAATTGATAATAAATAAAGAGTTAGTGGAACATGAAAAGCTACCACCAATAAGAAAACTATCAGATTTCTTACAAGTAAATAATACTACCATAGTTAAAGTATATGAACTCTTAGAGAATGAAGGATATGTATATAAGATTGTAGGTAGCGGAACTTTTGTATCAAGTTCAAATTCTTATAAAAGTGGTATAGACAACAGAAAAAACAAGAATACTGTGCAAAGAGAAGATTTAATTCATTTTGATAATGGAAATCCATCTAATGATATGTTTCCTATTGATTCCTTTAAAAATGCTGTAAATATGGCATTATCTAAAGATGGCAGTTCGATATTTGATTACGATGAAGGTCTTGGTTCTGAAGAATTAAGAGAAAAGATGGTAGAGTATCTAAGTGACGGAAATATAAAAACTACTAAAGAAAATATTCAAATCATATCTGGTGCTCAACAAGGTATAGATATAGTTTGTAAAGGGCTTATAAGTTATTCAGATGTTGTCTTTATGGAAGAGCCTTCTTATAATGGAGCGATTGAAGTATTTAAAAGTAGAGGTGCAAAAATAATATCTATACCTATGTTAGATGATGGAATTGATATAGGTATTTTAAAATTAAAATTGGAAAAAATAAAACCAAGACTTATATATATTATGCCTAACTTTCAAAATCCAACAGGAATATCTTATTCAACATATAAAAAAAAGAAGTTAATAGAATTAGCAGAAGAACATGATTTTTATATAATTGAAGATGATTTTATAAGTGATTTTATATTTGAATCAAAAGACAATAGGACAGTTAGAAGTTATGATGATAAAAATAGAGTGGTATATATAAAGAGTTTTTCAAAAATACTTATGCCAGGTCTTAGGATAGGAATTGTAGAAATGCCAAATGAACTGCTAAAGAAGGTTTTATGGGCTAAATACTCTTCAGATATATCAACACCAGGTCTTATTCAAAAATCAATGTATTACTATATGGAGAATTTTGATTGGAAAAATTATCTGAATCATATAGAGAAGATATATACTGATAAGTACAAATTGGCAAAAAGCTTGATTAATAATAAATTGAGTGGTAAATTAAAAGTTAGAAAATCTTGTGGAGGAATAAACTTTTTTTTAGAATTACCAAGAGGATATACATCCCAAGGATTTACAAGTTTTATGCTGAACAAAGGAGTATCTATGCTTCCAGGAACTTATTTTTTTGACAATTTAGTAGATGATAGATTTTTTAGGATAAACATAGCTCGTCCAAGCATGGAAGAATTAGAAAAAGGAATAACCATAATCAGTGATAATATAGATGAGTTTTTTTGTGAATATAAAAACAAGTTAGATATAAAAAGCAATAAATTATTTTATTAAATAAATAGAAGTCTTTAGGAGGAAAACATGTTTGACAAAAAGAAGTTAGATAGGATTAATGAATTGGCAAAGAAAAATAAAGAGGGAGTTCTTTCTGATGATGAAATCAAAGAAAGAGAAATTTTAAGAAAAGAATACTTAGAAAATTTTAGGGCACACTTTAAATCAAGACTTGACAGTGTTAAAGTAGTTTCACCAGAGGAATATGAACAGTATATGAAAAACAATAAAAATTAAAACTTAATAGGAGGAAAACATGAACTTAAAGCATGAATTTAAGAATGCATGGGATGTTGAAAGAAAAGAAAATGCTATTGAACAAGTTATGCAATATTCTCGCAATTATATGGATTTTTTAAGTAAATCAAAAACTGAAAGAATTTCAGTAAAAGAAATTATAAAATTAGCTAAAGAAAATAATTATATTTCAATAGATGAAGCTATGGAAAAAGGAAGTATAGGTAGTGGTGACAAAATTTATGTTATAAATAAAGAAAAGGCAGTAGCACTTTTTGTAATAGGTAAAAATTATATAGAAAAAGGTATGAAAATTATAGGAAGTCATATAGATGCACCAAGATTGGATTTAAAACCAAATCCACTATATCAAGAAGGAAACTTAGGTTTTTTTAAAACTCATTATTATGGAGGAATAAAAAAATATCAGTGGACAGCTATCCCTCTTGCTTTACATGGTGTAGTTATATTAAATGATGGAACAAAAGTTGATATATCCATTGGAGAAGAAGAAAGTGACCCAGTATTTTGTGTAACGGATTTATTAGTTCATTTAGCTGGAGACCAAATGCAAAAGAAACTATCTGAAGGAATTAGTGGTGAAGCTTTAAATATATTAATTGGTAATATGCCTTTAAACGATGAGGAAAAAGAACCTATAACAGCAAATATATTAAAGATTTTAAATGAGAAGTATAGTATAGTTGAAGAAGACTTATTAAGTGCTGAAATTGAAGTAGTTCCAGCTGGAAAAGCTAGAGATTTAGGTTTTGATAGGTCAATGGTATTGGGATATGGGCATGATGATAGGGTATGTTCATATGCTGCTGTGAAGGCCATATTAGAAACTGAACAACCAGAATTCACTTCAGTTACATTATGTGTAGACAAAGAAGAAGTTGGTTCTCAAGGAAATACAGGTATGCACTCAAAGTTTTTTGAAAATACTGTAGCTGAATTAATTGCTTTGGAGGGTGATTACTGTGATATTAAGGTAAGAAGAGCCCTAGCAAATAGTAAGGTTTTATCAGCTGATGTTTCTGCTGGATATGACCCAAATTTTAGAGAAGCATATGAAAAGAGAAATTCCGCATATATGGGAAATGGAGTAGTTTTAAATAAGTATACTGGCTCGAGAGGTAAGGGCGGATGTAATGATGCAAATGCAGAATTTATGTCAGAAGTAAGAAGAATTTTTAATGAAGGAAATGTAGTATGGCAAACTGCTGAACTTGGAAAAGTTGACCAAGGAGGAGGCGGAACTATAGCGTATATATTAGCAAATCAAGGTGCAGAGGTTATAGACTGTGGTGTTGGAGTTCTAAATATGCATGCACCACATGAGATTGTCTCTAAGGTAGATATATATGAGATGTACAAGGGATATAAGGCATTTTTTAATATCAACTTATAAATTAAAATATAAGAGTAATAAGTGAATAAAGGCTATTGTATAAACAATTTTAAATTGTTATACAATAGTCTTATTTTTTTGTAAAATAGCAAAAAAAATTGACAACGGTTTTATCTTGTTATAATATGTAATAAAGAACTTGTTATATAATGTTATAAAAAAGTTACATAGGGAGGTGAACAAAATGGATGAAAAGAAACAAAAAAAAGAGATGGATTTAGAAGTAAATTCATTTGTTCCTTTATATCAACAACTATATGACAACATTAAAAAACAAATAGCATCTGGTATATATAAGCCAGGAGATAAACTTCCATCCGAAGGTGATTTATGTAAAGAATTTAATATAAGTCGTATAACTGTGAGAAATGCACTTAATGAACTTGTAAAAGAAGATATACTGTGTAAAAAACGTGGTAAAGGAACTTATGTAACAATACCAGAGAGAATAGAAGCAACATGTGCGGGAAATAGTTTTACTAATTCTTGTCATCGTATTAATGCAAAACCAAGCACCAAAATAATCTCTGTTTTAATAAAAAAAGCTGATAAGCAGGTAGCTGAAGCTTTAAGTATTGAGTTAGAAGAGAAGGTAATCTGTATTAAAAGACTTCGATTAATAGATGAAGTACCTGTTATCTTTGAAGTTGATTATTTTAGGATAGATTATATGTTTTTATTAAAAGAAGAATTAGAAGATAAATCTTTAATGGAAGTTATATCTAATAATATAAGTACATTACCTAAGCGTGTAGAAAATATATTTGAAGTAAAACATTCAAACAAAGAATATTCTGACCATCTTAAATGTGCAAGCAATATGCCATTATTGAAAGTAAGACAATCAGTATATACAGAGAATAATGATGTTTTATATTACAATGAACAATTTATAAGAAGTGATAAGTATAAATATGCAGTATCAGCAGAAATATAATCTATATTTAGTAGGAGGACAGATATGAGAAAAATAATATTAGCATCTCATGGAGAATTTTCAAAAGGTCTTTTAGATTCAGTAAAAATGATAGTAGGAGATTTAGCAAATTGTGTTAGTTCATATAGTTTGTATCCTGGACAAAGTGCTTCAGACTTTGCTTTAGAATTAGAAAAAATAATAGTAGAAGATAAAGAATGTGAATACATAATTTTATCTGATTTATATGGTGCAAGTGTATGCACTGCAATGTTGAGATTAACTAACTTACATAATGTTAATTTATTCTCTGGAATGAACTTGAATCTGGTATTAGAACTTCTTACAAGATTTTCTGATAAATTGACAGCTGAAGATGTAGAAGAATTAGTGAAAGAATCTAGAATGGGAATACAAAGTGTGACATTACAAATTAAAGAAGAAGAAGAGGTATTTTAGTTTATGAAAAAAAAGGGAATATTATCAGTATTTAAAAATAAGAAGCCAATTATAGCAATGATACATTTAAAAGGAGATACTCCAGAAGATATCTTTGAAAGAGCTAAAAAAGAAATCGCAATCTTGGAGGAAAATGGTGTAGATGGAATAATGTTAGAAAACTACTATGGCAATTACTATGATTTAGAAAGAATACTTGAGTATGTATCAAACGCTAATTTGTCAATACCATATGGAGTAAACTGCTTAAATGTTGATACTATGGGATTTGAACTGGCAACAAAATATAAGGCAAGTTATATACAAGTTGATTCTGTAGTAGGTCATGTTAAACCTAGAGACGAGGCAACATTAGAAGAATTTTTTAAATTACAACGCTCAAAGTGCCCAGCTTATTTAATTGGAGGAGTGAGATTTAAATACCAACCAGTATTATCAGAAAAGACAGTTGAAGAAGATTTAAAAATAGGTATGACAAGATGTGATGCCATAGCAGTTACAGAGAATGCTACAGGACAAGAAACATCAATGGAAAAGATAGAGTTATTCCGTAAAAACTTAGGGGATTTCCCATTAGTTATAGCTGCTGGAGTTACTTTGGAAAATGCAAAAGAACAGCTTGAATTAGGAGATATGGCAATAATAGGAAGTTACTTTAAAGATAATTATAAAGATTTTGGAGATGTTAGTGTAGAACACGTGAAAACATTCATGGATGAAATAAAAAAAATTAGGGAGGAATTATAATGATTAAATTAGTAAGAGTAGACCACAGACTTATACATGGACAAGTAGCATTTACATGGACAAAATTTCTAAGTACAGATTGTATATTGATAGCAAGTGACGAATTATTAAAGGATGAATTAAGAATGGCAGGACTTAGAATGGCTAAACCATCTAATGTTAAACTTGTAATGAAAAGTATAGAAGATTCTGTAAAAGCACTTAATTCAGGAGTTACTGATAAGTATAATTTATTGATACTTTGTGAATCTGTAGAAGATGTTTATAGACTAGCTAAGGAAGTAAAAGCTATTAAATCTATAAACCTTGGTGGAACAAAATCAGCTGATAATCGTGAAAATATATCTAAAGCAGTACATGTATCAAAAGATGACATAAATATGATTAAAGAATTAGATTCAGAAGGCGTAAATGTATTTGTACAATTGGTTCCTGATGATGATGCTACAAATGTAATGAAATTAATATAATTTTAGGGGGATGAAAATGGAATTTACACAAGTTATTCTAATAACTCTAATTGCATTCTTTGCATATATGCATTGTTTTGTAGGTTCTACAATGCATAATAGACCTATAGTTGTTGCACCACTTGTTGGTTTAGCACTAGGTAATCTACAGACAGGTATAGTAATAGGTTCAACATTAGAGCTAGTATTTATGGGTGCATTTCCAGTTGGAGCAAGTAATCCTCCTGATTTTGTTTCTGGTTCTATTATTGCTACAGCATTTGTAATATTAACTGGGCAAGATGTATCAGCGGCAGTTGTACTTGCAGTTCCTATAGCAACATTAGTATTGCTTATAGACAACTTCTTAATGACAGTAGTACTTACATGGGGAGCTCATATTGCTGACCGTTATGCAGAAGAGGGTAATATTGAAGGCGTAGAGCGTGTGCAATTATTATTTGGTATAGGAAATAAATTAATATTAGCAATAATAGTAGGTATAGGATTCTCATTAGGTGTTCCAGTAATAGAAAAGATACTTTCATTTATACCATCATATGTAACTCATGGAATGGATGTTGCAGCTGGTGTTATACCAGCAATAGGTTTTGCTATGTTAGCTAGAATGATGCTTAATAAGAAGACAGTAGCATTTTTATTATTAGGATTTATATTGGTCGCTTATCTAAATATAACAGTAACAGGTGTTGCATTGTTTGGATTAGCAATAGCTTTAATATATGTTAACTTTGTAGGAGAGAAGGAGGTAGTAGTAGATGACAACGAATTCTAAGAAATTGGAGACAATTTCACCAGACAGTAAAATAACGAGGAAAGACTTTTGGAAATGTTTTAGAAGGTCTTTAACACTAGATTCATCTTGGAACTATGAGCGTATGCAAAATATAGCATATGCATATATGATGGCACCTATAATCCGTAGATTATATAAAGATGATAAGGAAAAAAAATCTAAGGCTTTAAAAAGACATCTTGAATTCATGTCAGTTACTCCTCATATAAGTACTCTTTTGGCGGGTATATCTGGAGCTATGGAAGAAGAAAATGCAAAGAATGAAGAATTTGATGCAAATAGTATAAATGCTGTTAAATCAAGTTTAATGGGACCCATTTCTGGGATAGGAGATTCATTTTTCTGGGGTACATTAAAACTTATAGCAGCTGGAGTTGGTATAGCTTTAGCTTCTCAGGGAAATATAATGGGGCCAATTTTATTTCTTTTAATAATAAATATTCCTCATTTTATCATTCGTTATATATGTCTAGATAAAGGATTTAAGTATGGGACTCAATTTTTTAAAGATGTAAGTGGTTCAAGTATAGTTTCAAAAGTTATGGAAGCAGCGTCAATGCTAGGGCTTATGGTAATTGGAGGAATGACTGCCTCTAATGTAATGTTAAAGCTTAGTGTTAATGTAGGTAGTGGAGAGTGGGCAGAGCCTATTCAAACTTACTTAGATCAAATAATGCCATGTATGCTTCCAGCTATGATATTTGGTATTATATATTGGTTATTAGGAAAAAAGGTCAAGACAACTACGATATTAATTTCCGTTATAATTATTTGTATAGTATTAGCTGCTATTGGAATAGTATAATCAAGATTAAGGATATGTTTTTTTTAATATTATCCACAAATGAAATTTACAAAGGGGATGTTGCACTAAAAATAAGGCAACTCCCTTTTTATATAAAAAATCCCAAGTTCATTTGAACAAGGGTTTTTTTACTAAATTAACTAAAAAAGAAAATTGTTACATAGTAATTTATGACTATGTATGTGACAGTTATAGTTAGTTTATTCATTAGTTATATAATTTAGGATTAAGTATCTTATATTATAATTATTATATTATGATTTCAAAGTACTCACACAATCTGTTTAGGAATTTATCCTCTAGTGGAGAAAAAGTTTTCTTCTTGGAATAAATAAAGAAAAATTTTCTAGTAAAGTCAACATTTTTTATTTTATAACATTTAATCTTGCCTGCATTTAGATAATCAATAGCTGAGATATAAGATATAAAAGACACACCAAGACCCAATCTAACCATTTCTTTAATAGCTTCATTTGATTCTACATGAGCTATTACATTTAATTTATTTACAGGAAAGTTATTTTTGCTAAGTGTATTTAATATTAAATTTCTAGTACCAGAGCCCTCTTTTCTCATAATAAAATTTAAGTAAGCCAATTCTTCTATATCAATTTTATTATCTTTATTGTCAATTTTAAAATCTGAAGGAGTGATAAGAACAAGCTCATCATCTAATAAGTCTAGGTATTCTATTTGAGGATTGTTGACCTTAGAACCAACTAATCCAAAGCTTATTCGTTCATTTAAAATTTCTGATATAGCATATTGAGAATCATAATGGCTTATGGAAAATTTTACGTCTGGGTAACTCATGGAAAAACTCTTCATAAAATCAGGTAAAATATAGGTTTCAGGTATAGAGCTACATGCAATATCTATGATACCTTCTATTTTTCCTGAATATTCTTTTATATCATATATTGCACGTTTACAGTTGTTTAATATATATATAGCATGTTCATAAAGAATTTCACCAGATTTTGTAAGTGTAATCACTTTGTTGCTTCTATTTATAAGTACAGTTTCTAACTCTCTCTCTAAATTTTGTATATGTGCACTTACAGTAGGTTGAGTTAAAAAAAGTTCTCTTGCAGCTTTTGAAAAACTTTGATGTTTTGCAACAGCAACAAATACTTCAAGTTGTTTAAAATCCATTATTTAATCCTCCTTAAATTATCTAAAACTATTATAACATATTTGATAAATTAATAGTCAAAGGTGATTTTTAAAATAGAAAACCTTAAAATATTCATGGAGTTTTTGATTGTTTAGGAATAATTTGGTATAATGTTATAAGGATATTTACCTTAAAAATATCTTAAATTGAATTTTCAAAATTCAACTTTAAAATGTGTTTTATTACAGAAAAATTACAAATAGCTTCTTAATCTTATTAAATTCAAATAAATATTATATAATTATTTTATAATATAATAAATATAATTATTGAAAAAAGAGATAATCGTACATTGATATATAGATAAATATTATAAAATTTAAGAAAGGAGGATTGATTTATGAAGTTAAAAAAGTCATTAGTTTGTGTAACTATTTTAGGTATTGTACTTGTTGGATGTCATAAAGAAAATACTAAAGAGAAAAATCAAGTAGCAAATAAAGCAACACAACAAAAAACTATGACAAAAGTTCAAAATGATGTTAATGAAATTATGAGTAAAGACTATAATTTTGTTATAAAGAATATGGGAATACCTTATAACACAATTTACTATATAAAACCTAAAGATTTAAAAGAATCAGATACAATGCAAGATATAAATACATCAAGTTATATGACATTAGTTTACCCCAAGTATACTGGAAATAATGAGCTAGATGGAAGTGCTTTATACATTGATATTAATAAAAATAAAGTAGTCAATGTTGAAACAAATTCATTTTCTTCACAGAGCAATATAACTATTGACGCTGATTCTAGTATTATGATTGAAAAAAGTGACCATGAAAAATCGGCTGTATCAATAGAAAAATTTAGAAAAATTGACTTAGGGGAGTATATTGGAGTTGAAGAGGCTAGAATAAATGAAATTGTGGGAGATGTAAATTATGATTTAATAGCATACGATCATGAAGGTAGCAAAGTAGTGAAAAGTTATAGATTAAAAGAAGATAATAAATTGTTAAAAAAAGAAGTGCTTACAATAAGTATTGAGGATAACAAAATAAAATCTATAAAAACTACTGAAAGTGATAAAATTGTAAAAATATTAAAAGGAGCTTTAATAGAATAATGGATTCTAGAGCATACAAGACTGTTTCAAGATAGAAGTAAATTTCTAGCTGGAAACAGTTTTTTTATAAGATTTATAAAATTTAGCACATTGTAGTTGGTAATAATTTTATAAGCTTTATTAAATTTGAACTGCACTTATAGATGACAATTAGTTATAATTAAATATAAGATAAAGTTATTTCTAATTTTTATAATCTATAGCATATTACATTAAAATGTTTTAAATAAAAAATATATTGGGGAGTATTTAAAATGATAGAATTAGCAGATGCCATAAAAATTATTGAAGAAAATGTTGTACCAATAAGTAGGGTGAAGAGAGTAAATCTTATAGACGCAGTAAATAAGGTGGTTGCAGAAGATATATATTCAACAATTGATAGCCCTCCATTTGATAGGTCACCGTACGATGGTTATGCATATAATGCAAATTCTGAAAATAGAAGTTTAAAGGTTATAGGGACTTTATATGCAGGAGAAGTGTTTGATAGTGTATTAAATAAAAATGAAGCAGTGAAGATAATGACTGGTGGTAAAATACCAAAGGGTGCAAACTGTGTAATAAAAAAAGAAGATGTAACTGTTATAGATGATATGATAACTTTAAATGTAAAGTTAAAGGAATACGATAACTATATATTTAAGGGTGAGGATATAAAAAAGGGGCAATTGATAATTAATAAAAATCAGGATATAGGATATGATGGAGTAGGAGTATTAGCAAGTCTTGGAATATCTACAGTAACTGTGTATGATGATTTAAAAGTTGGGATTTTGAATACAGGAACAGAACTACAAGATATAAATGAGGTTTTAGAGGATGGTAAGATATATGATAGTAATAGATATACATTATATTCAAAACTTCTAAAGCTTGGAATACAAGCAGATACAATATGTAATTGCTCTGATGATATATTAGAGTTAGAAAAAATAGTAAAGAATATGTTGCAAAAGGTAGATTTTTTAATTACAACAGGTGGTGTGTCTGTTGGGGACAAAGATTTAATTCCAGATGTATTTAGAAAGATAGGTGCAACGGAGTTATTTTGGAAAATAAACATTAAACCTGGAGGGGCTTGTTATGTAGCTACATTGGGAGAAAAACTATTATTTGGGCTTTCTGGAAATCCACATGCAGCAATTGTGGTATTTGATAATGTGGTAGTTCCTGTTATTGAGTATTTGACATATAAAAAAGGAGAGCATTATATAAAAGCCATATTTAAGGGAGAATTTAATAAACTTTCAAATAAAGATAGATTTGTAAGTGGGAAATTATACACAAGTGAAGGTAAATTATATGTAAAGTTAAATGATAAGAAAGATGCTAAAGCTAGATTGTCAGCAACACTGAGAAGTAATTGTATGATAAGGATAAAAAAGAAAGAAACTATAAAAGAAAATCAGTTAGTAGATGTTGTTATTAGATAGTTTTATGAGAGGAAGTCAATTTTATGTATAATATATTGTCAATTGTCTCCTATTCTGGAGTAGGTAAAACTACATTGATTGAAGGTATAATAAAAGAACTAAATAAAGAAGGGTATAATGTTGGAGTGATTAAACATACATGTCATGATTTTGACATGGATGAAGAAGGTAAAGATACTTATAAACATAGAAAATCTGGTGCTAAAAAGGTATGTATAATATCAGATAAGAGAGTAGCGTATATTGAAGAACTAAAAGAGAAGAATCCATTATATGAAATGATTCAGTTATATAGAGATATGGATTTAATTATTATAGAAGGATATAAAAATTATAGGTTCAAAAGGCTGGAGATAACTAGAAAGAATAAATATAAGGATATTTTATCAAATAAGTCTGATTTAATAGGTATTGTTAGTGATATAGAATACGATTTGAATATTAAACAATTTGATTTAAATGACTATAAAAATATATCAAATTACATAGAGTATTGTATAAAAAATGAGATTTTAAGTATAAATGATACTGAAATAAAAAACATATTAAAAGAATAATTTTAAGATACTCTTTTGATATAAAATGGTATAATTATTTATATAAATAAAGATATGAGAAATTTATCAATCGTATTTTGAATTATAAAATATCAAAGAAATCGTAGGAGGAAAAAATATGAAAAAAATATTAGTAGCATGTGGGGCAGGAATTGCGACATCAACAGTAGTTTGTGATAGGGTAGAAAGATTAATTAAAGAAAACAACATACAAGCAGAAGTTATACAATGTAAAATTGCTGAATGTGCAACAAAACAAGAGGGGGCTGACTTAATAGTGTCTACTACTATATTGCCAACAACTTATGATATACCTGCGATAAAAGCAACAGCATACATAACAGGTATAAATACAGCTGCTTTAGATAAGAAAATATTGGATGCATTGAAGTAGTTTTGTATCTATAAAAAATATTTAGCATTAAATATAGAGTTATATCTTTGTAATAAGTTATTTACAGAGATATGGCTCTTTTATATTGTTTTAAATGTATAATATATGACATAAATATTCAAATTTATGAAAAATATTGATTCATATTGCAAGTTTATAAAAGATTTAAAATTGTTGTTATGTTATACTAATTTATGGGTATTTTTTAGAAGTATCAATGAAGGAGGGGTTTAATACTTATGATAAAACAATTTATAAAATATTATAAGCCGTATAAGAAAATTTTTACACTAGACCTTATAGCAGCTTTTTTATTTTCCTTATGTGATTTAGTTTATCCTATGATAACTAGAAATATAATGGATGACATTGTTCCAAATAAAAATTTAAGAATGTTAGTAGTTTTTGCAGTAGTACTTATTCTTATCTTTATAGCAAAAGCAGGTCTTAACTATTTTATGCAGTATTGGGGGCATGTTATTGGTGTAGATATGCAAGCTGATATGAGAAATGAAGTATTTACACATTTGCAGAGACTTCCAAATACATATTTTGATAATAACAAATCTGGGGTAACTATGTCTAGAATAGTAAATGACCTAATGGATATAACAGAACTTGCACATCATGGGCCTGAAGATTTATTCATTTCTATAGTAATGTTGGTGGGTTCATTCTTTATACTTATAGATATAAATATTCCTCTTACTCTCATAATATTTGCCATATTACCATTTATAATTTGGTTTGCAATAACTAAAAAAGATAAAATGAATGTTGCTTTTATGAAGAGTAGAGTTACTATAGGTGATGTGAATGCTACCTTAGAAAATAGTATAGCAGGTATGAAAGTAACTAAGTCTTTTTGTACTGAAAAAGAAGAATTAAATAAGTTTGTAAGAAGTAATAAGTTATTTAGAAGAGCAAGACAAGATTCTTATAAAGTAATGGCAGAATACTATTCTGGCATGAACTTATACATGGATATTTTAGAGTGGGTAGTTGTTATAGCTGGTGGTTACTTTACTTATCTTGGAAAAATTACTTTGGGTGATTTTGCTGCCTATATATTATATGTAAAAATGTTTATACAACCTATGAAAAAATTGATAAACTTTACAGAGCAATATCAAAATGGTATGACAGGTTTTAAAAGGTTCATAGAAATAATGGAACAAGACCATCAAAAGGAAGCTAAAAATCCTGTTGAGCTTGAAAATGTAAAAGGTAATATTGAGATAGAAAATATATCTTTTACATACGAAGATAAGACTCAAGTATTAAATAATTTAAGTTTATCTATAAAAGCTGGTAAGACGATAGCATTAGTTGGACCTTCTGGAGGAGGAAAGACTACACTATGTAATCTATTGCCAAGGTTTTATGAATTTGATAAGGGTGATATAAAAATTGATGGAAAGAGTATAAAAGATGTCAGCTTAAAATCATTGAGAAAAAATATAGGTATAGTTCAACAAGATGTGTTTTTATTTACAGGAACGATAAGAGACAATATTCTTTGTGGAAATCCTAATGCTACAGATGAAGAAATGATATCAGCAGCCAAAAAGGCAAGGATACATGATTTTGTAGAGACTTTACCAGACGGATATGACACTTATATAGGTGAAAGAGGAGTAAAATTATCAGGTGGACAAAAACAAAGAATATCAATCTCAAGAATCTTTTTAAAGAATCCTCCAATAATAATATTGGATGAGGCTACATCTGCCTTAGACAATGTAACAGAGAGAGAAATTCAAGAATCCTTAGAAGAACTAAGCAAAGATAGAACAAATTTAGTTGTTGCACATAGATTAACTACTATAAAAAATGCTGATGAAATCATAGTATTGACAGATAAAGGAATTGAAGAAAGAGGTACTCATGAAGAGTTAGTAAACAAAAATGGAGTATATAGTAGATTACACAATAACTAGTATGTAAATTTTATACAATAACTAACATATACACTAAATTTATAAACATAGAATATATTAAGATTCATAAATCAAATTCATTTTAATTAATGAGATGTTTTATGAAAAAATGTATTCTATGTTTTATTTTTTGCAAATTACAATTAATTCTATTTATAAGAATAGTGATAAATAGCCAATAATTAGGATAACGTTTTTTTAAAAAGAATAATTTAGAAAGCTAACTTTAATTTATAGAATTTATGGAATTTTATGAAAAAATTCGAATTTTGTCTTGAAATGTTTTTCAAAAGTAGTAAAATAATGGATAACTATACATACATTGTATACAAATATATTTATTATGAGGGGGGATTTTGTATGGAGGCAATAACAGCTTTTTGTCTAGTTTTAGTATCACTGACGATAGGTGATGTAGTTTCAGCGAAAACTAAAGCTTTTGTTCCATCAGTTTTTGTATCAGCAATTATATTTATAGTAGGATTTTGGACTTTTTTCCCAGAAAATATTGTAGACTTAGCCGCTTTAGGAACACCATTAGCCCAATTGGGAATGCTTTTATTAATAACACATATGGGAACTATGATGAGTATTAAAGAATTGGCAGGGCAATGGAAAACAATCGTAATAGCTTTGGCAGGAATAGTAGGTATATGTGTAGGGGCTTTAGCATTAGGTACAGTAGTATTTGGATGGGATACAGCAGTAATAGCTACACCTCCTCTTACTGGGGGACTAGTTGCATCTATAATGATGGCAGATGCTGCTACAGCAAAAGGTCTTGCAAGTTTGGCAGTACTTGCAATTTTGATGTATGTTGCACAAGGATTTGCAGGTTATCCTATTACAGCACTAATGCTTAAAAAAGAAGGAAAAAGACTTTTATCAGATTTTAGAAGTGGAAAAGTAACTACAAGTAAAGTTGAAGAAAAAACTGAGAATTTACCTGAACAAAAAAGTAGATTTAAGATAATTCCAGATTTACCTGAAAAGTATGATACAACATATATGATAATACTTAGATTAGGATTGGTAGCATGGTTAGCAGTACAATTTACAAATCTTACACATGAAGTTGTATCTAGATATGTTATATGTTTGATATTTGGTGTAATAGCATCAGAACTTGGAATAGTTGATAGAAAACCTCTTAACAAATCTGGTTCATTTGGATGGTTAATGACATCATTGATGGCTTTTATATTTGCAGGCTTAGCAAAAGCTACACCAGCAATGCTTGCTGAAATGGCAGTTCCTCTTGTAGGAATCATAATATTTGGTGTAATAGGAATGGGAATATTCTCTATTATAGTAGGTAAGCTTTTAGGTGAAAGTAAAGAAATGTCTTTTTCAGTTTCTCTTACAGCACTTTATGGTTTTCCACCAAACTATATATTAACTGAAGAAGCAGTAAAAGCTTTAGCTGAAACACCAGAAGAAAAAGAATTTTTAATGGATAAGATGCTTCCAAAGATGCTTGTTGGAGGTTTCACTACAGTTACAATAGCTTCTGTAGTAATAGCAGGTATATTTGTAAATCTAATCTAATATTTAAATGATAACAATAAAAAATATTTTAAATAAGAAGAATATGTACTACTTGGAGGTCTGGAATGGATATTAAAGAAATAACAAAGAATTATAAAGATTATGTGATTAAACTTAGAAGGGAATTTCATGAAAATCCTGAGAAGAGTATGGAAGAAGTTAGAACATCAAAAAGAGTTAAAGAAGAGCTTGATAAAATTGGAGTACCATATGTATCAGCTGGAGGTACAGGTGTAATTGCAACTATAAAAGGAACTAATCCAGGAAAGACTGTAGCACTTAGGGGTGATATGGATGCACTACAAGTTGTTGAATGTACAGATGTAGAATACAAATCAAAAAATGAAGGACTTATGCATGCTTGTGGTCATGATGGTCATACATCAATGCTTTTAGGAGCAGCAAAAGTACTAAATGATATTAAAGATAGTATTAATGGAACTGTAAAATTATTTTTTCAGCCAGGAGAAGAAGTTGGTAAAGGTGCAAGAGCTATGATTAAAGATGGTGCTATGGAAGGTGTAGATAGTGTATTTGGAATACATCTTTGGACAGATGTAGAATCTGGAACTATATCAGTAGAAGATGGACCAAGAATGGCTTCTGCCGATTTCTTTAAAATCACTGTAAAGGGCAAAGGTGGGCATGGCTCACTTCCTCATCAGGGTGTTGATGCAGTGCTTGCAAGTTCAGCAATAGTTATGAATTTACAATCTATGGTTAGTAGAGAAGTAAGTCCTTTAGAGCCATTAGTTGTAAGTGTTGGAGTTTTAAATTCAGGAACTAGATTTAATGTAATAGCAAGTGAAGCTATATTAGAAGGTACAATAAGACTATTTAATCCAAAACTTAGAGAACAAATTCCTTCAATTTTAGAACGTATAGCAAAATCTACAGCAGGAGCATATAGAGCAGAAGCTGAATTAGAATATGGATATTTAACACCAGCAGTTATAAATGACAAAGAATGCTCAAAGATAGCAACAGATGCAGCAATTAAGTTATTTGGAGAAGAATGTATAACAATGTTTGAAAAAGTAACAGGAGCAGAAGATTTGGCTGAATTTATGAATATTGCACCTGGTGCACTAGCGTTTGTAGGAGCTAGAAACGAATCAAAAGGTGCTTGTTACCCTCATCATCATGGATGTTTTAATATAGACGAGGATGCCTTAGAAATTGGGACTGCTTTATATGTTCAATATGCAGTAGATTTCTTAAATAAATAAATTTAATATACTATAAAGAAAAAGCAGAGACTAAGTTTATATCTCTGCTTTTTTAATGCATATAATTCTTATAAGATTGACTATATAAAAGATATATGATAACATAAAAGAAAATGATAATCAATATCAATTAAAAAGAGGGTGATTTATTTGAATAATGTAGTGTTTGCATTTTTGATAACATTATTGGCAGGTTTGTCTACAGGTATAGGAAGTTGCATAGCATTTTTTGCTAAAAAAACTAATACTAAGTTTCTTTCTATAAGTTTAGGATTTTCTGCTGGTGTTATGATTTATGTGTCTATGATAGAAATTTTTCCTAAAGCACAAGATGCTTTGACAAAGTCTATGGGTGAAAAAATGGGAAGCTGGTCAACTGTAATAGCTTTTTTTGTAGGGATGGCTATTATTGCAATTATTGATAAGTTAATTCCTCAAGAAGAAAATCCACATGAGATAAAGAAAATGGAAAATATAGAAGAACAAAATATCAATAGAAATAAATCTCTTTTGAGAACAGGAGTATTTACAGCAATGGCTATAGCAATTCATAATTTTCCAGAAGGTTTAGCTACATTTATATCGGCTCTTGATGATGTTACAATAGCTATACCGATAGCTATTGCGATTGCTATACACAATATACCTGAGGGTATATCTGTATCTGTACCAGTTTATTATGCTACAGGAGATAAGAAGAAAGCTTTTTATTATTCTTTTTTATCGGGAATGTCTGAACCATTAGGAGCAATTATTGGATATGTGCTTCTTAGAAATTTCTTAAATGATATAACTCTTGGAATTGTATTTGCAATTGTAGGAGGAATCATGGTATTTATATCACTTGATGAGCTATTGCCATCAGCTAGAGAGTATGGTGAGCATCATTTATCTATTTATGGGTTGATTGCAGGTATGGGTGTTATGGCTATTAGCTTATTGTTATTTAAATAAGCCTTTAGATATCTGATTGTAACTTAAAATTAATATCAAAATGATATAATTATTTAAATAGACTTTTAAGATATTTAAAAATATCATTTTGGAGAGTGAGTATTATGAAAAAGAAAATAAAGTTTAAATTTGACTGGTATAGCTCACCTGATAAGATAGAAAAATGGCTAGAAGATATGGAAGCGAATGGATATAATCTGTATAAGATAAATAAATTTGGAGGAATATTTTATTTTCACAAAGGAAATCCAAGAAAAATAAAATACGCTATTGATTACTACTATGATGCAGAGAATAATTATTTTGATGAACATAAATCAAAAGGTTGGAATCTTATATTTAGGAGTATTGGCAGTTTTATGGGGACATCTTCATGGTATGTATGGTCTAAAGAGTATAAAGATTTGCCTCCTAAACTATATAGTGATTTTGATAAACAAAATAAAGTAAAATCAATTTTGTTTATGAATATATTTATATTCTTTTTGTTAGTGGTAATCTTTATATATTTATTATCTGTTGAAGTAAGTAATCTATCTAGTGGTTATGGAGTATCTATAACTGCTATTGTACTACAGATTATGTTATTAGTTTTATATATGGTACAGTTATATAAGAGACTAATGTATTATTTAAGGCTCAAAAAGTTTAAATAAATAGAAGAGGGTACCTTGAAATGATTTTAAAAATATTTTAAGGTACCCTCTTTTATACATAAATACTATCTTTTAATAAGGATAATTTTCATTGTGAAAATGATATATCAAAATAACAGTTGTATAAAATTGAGTATTGATAGAAATAATTTAAAAATGTTATTCTAAAGTATCAGATATAAAAAATTATGCCTGAATGAATTAATTCAAATATTTTAACTGTAGTAATTGGAAATCGTGCAAGGAGGAATTTTATGATTAATATAGCAGTTTGTGAAGATGAAAAAGAAACTCAACTTTTAATAGTAGATTATATTGAGAATATATTAAAAAATATAAGTATAGAATATGAAATACAAAAGTATTTATCTGGCGAAGAGTTGCTTAAAAGCAACTTGAAAGACATAGATATATTATTTCTTGATATAAAGATGGAAAAACTAAATGGAATGGACACTGCAAGGAAGATTAGAGAAGTAGATAATGAAATGGAAATAATATTTATAACGTCTCTGATAGACTATGTACAAGAGGGGTATGAGGTAAGAGCTTATAGATACTTGTTAAAGCCAATAGAGTTAGAAGAATTAAAAAAGCATGTGCTGACTTGTATCAAGGATATTGAAATAAATAGGGATAGTTATATTACAATAAAAAATAAGTCCAATACATACAAGATATATCTAAATGAAATTAAGTATATAGAAGTTCAAAAAAAGGATATGCTAATACACACAATAAATAAGAACTTTGATATAAGATATAGCTTAAGTAAAATAGAAAAAGAATTAAATCTATATAAATTTATAAGATGTCATAAAAGCTTTATAGTCAATTTAAGTTATGTTGAAAATATAAAGCATAATATTGCAATACTGGAAAGTGGGGAGGAAGTTCCTATTAGTAGATATAGATATAAAGAGGTTAAGGAGAAGTTTTTGAAATTTCTTGGTGATACAATATGCTAAATTTTATGACTGAGATGTTATTAATTTTATCTGTATTTACAAAATTTGTTATAATGAAAGATGTATTAACTTACAAACAAGATAATAAAAAAAATGAAAAAATAGCATTTTGTATCTTGTTGTTTCTTATTTATATTTTGGTTCAAATAACTAGATTATTTAATGAAGGTAAGTATTATAATAATATAAATTACTTATTTCCTATTGTAATATTTATCGTTTGGGCAGGTTACTATAATTATTTTTACAAGATGAATTATATTAAGTATTCTATTTTATTTTTTATATTTAGTGTATATTATGAGTGTCTAAATGATGTCATATATAGAATACTATTTTTTGTAATTACAGGGAATGTTATATCATCTAAAGAATATCTATTGGCATCTCATCTAGATTATATAAAAATTCATATATATAGAAATTTAATAATTATACTTATATACATGATATTTAGTTTTTTTAGGAAGCATATAAAATTGATTAGTCAGGATAAGAGAAATTATATATACTTATTATTTGCTTTATTAGTTAATACAATGAATGTATTTGTAAATTATATATTAAAGAAATTAGAACGGTTTGGGTCATTATATTCAGAAGGATACTATTTTTACAATTTTGTAAATCCGAAGTTAGTAGGAGCTAGTAGCATACTTATTATTCTGGTATTCAAGGAAATAATAAAAGAAAATAGATTAAAATCCCAAAATGAATTAATAAAAAATAAGTTAGATATGCAATATGCACATTATTTAGCTATTCAACAATCTCATATGAAAGTTAAGAAACTTTACCATGATATAAATAATCATATTTATTGTATAGATAATCTTAAAAATAATAGTAAAGAAATGGATGAATATGTGCATAATTTAAAAGATGAAATTAAATCATTTAAATATATTTATAATACAGGAAATATGATATTAGATATTATAATCAATGAAAAGAGTGAAATATGTGAAAAAAAGGGAATTAAATTTACTTGCTGTATAAATTTTTCAAATGTAAATTTTGTGAAACCTATAGATGTGTCAAGTATATTTTCTAATGCTTTAGAGAATGCAATAGAAGCATGTGATAAAATTATAGATGAGAATGTTGATAAATATATTAGGATTAAAGGAACTATAACGAAGTCATTTTTTGTATTTAAGTGTGAAAATAGTAAGGTGAATTCTATTAATTCCAATAAAAGTATATTATTTACAGACAAAGTGGATAAATTTATTCATGGAATAGGGATTCAGAGCATGAAATCCTCTTTACAAAAATATAATGGAGAATTATTATTTGAAAATAATAAGGATAAATTTATACTAAATATATATATACCATTGAATCAAGATACTGACAGTTGGGTCGATTAGATTGCTAGTTGGTCCATATATATTGATACAAAAAAATAAGGATGTTATCTTTGTGATAGAAAAAGATAACATCCTTATTTGTGTATTAAGGAATGTATAACTTTACTAGTATAAGTTATAAGCATTGGATAGAAAGGTGGTATGTATTGAACAATGAAAGCTAAAAGAATATTGCAGTTAAATAAGTAATACTTTAAATATGTAAATAGAGTGGAGGTAAGTATAAATGAAGATAAAAATGTATAGAGTGGCTATAGTGGTAGCTTTAAATATCAGTTTAGGACTGATGGTAGGATGTATGCCTACTGTGTCTGACAATAATTCAAATGGTTCAGAGCAAATTAGTGAGGATTCATTAAAAAAACAAATTGAAGATAAAAAAGATGAATCTATTGAATTATTTGATAATTACTCAAAAAAGATGAATGATGTAAAAGGTAGAGAAGAAGTAAAAAAAGATTTATCCCAAAGATTTTCGAAAGCTATAACAAATAGTGGTTATAGTATTACTAATTCAAAAACAGATGGTAGTTTTGTGGTATCTATAAATGGAACAGAGAAAGTACCTGAAAAAAATATCCGAAGTTTATTCTATTCTATGTCTGAAGATGACAAAGAAGGAAAGGTAATAATAGATATTCTCTGTGCTAAAGAATATCCAGAGGAAGATAAGTTGTCTGAGAGTGATAAATATATTAAATTTCTATACAATCTATTTAAGTCATTGACTAATACAGAGTTAACAGAGAAAGAATTTTTTTCTATTGTAGAAAAAAACTTTAATGATGGAACAGGTACTGTAGAACTTCCTTATATGAAGGATATGCATATTGAAGTTAACAAAGTTAAAGAGTCTACTAAAGTCTTAAAACTTAGCCTATTATATAAAGTTGATATTTCAAATCATTAGCATATTAGTATAATATAAAAACTTATAACAAGATAGAAATACATTATAAATAAAATATCCCCCTTCTTACATAAATAAATTATTTATGCTTCCATTTTATGTAAAAGGACAGTATAATATAATTAAAGTATGTTATAACATACAAAAGCTAATAGATATTTATCTAAAGGGGGATTTTAAATGAGTCAAACTAATAGAATAGAAGCATTTAGACAAGAATACATTAATTCTAAGCCTATGATATGTTGTGAAAGGGCTAGAATTTTTACAGAATCACATAAAAAAACTGAGGGAGAGGCTATATGTATAAGAAGAGCTAAGGCTTTTTTAGAGACATGTAAGGGACTTCCTATAAAAATATTTGAAGATGAATTAATTGTGGGAACAGCAGGTAAGTTTAGAAGAACAGGTATATTGACACCAGAATTTTCTTGGCAATGGGTAGATAAAGAAATGGATACTTTTGATGAAAGAACTCAAGACCCATATGTAATATCAAAAGAGCAAATAGAATTTATAAGAAGAGAGATATTTCCATATTGGAAGGGAAAATCTTTGGAAGAAGTTTTTTTAGCAAGAATTCCAGAAGATACAGCTAAGATATTGGTAGATACAGGAATAATAGACAATGATTCTAAGTGGAGACAGGCAGTTGGTGAAGTAACACCAGACTATCAAGATATACTATTTGTAAAAGGATATAAAGGAATCAAAGAGGATGCAGACAAAAAAATAGCAGAACTAGATATATCAATTTCAGAAAATATTGAAAAAATAGATTTTTACAAATCTGTTTCTATAGTTGCAGAGGCTATTATGATATTAGCAAATAGATATTCAAATCTTGCAAAAGAAATGAGTGAATCTGAAACAGATGAAAAGAGAAAAGCAGAACTTATAAAAATAGCAGAAATATGTATGAATGTACCAGCAAATCCTCCAACTAGTTTTTATGAAGCAATACAATTTGTATGGTTTGTACAATTGGGAGGTGTTTTATCAGAAAATCCTCTAGCATTAAATTTAGGTAGATTTGACCAATATATGTACCCTTATTATGAAAATGATGCTAAAGAAGGCAAAATAACTGCATCAGAAGCCCAAGAATTGATAGAAGCTCTTTGGATTAAGTTGTCAGAATGGGTATGGACTATATCAGCAAATACAGCAAATTACTTTGCAGGATATAATCAATTCCAAAATCTTACTGTTGGTGGTAAAAAGAGAAATGGTACTGACGGAACAAATGACATTTCATATATGTGTTTAAAGGCTACAGAAAGTGTAAAAACTCATCAGCCAGGTTTAAGTGTTAGAATAAGTCAAGGAGCACCAGATGATTTCGTTATGGCAGTTGCAAAACTAGTAAAACAAGGTACTGGTTTCCCTGCTATACACAGTGATAGTGCAGGGGCACAAATGTTATTACAAGATGGATATGATGCAGAAGATGCAAGAGACTGGAGTAATTGTGGCTGTGTAGTTCCTCATTTCAGAAAAACAGGGCAATGGACTTCGGCAGTAAATATAAATTTTGCAGCAGCTTTAGAATATGCTATGAATGAAGGTAAAAGTAGGTTAACTGGAGAAGTAATGGGATTAGATATAAAGAATATCGCAGAATTTACTTCTTTTGAAGAAGTTAAAGATGAGTTTTTAAAACAATTAGCATACCTTATCAAAAATTCTGTTATAGGAACTACTGTTGCCCAACAAATTCATAAAGAAATGGTACCGAGACCATTTTTATCTACTTGTGTAGATGGATGTTTAGATAAAGGTGTTGATTTAAGCAAAGGAGGAGCAAAATATAATATAGGGCCTGTATTAACTGGTATAGGGCTAGGAGTGGTTTCAAATTCATTAGCAGCTATAAAAAAATTAGTGTTTGAAGATAAAGTTACGACATTAGAAGAGTTAACAAAAGCACTAAACAATGACTGGGAAGGTTATGAAGATTTAAGAAAACTTGCATTAGATGTTCCTAAGTATGGAAATGACAATGATTATGTAGATTCATTAGCAATTGAAGTTTCTGATTTTTATTATACTGAAACTAGAAAATATAAGGATATATTTGGCTCAAAATTTAATAGTGCATTTATGGGAATATCAAATTATGTACCAACTGGAAAAATTGTAGGTGCAACTCCATGTGGAAGAAAAGCAACAAAACCTTTGACAGAAGGCGTTTCTCCATTCGTTGGAACTGATACAACAAGTCCACTAGCAGCTATGAAATCTGCATCAAAAATAAATCATGATGTTCATACTGGTGGAACACTTTTAAACTTAAGACTGAATCAAGATTTGGTAGAAACAGAAAGAGGACTTAGAAATCTAACATCTATGGTTAAATCATACTTTGCTTTAGGAGGATTCCATGTACAGTTTAATACAATATCAAATGATATTCTATTGAAGGCTCAAGAAAATCCAGAAGAATATAAAGATTTACTAGTGAGAGTTGCTGGATATAGTACTCAATTTGTTAATTTATCAAGAGAAATGCAAGATGCTATAATAGCTAGAAATTCACATAGTAATTTTTAATTAAGAGGTAGATTATGAGTAAAAAAGGTAGAGTTGTAAAAGTGCAACATTTTTCAGTAAATGATGGAGATGGAATAAGGACTACTATATTTTTGGAAGGATGTAAATTAAAATGTAAGTGGTGTTCCAATCCAGATTCATGGAGTAACATTGTCAAGCTAGGCGTTATGAAGGATAAATGTGTATCTTGTAATAGATGTATAGATGTTTGTCCTCAAAAGATAAGTTCACTATTTGATAGAACTCAAATAAATAGCAAGTGTGATTTATGTGGAGAATGTATTAAAGTATGCCTTAAAGATGCTATATGTATAATGACTGAAGAAATGAATGTTGAAGAAATTATAAAGGAAGTTGAAAAAGATTTTATATTCTTCTTTGAATCTAATGGAGGGGTAACTTTTTCTGGAGGAGAGCCAACACTTCAAATTGATTTTTTAAGAGAATTAGTGGATGTTTTTTATAATAAAGGTATAAATATGGCAATTGAAACTTGTGGATACTTTGATTGGAATAAAGTAAATGATGTATTCGAGAAAATAGACCATATTTTTGTAGATATAAAATCAATGGATGATAATATCCACAAAGAATATACAGGAGTAAGTAATAAAATTATATTAGAGAATATATGCAAGCTTTCAAATCTGAATAAATCTATGGTTATAAGAGTACCAATTATTTATGGAGTGAATGATAGTGAAGAAAATATAAGAAATACTGCATTATTTGTAAAACAAAATGTTTCGGGAGGAAAGATGGAATTGCTTCCATATCATAAATTTGGAATTGATAAATATAAGGCATTAGGACTTGAAGATTATATATATGAATTTGATGAAATTTGTAATAATCATATGTTAAAATTAAAAGAGATAGTAGAACTTACAGGAGTAAAAATCATAGAATATAAATAGGCTATCAGGAGGGTTTTAACATGGATAATAAATTTCCTAATGTGGGAGAAAACTTAAGGTTATTGAGACAAGAAATGGGCATGAGTTTAGATAAGGCCTCAAAAATGACAGGAGTTAGTAAAGCAATGCTTGGTCAGATTGAGAGAGGGGAATCGAGTCCAACAGTATCTACCTTATGGAAAATTTCATCTGGATTTAAAATAAATTTTACAACACTATTAAGTGAAAACACAAATACCTATGAAGTTATAAAAAAGGAAGATGTAGAACCTATTATTGAACAGAAAGGTAATATGAAGTTATATCCAATATATCCTTTCAGTCCTCAAAGAAGGTTTGAACTTTTCATAATAGAGCTTGAAGAGAATTGTACTCATGTTTCATCTACGCACAGTCATGTTTTAGAAGAGTACGTACTTGTAATAGAAGGAAAACTTGAACTTAATGTTGATGGGAAAACTTATATTTTAGAGTCTGGACATTCTATTAGATTTGATGGAACTTTAGAGCATATATATAAAAATTTAAATATAGGAAAAACTATATTTCACAATATAGAAGTTTATAGATAATTTTATAGTTATCCTTTTCTGAAATAAATTATAATTTTGGAAAAGGGTGACTTGTTTTTATAATGTCAAAAAAAATTATATATATGTACTAATATTATTGTTTAAAAAAAAACATAAAAGCATTATAATAATATTAATAAAATAGAATAAAGAGGAAGAGAATATGATTATAAAGGTTTTATTAACAGTATTGGTATTAGTACTATTGTATATTCTGTATAAGTATGAAACTCAGCATATAGAAACAACAGAATATACTATTTTTAATGAAAAAATTCCAAAAGAATTTGATGACTTTAAAATAGTTCAAGTAAGTGATTTACATAATAAGGTCTTTGATAAAAAAAATAATAAGGTATTAATGGATAAAATTGATTCCTTAAGTCCAGATGTTATATTTATAACAGGAGATTTAGTTGATGGGGAAAATAAAAATTTTCAAGTTGCATTAGATTTAATCGATAATTTGGTAGAAAAATATGAGGTATATCATATAATTGGAAATCATGAACAAAAATCTTTAATAAAAAAGTACAAGCATCTATATAAAGACTATTTTAAGAAGTTGTACTCAAAGAAAATAATAAATATGGAAAACGAGTATGTAAGAATATATAGAGGAGATAGTCATCTTAATTTATATGGTTTAATTATACCATTGGAATGCTATCCATATTTTTTTGGCAATAATAAAAAGTTAGAATTAAGTGACAATTTTATAGAAGATAATCTAGGTAAGATAAATGAAAATGAGTATAATATGCTTTTAGCTCATACACCTTTTTTCTTTGAAAAATATGCAAAATGGGGAGCAGACTTAATTTTAGCTGGACATGTTCATGGTGGTATAATAAGAATACCTTTTATTGGAGGAGTATTATCTCCAAATAGAGAGTTCTTTCCTAAGTATGACTGGGGAAAATATGAAAAAGATAATAGTACTATGATTTTAAATAAAGGCTTGGGAGGTTCAAAAGTTTTAATTAGACTTAATTGCAAACCAGAAATAGTTAAAATTACATTGAAGTCTAATGAATAAGAATTTGTATATAAACATCAATAACATATAGATAAAATTGATGTTAAATCCAGTTAAACATGTACAATGACCAATTTTGAATAAGTGTTGAATTAATAAAAATAAAGTGTTATTTTTAGCATAGAATATTTAAAATATAGGGGGATTAGAAGAATCATGGGTGATATAAGTAGATTTTATGAATCTGTAAGAAATAAATATCCAAAACTAAAAGATGGAACCAGAGTTCATATGTGGCCAAAGGAAAATCTTATACTTGGCCCAATTTATGATGAAGCAAATGGATATGAAAAAAGTATAGGAAATGTGGATAGCTTAACTTGGAAGCAAATTGTTGTACTGGCAGAATGTGATGGGAAAAATACTACTGAAGATGTAATAAATCTATTATCCAATAAATATAGGAATATGCTTGATATAAAAGAAAATGTCATTGAATTTTTTATGTTTTATGAGAATGTATATTTAACCTTTGAAGACGAAGTACAGACACTATCAAGTGTTTTTGAGATAACAGGAAACAAAGTATATCTTACTCCTTTATATTTTACAATAGAGATAGATGGTAACAACAATACAAGTCAGTATTTTTCTGAAATCACAAGATTATTAAAGTGTATGAATGAAAAAGGTTGTAGATTCATAGAGGTTATTGGTGAGGATATTTTAAAAAATAAAAATATGAGAGAAATATTTCAATATATGTTAGACCATTTTGATTTAGTTGTGGTAACTAAGGAGAGTTTTACTATTGATAGAGGACTTATAAAAGAATTAGATAATTATCGTCATAAAGTAATATGGAAAGTATATTCAAACAATGATAATGCACATGTTAAATTAAAAGAAGATATAAAAATAACTAGTTTGATAAAAAGAGGGCATACAGTAGTAAGAGAAGATAGGGAGAAAGCAATAAAAATAGCAGACATGAGATTTAAGGATACAAAAGAAAGATTTTCAAAGTATGGTGCAGAATGGAGTCATTTATACATTTCTTCTGATGGTAGCGTAAAATCTTATTCACTTCAAAAAGATAAAAGAATCTATTTAGGCAATATATTTAACAATTCAGTTGAAGAGATTTTCTTAGAGATGCAAGATAAGATTGATAAACTAGAGATTGTGTATCAATAAGTATTAAAATTATATTTTATAAGAGCTTTATAGACTGTTTATTTGATTTTGTGTCAATAATTATAATGAGGTGATATAACTTGTTAAAATTATTGGACAAATTTTTTTATGATATTTTACTTAAATGTTGGTTGTTTACGATGTTATGGTTTTTTAGAGAACTTTTTACAAATTTCAAAGTGACTAAAAAATTTAAATTTCATAAAATATTTATGTAAAAATCATATAAAATTCATATAGCATATGTATTATATAGAGTATAGAAAGACTAGCTTAAAAAACCATAATATAATACCCTATTGTAATGATAACCCTCCCTCACATCCTCAAATAGAGTTATCATTACAAGAATTAATCCATAAATTTAAAATTTATGGTTTTTTTTTATTTAATTTGTTTTATTATATTAGAATATGATTTATTATAGAATATATACTAAGTAATATAGAATACAGTAATTAAGTTTTTGACATGTTTTTAACTATACTAATAAGGAGGAGTATTTATGAATGTAAATAATCACAAGTGCCCAGAGTGTGGTGAACACAGTAAAAAGTTTGAGATAGTAGAGGAAAATGAGGATTGTGTGACATTTGAATGTTACACGTGTGGAACTATATCTATATTGAAGTATTGTGAGAACTGTAAAGAATTTGTATTTGTAAATATTCCAAATAATGTGGAAACATATGAGTATCGTTGTGGAAAATGTAATAATAAGATTTAATATAATAAATATAGGTAATTTCATATACCATTTATACAAATCTCATATAAAATTCATATATAAAATGTATTATATAAATATAGAAAGAACTAGCTTAAAACATAATATAATTACCCTAAAATTATAATGACAACTCTCCCTCACATCCTCAAATTATAGTTGTCATTATAAAATAACTTGGCTGTTTCAAAATGTGAAATCATTTAGAAACAGCTTATTTTTTAAAAAAAATAAAGAAGGCAACGGGAAGCCTTCTTTCGTGTAAAAAAGTTTAATTTTTTGTTAAGATTTGTTTGTTTATTTTATATTACCTTTATAATATGTGTTTATTTGAAGGTTGGCAATGGATTTTGCACAACTGGTCATTATTAATGTAAAAGTGGAATATTATTAACAAATAATAATTACAAAATTGTAATTATTATTTGTTAAGTAAATGAGTAAAATATCATACTAATGGGTATATAATTAATAATATACTAGTTTGGGGAGGATAAATTATGAATTATAAAACAATCATATTAAATAGAAAGTCTGTTAGAGAATACAAGAACACAGATATTAAAGAGGAATATCTTAGTGAAATTAAGAAATACTCAGAATCTTGCAAGAAACTAGTTCCAGAAATAGATGTTGACATAAGAATTATGAATAGAAATGAAGTTTTTGACAATTTAGATAAAGTAGCAGGATATAAAGGAAATATGATAGATGCTCCAAGTTATATTATAATATTATCTGATGTAAAAGATAACTATATTGAAAATTCAGGATACATAGGAGAAAGTATAATCTTTAAAGTAACAGAACTAGGAATAGGTTCTTGTTGGGTTACTTTTGAAGATGGTAAAAAGGTAAGAGAGAAACTTGAAATTAATTCAGATAAAGAAGTAACAGGAATCATAGCAATTGGATATGGGGAAAATGCAAGCAATACTAAAATATTAAATGCTACAAAGACTGGAGAAAATTATTCAAAATCTGATATGCAAGTTGTATTAGACAATGGTTCTTCTAGATTAGGTGTAGAAGATGTAGTTTACATGGATGAATGGGGAAATGATGCAAGTATAGAAGTATTAGAAGAAAGAGCACTTCTTGAGGCATTCCACTATGCAAGATTAGCACCATCTACACTAAATAGACAACCATGGAGATTTATAGTTGATGGAGGAGTTGTAGTTTTAGCCGTTAGAAAAGATGGGCATACTAGTCTATATGAAGAAAAAATAGATGTAGGTATCGTTATGCTTTACTTTGCAACAATAATAAGTGCAACTATGTTTGAGTTGAAATGGAATTTAGGTACTCCAGATAAAGATTACAAAGTACCAGAAGATTATAAGATAGTTGGATATTGTAATATATAAGATAATTTAATACTTAACTACACTTAAACTAATTTTTATAAAAAGTTCAATAACATTCCATAATATAATGTTATTGAACTTTTTTATTGTATAATCCAGCTTTCTTATTTATCATGTTTATGAATTAAAAAATACTTACGAATTTTAATGCTTACAATTTTGTGCATGAATAGAGAGGTATATTATTTTATTAGATTGTATAATTTGTTTGGAGGTAATATCAAATGGAATGGATAAATAAATTAAATCAAGCTATTACTTATATTGAAGATAATCTTGAAAGTGGGGTAGATTATGCCGAAGCAGCAAAAATCGCATGCTGTTCAACCTTTCACTTTCAACGGATGTTTTCATATATTGCAGAAGTACCAGTATCTGAATACATTAGACGAAGACGTATGACTAAAGCCGCATTTGAACTACAGAATAGCAATATTAAAATCTTAGAACTATCTGAGAAATATGGTTATGATTCACCAACATCTTTTAATAGGGCTTTTCAAAATATACATAGCATTTCTCCTTCTGCGGCTAGAGCAAAGGGAGTTGTTTTAAAAGCATATCCTAAGATGACATTAACTATTTATGTAAAAGGGAACTTAGAAATGCAGTATCGTATTGTAGAAAAGAAAGGATTCCGTATTGTTGGTATAAAAGAAAGTATGAATATGATTGTAGAAGAGTGTTTTGATAAAGTTCCTAAATTGTGGGATAAATCCATAAAAAATGGAACAATTGATAAGCTTTCAGAGTTAATAAATAACGAACCTCATGGGTTGCTTGGAGTTAGTGTATGTACAGATAGTAAAGGATTAGATTATTACATTGCTGTCTCAACGGATAATCCTATAGTAGAAAATACTTATGAATACTTTATACCATCAGGTACATGGGCAGTATTTGAATGTATTTCCCCAATGCCAAATGCTTTGGCAATACAAGAATTACAAAAAAGAATTATTACTGAATGGTTACCAAGCTCTGGATATGTATATGCTAATTTACCAGATATTGAACTTTATCCTAATGGTGATATTAATGCTCCTGATTATACCACAGAAGTTTGGATTCCAATTAAGAAACAATCCCAAAATTAACGAACAATATAAACCTTTAAAATTACAGACTGGAAATGGTCTGTTATTTTTTTTGATAAATGGAAAGTAGACTTTACATAAGATGAATATTGTTGTATAATTATGGAAAGTAGACTTTACATAAATAAGATATTAAAGGAGAGCAAAGTGAAAAATAGATTAGAAGAAATAAGAAAAAAGAGAGGTATAAAACAAGAAGAACTTGCATCTGCTTTGCAAGTATCAAGGCAAACTATAGGTTCATTAGAAAATGGTAGATATAATCCTTCTATCATATTAGCTTTTAAGATAGCAAGATATTTTGATATGAATATTGAAGAAATATTTATTTATGAGGAGGAGTAAAAATGAAAAAGAACAGATTATATGTTGGAATTGGATATTTTATTTGTGGAATTTTACTTGTTTTATTGGCTACATTTACAGAGTTTTCATTTGAGGCTTTGATTTGGGGATTATCTGGAGCTACTTTGGGTCCTGGGGTATGTATGATTTTTCAATATATATATTGGAGTAAGCCAGAAAGAGCTGTAGAATATAAAGAAAAGGTAGAGAATCAAAGGATAGAGATGAATGATGAAAGAAGAATTATGTTACGTGACAAATCTGGACGTATTACTAATCAAATCATGTCTTATGTTTTCGTAATTCTTATACTTATTGTTTCTATATTGAGTGTGTTCTCTGTAATGTTAACAAGTAGATGGGTTTTAATTGTTCTTGGATTACTTATTTTATTTCAATTTATTTGTGGTGTTGTTGTATATAATAAATTAGATAAAAAATTGTAATGAATTATAACACTGAATATAAAATTATATAAAAGCAAATTAGTTTATAAATTGATAGTATAAGATTAAATTATATGTATAGATTCTTAAAAGCCACAAGTATTATATATTGTGGCTTTTTTATATGGAATTCTATATGTTTTGAAGAGAAGTACTATAGTATTATCATTACTTATGAATGATTTTTATAGATTACAAAATAGGCTAGTCTTCATATAAATTACCACTATTTTTTTTATTAAGAGTTCCTTCTAATTCAATCATTAGAAATTTTGTAAGTTTTTTAACTACTGGTCTATGTATTGTATTTTGAGGTACAATGATAAATTCTCCTTCTTTAACTTCTGTTAATCCTTCTGGAGTTTCCAAATTAAATCCTCCCTCTATTACATAAAACAATTCATCTGATTTTTCATGAACATGAAAATTTAAGCTTCTATTTGCTACTTGTACAACACTTAGTATATTATTGTTTATTTTTCCTAATTTTTTGTATACGTACAGTTGTTCAATATTATTTACTTCTTCAATTATATTAGTTTTTGATAACATTAGAATCTCCTTTAGATTTTATTTTTGTTTGACTTTTAGTATATCTGTATGTTAACATCAATCTAATTATTTGTGAAATAGATTGATTTGATTATATCAATCTGATATTTAGATGAAATGAGGTACATAGATATGGAATTAAAGCATTTAAATACATTTTTAACACTTAGTAAAATTAAAAATTTTACTAGAACTGCTGAATATTTGAACTATGCACAATCAAATATTACAGCTCATATACAACAATTAGAAAAGGAATTGGATGTACATCTCTTTGAACGTATAGGAAAAAGTGTAGAATTGACTAGAGAAGGTGAGAAGTTGGTTTCATATGCTGAAAAAATGCTTTTATTATCATCTGATATAAAAAAGATGTATAAAGAGAAAGATAATTATGGGCGTATTGTTATTGGAGCATCAGAATCTATTTGTATTTTTAAGTTACCTGAGATTATTAAAGTATATAAAGAGAAATATCCAGATGTTGACCTTTTTATAAAAACTCTAGATTCTTCTGATTTTGTTCCTTTACTTGCTGATAATACGATTGACATAGCATTTATACTTGATTTACCTATAAATGATAAATCTACTATTTCTGTATTAAAAAATGAGGAGCCAATCTGTGTCTTATCAGTTCCAGAAAGTGATTTAGCCTTAAAAGAAAAGGTGTATATTCAAGACTTCCAAAATGTTCCATTTATTTTGACAGGAAAGAGTTGTTGTTATAGAAGTTTATTTGAGAAAGAGCTATCTGAATCATCTATAGTACCAAAAACAGTTCTTGAAACTGGAAGTATTCAGGTAATTAAACAAACAGTACTTAGTGGGCTTGGATTGTGCCTTCTTCCAGAGCTTGCAGTAGAAAAGGAATTAAAAAAACATGAATTAGTTAAGATTCCTTATACTACAGACTATAATATTTTTTCACAATTAATTTATCATAAGGACAAGTGGTTGTCTAAGAATCTTTGTGATTTTATCTCTATTGTAAAAAAGACGTATGGGATTATTTCTTAATTGTTTACGCTATGCTAATATAAGATATATATTGATATTTTTAGAAAGATAACATAGTGTAGAGAGGTTGTTTATAAGTTTATATGGTAGGTATATGCATTGTTAGATAAATAGTCTCTTTTCCAGTTTTGGTATAAAAAAGGGATGATTCAAATTTTTATTTTGAAATAATCCCTTAAAATTAATTTTAGTTAATATTTTTATATTATACTATTCCTTTATCTATCATCGCATCTATCATTGAATCAAACCCAGAGCTATTATACATAAACATTACAACATCAGCATTGCTTTCCTCAATCATATCTTTGTATGTTTTATCTATTGAGTTTATATTTCTAGGGTCTACTATCTCTACTTCATTAAACATATCAGCAAATAAAAGTGTTGTAGGAGCCTGGTATGAATCTCTAAATATTAGTATTTTTTTATCTAATAATGCTTTAGGATTTTTTATAGTTAATATATTAGTTTGAGCTCCTCTAATGTATGCCCCACCATAATCCCACTTTTTATCACTTCTTTTAGTTGCATAGACCTGTCTTTCTTCTTTTTCTTTTCCATTTATATCAAAGCTATAATCTTGGTTATCTTTTGTCATATAAACTACATATTCATTTTCTTTAATTAGCATATCTATATTTTGATTATAACTTCCTACAAACTTTTTATCAGTAACTATAGACTTTTTGTAGCTATTAAAATGATTTCTTAAATCTTGCTTAGAAAGACCCAAGTCCATATTTGATGCCATCATTTTAAAGCCTTCAAATGCTCCATATCCAGTCCAATGATGGTCAGTTTTAAAATATAAATTTTCTCTTTCTTTATTTGAATAGTTGCTTAAAAAATACTCATCCATATCTATGTATTTAATTGAATCTTGATTTAATCTATTTTTAAAATTCTTTAAATTTATATCTATATTACTTGTATTATCAACATACTTAGGATATAAATGTTTTAGCATATTAGATTTATGTGGCATCATTGTAAAATACACATCTTTTCCCATATCTTTACTTAGATCAGATAAGTAATTAATAGACTTTTCGTATCTATTTAATTGGTTTTGGTTTAAAACTTTTGGAAACATACCTAATATCCAGTTATCTTTTCCTAAGTAATAGTTACCTACTTTAGTTTTATTTAAACTAGCTTGAGATTTTGTATTTATTGATATCATTTCATCTCTAAATGCAAAATGGTCATTAAAGTACTCTTCAAATTTATCTATGTAGTTACCTTTTTTAAAATTTTCTATAGTTGGGAATTTTGCAAGATTTCTATTTTCAGTTATACTTAATTTTTTCTTTGGAAGTGAGAAGTTTAGTATAAAAAATCCAAATACTATAATTAAAAATGAAATGGCAACAATCCTTGGTTTATTTTTATTCATGTCAATACCTCCAAAATTAGAATCTAAAGTATAAGAATGGATTATAAGTTGAGCTACTTAACATTACCATTACAATAAACATGCAAGCAACTATGAAAGCTGCATTAGTAACTTGACACATTGTACTATTTAGTGTATTTTTATTCTTCTTAACTACTAATGACTTTATAACTTCTACAATAGGAGTTGATAGAATGATTGCTCCAACAATTATATACCAATATTCAATTATAAATACATTGAATGCATTACTGACAAGTGGATAATTTCCAGAACCAAACATAATACCTATAAACTTAATAGCTTTTGGTAAATCTTCTGCTCTAAAGAATACCCATCCAATCATGACTATAAAAAGTAAATACATATGTCTTATGATTCTTGGCATTTTATATAACAACTTTTCTAAAAATGCTTTTTCTATTGATATTAATATTCCAAAATATAGACCCCATATAATAAAAGTCCAATTAGCTCCATGCCACATGCCAGTTAAAAACCATACTATAAATAGATTTCTATATAGTTTTAATCTAGAGACTCTATTTCCACCTAATGGGAAATATACATAGTCTTTAAACCAAGTACTTAAAGATATATGCCACCTTCTCCAAAACTCAGATACTGTTTGAGAGATATATGGATAGTTGAAATTTTCTAAAAAATCAAATCCAAATATCTTACCTAAACCAATAGCCATATCACTATAACCACTAAAGTCATAGAATATTTGAAGTGTATAGCAAACTACACCTAGCCACACATCAAGTCTTGATAAATCTCCAGATGACTTATTAAATACATCATCTGCAATTATACCTAATTGATTTGCTAAAATCACCTTTTTTCCAAGACCAATAACGAATCTGTTTACGCCTTGAGTAAATTTATACCAATTATGTTCTCTATGTCCAATAGCATCTGCCACAGTCTGATATCTAACAATAGGACCTGCTACAAGCTGAGGGAATAAACTTATGTATAATGCTAGGTTAGTTAATTTTCTTTGAACTTTAGCATCATTTCTATATACATCTATTACATAGCTCATTATCTGAAATGTGAAAAATGAGATACCTAAAGGTAATTTAATTTCAGGTATAGTTATATTTGTATTTAATAAAAAATTAATATTATCTACAAAGAAATTGCTATACTTGAATATACCAAGAATGGATATATTGTAAATCACAGAAAGCACAACCCATATTTTCTTATCTTTACTGTCAGAAACTTTAATACCAAATATATAGTTTACTATTATTGATAGCATCATCAAAAAAATATATTTTGGTTCTCCCCATGCATAGAAGGTAATACTTGCTAGAAGTAACACAACATTTTTATACTTAGAATTTGCTAAGTAATAGCAAATGAGTATGACTGGAAAGAATAAAAATAAAAATATTAAACTACTGAATATCATATTAAACTCCTTATCTTTTTATTATTTAATAAATGAATAATAAATAAAACAACTAAAATTAATAATATATATATTAAGAGTAAGGTCTTGATTTATTTCTGATTTTAGGCCCATACTATTTAACTACCACTGCTTACTGAGCACTTCTTGAGAGAGTACAATACCAACAATAAGTTGATGTATCAAGAATTATACTCAGAGCAATTGTTAAAGATCTAGCTTTATAACTTTTTATGTATTTTAGTGTTATTTTTAAATTATCTTTTATATTTACAACTTCCTTTCTTAACTAAATAAATTATATATTTATCTAAAATATATAGCAAAGTAAGTATTTTCAAGTTTTAAGTACTTAATTGTAGAAATTTAGCTGTGTTTTTACAAGTTTTATTAATATATATGTAAATTTTGACTTTTTATATAATTTTTTTAAAATTATGTAATGTTATAATGGATTAATAAAGCTATTATAATAAAATAATAAAGAAAAATCACGGACACATTGCTTAACTATATGTGTTTGCCTTTGGTTGTAGCTCTATACAGTCCATTAAGATAGATGTTGTTTATATCTATAATTGTAAAAAGAACTCTTTATTAAGTATTGGAGTTAGAATACTTTCAGATATGCTTTTATTACAAGTTTGTTTTAAATGACAAATACTTTAAAATAATATCGAATAGTTATACTGAATAATGATGATTGATTATAAATATTTTTAGAGAGGGAAAAGTTTTAGAGATTGGGAAAAAATCAATATGATAAGAAGTATGGATTTATTAAGTAAATACATAAAAAATCCTGCTTTGTTTAGATATGTTTTAGGAGTTCAAGAAGTCATGCCTATGGTATTTATACTTATACAAGGCTAGAAACAAAGATGAAAAAATATTACAATAAAAAAAAACTCTTTAGTATATACTAAAGAGTTTTTTTTTATTGGTGCCGCTGATGGGACTCGAACCCATATGGTTTCCCGTACGATTTTGAGTCGTATGCGTATGCCAGTTCCGCCACAGCGGCTTATATTTTAAATCCAAGCTACTTGTATATCCTACCAGATTTTCCAAGAATATGCAAGAGGAATATTGAATACAAAATACTCATCAAACTGTAAAATATCATAAATACTAGACTTTTATTACAAAAACTTATTAATCAATACAGTTGATTTTGAACCCATTGTATTTATCAATTCCACCACTCGGGCATATTATGTATATTATTATAGCAAAAAAATATATTGTTTGCAACATATTTAATTTTAATATACTATTATTATTATGGGAATATTAAATAACAGTATATTGGTATATAATATATATGTTACAAAAATAGATAATTTTTAGGAGTGATATAATTTGGAAAAAAAATTAATTATAATAGATGGAAATTCAATAATAAATAGGGCTTTTTATGCTCTTCCAGAAATGAATAATAAAGAAGGTCTAAAGACCAATGCTATATATGGTTTTACGACAATGTTATTTAAAATGATTGATATATATAAACCAACACATATAAGTGTAGCCTTTGACAGAAAAGCACCTACATTTAGACATTTAGAATATAAAGAATATAAGGCTGGAAGAAAGGGAATGCCAGATGAATTGGCAGAACAATTACAACCATTAAAAGACCTTTTAGATAAATTTAAAATAAACAGATTAGAAATAGATGGTTATGAAGCAGATGATATTATAGGTACTGTTTCTAAAAAAGCAGAAGAGAATGGATATAAGGTATACATAGTAACTGGAGATAAAGATGCCATCCAACTTGCTTCAGATAACACAACTACTCTTATAACAAAAAAAGGAGTTGGTGAAGTAGAAGAATACAACTTTAATTCTGTGATTGAAAAGTACGAGATGACACCAACACAGTTTATAGATTTAAAAGGTCTGATGGGAGATAAGTCAGATAATATACCTGGAGTACCTGGGATAGGTGAAAAAACAGGCATAAAGCTTATAAAAGAGTTTTCTAGTGTAGAAAACTTGATAGAGAATACAGATAAACTTAAAGGTAGTGTAAAAAAGAAAATAGAAGAAAATAAAGAAATTGCTATTCAAAGTAAAAGATTAGCAACTATTATAAGAGATGTACCAATAGAAGTAAATTTAGAGAGCATGATTTTTGGTGATTATGATAAAGATGAGCTTTTAGATAAATTTAGATATTTTGGATTTACAAGTCTCTTATCAAGATTAGTTGATTTAGTTGATTCAAATGATACAGAGCAAGTAGAAGAAAAAATAGAAATATTAAAACTAAAAGATATAGATAAATTTATAGATGAAGTGAATAAAAAAGGACAGGTTATTTTAAAAACTGTTAGAGGACAAGGTAATATACTTGAAAAAAATATAATATATATTTTTATAAGTGTAGATGGAGAAAAAATATATTATATAGATTCAGATGAAGTAACAAAATTAGATAGCATACTTTCAAATAACGAAATTAAAAAATATGGATATAATTTAAAGGATGATTATATATCTTTAAAGCCATATAATATTAAATTGGAAAATATGTATTTTGATATAACTATAGCTGAGTATTTAATAGATTCAACTTCATCTACTTCATATGATTGTAGTGCAATAGCCATGAAGTATTTATCAAAAAAGGTTAAATCAAAAGAAGAATTATTAGGAAAAGGAGTTAAATCCAAAAACTATGAAGATTTAGAGTTTGAGGATTTAGCTGAGTACATGGGTCAAATAATATGCACAGTGAAAGAAACAGTTCCTATGATGGAAAGAAGTCTAATAGATATGAGTATGGATGGTCTTTTTTATCATGTAGAGATGCCTTTAGTAGAAGTTTTAGGACATATGGAGTATGAAGGTATAAAAGTAGACAAAAGTATCTTGGATGAGTTAAGTATTGAGTTTAAAGAAATAATAGCTACATTAGAAAAGGAAATTTATGAATTATCTGGAGAACCATTCAATATAAATTCACCAAAACAATTAGGTGTTATACTATTTGAAAAATTAGAGCTTCCAATAATCAAAAAAACTAAGACTGGATACTCTACTAATGCAGATGTTCTAGAAAAATTAAGGGATAAACATCCAATAATAGATAAGATAACTGAGTATAGACAAATAGTAAAGTTGAATTCTACTTACGTTGAAGGGCTTTTAAATATAATAAATCCAGAAAGTAATAGAATTCATTCATCATTTAATCAAACAATAACAACTACAGGAAGAATTTCATCTACAGAACCAAATCTTCAAAATATACCTATAAAAATGGAAATGGGTAGAAAAATAAGAAAAGTATTCATTGCAGATGATAATTGTAAGCTGGTTGATGCCGATTACTCACAGGTAGAACTTAGAGTTCTTGCACATATGAGTCAAGATGAAAATATGATAGAAGCATTTAAACACAATGAAGATATTCATACTAAAACAGCTTCACAAGTTTTCAATGTTTCTATGGAAGATGTCACTAGTGAATTGAGAGGTGCAGCTAAAGCAGTAAACTTTGGTATTATATATGGTAAAAGTGATTTTGGATTGGCAGATGATTTAAATATACCTGTTCCAAAGGCAAAAGAGTATATTGAAAGTTATTTTGCTAAATACCATAAAATAAAAGAGTTTATGGATATGACAATAGAAAAGGCTAGTGAAGATGGATATGCTGTAACAATTTTAAACAGAAGAAGATATATACCAGAGATAAAATCAAGCAATTTTATGGAAAGAAACAGAGGAAAGAGATTTGCTATGAATGCACCAATACAGGGAAGTGCAGCAGATATAATAAAAATTGCTATGATAAATGTTCATAAAAAGTTGGAAGATAATAATTTAAAATCAAAACTTATACTACAAGTTCACGATGAATTGATAGTTGAAGCAATTGATGATGAAATAGAGATAGTTAAAAAGATAGTAAAAGAAGAAATGGAAAATGCTGTAAGTATGGATGTTCACTTAGATGTAGATTTAAATGTCGGTAGTTCTTGGTATGAGACAAAGTAGGTGATTTTATGTTGATATTAGGACTTACAGGAGGAATAGGCTGTGGAAAAAGCAGCCTATCAAATATATTCAGAAATCTTAATATTTCTATAGTGGATGCAGATATTATATCTAGAAAAATATTTGAAGATAAAATATTAGTAAAAAAAGTATTTAATTACTTTGGACAAAATATAAAAAATGATGATGGAACACTAAATAGAAAAGCTCTTGGAAAAATAGTTTTTAATGATAAAGAAAAACTTAGAGAGCTAAATAATTTGACTCATCCACGAATAAGAGAAAGAATAATAAGTGAGATAGATGAAGTAAGAAAAAAAGGCGAAAGTATAGTGATTTTAGATGCAGCTATATTGGTAGAAAGTGGTTTTTTAGATATGGTTGATAAGTTATTAGTAGTCACTTGTCAACAAGAAGTGCAAATTAATAGGATAAAGAATAGAGATAATTGTAGTGAGCAAGAAGCAATTAGTAGAATAAATTCACAAATGAGTCAGGAAGAAAAATCCAAATATGGTGATTATATAATAGATAATTCGGGAACAATAATTGAATTAGAAAGTAAAGCACACAAATTTATTGAGTACATGAAGGAGAATTGGCGTGAATAGTAAGAAAGTATTGATTCTATCTATTTTTATAATCTTATTTGGAGCACTATTAATGGAAAGCAAAGTAATACATAAGTTTTTGTATCCTAAAAAATATTCAGAATATGTAGAAAAATATTCTAAGGAATTTAATTTAGATGAAAATATAGTTTACAGTGTTATAAAAGTCGAAAGTAAGTTTAATAGTTCTGCCATTTCAAAAAAAGAGGCAAAGGGTTTAATGCAACTATTAGATATAACTAGGGACTGGGGAGCAGATGAACTAAAGCTAAAAAATGTTGATATTTTTGACCCAGAGACTAATATAAGACTTGGTTGTTGGTATTTAAATAAATTGTATAAGGAATTTGGTAAATTGGACTTAGTAATAGCTGCATATAATGGTGGTTCAGGTAACGTGAGAAAGTGGTTAGAAAATAATGAATATAGTAAAGATGGAGAAAATCTACATGATATACCTTTTGAGCAAACTTCAAAATATGTAGAAAAAGTTAAAAATAATTATAAACATTATAATAAGATATATGGCAAGAAAGGAAAAAACTAATGAAGAGAATAAAAGTCTTAACAGTTATTTTAGCTATAACTCTTATGGTAGTTGGTTGTAGTAATACTAAAACAAAACAAAGTAGTAGTGATTCGAGTTTAAAAAGTCAAAGTTCTATAGATGCTAAATATATAAACTTAACAATGGTAACTCCAAAAACTATAAATCCTATAACTAATACTGATAAGTCTGTTGGTTATATAATGAATTTAGTTTATGATGGTTTATTTACTATAGATGAAAACTATAATGTAACTCCTCAACTAGTTAAAGAGTATAATATAGCTCAAGATGGAATGAGTATAGATATAAAGTTAAAAGATGCAAAGTGGCATGATGGAAAAGCTGTTACTTCAAATGATGTAAATTATACTATTGGCTTAATTCAAAAAAGTACAGATAGTCCATATAATGAATTTACTAAAAACATAGCTTCTGTGAATATTAAATCGGATAAAGATTTCACAATAAAATTTAAAGCTAGATATGCCTTTTCTATTGATAGTTTAATCTTTCCAATAGTATCTCAAAATCATTTAGATTCAAAGGATGCAAATGACAAAAATAATAATTTGATAGGAAATGGGAAATATAAAATAGAATCATATACAGAGAGAGAAGGAATGGTTTTATCTGTAAATAAAGATTACTATGAAGAAGTTCCAAAAACTATGAAGAATATAAAAGTGGGTATGGTTCCTAATGAAGATGCAAGAACATCTATGGTCATGGCACTTGATAGTGATATAACTAATGTTACATTGAATGATTTGAGTAAGTTTCAAGAAAAAGAGTTTAATATAACAAAATATCAAGGTAGAGAGTATGAGTGTATATTGTTTAATTATAATAATCCTTTTTTCAAGGATGTCAATTTTAGAAAAGCAATTGCACATTCTATAAATAAAGATAGAATTATCAGTGAAGGTTATATGGATGATGCTACTCCAGTTAATTTTCCGCTTAATTCAAAGTCAAAGTACTACAATAGTGAAATGAAAGATTTGGAATTCAATAAAGATAAGGCGATAGAGTATCTTAATAAAGTAGAATATGCAAATATAAATTCAGTAAATCAAAATGATAATAAAGCAGATAAGAAACAAAAAAAATCAACTAAAAAGAATACAAAAAAGCTTACTCCAGAAGAAGAAGCAAAAGCTAAAAAAGAGGAAGAAGAAAGAGTTAAAAAAGAAGCTGAGGAAAAACAAAATAGAGAAAAAGAAGAAGTAAAGAAAAGACTTTCTGAAATGAATTTAAAAATAATAGTAAATAGAGATAATAGCGAAAGACTAAAAACTGCAAACATAATAAGTGAAAACTTAAAAGCTATAGGAATAAATAATACAATAAATCAGTTATCAGATAAAGATATGGAAAATGCTCTTAATTCTAAAAACTATGATTTAGCATTGGTTGGATGGAAACTATCAAGTATACCAGATGTAAGTAGCATTATAGCAAGTAGTGGCTATACTGATGATAAGTTAAATGGATATATGTCTGCACTTACAAGTTCCACATCTGAAATTGAAACAAAAAAAGCATACAAAAATGTACAGACATATGTAAAAGATAATGCAACATTTATAAGTTTAGCTATCAGAAATAACTATATTGTAAGTAATAGTAGATTAAAAGGTAAAATTACTCCAAATGATTTTGATGTATATGAAGGAATATCTAATCTAGATATAAAATCTAGTGAATCAAATTAAATTAAATGGTTAATTAGTATTTAAAAAGTCAAAACTATATGATAAAATACCCTTATAGGGTATAAGGAGGTAATTAAATGAAAAAGAAACTATTAGTAGAAGGTATGAGTTGTGGTCATTGTGTAAATCATCTTAAAACTGCATTAACAGAAGATATAGATGGCATTGAAGTTTTAGATGTAGATTTAGAAAACAAGTGTGCATCTGTAGATATGAAAGATGATGTATCAATTGAAAAATTAAAAGAAGTAGTAGCAGAATTAGGATTTGAATTAAAGGGAATTGAATAGAAAGATAACAAACTAAAAAAAGACCTCTATTGGGGGAGTAATAGAGGTCTAAAAATGGGGGAGATTGAGTATGTTTGATTTTACATTACTATTATCTCCCCCTTTAAATTAATATATACATAAAAAGTAAAAAAATTTTGTAATTACTCACATTTCTTAATTGTTTTGAATATACTATAAATAGTTAAGGGAGGGAGTATCATGGAATCTAGGGGATATAAAGAGGATTTAAAAAAAATGATACTTGATATGGCCCACAAAGAACTTGAGAGTTATGTATCACAAAAAGGAGCAAAAAAATACTTTGAAGGCAATTTGGATAAGATTATCAATAATAACATAAAAAAATTTAATCAAAGTATTGGTCTTAATAGAGTATATTTAAAAATGTTAAAAAAGTGTGCATATCAAGAAAGTGTAAATTCAATATCAAGAACTATAAAGAAAGAAACATTATTTAAATCAAAAAAAGAGCTATTCGCTTTTTCAGAGTACTTAAAGCTTGATATTAACAAGAGACTTTCATATAATCAGATTTTAAGAAAAATATCAAGATATATATACTATAATAGAAGTTCATATGCTCAAAAGTATGTTGCTTTTAAAAGAGGGGATGAAGAATATCTTTTAGAACCTGAAAAGATAAAAGATGAATTAATAGCAAGTTATAGGTCAAAAACTAGGGAAGATATGAAGTCTATAGCAAAACTTTTGGATATAGAAGTAGAAGATGATTATAATGCTGAAGACATTAGAAAAAAAGTAATAAATTATATTATTAAAGAGAAGATTAAGAACTAAAGTTTTAATTTGTTTGGTTAGAATTGTACGAAGCAATACAATTTAAAAATTTTAAATAGTAAGTTCTATCAATTTACATGATTAAGTATAACTTGATTATAATTCTTCTATGGATTTGATAGAACTTATTCTTTTTTTGACATATTACCTTAAATAATTTACTACTATTTAGGAATTACACAGCATTATTCAAATTTTTAACTTAATGTGATTTAAATAAATTTATAATAATGATATAATATAAAAAAAATAAAAATTGGAGGGTGATTTCAAAATGAAGTTTAATTTTTGCCATAACAATTTCAATGTTACTGACCTGGAAAAAAGTTTGAATTTTTATAATAAAGCTTTGGGACTGAAAGAAGTAAAGCGTAAAGAAGCAGAAGATGGTAGTTTTATATTAGTTTATTTGGGGGATGGTATTACTAGTCATACATTAGAATTAACTTGGCTTAGAGATTGGGATGGACCATATAATTTAGGAGATAATGAATTCCACTTAGCTTTGGAAGTTGATGAGTTTGATGAGGCAAAAAAACTTCATAAAGATTTGGACTGTATATGTTTCGAAAACGAAAATATGGGAATTTATTTCATAGCAGACCCAGATAATTATTGGATTGAAATACTTCCTAAAAATTATTAATTTTAAGTAAATATTTATAATTTCTTTACAATTAATAATATAATAAGTTATCATTAAATTATAGGTACTAAAAATGGATAATAATGTTATGAATTTATGTTTATAAAAATTTGTTGGGGGGAGTGATGGTAGTGAAGAAAGCTATAGCAGCTTTAGGAATTGGAGCGGTAGCAGTATCTGTTAGTTCCATAAATGCAAGTGCTCTTGAAAAAGGAGTAGTAACGGCAAGTGCTTTGAATATAAGAAGTGGGCCAAGCGCTGATTGTGATAAAGTAGCAAAATTATACAAAGGAAAAACTGTAGAGATTTTAGAAAAATCTAATGGTTGGTATAAAGTAAGGGTATCAAGTTCTGTTGTTGGATGGGGAAGTGCAAAATACATATCAACTAGTGGTTCATCTGAAAGTACATCAAACCAAAGTAATTCGACTTCAAGTGGGACAACTATAAGTGGAAATGGTAAGGTAAATGTGAGTTCAAGACTGAATATAAGAAGTGGTGCAGGTACTAACTATTCATTAGTTGGTAAGGCAAATAATGGAGATGTAGTAAAGTTATTAGAACAAAGTAATGGATGGTACAAAATAAAACTATCAAATGGTGTTACTGGATGGGCTAGTAGCCAATATATCTCAAAAACGTCAGAAGATGTTGGGACAAATAATTCTAATTCAAATAATTCCAATTCAAGTAATACTAATAATTCTGATAAAAAACCATCTAGTGAAGAGTCTATTGAGGGAAAAAACGGTAAGGTAACCTCTACTGTAAGTTTAAATGTGAGAAGTGGACCTGGGACAAGTTATTCTATAATAGGAAAATTAAATGGTGGAGATATTGTTGAATTAAAGGCTAAGAGTAGTGGATGGTATAAAGTAAAGTTATCAAATGGTACAACTGGATGGGTAAGTGCTAGTTATATTTCTGAGACTAATGAAGGAACAAAAGACAATTCTAGTTCATCATCTAATCAGAATTCTCAATCCAACAGTAATTCTAATTCATCATTTACTGGAAATTCAGATAAATCTACAGCAAAAGGCTCAACAATTGTAGACTTTGCATATACTCTTATTGGAATTCCATATCAGTGGGGTGCATCAGGCCCTAATAAATTTGACTGCTCTGGATTCACACAGTATGTTTTCAAAAACTCTGTAGGTGTTTCTATTCCTAGAGTTTCCAGAGAGCAAGCCAAATCTGGAAGCGCAGTTTCTATGGGAAATTATGCACCAGGAGATTTGGTTTATTTTGACACTGATGGAGATGGAGCAACTAATCATGTAGGCATATATGTAGGTAATAGTAAATTTATCCATTGTAGTGGTACTCAGACCAATCCTAATAAGGTTAAAGTGGATAATTTAACTAGTTCATATTGGTCTAAAGCATTACTTGGAGCAAGAAGACTTGCTTAACAAATACAATTTCTTATTAAAAAATTAGAATAAATAATCATTTCTATTCATAAATTGTGACTCTTAAAAATATACTTTATTAATAATATAATTTTGGGAGGGACAAACTAATGAATAGAAGAAAAACGATATACAGAGGATTTAATAATAATAGACATAAAATTGATTTACGTAAGTATGTTATAACCATTGCCTGTTTATGTTTAATTGGCTATTATTCTTATACAAAAATAAAAGATAGCAAGGTACTTGAATATGTATCAGCTAAAATACCATTTCTAAATCATTCATCAGATATAACTTATAAAGATATATCTGATGAATTAAATTCAATAAAAAACGGAAAAAAATCTAAATCAGAAACCAGTCCAGAAGATAAAGAAGAAACTAATCCAGAAAAAGCAGTAAATAATACTAAAGAAGCAGAAGAAGTGAAATTAGCTACTATAGAAGGATGGGATATGTATACTATTCAAGTTGCTGCAATAGATAATAATGATGACTTGAAAAAAATACAGACATCATTAGTTAGTAGCGATATACCTTTTTCAGTTATGGAGAAGGATGGAGTAAAAAAAATACAGACATATTCTTCGTTTGACGAAAACGAAGTTAGAAAACACATAAGCAGTGTAAGAAAGGTATTTCCAGATGCATTTTTATCACACTTGGATGCACCAATGTTATCTTTAGAATATACAAGTAATTACGCTTATATAGAGAGTATATCCAAAGAATTAAATAAATTAATAACAAACTTTAAAGAAGAATCAAGTTTTTGGTCAAATGATGAAAATAATGTGGATATGAAAAAATATAATACTATTTTGACAAATAGAAAGGCAATATCACAAAATATATCAAAAGAAGCTGAAAAGATTGACTATTCTGAAATGCGTTTATTTAAAGATAATTTAATTGATTATGTAAAGAATGTAAATGAAAAAATTGATACAGCTTCAAAAGCAGCAAATGAAGAAAAATATAGTGTGAGTAAAAGTCTACTTTTATCATCTATGCAAGAGTACTCTTTGTTTATAAATTCTATAAAATAAAATACAGAAAATTTGGACTTTAGAAAGCTATATGAAAAGGATTGTTTAATTAAGCAATCCTTTTCCTCGTTTTGACTTAATATAAAGAGATTGATTTATAAAATAAATTATAAAAATAGGGATATTTTTTTAACAATTGTTAAGATTTTTTAATATATATAGTATACTTATAGAAGGCAGAAAAAATGTTTTTTTATAGATAAGGGGGTAAAACAATGAAACTCTTAACTTTTAAGGGAGGGATACATCCTCCATATAGAAAAGAGTACTCTAACACAAAGGCACTTGAAAAAGCTCAAGCTCCAAAGATAGTTTACATTCCTCTTCAGCAACATATAGGGGCACCAGCTAAACCTATTGTTGAAGTTGGTGATGAAGTAAAGTTTGGGCAAAAAATAGGTGAACAACAAGGTTTCGTGTCATGCAACGTTCATTCTTCAGTATCAGGAAAAGTTATTGCTATTGAACAACATGAAGTACCAGGTGGTTCGGCTCAATGTGTAGTTATCGAAAACGACTTTAAGGAAGAATTACATGAAAGTGTTCAACCAAAAGGTCAGTTAGAGGATTTGAGTAAAGAAGATATAGTAGGTATTATAAAAGAGGCAGGAATAGTAGGTATGGGTGGAGCTACATTCCCTAACCATGTAAAAGTATCTCCTCCACCAGATAGTAAAGCAGAAGTAGTTATATTAAATGGAGCAGAGTGTGAGCCATACTTAACTGCAGACCACAGATTAATGATTGAAAATCCAGAAGATGTTGTATTTGGTTTAAGAGCATTAATGAAGGTATTAGATGTTAAAAAAGGATTTATAGGAATTGAAACAAATAAACCAGATGCTATAGAAGCAATTCAAAATGTAGCTAAAGATTATAGTGAAATCGAAGTTGTTGGTCTTCAAGTGAAATATCCACAAGGAGCAGAAAAACAACTTATTTATGCGTGTACAGGTAAAGAAGTTCCATCTGGTGGATTACCAATAGCAGCAGGTGCAGTTGTTGACAACGTTGCCACAGCAGCTCAAATAGCTAAATCTATTAAAACAGGTATGCCTTTGGTAGAAAGAATCACTACAATAACAGGTAGTTGTATCAAAGAACCTAAAAACCTAATAACAAAAGTTGGAACATTAGTTTCAGAAATAATAGAACAATGTGGTGGATTTAAAGAAGGTAAGAAGGTTGGTAAAGTTATAATGGGTGGACCTATGATGGGTATGGCTCAATATACTACTGAGATAGCAACTAATAAAGGTTCTTCAGGGATTTTATGTTTGGATGAGGAAGAATCACGTACTCCAGATATTCAAAACTGTTTAAGATGTGGAAGATGTACAGATGTATGTCCATCATTCTTACAACCACTTTACATAAGTGCATATTCTTTAAGAGATGATTATGACACAGCTGAATATCATAGAGCAATGGATTGTATCGAATGTGGGTCTTGTTCATTTATTTGTCCAGCAAGAAGACCATTACTTCAATCTATAAGATCAGCAAAGAGAGAAATAGGAGCAAAGAGAAGAAAGCAAGCTGCTCAGAAATAAAGAAAGTTAAGGGGGAAAAACGATGGAAAATAAGTTGATAGTATCATCTTCTCCTCATGTGAGAAGTAATGAAGATACTTCATATATAATGAAACAAGTTATTATAGCACTCCTTCCAGCAGCAGTAGCAGGAGTATACTTCTTTAGACTTAATGCTTTGAGTGCTATGTTTTTTTGTATACTTGGTACAGTAGGTACTGAATTTTTATATCAAAAATTTATGAAGCAAAAAAGTACTATAGGAGATTTTTCAGCTGTTGTAACAGGATTATTATTAGCATTTAACGTACCTGCATCACTTCCTTGGTGGATGTGTCTAGTAGGAGGAATATTTGCAATATTAGTAGTTAAAATGGTATTTGGTGGAATTGGATGTAACTTTGTCAATCCAGCACTTGCTGCAAGAGCATTTTTATTAGCATCATTCCCAGTTGCGATGACTGCTTGGACTCAGCCAGGTGTTAACTGGATAGGTAAAAACTTAGATGCAGTTAGTACAGCAACTCCATTGAGCTTTTTGAAAAATGGAGCAGCAGGATTAGCAGACCTTTCTAGTAATGGAATCAGTCTCGCTGATATGATGATTGGTAATATTGGTGGATGTATAGGTGAAACATCAGCAATATTATTATTATTAGGTGGAGTATACCTAATGTATAAAGGCATAATAAATTATATTATACCAGTATTTTACATAGCAACTGTATTTATATTAACATTCCTTTTAGGTGGATTTAATATAAATTTCGCAATATATCAGCTGTTTGCTGGAGGTCTTATGTTAGGTGGATTCTTCATGCTTACGGATTATACAACTTCGCCTATGACTAAAAAAGGTCAAATAATATACGCTGTATTAGCTGGTCTTATAACAACAGTTATAAGAATGTATGGTGGATATCCAGAAGGTGTATCTTACTCAATACTACTAGTAAACTGTCTTGCTCCACTTATAGATAAGTTTGTTAGAAATAGAGTGTTTGGGGAGGTGGCTAAATAATGAATAGTATTGTAAGACTAGGTGGGACTTTACTTGCTATAAGTGCTATAGCCGCATTAGCACTTGGGGCTACAAATCAAGTTACAGCTCCAGTAATAGAACAAAGAAATATACAAGCAAATAATGAACTTAGAAAAGCAGTACTTCCAGAAGCAAAAGAGTTCAAAGAAATGGAAGAAAGTACTTATAAAAACCTTGGGGATGGACTTATAGCTGAGGTATATGAAGGTCTTGATGGTTCTGAAGTAGTGGGATATACTTTAAAAGCTAAGCCAAGTGGTTATGGTGGAGAAATTGAAGTTATGGTAGGTATATCATCTGAAGGTCAAGTTACAGGTGTTGATATTGGTAATATGACAGAGACAGCAGGACTTGGAGCAAAAGCTAAAGATGATGCATTTAAAGGTCAATATAAAGGCAAAACTGCTGAGCCTCTTGAAGTAGCAAAAGGTAGTGCAACAGCAGACAATCAAATACTAGCAATATCAGGTGCAACTATTACGTCTACAGCAGTTACTACAGGAGTAAATGCTGCAATAGATGTTTTCAATAGTGCTCTTAATAAATAAGGAGGGTTAATTATGAATTTAGCTAAAGTATTTAAAAATGGGCTAATAGATGAGAACCCAACATTTGTGCAAGTTATAGGTATGTGTCCAACACTAGCCGTTACAACTTCAGCAATAAATGGAATCGGTATGGGTCTTTCAACAGCAGCAGTTTTAATATGTGCAAATTTAGTTATATCATTACTAAGAAAAATCACACCAGATAAGATAAGAATACCTATATTTGTAGTAATTATAGCTACATTTGTTACAATAGTAGGAATGGTTTTAAAAGCATATGTTCCTGCTCTTGATAAGGCTCTTGGTATATATATACCATTAATAGTTGTTAACTGTTTAATATTAGCTCGTGCAGAGAGTTTTGCTTTTAAAACTGGTCCACTAGCTTCAATTGTTGATGGTGTAGGTCAAGGTCTTGGATTTACTGTTGCTCTTACAATAATAGGTGCAGTAAGAGAATTACTTGGAAATGGTAGTTTATTTGGATTGACACTATTTGGAGCATCTTTCCAACCAGTATTAATATTTATATTACCACCAGGTGCATTCTTAACATTAGGATTCTTATTTGCAGGATTTAATAAATTAAGAAGTAAAAAAGCGTAGTGGAGGTGTAATAAATGAATTTAATACTTTTATTTTTAAGTATCGTTCTTGTTAATAACGTTATAACATCTCAGTTCTTAGGTATATGTCCTTTCTTAGGAGTTTCTAAGAAAGTTGATACAGCAGTAGGGATGGGAGTTGCAGTTACATTCGTTTTAACTTTAGCTTCAATTATAACTTATTTTATACAAATTTTATTAGTAAAAACTGGAACTGGATTTTTACAAACAATAGCTTTTATATTGGTTATAGCTTCTATAGTTCAGTTCGTTGAAATGGTAATTCAAAAGATGAGTCCATCTTTATATCAAGCATTAGGAGTTTATTTACCTCTTATAACTACAAACTGTGCAGTTCTTGGTATAGCTCTAGTTAATGTTCAAAAAAGTTATAACTTAGTAGAAACAATAATAAATGGATTTGGTGCCGGAGCTGGATTTACTTTAGCAATAGTAATATTCGCAGGTATAAGAGAAAGACTAGAATTAGCTGATATACCAGAAGCATTTAAAGGTTTCCCTATAACACTTATATCAGCAAGTTTAATGTCAATAGCTTTCTTAGGATTTACAGGACTTATAAAGCTATAAAAAAGAGGGGTGAAAATAGTGATACTTACAGCTGTATTAGTTTTAGGAGTTATGGGCTTAATCTTCGGGATAGTACTAGATTTTGCATCTAAAAAGTTTGCTGTAGAAGTAGACGAAAGAGTGGAAGCTATACTAGGAGTACTTCCAGGAGCTAACTGTGGTGGTTGTGGATTTCCAGGTTGTGGAGGTCTTGCAAGTGCAATAGTTGAAGGAAAAGCACCAGTTAATGGTTGCCCTGTAGGTGGAGCAGATGTTGGTGCAAAAGTAGGAGAAATAATGGGAGTAAGCGCTGAAGCAGGTGAAAAGCAAGTAGCAAAAGTTATTTGTAAAGGAACTTGTTCAAGTGCAAAAGATAAATATGAGTACGACGGAATATCAGATTGTAGAGCAGCAAATGTTTTAAATTCAGGAGCTAAAATGTGTAAATTTGGATGTTTAGGTCTTGGAACATGTAAAGCTGCTTGTAAATTTGATGCTATATCTATAGTTGATGGAGTAGCAGTAATAGATGAAGAAAAATGTGTAAATTGTGGAAAATGTCAAGAAGTTTGTCCTAAGGGCATAATAATCACAAAGCCAGAAAGTCAAGAAGTAGTTGTAGAGTGTAACAGTAAAGAGTTTGGTAAGGCTGTTAAAGAAAAATGTACTGCTGGATGTATTGGCTGTGGAATGTGTGTAAAAGCTTGTAAATTTGATGCTATAATATTTGAAAATAAAATAGCTAAGATAGACTCTAGCAAGTGTGTAGGTTGTATGGAATGTGTAGCAAAATGCCCTACAAAAGTAATATCAGGTGATATAACTAAGAAAAAGAAAGTTACTATTGACCAAGAACTTTGTGTTGGATGTACAGTATGCAAAAAACAATGTAAGTTTGATGCAATAGAAGGAGAATTAAAAGAAAAACATAAGGTAGATGCTGATAAATGTGTAGGATGCCATTTATGTATGGAAAAATGTCCAAAGAAAGCTATTAAAATTTTGTAATATGGACAAAATAAGGATATGGAATAATTTCCATATCTCTAATGAGTACATAAAACAGAGGTATGGAATAATTTCCATACCTCTATTTTATGTATATTTATTTTATTGGTAATAAATATAACAATAGTGTAACAAAAAAGGTTCGACATTTCTGTTGAATTTTTTACAATATAGTGATAGACTAAATAGGTACAAATTACGTACAAACGAGGTGAATAAATGAATATAATCTTGGCATCAGCCTCTCCAAGAAGGAAAGAAATTCTAGAGAATACAAATGTAAGATTTGATATAATTAAAAGTGAAATTGATGAGATTATATTAGAAAGTGAAGCACCAGAACATTTAGTTATGAGATTGGCTTTTGAAAAAAGTATGTCTGTAGCATCTGAACATAATGAAGATGTTGTTATTGGAGCTGATACAGTTGTTGTTTTAGACAATGCTATTTTAGGAAAACCTAAAGATGAGTCTTGTGCAAGAGATATGCTAAAAAGACTATCTGGAAGAGAGCATCAAGTCATAACCGGTATTAGCTTAATAAACTTGTGCGAAGATAAGAAAGTAATTGACTATGTAATCAGCAATGTGAAATTTAAAACGTTATCAGAACAGGATATTGAGGATTATCTGAGAACTAAAGAGTCATTTGACAAAGCAGGAGCTTATGGTATACAAGGCTATGGAGCTTTGCTAGTTGAAGAAATTAAAGGAGATTATTTTAATATAGTCGGTCTTCCAATTTCAAAGTTAGGTGACTTATTAAAAAAACATTTTAATATAAATCTTTTTTATGGAGTGTGATTTATCTGAAAAAGTCATTTAATTCAACCATTTAAGGTAAAAGAAATGGCACCAGAGGAAAGACCCAGAGAAAAGATGCTTGCTGAAGGAGTAAAAAGCTTATCAAATACTGAATTGTTGGCTATACTTTTAAGGACTGGTAACAAAAATAAAAATGCTATTGAGTTAGCCAACTATATAATAAATAGAGATATTCAGGGTATTAGACATTTAGAAGATATGACAATAGAGGAGCTGTGTAATATAGATGGAATTGGGTTATCAAAATCAACCCAAATTAAAGCAGCTTTAGAACTAGGCTCTAGAATAGCCAGTTTTAAACCTATGAAGTATAAAATAAAAAATCCTTGGGATATACATAAATATTATATGGACAGCCTTAGGTATTTAAAAAAAGAGGTTTTTAAAGCAGTTCTTTTGAACACAAAAAATGAGATAATATCTGATGTAGATATATCCGTGGGGACTTTAAGCTCGTCATTAGTCCATCCTAGAGAGGTTTTTAAAGAAGCTATAAGAAGAAGTGCAAGTAAAATAATAGTGATGCATAATCACCCTTCAGGAAGTGTGGAACCATCAAGTGAAGATAAGAATATCACATCAAGACTTGTTAAATGTGGAGAAATAATTGGAATAGAAATAATTGACCATATAATTATTGGAGATGGATTATACTTTAGCTTTAAAGAAAATATGATAATTTGACTTTATATGTGATAAAATAGTAGGAGAATGTTTTTAACATGATTCTTAATAGTAGGAAGGAGTAAAATCATGGCTAAGGAAAAAAAGAAAGAGAAAAAAGGTTTTTTTAGTTTTAATAAGATGACAAAGGATATGGGAATAGATTTAGGGACTGCAAATACATTAGTTTACATAAAAGGACAAGGTATTGTTGTTAGAGAACCATCAGTTGTCGCAATAAGAGATGACAGTAAGGAAGTTTTAGCAGTAGGTGAAGAAGCTAAAAAAATGATAGGTAGAACACCAGGAAATATAGTAGCTATAAGACCTATGAAAGATGGTGTAATAGCTGATTTTGATATAACTCAATCAATGATTAGTTATTTCATACAAAAAGCAGCTGACAAAAAAGGTGTTGTAAGTCCAAGAATAGCTATATGTGTTCCTTTTGGAGTTACAGAAGTAGAAAAGAGAGCTATAGAAGAAGCTGCAAGACAAGCAGGAGCTAAAGATGCATTCCTTATAGAAGAGCCAATGGCAGCAGCTATAGGAGCAGGATTAAAAGTTGAAGAACCAGAAGGTAATATGGTAGTTGATATTGGTGGAGGTACTTCAGAGATAGCTGTAATATCTTTAGGAGGAATCGTTACTGCTAAATCTATAAGAATTGGTGGAGACGAGTTTGATGAGTCTATAGTTGCTTATGTAAAAAAAGAGTACAATCTTATGATAGGTGAAAGAACTGCTGAAAATGTTAAGATTAGTATAGGTTCTACATTTAAAGATGATGAAGAAGTAAACATGCAAATAAGAGGTAGAGATTTAATTTCAGGGTTACCTAAGACAATAGAAATATGTTCTACAGAAGTTAGAGAAGCATTAAAAGAACCTGTAAGTTCAATAGTAGATGCAATAAAATCTACACTAGAAAAAACTCCACCAGAATTAGCGTCAGATATAATGGAAAACGGAATAATGCTAACAGGAGGAGGAGCTTTGCTTAGAGGTCTTGATAAACTTATTACACAAGAAACTGGAATGTCTGTGCAAATAGCAGAAACACCTCTTGATTGTGTTGCACTTGGAACAGGAAAATCTGTTGAAGACCAAGAAATCTTTGAAAAAGTATTAATGATGAATGCTAAAAATTAGAAGTTGGTGATGGCCTTGAGATTTGACAAGAATAAAAATGAGAAAAAAAGGATTAATGTTAAAGTGATAGCAACGGGCGTAGTTGCTATCACTTTAATTGGAATTGTGGGTATATCAATCGGTAAGTTTTCTAGTGGTAGTCCAGTAAATTTAGGAGTAGCCTCTGATGCTATTACAAGTGTTGGAAAAGGAATAAACAATGGCTTTTCTTTTATCAAAAATGGATTTAAAGATATATCAAGTTTTAAAGAGAATTCTAAAAAGGTAAAGAAATTAGAAGCAGAAAATGAAAAACTTAAAAAGGATATGATAACTTTAAATACTAAATTAGATAAAACAGAATCACTAGAAGAGTTAAAAAAGACGCTTAATTTTGTAGAGGAAAAATATAAAGCTACAAGTATTTCTACAAGTGTTGTCAGTAAAAATGATGGAAACTGGTATGAGAGCTTTGTTATAGGTGCAGGGAAAAGTTCGGGTGTAAAAAAAGAAAGTATAGTTATGAATGGTAGTGGATTAGTTGGTGTAGTTTATGAAGTTTCAAACAATTATAGCAAGGCAATTTCACTATTGGATTCTAAGGCATCTGTAAGTTTTAAACTAGCAAAGGATGCTAATGCGAAAGGAACAATTACTCAAAATACTACTTTAGATAATAAGGATAGTTATAATAGTAAAGGATACTTACAAGGCTATATGTTTGACTCATCATACAATGTAATTCAAGGAGATATAATAACAACATCAGGTCTTGGATTCTTCCCAGAGGGTATACCAATTGGTGAGGTTGAAAAAGTAGTTGATGATAAAGATAAGTCGCTAAAATATGTAGTTGTAAAACCTTATGTTGATTTTAAGAATATAGATGACGTTGTAGTCATAGAACCAAGAAATATAGGATAAAGGGGATAAAAACAATGAAAAAAGTTTTACTTTGTCTATTAGGAATTGTGCTTATGACTATAGAAAATAGTATAACAAATTATATAGATATTTTTGGCATAAGCTTTAATCTAGTTCTTATATATGTGACTATAATCTCTCTTTATTTAGATGAACTAGAGGGTGGTATTATAGCTGCTATAATAGGGCTTATTAAAGACATAACCGTTGGTGGAATTTTTGGTGTAAATGCGTTAGTTTTGTTTGTTATTGCGTATGCAATCGGACACATGAGAGACCAGCTATATAAAGGTAGCTATATTATTACTTTCGTTTTGATTTTTATAGGAAGTTTAATTGATTCAATTGTCAATATAGGTACATCTAGTATAATCTATCAAAGCTATAGCATATCAACACTTTTAGTAAAAGGTCTACTAGTAGCACCAATAGTGAATAGTTTAATTGGTTTAGTAATATATCGCTTATCTAAAAGAGCAGTTTTAAAACTTAAAGAAGATTAGTTGGTGAGTTCATGGAAGAAAATAAACAAGTTGATAGACTAAAAATAATTAAAATAGTCATAAGTGTGATATTTTTAGCTATTTTAGTAAAAATAATCTACATGACTACATTTAAATATGAATATTACAATGAGTTAGCTGAGAATAAAACATATAAAAAATTGGCAATAGAAGCTCCAAGAGGAGAAATAAAAGATAGATATGGAAGATTGTTAGCGGGAAATAAAAACTTATTTACTGTTCAGGTTTCAGGTAACGATATTAATAAAAAAGATGCAAAGAAGCGTTCAAGAGCAAATGAAATATCATTAAAGCTTATAAATTTGCTTGAAAAAAATGGTGAAGAATATGTAGATGAGTTTCCTATATATGTAGAAAATGGAAAGTACTATTATACATATGACAGAGATATTAGAGAGTATAAATCAGAAAATGGTATCCCAAATGATTATAATGCTAAAGAAAGTTTTTATTACTTAGTAGATAAACTTATCTCAGCTGGAATATTGTCTCAAGAAGATAAAAGATTGGATGCAACAAAATTACAGGCAAAACTGAATGAAAATGGATATTATCCACCTATTTTAGTTAGTAAATGGATGTTCACAGCAGAAAGAGATAAGAGAGATTGGCTGGCTAGTTATAAGATAAAAGAGACTAAGCTAAATGCCAAAGAAGCGTTTGAAAAAGTAAGAAATAGTGAAGCATTAGATATTGATAAAAGTTTAAGCGATGAAGATGCAAGAAAAATAATGGTTGTGAGAGATTTGATAAAATCAAAAGGATATTCTCAGTATAATCCAGTAACCATTGCAAAAGATGTAGGAGAAACTACAATTGCACAAATTGAAGAGCGTGCTATGGACCTTGTTGGTGTTTCAATAGCAGTTGAACCAGTAAGATATTATCCTAATGGAACTTTAGGTTCACATATGTTAGGATATGTAGGAAAAATGCCATCAACCCAAATAGAATCATACCTTCAGAAAGGTTATGAAAATGGAGACATGGTAGGTCTTGCAGGAGTAGAGAAAAGTAATGAAAGTAGACTAAGAGGAACTGATGGTTATAAAATGGTTAAGGTTGATGCATTGGGAAGAATCAGTAAAGAGATTGAATCTAAAAAGCCTAAATCAGGAGATACTGTATATCTTACACTAGATAAAGACTTACAAGAAGTTTCAGATAATGCATTAAAACAAATAATTGAAGTTGCTTCTAAAGGAGGTACTTTTAAAAGTAAATTTGGTGATAAACCAATTAGTGCATATGCAGGAAAAGCACAATCAGCAGCCCTTATAGCTATTGATGTAAAAAATGGAGAAGTATTAGCTTCTTCAAGCTATCCTAATTATGACCCAAATAAATTTGCAAAAGGTATTTCTACAGAAGATTATAAAGCACTTCAGCCAAAGAATCCAAATGACTTACTAGCAGGGAGTCCACTTTTAAACTTAGTTACACAAGGGGAATTCCAGCCAGGTTCTTCATTTAAGATGGTAACTTCAATGGCAGCTTTAGAAAATGGTTTAAATCCAAACTTTACAATAAATGACCCTGGGGTTATCATGTTAGGTAAAAAATCTTTTGGTGACTATGTATGGAACCATGGTAGAGGCAATCATGGCATGACAAACTTATATAAAGCAATACAAGAATCTTGTAATATATATATGGCAACTATTGGTACAGGTAAAACATGGCCAGATGGAAAAAGCATTGGTATAGATATGAATGCAAGTAAAATCCTTGAGTATGCAAAATTGTTTGGACTTGACCAAAATACTGGACTTCAAGATGAAGTAGAAGAAAGAGCAGGTAAAGTTCCTAGCACAGAGGATAAATTGAAATCAACACAAGCTCTGTTAAAGTCGAATTTAGAAAGAGAAATGGCAAATGACTTTGTTGATATAACTAGAGATAAAAATCCTAAAGAATATGAAAAAAGAATCAATGAGATTGTAAGCTGGGCAGCAGAAAAGAAAACTCCTGGTAGAGTAGAAACAATGAATAGACTAAAAAAATTGGATGTTAAAGAAGAGAGAATAGAAGATGTAGCAGATTTAGCAGTATTTAGTTATTTCAACTTTGCAAAATGGAGTACTGCAGATACATTCAACTTGGCTATAGGTCAAGGTGAGAATGCCTATACACCAGCTCAGATATCAAGATATGTGGCTGCCATAGCAAATGGAGGCAATTTAGTAGAATTATCTGTAGTTGATAGAGCTGTTTCAAGTAACTATTCATCAGTGAAAATCAATGACCAGAAGAAAGTAGAAAAAATACCTTTTAAAAATCCTGACAACTTAAAAGAATTAACAAAAGGTATGAAATTGGTTGCAAAACAAGGTACAGGAAAGAGTGCTTTTGCTGATTTCCCAATAGATGTAGCGGCAAAGACTGGTACAGCTGAGAAAAGTGGGAAAATACCTACAGATAATGAATATGAATATTTAAAAAGTCATATATCATCTTATAATGTAAATCTAGATGATGCAGTTAAACTAGCAGATAAGATGAAAGCAGAAAAAGAAAAAGAACTTTCATTAACTAAAGAAAAGGAAGTAAAAAAGAAATTAGAAAACAAAGATTTAAAAGACGAAGAAAGAAAGAAATTAGAAGAAGAATTAGAGGATGGAATAAAAGTTAGATTAGAAGATACTGATAAAGTGAATTCTTCATATTTAAGAAAAGCTATAAAGGAATTAAATCCAAAAATAACAGATGACGAAATAGATAAATTTAAACAAGATTATGGTTCTTTTACATGGACTGTTGCTTTTGCTCCAGCAGATGACCCAGAAATAGCTGTTGTATGTGTAATTCCTCAAGGTGATTCAAGTGTATTCTCACTTTTACCAACTCGAGAAGTTATTGGAACGTATATGGGATTAGAGCCAACTAATAGTAAAAAAGACAACAATACGAATGATGTTAACAATTCTTCTGACGAAAATATAAATTTCGAGTCACAAATTAACAGATAGCTTAATCCATATATAAACTTTAGCTTTATACAGAAAAAATAAAAGGATTTAAAGCGTATTTGAAGAATATAAATGATATATCACTCTGGAGGTTGTTATGTCTTTAAGAGAAATTTGTAGTCAAGAACTAGTAGAGTTCAAGGGTAATAAAAGAGGGATAATAGTAAATATAAAAAAAGAAGCTCCATTTGAGGAAATACAGGAAAAATTAATAAACAAATTGGAAGCGTATGTTGGCTTTTTTAATGGGGCTAAAATTAGTAAAATTAATAGTGATTATTTAACTGACATGGAGATTCTAGAATTAAAAGAAGGAATCACTTCTAGATTTGATGTGGAATTCGTTGAAGATCAAAAAATTGAAGAAAATAGTAATTTTCCAACAAAATATGTCAATACCCTAAGATCTGGAGAAAATATTGAATTTGAAGGTGATGTAGTCATATTAAATGATATGAAACCTGGTTCAAAGGTGCTTTCAAAATCAAATACAGTTGTTATGGGAGATATAAATGCTGGTGCTAAAGTTGTAGCAGGAGGTAATGTTTTTGTAATGGGTAAAATAGAAGGCTTTGTACATGCAGGTGCAGAAGGTAATGAATTTGCATATGTTGTTGCTGGAAATCTTAATCCTAAAATATTACAAATAGCAGAAAATATTGCAGAAGCTCCAGATGATGAAGAAAATTATGAAGTTGAATCAGAAATTAGCCCAGAAATAGCCTTTGTGAGTAATGGAAGAATTGTAATCGAAAGCTATTTGTCAAAATTGGACAAATAGAAAGAAAAATAGGGGGTAGTATTATGAGCGAAGTTATAGTTATAACATCTGGTAAAGGTGGAGTTGGAAAAACTACTACCGCAGCAAACTTAGGAACTGCGCTAAGCCTAGAAAATAAAAAAACAGTAGTAGTAGATGCAGATATCGGACTTAGAAACTTAGATGTAGTAATGGGTCTTGAAAATCGAATAGTTTATGACATAGTAGATGTAGTTGAAGGAACTTGTAGGCTTAAGCAAGCTCTAATAAAAGACAAAAGATTTGATAATCTATATTTATTACCAGCAGCACAAACTAGAGACAAAAATGCTGTCTCAGTTGAACAAATGGTTGACCTGTGTGAAAAACTAAAAGAATCTTTCGAGTATATAATAATAGACTGCCCAGCAGGTATTGAGCAAGGATTTAAAAATGCAATAGCTGGAGCAGATAGAGCTATTGTGGTTACAAATCCAGAAATATCGGCAGTAAGAGATGCTGATAGAATAATAGGTTTATTAGAAGCAAATGAAATAAAAGAAATAAGATTAGTTATAAATAGGATTAGAAATGATATGGTTAAACGTGGAGACATGATGGATAAACAAGATATAATAGAAATATTAGCAATAGATTTGTTAGGTCTTGTTCCTGATGATGAAAGTATAATTATATCGACAAATAAAGGTGAGCCAGCTATACTTGATTCAAAGTCACTTGCTGGTCAAGCATACAAGAATATCGCAAAAAGGATACTAAATGAAGAAGTTCCTCTACTTGAACTTGAAGTTGAAGATGGATTCTTTGGTAGACTTAAAAAAATGTTTAGCATGGCTAAGTAGCAAAGGAGGATACATCTGTGTTAGATTTATTTAGAGTTTTTTCTAACGATGCTAAAACTAGTAAATCTGTTGCTAAAGAGAGGTTAAAATTAGTTTTAGTACATGATAGAGTAGATTGTTCACCACAACTTTTAGAAATGATAAAAACAGACATTTTAAAAGTAATAGCCAATTATGCAGAGATAGAAGATGATGGCCTTGAAATAAAAATGTCTAAATGCAGAGGTGAGCACGATGACAAACCTGTATCTGCATTAGTTGCTAATATACCATTAAAGAATATAAAAGATAGATGTATGTAATTAGTGCTTAAAAGGGGGGTATCCTTATTGGTATATGCCCCTTTTATTTAATTATGTGTTTAAAGATAGAAAGACGGTGATTCTTTGAAAAAAATCAATATTAATTATAAGTCGACAATTAAGTTGATAAAACAGTTAGACTGGAAACTTATAGTTACAGTATTAGCTATCTTTATTTTTGGACTTGTTATACTTAGTAGTGCAACGCATGCTAATTCGACTGGTTCATATAATCAATTAATTAAGCAAGGACTAGCTTTTGTACTTGGCATAGGGATGATTATAGTCATATTATTTTTTGATTATAATCTTTTAGGTAGGTATTACAAAGCGCTTTATATAATAAGTCTTGTTTTGTTAGCCATCGTTTTATTACCTGGAATTGGTACAGAAAAAGGTGGCGCTAGGTCGTGGATTAACTTAGGTCCACTTGATTTGCAAACATCTGAGATAGTCAAATTAACATTTGTACTTAGTTATGCAAAGATACTTGAAACTAAGAAAGACAAATTAAATACATTAAAGGAAGTTATACCTGTTGTGGTTTATGCTATTCCATTTATTGGATTATTACTTGCACAACCAGATTTGGGAACAGGAATTGTCTTTTGTTGTATGATATTTGCAATGATGTTTACAGCAGGTCTTAGTTCAAAATTGATAAAAAGAGGAATAATCATACTGTTGGTATCAATGCCACTGATGTATTTGATGATGGCAGACCATCAGAAGATAAGAATAGAAGCCTTTTTAAATCCAGAAGATGTAACACTGAAAGGAAACTATCAGGTTATGCAATCTTTGATTGCGATAGGTTCTGGTGGTGTAACTGGTAAGGGGCTATACAATGGAAGTCAGAACCAAGAAGATTTTTTACCTGTGCAAGATAGTGATTTTATATTTGCTGTTGTAGGTGAAGAACTTGGTGTAATAGGAATGGCAGTGCTGATAATCTTATTTGCAATATTCTTATTAAGGCTTTTAGTAATTGCAAGAGATGCCAAGGATTTTTATGGAACCCTCATCGTGGTTGGTGTTATGGGGATGTTTGGTTATCAGATAATCCAAAATATAGGTATGACTGTTGCATTAATACCAGTAACAGGAGTAACACTACCTTTTGTAAGTTATGGAGGTAGTTCGTTATTAACATCCTTAGCAAACTTAGGATTAGTACTAAATGTTTGTATGAGAAGAAAGAAAATAAATTTCTAGATTTAATACTTGAAACGTAAATTGAGGAGATTGAGCATATGAATATAGCATTAGTAGCGCATGACCAAATGAAAAATACTATGGTCGGATTTTGTATAGGTTATGAATCAATTTTAAAAAAGTATGGACTTTATGCAACTGGAACTACAGGAAAAAGAATAATGGATGAAACTGACTTAAATATCAATAGGTTAGCATCTGGTCCTTTAGGTGGAGACCAACAAATAGGTTCTTTAATAGTAACACAAGAGATAGACTTAGTTATTTTTTTAAGAGACCCATTGACATCTCAGGCTCATGAAACAGATATACAAGCTTTAATAAGACTTTGTGATGTTTATCATGTTCCAATAGCTACAAATCTAGCTTCTGCAGAAATATTTATAAAAGCTCTTGATAGGGGAGAACTATCATGGAGAGAAGTTAGAAAAAATAAAAGTCAACGTGTTTAAGAAAAGTAAATTATATATAAAAAAAGGAGATGTTTCAAAATAAAAATTTGAATCATCTCCTTTTTTTATATTATTTTAAACCTATTGATTTGTATGTTATCTACAATATTCACTGACTTCACAATAAAATTGTACATAGTTTTTTGTGTAAGTACAATAACATACATTGTGTTTTAGATTATAAATCATTTTTATCTGAATTACTTGCTCAATCAACTGATATATTGTTACATTCTTTTCTTTTATAGTCTTCACAGTGAGCCATAACTATACATGATTATACATCCTGATGTAACTATACTTTCCAAAAAATGTATTGAATATATATATTATAATCTGTATAATGTTTTTAGGGGAGAATATATAAATTGTATACAATTTTAATTATATTATTGAAAATTCTCCTCACTCTCACCGTTAATAATGATTGAAAAAGAGTTACTCCAGATACAGAATAACAGTTTCTAATATATTAATAATTATCGTTTTCTCATGTTGACATCAAATATACTAATTTGTGAGTTGTATTGTATACCAATTATGTAGAAAATATTAACCAGATTTTCCATGAAATCCAGATATTTCTCAACTGTATAAATGGAGATACATGTTTACAATCCTTCTTTTTAAATCCAAAATAGTCTGATTAATGGTAGGGAATAGGAAATAAAAATATTTTATAAAGGAGAATGCTAATATGAAAAAAATCAGGAAATTAGCTACCAAACTATTGATTACAACAATGGTTTTAACTTCAAGTATGTATGTGACAGTTTATGGTATGACAGCTAAAGATGTTACTGCAAAGACACCAAAAAGCTACGTATCTGGAACTAACAGTATATATGGTCCAAAGTTGTCACAAGCCCAACTGAATTCAGTAGCACAGGCAACAGCAGACTTTATGAATAATAAAATTACAAAGAACATGACCACAGATGCTAAGATTATGGTTGCCTACAATCACATTAAAAATAACACAACATATGTTAATTGGAACGCAGCAGAGGGAGCCAATACTGCCTATACATTGGTAACTAAAAAAGGTGCGTGCTCTGGAATGTGTAGGAGTTTTAAAGCCCTATGTGATGCTATGGGAATTGAATGTTATTATGTACATAGTACATCAAATGACCACCAGTGGAACCTTGTCCGTTTTGAGGATGGACGTTTGTATCATGTAGACATTGATGCTAACAAATCGGCAGGAAAGGACATTATATACAAGAGCCTTACTCACCCATTACCATTTGACAAGACAGCATATCCAGCTGTTGGAGCAGTAAATACTCAAAATCCGCCAGCAAAAGCTGGGAAGCACACTATGCTAGCAGATCAACAAGGGGCAATACTTAATGAAGTTTATGGAAATAATATGAAGCCAAAAAATGAAATGTATGAGGGTCTTTTGTGTAGTTCAATTGACTCATCAATAAATACAATTAAGTTTACAGGTAGTAATTCAAATTTAGACCCATCAAAGCATACGGTTTCTGTAATAGGATTTATGAAAACACCATATGGTATGTTTGCATTAGCACCAAATAGTAAACCTGTTGAATATCCTTTTGAATATGATAAGCCATTTTCTTTAGATTTTAGTGGTAAGAACCGTTCTGCGGCAGAATTGTCAAAATACTGTAAAAAAAATAATATAATTATTAAAGTAGAAATTGGTGAAAAAGGATCTAATTCTGGAATAGGGCTAGTAGCATACGCTAGATACGTCCGTTAATACTAATATACAAATAGAACATATTATTATAAATAATGCAACCTCTCGCTGATGGTGTATTTAACATTATTATGTGAAACAAAAAAGAGATTTTCGACCTCTTTAAAAATTTAAAAAAGGAGTTGAACTTAAAATTAGATTAGAAAAAATCAATTTTGAGACAACTCCTTTTTAATTTATTTTTGGATATAAAACTATTTAAATTAAATAATTTTGTTTGTGATTAATGATTATTTAACTAATTTTGCAAATTCTGCACCAAATGCCATACAGTCTTTTAATGTTTCTTCACTAGGGAAGAATTTTTTCTTAAGAGATTCTACAGGCATTTTAAATGACATAGCTTTAAGTAAAGTCTCAGCCATAGTTATACCTTCACCACTCCAACCGAATGAACCGAATACTCCTGCTATCTTGCCTTGATTAGCCATTGGGTCTATAACAGAGAATAAATCCCACATAGGTTTAACCATAGTTTTGTTTATAGTTGGAGAACCTAATAGTATTACCTTTGATACTACTAATGTATCGTGCATCTCTGTTAATGTCATATCTTCTAAATCATATAATTCAGCTTTTGCGCCTTCTGCATCAAGACCTTCTTTTATCTTTTTAGCCATTTCTAAAGTATTGCTATAAGCTGATAAGTAGAATATAGAAACTTGGTTTTGATTTGTTGTATTAATAGCTTCTGTAGACCATTCAACATATCTTTTAACAGCAGCCATTGGGTCTTTAGTAAGCATTGGTCCATGAGAAGTTAATATAGTATCAAATTCTATGTTCATTCCTACAACCTTATCTACAGCACTTAAAACGTGCTTAGCAAATGGCTTAACTATACAGTCATAATAGTGTTTAGCTGATTTTAGGTAATCTTCACTGTTTACTACATCTGCATCAACACTTGCAAAGTGACAACCAAATGCATCACAAGTTAAAAGAGTCTTGTCCTCTTCAATGTAAGTAAACATTGTATCAACCCAATGTAAGAATGGAGCAGTTATAAATTTAAGGTTTCTTTTACCAATATTTAAAACTTCACCATCTTTTATTACATGACAATTAAAAGGTCTATTTATTTGACCATCTAAGTATAGTTTAGCAGCTTTAGTACAATAAACTTCTATATTAGGATTTAAATCTAATAAGTACTTTAAACTACCAGCATGGTCTGGTTCTGTATGATGAATTACAACATAGTCAATCTTAGCTATATCAGTAACTTCTGATAGATTACTTAAGAATTCATCTTTAAAATTTGCTTTTACTGTGTCAAATAAAACCGTTTTTTCGTCCTTGATTAAATAAGAGTTGTAAGTTGTCCCAAACTCAGTTTCCATTATTATGTCGAATACTTTTAAACCTTCATCTACTACGCCAGTAAAGTAGATATCTTTTTTTACTTCAAAAACTTTACTCATTTTTAACCCTCCTAAAATTTATCATTATACAAGTAACATACCCCATTTTGGGATTAATGAAACAAAAGATGTCATTATAAGTCATATAAAACAATAGTTTATGTTTATAATATATCATATTTGATAAAAAATCTGCATTTTAATAAAAATTTAATGGAAAATATTATTAAATATTTTTTAGACATTCTATTTTGTGAATAATATAGGTTTTAAATTCAATATTTTAGTTATATTTTTGATAGAAAATATTTTATCGTGTATAATATTACTTATAAATAAGAATAAAAATAAAGAGCTTGTTTGGAGGAATTTGGATAAATGAATAAAGTAGACTTGAAAAAAATCTTAAAAAAAGTAGAAAAGCCTGCTAGATATCTTGGAAATGAAATAAATTCAATTCATAAAGATACTAGTAATAGTGAATTGATAAGATACGCACATTGCTTTCCAGATTTATATGAAGTTGGTATGAGTCACTTAGGAAGTCATATATTATACGATGTAATAAACAAAGATGAAGATGTATTTTGTGAGAGAGTATATTCTCCTGCTATTGACATGGAAAATATAATGAGAGAAAAAAACATACCATTATTTGCATTAGAGTCAAGAGAGCCTATAACAAACTTTGATTTTGTTACTTTTACACTTCAATATGAACTTTCATATACTAATATCTTAAATATATTAGATTTAGCAAATATACCAATATTAAAAAAGGAAAGAAAACTGGAAGACCCATTTGTAATGGTTGGTGGCCCTTGTGCCTATAATTCTGAACCTTTAGCAGATTTTGTGGATGTAGTAATATTAGGTGAAGGTGAAGAGGTCAATTTAGAAGTAGTAAATGAGTACAAAGAATGGAAGGAAAATAAAACGACTAGAGAAGATTTTTTATATAAAATATCAAGTATAGAGGGAGTATACATACCAAGTTTTTATGATGTTAAATACAATGAAGATGGTACAGTTAAAAGTGTAACTCCTAATAGAGATGGAGTTCCTAAGAATCCTACTAAGAGAATAATAAAAGATGTTGAAACTGTAGACTATCCAGAGAAATTAATAGTACCTTATATAGATACTGTTCATGATAGAATAGTGTTGGAATTATTCAGAGGATGTACAAGAGGATGTAGATTCTGTCAAGCAGGTATGATATATAGACCAATAAGAGAAAAAAGTGTTGAAAGACTTAAAGAAATATTAGATAAATTAGTTAAAAATACTGGATATGATGAAATATCATTATCATCGCTTAGTACAAGTGACTATAGCAAATTATCTGAGCTTACTGATTATTTGGTAGACGAGTATGCTTCTAATAATATAGGGATTTCTCTTCCATCTCTTAGATTAGATAACTTCTCAATGGAAATTGCTGATAAAATACAACAAGTAAGAAAGTCTGGACTTACTTTTGCTCCAGAGGCGGGAACTCAAAGACTTAGAGATGTTATAAATAAAGGTGTCACAGAAGAAGATTTGGAAAATGCAACAGAAAGAGCTTTTGAGATGGGATGGAATAGTGTCAAACTATATTTCATGATTGGTTTACCAACTGAGACTTATGATGATTTAGATGGAATAGCTAAATTAGCATATAAGGTTATTGATATTTACAGAAAAGTAAATGGAGGTAAATTAAAGAGAAGTTTTAGCGTTACAGTAAGTACTTCTACATTTGTACCAAAGCCATTTACACCTTTCCAATGGCATGGACAAGATACTACAGAAGAAGTAGTTGAGAAGCAAAGACACTTAGTAAATAAATTGAGAAACAACAATATAAAATACAATTACCATGATTCAAAAACTAGCTTGATGGAAGCTGTAGTAGCTAGAGGGGATAGAAGGATAGGAAAAGTTATATATGATGCATTTAAACTAGGTGCAAAGTTTGATGGATGGGCAGAACACTTTAATTTGGATATATGGAAGGAAGCTATGGAAAAAAATAATCTTTCTATAGATTTTTATGCACATAGAAATAGAACTTATGAAGAAGTATTTCCTTGGGACCATATAGATGTAGGTGTTAATAAAAAATTCTTAATTAGAGAAGATGAGAATGCTAAAAAAGAAAAAATCACTTCTGATTGTAGACATAATTGTAATGGCTGTGGAATAAATATACATGATATAGGAAGGGGGCTTTGCTAATATGAGTAAAATAATAAGAGTAAAATTTAAAAAGGAAGGCGATATGATATATATATCACATCTTGACCTTCAGAGATTATTGCAAAGAGCATTTAGGAGAGCTGAAATAAACTTATCACATTCTCAAGGGTTTAATCCTCATCCTAAAATGAGTTATGGTAATGCTTTGGCTTTAGGAACAGAAAGTCAGGGAGAGTATGTAGATATTGAGATAGAAGAAGATGATTTATCAGTAGAGGAGTTCTTAAGTAAAGTATCAGTTCAACTTCCAGATGGAATAGCATTTATCAAAGCAAAAGAAATTGATAGACAAACACCTTCTCTTTCTTCTGTGATAGATTATGGAGAATATCTGTTTAATATAGAGTTAAAAAGACCTCTAACTAAAGAGTTTGTAAAAAGAAAAGTAATTGATTTTATGAATAATAAAGAAATAATCATAACAAAAAAGAATAAAAAAGGGAAGATGGTCGAAGTTGATATAAGACCTATGATAAGAACTTTTGATGTTTTAAATTTAGAAGATGAATATATTACTCTTACCGCTACTATAGCTACAGGTTCAAAGACTAATTTAAATACTAATATACTTATTCCAAAAATATTAGAGATGTTTGAATTGAATGTTGACCCATTAGATGTTGATATATTGAGAAGAGATTTATATGTATTAGAAGATGGTGAATTAGTGACTCCTATGTAGGCTCGAGAGGTGAAGTTGTGAAAAAGATAGTTATCGAGTCCTTAGTAGGGTCTCAGAAAACAGCAGTACTTGAAGATGAAAGGTTAGTAGAACTTTTTGTTGAGGATAATTTAAATAAAAAGACTGTATCCAATATATACCGTGGAATTGTAAAAAAAGTTATACCAGGAATAGAAGCTTGTTTTGTAGATATTGGCTTTAAAAAACTTGCTTATTTACAATTGAAAAAAGGAAGTACTATAAAATCTGGTCAAGATATTCTAGTGCAAGTAAATAAAGAAGAAATAGGAACTAAAGGTGCAAAATTAAACACTGAAATTAGTATTTCTGGAAGGTATATTGTCTATATACCTTCCAATGATAGAACTACAATATCGAATAAAATTACTGATGAAAAAGAAAGATTTAGATTAAAAAAAATTACTAAGGCAGTAAATAAAGAAAATTTAGGCTTAATAATAAGGACTGAGGCTCAAGGTTGCACTCATGATGAAATAAAAAAAGATATAGAAGAGTTGAAATTAAAGTATGAAAACATTTTAAAAGAATATAAACTTGGTATTGGACCAAAATTATTATATAAATCCTTAGATTTTGCAACTAAATATGTAAAAGATAATGTGAATGATGATATTGAATCTATAATTACTAATAGTTATGATAGATATTGCGAACTCAAATCTATTTTGAAGGGAATAGACAATACTTATGTTGATAAACTATGTCTAGAAGAAAATAGAGATGTATTTGATTTATATAGGATAGAATCTCAAATAGAGAAGTTACTAAATAAAAAGGTATGGTTAAAGAGTGGAGGTTATCTAATAATTGAAAAGACAGAAGCTCTTACAGTCATAGATGTAAATACAGGTAAGTTTGTTGGAACTGGCAAACTTGATGAGACTGTTTATAAAACTAATATTGAAGCTGCAAAAGAAATTGTAAGGCAACTTAGAATTAGAGACATAGCTGGAATAATAATAATTGATTTTATTGACATGCATAAAAAGAAGCATCAAAATGAAGTTTTACACCTCTTAGAGGAAGAATTTAATAAAGATAAAAGAAAAGCTGAAGTGTTAGGTATGACGAAGCTTGGTTTAGTAGAAGTTGCAAGGCGTAGAGAAAAAGAGTCTATTGATAAATATTATCTAATGTCTTGTCCATGTTGTGATGGTGCACAAACGATAAAATCTATACATCATATGGTAGATGGTATTGAAAAAGAAATTATGAGAATAAGCGAGCATACAGTCTATAAAAATGTAATAATAGAGTTTAATGATTTTATTTTTGAACAAATAAAAGAATATTATATGGATATAATTGATAAAATTGGTGAAAAATATAATATAAAGATTTCTTTAAACTCAAATGCTACATTAAAACACAATAAAACTAATGTTATTTTCGATAAAATAGTTGACAATAAAATGTAAATATTTTATAATTAATAATTGTAATGCCGCACAGTAAAGGTCTAAATCTTCAAATGAAGTACCTTGTACTGGCGAGTTTGAGGCCGAGGAGGTGTATTTAATGTACGCTATAGTAAAGACTGGTGGGAAGCAATATAAAGTTTCTGAAGGTGATGTATTATTCGTTGAAAAATTAGAAGCTAACGCAGGTGATGTTGTTACTTTAAACGAAGTATTAGCTTGCTCTAAAGATGGAGAATTAAAATTAGGTTCTCCAGTAGTAGAAGGAGCATCTGTTCAAGCTAAAGTTGTTGAACAAGGTAAGGCTAAGAAAGTTATAGTTTTCAAGTATAAAGCAAAAAAAGATTACAGAAGAAAACAAGGACATCGTCAATCATACACTAAGATAGTTGTAGAAAAAATAAACGCTTAGTTGTTGGTTAAGTTATGATAAAAGTAAAATATTATTATAATGATGATTTCTTGATACAAGGTTTTTGTTTAAAGGGACATGCTGATTTTGCTGAAATAGGCTATGATATAGTGTGTGCTGCAGTTACATCTAATGCTATTGCAGTTATAAATTCTTTAGACAAATTACAAAAGATTGAATTTGAAAAAGTAGTAGGAGAAGAAGGTCATATAGAATGTATAGTTAAAGATATACATATAAAAGATGCACAATTATTACTAAATCACTTTCAATTAGCGGTTGAAGAAATTAAACGGGAATACCCAAAAAATATAAAAATTTTAAAAAAGTAGGGGGTGACTCCATATGTTAAACATGAATTTACAATTATTAGCATCTAAAAAAGGGGTAGGTTCTTCTAAAAATGGTAGAGATTCTATATCTAAAAGATTAGGTGTTAAGAGATTCGATGGGCAATTAGTAACTGCTGGAAGTATAATAGTTAGACAAAGAGGAACTAAAATACATCCAGGAACTAATGTTGGAAAAGGTAGCGATGATACTTTATTTGCATTAGTTGATGGTACTGTTAAATTCGAAAGAAAAGACAAGAAGAGAAAAAAAGTTAGTATATATCCAGTAGCAATAGCTGAGTAATATACATAAAAGGAGTGTTGAGGCACTCCTTTTTCTTATAGTACTGATGAATTTATAATAGTGTTTTTGGTAATGCTAATTAAAAGTTTTTAATTAAGTAGGTGAAGAATTTGTTTATAGATAAGGCAAGAATATTTGTTAAGGCTGGAAATGGTGGAAATGGTTCGGTAGCATTTAGAAGAGAAAAATATGTTCCAGCTGGTGGACCAGATGGCGGAGATGGTGGTCGTGGAGCAAGCATCATATTTGAAGTTGATTTGGGTCTTAGAACTCTAATGGACTTTAAGTACCAAAAAAAATATCAAGCTCAAAATGGTGGCGACGGAAGCAAAGGTAAAAGAGCTGGTAAAAATGGAGAGAACCTAGTATTAAAAGTACCAGCAGGTACAGTAATAAGAGATGAGGCTACAGGTCTTGTATTGGCAGATTTAAAGAAAGAAGGAGATATAGCTGTAGTTGCAAAAGGTGGTATAGGTGGTAAAGGTAACCAACACTTTGCAAATGCAGTAAGACAAGCTCCAGCTTTTGCAAAATCTGGTACAGATGGAGAAGAAAGATGGGTAACTCTTGAACTTAAAATGATAGCAGATGTAGGTCTTTTAGGATTTCCTAATGTAGGTAAATCAACATTTCTATCAGTGGTAACTAAGGCTAAACCCAAAATTGCAAACTATCATTTTACAACACTAACACCAAATCTAGGTGTCGTTCAAACTAAGTTTGGAGATAGTTTTGTACTTGCAGACATACCTGGAATTATAGAGGGTGCTTCTGAAGGTATAGGATTAGGGCATGAATTCCTAAGACATGTAGAGAGAACAAAGGTATTGATACATATTGTAGATATATCTGGACTAGAGGGTAGAGACCCTATTGAAGATTTTGACAAGATAAATGACGAACTTAGATTGTACAATGAAAAGCTTTCAAAGAGACCACAAGTTGTTGTTGCAAATAAGTTTGATATACTAGAAGATGAAAGTAAGTTTGATACATTTAAGAATGAGTTAGAAGGCAGAGGATATACAGTATTTAAAATATCTGCAGCAACTCGTCAAGGAATAGATGATGTAATAGCCTATGTCTCTAAACTTTTAAAAGAAGTAGAAGATGTGGAACTAGTTTCAGAAGAAGAAATGTACAGACCAGAACTTGATATTGGTACTGAAGAAGAATTGAGTATAGATATTGAAGATGGTGTGTATGTAGTTACAGGTAAAGCACTTAGAAGAATAATGTATTCTGTAAATTTTGATGATATGGAATCTCTTCAATATTTCCAAAAAGCTATGGAAAGTCAAGGTGTGTTTGATAGACTTAGAGAAATGGGAATAGAGGATGGAGATGTAGTTAGAATTTACGAATTGGAATTTGAATTTTACAATTAATTTTAGTATAGGATTATAGAGGTGAGGATATGTTAAAAGGAAAACAAAGAGCGTATTTAAGATCTTTGGCAAATACTTTAAAACCTACTACACAAATTGGTAAAGAAGGTGTCACAGAAAGTTTCTTAGAGCAATTAGATGATATGTTAAGAGTTAGAGAATTAGTAAAAGTTACTATACTAGAAAATGCAGGTCTTGATGCTAAAGAAACTGCTAATGCAGTATGTGAAGCTTTAAGAGCTGAATTTGTGCAAGCTATTGGTTTTAAATTTACTATTTATAAGAGAAATGTTGAGGAACCTAAGATACTTTTCCCAGGACATGAACAGGCAAAAGCCAAGGTTAAAAATAATAATGTTACAAAAAAAGGTAAACCAACTAAAAGAGCAGCTAGATAATAGTATATATTCTTTTAGTAAAATAAGTTAAAAAAATAGTGACAATTGGCAAAAATTGTATTATACTATTAAACATAAATTTAAATTAGCAATCTTATCAAGAGAGGCAGAGGGACTGGCCCTATGAAGCCCGGCAACCAGTATATTTTATTATACATTGGTGCTAAATCCTGCAGCAGTTATGCTGAAAGATGAGTATAAACCCGTCATATGGCTTGAGTTTATACTCAAGCTTTTTTAATTAGTATATTTATACATATAAATAATTTAATATAATCAAAATGATGGGGGTATGTAACAGTGAAGATAGCAATATTAGGGTATGGAACAGTAGGAAGTGGATTAATTGATTTAATAGAAAATAATACTTCAAAAAGAGATATAGAAATAGTTGGAATTTTAGTTAAAAATAAAGAGAAACATAAGTCTAAAAAGTATTTTGATAAGATAACAACAGATATAGAAGATATATTTGATAAGGATATTGATATACTAGTTGAAGTAATTGGAGGATTGAATCCAGCTTTTGATTATGTAACAAGAGCATTAAATAAAAAAATACATGTAGTAACAGCCAATAAAGACTTGCTTGCAGAGAGAGGTAGCGACCTTATAGAATTAGCCAATTTAAATGATGTTAGCATTAAATTTGAAGCATCTGTAGCAGGTGGTATTCCAGTTTTAAAGCCATTGATAGAATCATTAGAAGGTAATAATATAAAGAGTATAAATGCTATTTTGAATGGAACTTGTAATTTTATATTATCAAAGATGTATGATGAAAATCTACCGTATGATGTAGCTTTAAAACAAGCACAAGAATTGGGATTTGCAGAAGTTAACCCAGATGCAGATGTTTTAGGATATGATAGTGCTAGAAAACTATCTATATTATCTACTTTATCTTATGGAAAAATAGTATATTGGAAAGATTTATTATTAGAAGGAATAACTTCAATAGATGAAAAAGATATAGAATACGCAAAAAAATTAAATTGTAAGATAAAATTAGTTGCTAGAAGTAAGTATGAATCAGGAGAAGTAAGTGGGTTTGTTAGACCAGCATTGGTTGATAATGATAATATGCTTTCAAAAATAGATAATGAGTTTAATGTAGTGATTCTAGTAGGTGATTCAGTAGGTGAACTTTCTTTTGTGGGTAAAGGAGCTGGAAGAGGTGCAACAGGTAGTGCTGTCTATGCTGATATTATAGATATAATAGATAATAGAAATGCAAATATAAAATCTTTCTCAAAAGGAAAGTTGGATTTAAGTGGACTTATAGAAGATGAATGTAGTGCTGTAGTTAGATTTGATGGATATGATAAAGATGGAATTTTAAAATGTTTAGATAAATATGTGGATAGCTATGACATTATAGATGATGAAGAACTAGCGATTTTTGTAAATGCAAATTCAGAGCATAAAATTGATAGACTTTTGGAAGATGTAAAAAGAAATAATTATAGTAAATCAGCTAAGAAATTATTGAAGATAGATTAATATATTTATATAGGAATTATAAAATTTAAGGTGAAGTAAAACAAAATAAATATTTTGTTTTACTTCACCTTTTTAATATCTGGTGAATTAATAAGATAATAGAAAAATAAATACGTTATAATTAGCCAATAAAGAAGTTTTCACTAGCTTCATTAATAGCTTGTTGAGTTACCCTTATATATCGCTGTGTAGTGGCCACAGAGCTATGATTTAAGAGCTCTTTGACTAACTCTAAGTTATTATTACTCTTTTCAAATTGAGTAGTAGCATATAGCTTTCTAAAGCTATGTGTACTTATATTATACAAATTCAAGTATTTACAAATTATCCTCAACTGTTTTTGAATAGCTTTTGTCTTTATATTTACTAAATAGTCATTTGATTTAAGATTATACTTTCTAGCATGTTCGTTTATAGATTCAATTATATTTTTATTAACTGGTCTATATTGTAATTTGCCTGTCTTTTTTTCATTTATTTCTAACATGTTACCTTTAAAATTGCCTATTTTTAATCTTAAAATATCTGATATTCTTAGACCTAAATTAGCTTCTAACATTAGTGCCAATGCAACTTTAGGATTTTTTCTAAATCTTTTTTCAACGCCATTTTCACTATAAATAAAGCCAGTATGTAATAGTTCCATTATCTTTTTATATTCGTCTATTTCTATAGGTCTTGTTGCCATTTTCAACCACTCCTCTTATTTGATTTGGTAAGTTTAGGTCGGTATTTATTATATAATATAAATGAAACATTATATAATGGAAAAATTTACCAATAAACTTATGCAACTGTGATATATGTGATTAAGGAGAATTTTTTGAAAAATATTTACTAATAAAATTACAAAATTGTGATGAAATAACTGTGTTGTTAAACTAATTAAAAAGGTTATTAAAATTATGACAAATATAATAAAAAAATGGAAGTATTTAGTCAATTTTTGTGATTTTTATTTTTTTCGTAAATATTTCTTAATGGAGAAAGTATTTTTATATCTGATTAATTTTCCACTTGTAGATAAACTTTTCATATGCTTTTTAGCAATAAATAAAGCTGATATTAGGTAAACTATTACTACAATTTGAAGAATTGTGTCATAATAGCTAAGATAATAAAACCAGATTAAGTTATTATATATAACATTATATGTATCAGCAAAACTAGAAACCAATACAGTAGAGTTTGCAATAGGATAAAGTATAAATATAAATAGAGCAGCTAAGATTCCATGAGCAAACTTACTTAGTATGTATAATTTTAAATCTATGTCTGTTTTTGATAAAAATGTACAGCATTGAGCAAGTATGGATAATCCACTAAATCCTATTAAAAAACTAGCTAAAGATGCTCTTAGTATTTCTGGAGCACTTGTTATACTGGACACCTTATTGCAACCTATAGTGATTTCAAATAAACCACTTACAAATGCTTGACAGAGTTCTTTGTTTACACCTAAAAATGAAAGAGGTAAATACAAAATTGACGCTATTAAAGATATTACATTAAAAAGTGATAGTATTTTAAATACTACTGAAAAAACAATTACAAATCCACCAACTGTGAGTAAGGTATTTACTCCATTAAATACAGCATTTCCAAATAGAACAAAAAAGCCATTTCCACTTGCATTTCGAAGATTGATTATATTTTTTATGTTTGTTTTTAAATCTAATTTTGTCTTTGGAAGAATTTCATTACCATAATTTCTAAAAAAAAGACCAACCAATATAGTCCCTAGATAATGGCATAGAATCATTAAATAGCCTAAATTTGAATTTTGAAACATGCCCGTACCAACCGAACCTATTATGAATAAAGGTCCTGATGTAGAACAAAAAGAGACGAGTCTTTGTGCTTCATGTTTAGAAATTTGTCTATTATTTCTAAATTCAGAAGCCAAACTTACCCCTACTGGATAACCAGATACTGCTGATATTGCAAAAGCCAAAGCACTTTTGCCTGAGACATTAAATACAAGTCTAGTTATAGGATTAATAATAAATCCTATAATATCCACTATTTTTAAATCGACAATTAGGTTTGCTCCAATTATGAATGGTAGTAGTGATGGAACTAGAACATTAGACCATATAGAGAAACCCTCTCTTGCAGATTTTATAGCTTCATTTGGGTATAGGATAATGCCTAAAACTAGAACTCCAACTATAATAGCTGGAGCAAAAAAAGCAATAATTTTATTTTTTTTCATAATATCACCTATAAATTTGAGTTATAAGATATTATATTAAAAGTAATAAAAATATATGAATGTAATGGCTTAAGATATATAATAGATATATATTACAAGAACGATTATAATATTGGAGGAAAAAATGTTTAATAGTATAGCTAGTAAGAAAGTTTATGAACAAGTAATTGAACAAATACAATATAAAATACTAAATGGAGAATTAAGAAAGGGAGATAAATTACTGTCAGAAAGAGAATTATCTGAGCAAATGAATGTAAGTAGAACGTCTATTAGAGAGGCTATTAGAGTCTTAGAAACTATGGGAGTGATAGAAAGTAGACAAGGTGAAGGAAACTTTATATGTACAAATATAGAAAAAACTTTAATAGAACCATTATCTATGATTTTTAAACTTAATAATGGAACACTTGAAGATATATTGGAGCTTAGAATAATTTTAGAGATTGAAATTGCAAAACTTGCTTCAAAGAGAATAACTTCTTCTGAATCTATAGAACTTAAAAATATAATAGATGAAATGAGAATGGAAACTAAGAGAAAAGATAATAACCAAGCTTTAGTTTTATTAGACCAAAAATTTCACAGTAAACTAGCCACAATAAGTAAAAATTATTTAATTCAAAGTCTTTTTATGACAGCATCAAAATTATTTGATGGATTTATAGAAGATGCAAGAGAAAAAATAATTGCAAAACCTTTTAATGAAAATATATTACTTGAGCAACATGAGGCGATATATAATGCAGTTGTAGAAAATAATTTAGAACTTGCATCTGAAAAAGCAAAAGAGCATATGAAGTTTATAAGTAAAAATTATAGAAAAAATGAAAATTAAAAGTTTGTTATAAAATAAATTATTCTTGCAAATGGAATATAATGGTATTATCATATAAGTGTAAAACTGGTATGACCACATACCAATTTTATAGTTTATATAATGGGAGATTAAAAATGGTAAAGTTAAAAGTACCGTATTCAAAGCAAGGAATGATTTTAGAAATACCTGAAAAACGTTTTATTGGTGTTTTGGAAGCAAAATCGGATAATTATATAGAAAATAAAACTCAAGAAGAAATAGTTGAAGAATCTATGAATAATCCAATCGGCTCTAATTCACTGGAAGAACTAGCTAAGGGTAAAAAGAATGTGGTTATAATTACAAGTGACCATACAAGACCTGTACCAAGTAAAATAACTATGCCAATTATATTAAGACGAATTAGGAAGGTCAATCCAGACATTGATGTGAAAATTATAGTGGCAACTGGATTTCATAGGCCAAGCACAAGGGAAGAGTTAGTTTATAAAATGGGAGAAGAAATAGTAGATAATGAGGATATAGTTATGCATATATCTACTGATGACGAATCTATGTGTAAAGTGGGAGTACTACCTTCAGGTGGGGATTTATATATAAATAAACTAGCATATGAGGCAGAACTTTTAATAGCAGAAGGATTTATAGAACCACATTTTTTTGCAGGTTTTTCAGGTGGAAGAAAAAGTGTACTTCCAGGAATAGCATCTGCAAAAACTATAATGTATAACCATTGTAGTGACTTTATAGACAGTGATAATTCAAGAACTGGAAAATTAAAGAATAATCCTATTCATGAAGATATGGTGTACGCAGCTAAAGTTGCAAGGTTAGCGTTCATATTGAATGTTGTAATAGATAAAGATAAAAAAATAATTGCATCCTTTGCTGGGGATGTCGAAAAAGCACATACTAAGGGTTGTGAATTTGTAACAGAGTTATCAAAAGTAAATTCCATAAAATCAGATATTGTTGTAACCACAAATGGTGGATATCCATTAGACCAAAATATTTATCAATCAGTTAAAGGTATGACAGCAGCAGAGGCTACCTGTAGAGAAGGTGGAGTAATAATAATGATTGCAGCATGTAATGATGGTCATGGAGGTCAATCTTTTTATGAAAATGTAGCAAGTGCAGATTCTCCAAAACAATTATTAGAAAAAATTAGAAGTGTTGGTAGATGTGATACAATCCCAGACCAATGGGAATTTCAGATATTAGCAAGAATACTATCTAAATATACTGTGATAATGGTAACAGATAAGTGCAATCCTGAAATGATAAATAGAATGCATATGAAGCACGCATTTAATTTTAAAGAAGCTTTGGAAATGGCAACTAGTATAGTTGGTAATGATAGTAAGATAGTAGTTATACCTGATGGAGTATCAGTTATAGTTAAATAAAAAAGGGGTGTACTTTATGGAAATTTTGACATGTATAAAACAAGTACCTGGTACAACTTCAGTAGAGGTTGATGAAACTACAGGGGTACTAAAAAGAGATGGAGTAGATTCAAAAATGAATCCTTATGACCTATATGCTTTAGAAACAGCACTTAGAATAAAACAAGAAAAAAGAGCTAATCTAAAAGTGCTTAGTATGGGTCCTCCTCAAGCAAAAAAAGTAATAGAAGAGAGCTTTATGATGGGAGCTGATGAAGGAGCTTTAATAAGTGATAGAAGATTTGGAGGTGCAGATGTACTGGCTACTTCCTATACTATATCACAAGGCATTAAGAAGATGGGAAAAGTAGATTTAATAATATGTGGGAAACAAACTACTGATGGTGATACAGCACAGGTTGGACCTGAAGTAGCTGAGTTTTTAGATATACCTCATGTTACTAATGTCACAAAATTAATTGATGTTAAAGAAAAAAGTATAGTTGTTGAAATAGATATGCCAAATGATTTACAAGTATGTGAGATTGAATATCCATGCTTAATAACTGTAGAAAAAGATATTTTTCAACCAAGACTACCATCATTTAAATTAAAGTTAGACACTAAAGAAAGAAAAATACCTGTATATAACTTAGATGATTTTGAAGATAAAGATGAAAACAACTATGGACTTAATGGTTCTCCTACTCAAGTTGTAAAAATATTTCCTCCAAAGCCAAACACAGATAAAAATATTGTAAGAGGAAATGCAGATGACTTAAGTTCTGCACTCATAAATAAATTAGAGGAATTAAAATTAGTTTAGGGAGGATTAATAAATGTCAAAGATAGTTGTAAATCAAGATAAAATAACTGATTTAAAAGGAGTATTAGAAATATGTCCCTTTGGTGCTATAGAAGAAAAATCAGGTATAGTAGAAATAAGTGCTGCATGTAAGATGTGTAAGTTATGTGTCAAAAGTGGACCAAAAGGTGCATTTGAATTTATAGAAAGTAGCAAAGTACAAATAAATAAGGATGAATGGAGGGGGATTGCGGTATATGTAGAACATCACAATGGAAATATACATCCTGTAACATATGAGCTTATAGGTAAAGCTCGTGAGATGGCATCAAAAATAAAACAACCTGTGTATTGTGTGTTTGTAGGAAAAGACATAAAAGATAAGTGTAATAATTTGATTTCCTATGGTGTGGATGAAGTATTTGTATATGATGAGGATGAATTTAAAGATTTCAGGATAGAACCATATGCAAAAGCGATAGAAAACTTTATAAATAAAATAAAGCCAACAATAATGCTAGTGGGTGGAACTACACTAGGAAGGTCATTAGCTCCAAGACTTGCTGCTAGATTTAGAACTGGTCTTACAGCAGACTGTACAATACTTGATATTCAATCTAATACTGATTTAGACCAAATAAGACCAGCATTTGGTGGAAATATAATGGCTCATATAAACACACCTAATAATAGACCACAATTTGCTACTGTAAGATACAAAATATTTTCAGTGCCAGAAAAAGTACAAAGTGCTACAGGAAAGATTACTTTATGTCAAATAGAAAAAAAAGAGCTAAGCTCTAAGATTAAAGTATTGAGTGTAAAAGAAAAAAATAAAGAAATTGGGCTTGAAGAAGCCGAAGTGATAGTTGTTGCAAGTAGAGCAATAAAAAAACAAGAAGATATGGAGATGATATATAAATTAGCTGATAAATTAAATGCTCAAGTAGCAGGAACAAGGCCTGTAATAGAAGCAGGATGGATAGATGCAAAAAAACAAATAGGTCTTAGTGGTAGAACTGTAAAACCTAAACTTATAATAACTTGTGGTGTATCTGGAGCTGTTCAATTTGTTGCAGGGATGCAAGGTGCTGACTATATAGTAGCCATAAATAAAGATGATAAGGCTCCTATACTTGATGTAGCACACCTAGCTTTAATAGGTGATATTTATGATATTATTCCTAAATTGATTGAAAAGATAGAAAATAAAAAAGGTGATAATCAAATATATATGGCATCAGCAGCCAAATAGGGGGATAGAAATGTACAAAATAATCGATAAAAAAGATATAGATTTTTTAATAGATACTTGCGGAGAAGAAAACGTAATAGTTGGAAGTGATATAAATGAAGATTTCTCACATGATGAACTTGGAGGAACTGAAAAATATCCTGAAGTCCTAGTAAACGTAGTTGAAACTGAACAAGTATCTAAAATAATGAAATACGCATATAAAAATAATATACCAGTTACACCAAGAGGTCAAGGAACTGGTCTTGTAGGTGCTGCTGTTGCCATAAATGGTGGAATAATGATTAATCTGTGTAAAATGAATAAAATACTTGAAGTTGATTATGAAAATTTAACATTGACAGTAGAACCAGGTGTTTTGTTGATGACAATAGGTCAATATGTTCAAGATAGAGATTTATTTTATCCACCTGACCCAGGTGAAAAAAGTGCTACAATTGCTGGTAATATAAATACCAATGCAGGTGGTATGAGAGCAGTAAAGTATGGTGTCACAAGAGATTATGTAAGAGGTCTTGAAGTTGTATTGCCAAATGGAGAGGTTATAAACATAGGTGGAAAAGTTGTTAAAAATAGTTCTGGATATAGTATAAAGGACTTATTAGTAGGTTCGGAAGGAACTTTAGGAATAGTTACTAAAGCCATATTAAAATTACTTCCACTACCAAAGAAAAGTATAAGTTTACTTATACCATTTCCAAATTTATCAATGGCAATCGAGACTGTTCCTAAAATAATAAAGTCAAAGTCAATACCAACAGCTATAGAATTTATGGAAAGAGATGTAATACTAGCAGCAGAAGAATTTTTAGGTAAGAAGTTTCCAGATAACACATCAGATGCTTATCTTCTACTTACATTTGATGGAAATAGCACTGAAGATATAGAAAAAGAATATGAAAAGGTAGCTAATTTATGTCTAGAAAACGGTGCATTAGATGTATTTATATCAGATACACAGGAAAGAAACGATTCTATATGGTCAGCTAGAGGTGCCTTTCTAGAGGCTATAAAGGCATCTACAACACAAATGGATGAATGTGATGTCGTTGTTCCAAGAGATAAGATAGCAGAGTTTATAAGATACACTCATGAGCTTCAAGATGAATTAAAAATAAGAATAAAAAGTTTTGGGCATGCAGGAGATGGAAATCTACACATATATATTTTAAAAGATGGTATGGATGATAATACATGGAAGACGAGATTAAAAGAAACTTTTGACTGTATGTATAGAAAGTCTAGAGAACTTAGTGGCCAAGTTTCTGGCGAACATGGTATAGGATATGCTAAAAAAGAGTATTTGCATGAATCAAATTCAGATGCTTATATGATGTTAATTAAAAATATAAAATTAGCTTTTGACCCTAAAAACATTTTAAATCCAGGAAAAATATATTAGACATATTAATTTAGCAATGTTTGTGAGAAAAAAAGTATAAAAATGATATTTAAATGTAATACTTTAAAATTTATTTTTAAATAAGAAGCTAAACTGTAAAAGTTTTAGGATGGCAATATTTACTTAAAATTAGAAAGTTAGATAATTTTTAAGTTGATGTTGCCATCCTAAAAGTATGTGCATATGGATTGAAGTAAGATTATTATATTTTGTACAATATATTAATAAAATAGTTTTTAGAAATATTTTTATTTTAAAAATCTATTTTACATAGATTGGACGAGTATAAAAATCCATAGGACCTTTTATTAAGTTTTCATTATTTTTGTAATATACTGAGTTATACATATTTGTAGATTTTATATCATAACTTATGAGCGTTCTAAAAATCATATCATCCAATGAAAATGATATATTTGAAAATTTGTTTATTATTTTTATTTCAGATTTATTTTTTACTTCTCTTAGAATTTCTCTACCTTTATCATTAAAAGCAAGTATTCTTATATAAGGTATTGTATCTATATTTTTTATAAGTTGCATATCACTTTTTTTAATGCCTAACAATATATTATTTAAAGTACGTTTGATTTTGGTTAAAGTATATCGTTTAGATTTAATTGATAATTGTAGTTCATATAAGGATTTAGATGTAAAAATATCTTTGTAGATTTTATTTTCTATACCTTCATTTACCTCAAAATAATCTTTTAAATTGTCTATATCTCTAAGTATAATTGTCTTTAAAGCATCAAAGAAAAAGTCATCAAATATAGGCAAAAAGCCATTATCTATTTTTTCATTTAGAGTGTTATAAGTCTTTTCTGGAATAACATTTTTTAAGTGAAAAAGTGTATTGTTTTCTTTAAGTGAAGTTCTTATAGCAGTAGCAGAACAAATATTACTATCGATTTCTTCAGAATTGTATTCTGCTTGAACTCTAGAGATAGTGAATGGTTTTATATTACTATTTAAATGGATAAGATTTTTTATATATTCTATACCAAGTATATTGTTTGATGAATTTAATGTTTTTGATAATTGTTCCTTTGAATAACTCTGCATAAAGTCATTTTTTTTGTATTGATGTATATAATCAAAAAGTGCATTAGTTCTAGCTGTTGGAAATAACATACCATCATCTAAATATTTTTTAAAAAATAATTTAAATTCATCTGGTTCATTTGCTAAAATTTCTGCAATGTTGTAAAGAATTTCTGTATCTCCTTCTTCACTACCAAAACATATAGAATTTATACAGTTTAGTGAATTTAAAATTGTTATGGCACCATGAGAAAAAATTTCAGCACTTTGGCAAGCAAATAGAGTTGGTAATTCTATAACTAAGTCTACACCATTTTCGACAGCAAGTTTTGCTCTAGTATATTTATCAAATAAAGCTGGTTCACCTCGTTGTAGAAAGTTTCCACTCATTATTGCTACAGTATGTGTTGCATTTGTTTTTTCTATAGATTTAGATAAGTGATATATATGTCCATTATGAAATGGATTATATTCAACTATTAGTCCAAGTACATTCATAAAATACTCCTTCTATCTTTAGTTATTTTTATATATATCTTA
>NZ_AVHW01000047.1 GCF_000449425.2 Clostridioides difficile CD160
AAAATTTAAATTTTTAATTATAAAACTAAAAAACGTAAAAAAAGTTATAAAAATGTAGAAATACTACATAATAAAAAACTAGTTAAATGTTATTAAAATAACTTTATTAGAGCTTTATATTATATTATTATAGCAAATGGGAAAGAATAATCTACATTAAGTTAATTTGTTAATATATTATTAGGAAAATACACAAATTACCATACTATAAATATGATATAATATAAAAAAAAAGTATATACTTTTATATTAAAAGGTGATATATTATTTATGAAAATCGTTTAATGTATACAATAATATATCTATGGCAAAATAATAAAAGATAGAGGTTTATTTAGACATTTATTACAAATCAAAAATTATTACATATTATTTATAAAAATCTAAGGAGGAAATAATAATGAAAATATTAGTATTAAACTGTGGGAGTTCTTCATTAAAATATCAACTAATAGATATGACTAATGAAGAAGTTTTATGTATAGGATTAGTTGAGAGAATAGGAATAGAAGGTTCTATACTAAAACATGAAAAAGCAGGTAGAGATGATAAATACATTGTTGAACAACCAATGAAGGACCACAAAGATGCAATAGCATTAGTTTTAGAAGCTGTTGCTCATCCAGAATTTGGTGCAGTTAAAGAAATGAAAGAAATAGATGCAGTAGGACATAGAGTTGTACATGCTGGAGAAAAATTTGCTACTTCAGTAGTAATAACTCCAGAAGTAGAAGAAGCTTTAAAAGAATGTATAGATTTAGCTCCACTTCATAATCCAGCAAACATAATGGGAATAGATGCTTGTAAAGCTATACTTCCAGACGTACCAATGGTAGGAGTATTTGATACTGCTTTCCATCAAACAATGCCTAAATCTTCATATTTATATGGTTTACCTCATGAGTTATATACTAAATATGGGGTAAGAAGATATGGATTCCACGGAACTTCTCATAATTATGTATCTCAAAAAGCAGCAGAGATATTAGGAAAAGATATAAAAGATTTAAAAATAGTAACTTGTCACTTAGGAAATGGAGCTTCTATAGCTGCTGTTGATGGTGGAAAATGTGTAGATACATCTATGGGATTCACTCCATTAGAAGGATTAATAATGGGAACTAGATGTGGAGATATAGATCCAGCTATATTACCTTTCTTAATGAGAAAAGAAGGTTTAGATGCGGATGGATTAGATAAATTAATGAATAAAGAATCTGGAGTATATGGAATGACTGGAATTTCTAGTGACTTCAGAGATATAGAAGATGCAGCTAAAAATGGAGATGAAAGAGCTCAAGCAACATTAGAAGCTTATGTTAAAAAAGTACAAAAATATATAGGTGCTTATGCAGCTGAGATGAATGGATTGGATGTCGTAGTATTTACTGCTGGTGTTGGCGAAAATGGAAAGGCTATAAGAGCAGATATAGCTTCTAATATGGAATTCTTAGGAATGAAGTTAGATAAAGAAGCTAATGATGTTAGAGGAAAAGAAACAATAATATCTACTGCTGATTCTAAAGTAAAAATACTTTTAATACCAACTAATGAAGAATTAATGATAGCTAGAGATACATTAAGATTAGTAAAATAATTTAAGCAAACTGATGCCTATCAAGTAAAAATACTTGACAAACAAATGCTAGATTTGTATAATAAATTTGGTGATATGTTGAGGTGAACTTAATGAAAGTTAGCATAGAAAAAATAAATAGAAAAGAAACTGATAAAATAGACTTGAATTTTTGTGAAAAAATTGATACTATTAGTTATTGTGATGAGATTTACAAATTAGTATCACCTGTAAATTTAAAAGGGAAAGTGTCAAAGACTAATAAAGGTTTATATCTAGATATAGATGTCAATTTTACAATTGTTGACAATTGTTCAAGATGTCTTAAAGAAGTAGAAATACCATTAGAGTATTCTATACAAGGCTTTTTAGTAAAAGAAGAAGATTATGATGAAGATGATTTTGAGGAATTTGATCCTTTTATATTCGATGGCGAAGAAATCGACCTTATTGATATAATAGAACAGACATTAGATTTTAATGTACCTCATAAGGTTCTTTGTAGTGAAAACTGTAAAGGTCTTTGTCAAGTATGCGGAGCAAACTTAAATGAAGTAGAATGTTCTTGCAGTGAAATTACAAACGATGAGGAATACATAGATCCTCGTTTTGCTAAATTAAAAGATTTATTTAATTAAATTTTGACTAAGGAGGTGGCGTAAATGGCAGTACCAAAGCGTAAAACGTCTAAATCAAACACAAAAATGAGAAGAGCAGCTAACTCAAAGATGGAAGCAACAGGATTTGTAAGTTGCCCACAATGTCATGAGCCAAAATTACCACATAGAGTGTGTCCAGACTGTGGATATTATAAAGGTAAAGAAGTTGTGTCTAAGTAATAGCTTCTAAAAAAACATGTAGAGTATACTCTACATGTTTTTTTTGTACATATAAAAGGAAGATGATTTACTAGAGAAATAAGTGGATTTTATGCATATTAAAAAATATAAAAATAATAATATAAGTATTGAAAATTTTTGTGTGTTACTATATACTACTATTAGTAGCTGGTACTAATTACAGCTATAAAATTTGGAGGGAACATGAAAAAGAAAAGTAAAGCCCAAAGACAAAAAGAGCTTATAGATATGCTAAAGACGGATCCTTTTTATACTGATGAAGAATTATCAAGTCTGTTTGATGTAAGTATACAGACTATAAGATTAGATAGAATGAGTCTAAACATACCAGAGCTAAGAGAAAGAGTCAAATCAATAGCAGAAACTCAGAGTTCAAAAGTAAAGACTTTAGGAGTAAAGGAAATTACAGGAGAAATCATTGATTTATCTGTAGGGCGATTAGGTATATCTATGTTAGAAGTTACACAAGACATGATTTATTCTAAGACTAATACTTTAAAAGATACGTATATATTTTCTCTAGCAGATTCATTGGCAATGGCTATAATAGATGCACCTAAAGTTATTATGAGAGTTGCAAATGTAAAAAGTTTTAAGTTGATAGAACAACAAGACAGGCTTATAGCAAAAGCAGAAGTGTATAGAAATATAGATAAAAAGCATTATGTAAAAGTTGTTATCAATAATAAAGCTCAAGAACAAATATTTAGAGGAAAGTTTATCTTTGAAGAATTAGATTAGGAGGGTAATCATGAAGATAGTAATTGATGGAATGGGTGGAGATAATGCACCTAAATCTAATGTAGAAGGCGCAGTAAATGCTATAAAAGAATATAACGTTGATTTAATAATCACAGGAGATAAAGATTTATTAGAAAAGGAATTTTCAAATTATGAATTTGATAGAAATAGGCTAGAGATAGTTCATACTACTGAGATTATAGAAAATGAAGATAAACCAGTAAAGGCTATAAGAAGTAAAAAAGATTCTTCTATGGTAGTAGCATTAAACCTTGTAAAAGAAGGAAAGGCAGATGCTATAATATCAGCTGGAAATACAGGAGCTTTACTTGCTGGTGGATTATTTGTTGTTGGTAGAATAAAAGGAATCGATAGACCTTGCTTATGCTCAGCAATACCGAATGTAAAGCGAGGAATGACACTTATAGCAGACTGTGGCGCAAATGCAGATTGTAAACCTAAAAATCTAGTTGAATTTTCAGCTATGAGTAATATCTATGCAAGAAAAGTTTTAGGTCTTGAAAATCCTAAAGTAGCATTAGCAAATGTTGGACTAGAGGAAGGCAAAGGTAATGATTTAGTTAAAAGGTCATATGAAGAAATTAAAAAATTAGATTTAAATTTTATAGGGAATGTAGAAGCTAGGGAAGTTATAAATGCATATACAGATATAATAATCTGTGATGGATTTACAGGTAATATATTACTTAAGTCTGCTGAAGGTGTAGCTCTTTCAGTTATGAGCCTTATAAAGGAAACTTTTATGGCTAGTACAAAGAGTAAAATAGGAGCATTACTTATAAAGGATGATTTAAGAAAATTAAAGAGTTTTATAGATTATTCTGAGTATGGGGGAGCTCCACTTTTAGGTCTAAATGGAGGCGTTATAAAAGCTCATGGAAGCTCTGATGCTAAAGCTATAAAGAATGCTATAAATCAAGGAATAAAATTTGCAAAAGGAAACGTTGTTGAAGATATCAGTCAATTTATAAGCAAATATAATGAAGAAAATAAAAATAACGAAGATGAATAAACTCGTTTTGGAGGTTTAATATATAATGAATACAAAGGCTGGAATATTAGGAGTAGGAAGTTATCTACCTGAGAAATCATATGATAATTTTCACTTCGAGAAGATAATGAATACATCAGATGAGTGGATAAGTACTAGAACTGGTATTAAGGAAAGAAGATTTGCTAAAGAGTCTGAAGCAACTTCTGACCTAGCATCTAAAGCTGCCTTAAAAGCTATAGAATGTGCAAAGTTAAATGTAGAGGATATAGAGTTGATTATATTAGCGACAATTACTCCTGATATGTCTTTGCCTTCAACTGCATGTATAGTACAAGATGCAATAGGAGCAGTGAATGCTACTGCATTTGATATATCAGCAGCTTGTTCTGGATTTGTATATGGAGTAACTATTGCAAAGCAATTTGTGGAAACTGGTTGTTACAAAAATGTACTTGTAATAGGAGCAGAAACTTGTTCTAAGTTTTTAAATTACGATGATAGAACAACAGCAGTATTATTTGGAGATGGTGCTGGAGCAGCTGTTATTGGACCTGTAAGTGAAGGTGGAATACTATCTACTCATATGGGTTCTGATGGTAAAGGAAAAGATTGTTTAAAAGTACCTGCTGGAGGTTCAAGACTTAAAGCAAGTAAAGAGACTGTAGAAGCTAATCTACATACAATAGAAATGGCAGGAAGTGATGTATTTAAATTTGCAGTTAGAAAGATGGCAGAAACTTCTTTAATAGCTCTTGAAAAAGCCAATTTAAATACAACTGACATAGACTATTTAATACCACATCAAGCTAATATAAGAATCATACAAGCGTCTTCTAAGAGATTAGAACTTGATATGAAAAAAGTTTATGTAAATATAAACAAGTATGGAAATATGTCTGCTGCATCTATACCAGTTGCGTTAGATGAAGCTTATAGAGAAGGTAAAATTAAAAAAGGCGACAATGTAGTTTTAGTTGGCTTTGGTGGAGGTCTAACTTGGGGGGCTTCAGTTGTCAAGTGGACTTTATAGTATAAAATATCCAAAATGCTTTAATTGACAAAATTAACTTTATATTAAGAGTAAGGTTGATTAATAATAAAAAGTTTACTTTTATGATTTCAAGTGAAGGAGAATTGTATGAATAAAATTTGCAAAATATTAAATATAAAATACCCAGTTATCCAAGGGGGAATGGCATGGGTAGCTACTGCATCATTAGCAAGTGCTGTATCTAATGCAGGAGGGCTTGGAATAATAGCAGCAGGAAACGCACCAAAAGAAGCTATAAAAAAAGAAATTGTTGAGTGCAAAAAATTAACAGATAAACCTTTTGGAGTAAATGTAATGCTTATGTCACCATTTGTAGATGACATAATTGATTTAATTATAGAAGAAAAAATTCAGGTTATCACTACTGGGGCAGGAAATCCTGCAAAGTATATGGATAGATTAAAAGAAGCTGGAACAAAGGTTATTCCTGTAGTACCTACAATAGCTTTAGCTCAAAGAATGGAAAAGCTAGGAGCTACAGCAGTAATAGCTGAAGGTACAGAAGGTGGAGGCCATATAGGAGAGCTTACTACTATGGTTTTGGTTCCACAAGTTGCTGATGTTGTCAACATACCTGTAATAGCTGCTGGAGGAATTGTAGATGGTAGAGGTATTGCTGCTTCTTTTGCATTAGGTGCTAGTGCAGTTCAAGTAGGAACTAGATTTATCTGTAGTGAAGAGTGTTCTGTACATTCAAACTACAAAAACTTAGTAATAAAAGCAAAAGATAGAGATGCGATTGTTACAGGAAGAAGTACAGGTCATCCAGTAAGAACATTAAAGAATAAATTATCGAAAGAATTTTTAAAGATGGAGCAAAATGGAGCTACTCCTGAAGAATTAGATAAAAAAGGTACAGGTGCTTTAAGATTTGCAACAGTAGATGGAGATATAGAAAAAGGCTCATTTATGGCAGGTCAAAGTGCTGCTATGGTAAAAGAAATAACACCTTGTAAAGAAATTATAGAAACTATGGTAAATCAAGCAAAAGAGATTATGCCAGCAATAGAACTGTAAATCAGGAGGAGCAAGATGGGAAAAGTTGCACTAGTATTTCCTGGTCAAGGAGCTCAATATGTAGGTATGGCCAAGGATTTATACGAAAATAATGATGTTGCTAAAAATGTAATAGATGAGGCTTGTGAAGCCTTAAAAATGGACTTAAAAAAACTTATGTTTGAAGGCAATGAAGAAGAACTTTCTAAAACTGAAAATACTCAACCTGCTATGGTTACACATAGTGTAGCGGTATTAAAAGCAGTACAAGCTCAAATAGATTTAAAATATAGTGCATGTTTAGGTTTATCTTTAGGAGAGTATAGTGCATTAGTTGCAGCAGATGCAATTGATTTTAAAGATGCTGTATGCTTAGTCAAAAAAAGAGGTAAATTTATGCAGGATACAGTTCCAACAGGTGTTGGAGCTATGGCAGCAATTTTAGGACTAGATAGAAGTATATTAGAAAATGTAGTTAAAGATATACAAGGAGGTATTGTAGAAGTAGCAAATTACAATTCTCCTGGTCAAATAGTTATATCTGGTGAAAATGAAAAGATAGAAGAGGCAATGGTAAGATGCAAAGAAGCAGGAGCAAAAAGAGCTGTTAAATTAAATGTAAGTGGACCTTTTCACTCATCAATGCTAAAAGAAGCAGGAGTAAAGTTAGGCAGTGAGTTGGAGAAAGTTAACATCACTAAACCTAAAATTGATGTAGTAGCAAATGTAAATGCAGATTACTATAAAAATGAAGGGAAAGAACTACTTATAAAACAAGTAAGTTCATCTGTTCTTTGGGAAGATTCTATAGAGAGACTTTTAAACGATGGATATGATACTTTTATAGAAATGGGACCTGGAAAAACTTTAAAAGCATTTATCAAGAAGATAGCTTCTAACAAAAAAGCAAGTGTGAATATTTATAATATAGATGGTATAGATTCTCTTAATGAATTTGTACAAAATTATAGAAATGGAGAGATATAATGATAAATCTTACAGGACAAGTAGCAGTTGTTACTGGTGGCTCTAGAGGCATAGGAAAAGAAATAGCAAAAAAACTAGCATCTTTTGGGGCTGATGTAGTAATCAATTATACTTCTAAAGAAGATGAAGCACTAAAAACTAAAAATGAAATAGAAGGAATGGGTGTAAAATGTACTTCTATAAAATGTGATGTGTCTAAATCTGATGAAGTAAATCAAATGATAGATTCTGTTGTAAAAGAATTTGGAAAAGTTGATATATTGGTTAATAATGCAGGTATAACTAAAGATGCTTTGCTTATGAGAATGAAAGAAGAAGATTTTGATAGAGTCATAGATATAAACTTAAAAGGTGTCTTTAATTGTACAAAAGCAGTTACTAAACCTATGATGAAAAAGAAGTATGGAAGAATAATTAATATGACTTCAGTAGTTGGAATTATGGGTAACCCAGGACAAACTAATTATTGTGCATCAAAAGCTGGTGTAATTGGATTTACAAAAGCTTCTGCAAGAGAATTGGCATCAAGAAATATAAATATAAATGCAGTAGCACCTGGATTTATAGAAACAGATATGACTAAAGTATTAAGTGATGATGTAAAAGAATCAACACTTGCAAATATACCAAAAAAATCTTATGGTAAACCAGAAGATGTAGCAAATGCTGTAGCATTTTTAGTTAGTGACATGTCAAGTTATATAACAGGACAAGTGATAAATGTAGATGGCGGAATGGTAATGCAATAATAAAAAATAATAATTTAAAAAGTAGAGAAATCTATTAAAATAAAAAATCTTAGGAGGTACACAATGTTTAATAAAGTTGTAGAAATAATAATAGAGCAATTAGGAGTAGAAGATAAAGAAATAACTATGGAAACATCATTAATGAAAGATTTAGAAGCTGACTCATTAGATGCAGTAGAAATAATAATGGCACTTGAAGATGAATTTGGTATAGAAATACCAGATACAGAAGCAGAAAACTTCAAATCTATAGGAGATATAGTTAAGTATATAGAAGCTAATAAATAGTCGAGCTTTAAAAAAGTGGAGGTATCCGATGAATAAAAGAGTAGTAATAACAGGACTTGGATGTGTTACGCCGTTGGGAACGGGAAAAGATGAGTTCTGGAGCAATATAAAATCTGGAGTATCTGGTATAGATAAAATAACTAATTTCGATGCTAGCACATATCAAACTCAGATAGCAGGAGAAGTTAAGAATTTTCACCCAGAAGAATATATAAGCAAAAAAGAACTGAAAAGATTAGACAAATTTGCTCAATTTGCAATAGTATCTGCAAAATTAGCAGTTGAAGATGCAAATCTTGATTTAGATAAAGTTAATAGAGAACGTGTTGGTGTTATAATAGGTTCTGGAATAGGTGGAGTTGAAGCAATAGAAACTCAACATAAAATTCTTTTAGAAAAAGGAAACAAAAGAGTAAGCTCTCTTTTTGTACCTATGATGATAGGTAATATGGCAGCTGGTCAAGTTTCAATATTTTTAGGAGCAAAAGGACCTAACACTAATGTATGTACAGCTTGTGCATCAGGGACTCATTCAATAGGTGATGCTTTTAAGGTTATACAAAGAGGTGATGCAGATATTATGGTGGCAGGAGGTTCTGAAGCTGCTGTAACAGGTCTTGCATTTGCTGGATTCTGTAATATGAAAGCTATGTCGACTAGAAATGATGACCCTAAAACTGCATCACGACCATTTGATAAAGATAGAGATGGATTTGTAATGGGAGAAGGAGCAGGTATTGTTATCCTAGAAGACTTGGAACATGCTTTAGCAAGAGGTGCTAAGATATATGCAGAAGTAGTTGGATATGGTTTAACTGCTGATGCATATCATATGACAACTCCAGCTGAGAATGGAGAAGGAGCAGCTAGGTCTATGAATATGGCTTTGAAAGATGGAAATGTTCCATTAGAAGAAGTAGATTATATAAATGCTCATGGAACTTCAACTTATTACAATGACTTGTACGAAACTATGGCTATAAAAACTGTATTTGGAGAAAAGGCATATGATTTATGTGTATCATCAACAAAATCTATGACTGGACATTTATTAGGGGCATCAGGTGCTATAGAAGCTGTTGTTTGTGCTATGAGTATAGAGGATAGTTTTGTACCTCCAACTATAAATGTACAAGAAGTTGGTGAAGATTTGGATTTAGATTATGTTCCAAATAAAGGTAAAGAAAAAAATGTTAGATATGCACTATCAAATTCTTTAGGATTTGGTGGGCACAATGCTACAATTGTACTAAAAAAATATGTATAAATAAATCATAAATATTAAATTTGAAATTAAAAAACAAGTACTTGTTTTAACTTTTAAATTTACATTGACTTAAATTCAAAGTCCCCTAAATTATTTTAGGGGATTTTTTATTAAGATTTAATTCTAGCATATGTTGTAAATCATTTTGATATATTGTATTATTAAGTATTAAGAGGTTATTTATATATATGCGAGTTTTCATTCTACAATATACAGAAGGAGGACTAAAATTTTGAATTTTAGACTACCAAATAAAAGATTATTAAAAAGTATAATTTTTATAGGTGTAATACTTATTAGTATTATTTTGTTTATAAAGTACGACCAAAATGGGCTGAAAGAAAGAGAAATTATAAATAAGGGGAAATATATGTCTGAAAGTCTTGTTTCAGATAAGAAGTATGATGAAGCAAAAAAATTGGTTAAAACGTCTTTTGAAGCTATACCAGAAAAAAAATACAATAAAGTATATAATGAAGTATGGGACATGTTAAAAACTATTTCATCTGTTCCAGGAGGAACGAAGATAGTTATTGATTCATTGGAGAAGATGAGAATGTCAGATGAAAAATTATCTGATGAGAGTAGATTTAATATAGAAAAAAGATTAGCATCAGTGTACATAATGGATAATAATTATTCTAAAGCCGTAGATTTAACTGTAAAGTCTATAAAATTGGCTGAAAAATTAGAGGACAATTATGAAAAAGCAAGGCTAGATGTTGATTTGGCGAGCATACTTTTAAAGGTAGGTGGCTATGAAACAGGAGAGAAATTAATAAGAGATTCTTTTAATATAGATATTGATGAAGGCGAAAAAAATGGAATGGTTAGATTATATGCTCTTATAAATTTATCAGAAATATATGTAGAGCTGGAAGAATATGATAAAGCTATTGAAACGAGTGGCAGAGTAGAAGACTATAAAAAATTTGTAAAGATAGATAATTACAACGATTTTGAGATAATGGCTTCTATAATGCAGGCAAATGCATACGTAGGAAAAAATGATATGCCAAAGGCAAGCACTTTTTTAGAAAGAGCTGATTATCTTATAAAATCTGACAAATCAGTCTATATATTAGATAAAGATATGTATTATTATATGGCAATGGGAAATTTAGAATATAAAAATGAAAATTATACTTCTGCAATAGATAATTATAAAAAAAGCTTAGAGATATCTAATAAAAGAAAGTTAATTCAGGAAAAAATAAGAATTTTAAACAAAATATTAAATATATATGAAAAACAAGGAAATGTAAATGCTGTAAATAAGTACCAAAAGATACTGATAAGTGAATACAAAGAGAACAAAAGGATAAGAGACTCAGAGACTAGTTTTTATATAATTGACAAAGTATCAAATGAAAGTGCATTATTTGAGAAAACTAAGAAAGAAATCAAATATTACAAAATATTATTTACAGTAATTATAATTGCTATATTAGGGTCTACTTTTTTATATAATAGACTGAAGTATTTTAAAGCACAAAACTTACATGATGGGCTTACAAATGTTTATAATCGAAAAAGTTTCGATATTATGTATGAAAAATATAGAGATAAAGATGATAATTTTGCACTTGTAATGATAGATATTGACAACTTTAAACTTATAAATGATAATTATGGACATAAATTTGGTGATGTTGTCATAAAGGGGATAACAAATACTATTTGTGTCATGTTGGAGCAAGAAGATAAAGTATTTAGGTATGGAGGCGAGGAGTTTTCTGTACTAATAAGAAATAAATCTGGTGAAGAAGTAGTAAATATAATTGACAATATAAGAATTGCAATTGCAAATAAAAAATGGGGTGAAGATGTAACTGTGACTATAAGTGCAGGTATAGCTCATATTTCTGACAGTAAGAATGTACTAGAAGAAGCTGACAAAAATTTATACAAAGCAAAACAACTTGGTAGAAATAAAGTAGTATATAAGTAATTATATGTTATATAAATAAGAGGTATAAGTATGAAACAATCAATAGCTATAGTAACTGATAAAATAACCAAATTATCATCTTTTTTAGAAGAAAATATACGTTTGGTTTTAGGTGATTACATTGATATAAACCATTACTATTTAGACAATTTAAAAGAGGATGATAAAATACAAGGTGACTTTGTATTGGTAATGACTGATGATAGATTAAATAGCATGAGAAAGCATTTAGTACAAGATAGTAAGATTATAGTAGTAAGAAGGACTCTTAAAGAAAATGAAATCTATGGATTATTTTCAATCCCAAATGGAACAGAGGTATTAGTCGTAAATGATACAAAAGAAACTACCTTAGAAACAATAAGTTTGTTTTACAAGATAGGAGTAAAAAATTTAAAGTTTACTCCATATATTGAAGGAAAAATTTATAAAAATATAGATATAGCTATAACACCTGGAGTAAAAGAAAAAGTACCAAGTTATATAAGTAAAGTAATAGACCTTGGGAATAGATATATTGATATATCTACTTTTATAGAAATAATAAATGGACTTAGAATTGATGTTAAGGAAATACGTAAAAACTTAATGGCATATTCTGAACGTTTAATAAGTCTAGATAACGGAGTCAAAGATAATTATAGACAATTGTTTCTAAAAATGGAGGAACAAGATGTTATATTAAATTTATCAAAAGATGGAATAATATTTACTTCAGCAGATGGTGTTATAAATACTTTTAATAAAGAAGCTTTAAAGATTTTAGGTATAAATGAAAACCCACAAAGTAAAAACATAGAGGAAGTTATATCTAAAGATTTAAATATTTTACTTGAAGACAAAGAAATAGTTGATGAAGTTGTATTTACAAATAAAAAATATATAAATGTAAATAAAAAAAATATATTTTCTATGGGGAATAAAGCTGGTATATATTATAATTTACAAGAAATAACATATATAAAAAAGTTAGAACAAAATCTTACTAATAAATTGAGAGAACAAGGACAAATAGCTAAGTATACATTTAAAGATATAAAAACTAAAAATAAAAATATGATAAAGTGCATAGAATTGGCTAAAAAAATATCTAAATCAGACCTTTCTGTGTTAATAATAGGAGAAAGTGGTACTGGGAAAGAATTGCTATCCCAATCAATTCATAATGACTCTAATAGAAGCAATCAACCATTTATAGCAGTTAATTGTGCAGCAGTTCCAGATAGCCTATTAGAAAGTCAGTTGTTTGGATATGAGAAAGGCTCTTTTACAGGAGCTTTAAGAGAAGGAAAAAAAGGGTTATTTGAACTTGCAAACAATGGAACCATATTTCTAGATGAAATAGGAGATATGCCTCCATTGCTGCAAACAAAGTTACTCAGAGTACTTCAAGAGAAGCAGGTTATGCCTATAGGTTCTCATAATGTTGTAAATATAGATGTTAGAGTTATAGCAGCAACAAATAAAAATTTGCCAAAGATGATTAGAGAAGGAAAATTCAGAGAGGATTTATATTATAGACTGAATGTATTGCCAATAGATGTACCGTCATTAAAAAATAGAAAAGAAGATATAATAACACTTATGAATTTCTTCTTAAAACATAATATAAGGCTTTCACCTGAAGTTGTAACTATCTTAGAAAAATATAATTGGCCAGGAAATATAAGGGAGTTACAAAATGTTGCTTCTTATGTAAGTCTAATGTGTGATAATATGGTTTTTAAAGAGGACTTACCACCATATATAAAGACAGAATATGTTGCTAATTATGAAGATGGATTTGGTTATACAAAAAAAGAATTTGAGGATATATTAAGAGTTCTATATGAAAGAAGAGAATCAGCTTCTGGAGTTGGAAGAGGATTTATAATTGAAAGACTTACAGATGAAGGGATTGAGATTTCTGAAAGCAAAGTTAGAAAGGTATTATCTTATTTAAGTGAGTGTGGATACATATCATCTAAATCTGGTAGATTTGGAAGTCAAATAACTCCAGAAGGTATAAATCTTTACAATAAAATGACTTAAGTGTACTGATATTAAAATAAGATATTTTGAACATAAATATTTAAATAAGTGTAAACTTTTATACTTATAAAATTCAGATTATATTATAGTGGAGAGAATAGCATATATTTCAAATGTTTTAAATTAAATATTAATAGGTTAAAAAAATAGGTTTAGATAGGTAATAGGTTATTATAAAATAACCCATTACCTATTTTTATTTTCAAAAAGATTGCATATAAGATAAACAATAAAAACTGCAGTCTACAAAAGCACTGAAAATGCTAGATAAAAAATAAATATAAATAATTATAAATCTTGGCATGTATATTGCTAATTATAGGGATAAGACGACAAAATAATTAGGAGGTTTAATTATGAAATACAAAACAACAGGGACTTGTGCTACAGAAATTGAATTCGAGGTAAAAGAGAATAAAGTTACAAATGTAAATTTTATTGGTGGATGTGATGGAAATTTAAAAGGATTAAAAGTATTAGTTGAAGGTATGAATATAGAAGATGTAATTAAAAAATTAAAAGGAATTGAATGTAAGACAAAGCCAACATCTTGTCCAGACCAACTTTCTCTAGCATTGGAAAATTATATAAATATAAAATAAATACATACAACAATCGATTAGTTAGGAGCTTGATTATGAAACCAATAATAGGGATTTTAGGAAATTTAATAATAATGGAAAATGGAATGTTTCCAGGTCTTGAAAGGTCATATGTAAATAATGACTATATAAATGCAGTACTAAAAGGTGGAGGTAGTCCAGTTATTATTCCAGTAAATACAGATAAAGAAGTTATAAAAAAACAGATTGAGATGGTTGATGGAGTTTTAATATCTGGGGGATGGGATGTCAATCCTCAATTGTATGGTGAAGAAACAAGAGAAGAAACGACATTTATATACCCAGAAGTTGATGAGTTTGATTTAATTGCTATAAGTATAGCATTAGAACTTAAAAAACCTATATTAGGTATATGCAGGGGCTTACAAATCTTAAATGTAAGCTTAGGAGGAACTTTATATCAAGATAATAATTTTGTAGAAGGAAGTTATATAAAACATACACAATCTTCAAAAAGACATGTAGCTACTCATAAAGTAGATGTTAAAGAAGGTAGTATTTTAGAAGGAATCTTAGGAAAACAATTACTTACAAATAGTTATCACCATCAAAGTGTTAATCAGCTTGGAAAAAGATTAAAAGCTATAGCATATTCAAAAGATGGTATAATAGAAGCTATTCAGAAAGAGGATGAAAATTTTGTAGTAGGTGTACAGTGGCATCCAGAAATGATGGTAGACCACTGTAATAAAATGGAAAAACTATTTAAATATTTTATAAATATTTGTTCAAATTTATAATATACCTTGGGGGGGATTGAACATGAACGAAAAGAATAAAATGGGATTAATAAGTATTATACTTTTAGGTATTAACGCAGTTGTAGGAGCTGGAGTTTTCCTATTACCAGGAGATGCAATGAAATCATTTGGTGTAGCAAGTATATTTGTATATATGTTTGATATGTTGTTGGTTTTATCCATGGCATTTTGTTTTGCTGAGGTAGCAGGTAAATTTAACAAAAATGGTGCTGCCTATGTATATACTAAAGAAGCTTTTGGAGATTTTTGTGGTTTTGAAGTAGGTCTTATGAAATGGGTAATAGGATGTATCTCTTGGGGGGCATTAATAGTAGGTTTCCCTACATCATTGTCAGCAGTATGGGCTCCAGCAGGTGACCCTTATATACAAAAAATTATAATTGTAACTATGATAGTTGGTCTTACAATTATAAACTTATTAGGTGTATCCTTATCAAAAATTGTACAAAATGTTATAACTGTAGGTAAACTGATTCCATTAATATTATTTATAGGAATAGGTATATTTTTTATAAAAGGAGTTAATTTTACTACTTCAACAATGGTACCTCCAGGAGCTGGAGTAACAGAGTTTGGAGCAGCAGCACTTTTAATGTTTTATTCATTTACAGGATTTGAATCTATAGCAGTTGCAGCAGAAGATATGGAGAATCCTAAAAAGAATATACCAATAGCAATTATAAGTGTAATAGTAATTGCATCAATAATATACATATTAAATCAAGTTGTATGTGTTGGTATACTAGGAGATTCATTATCTAGTACATCTACACCGGTTGCAGACGCTGCAAGAATATGTTTTGGAAATATGGGTGCAGGATTGGTAACTTTTGGGACATTAGTTTCTGTGGGTGGAATTTGTATGTGTGGTGCTTTCGTAAATCCAAGAAGTTGTGTAGCTTTGGCTGATGATAAAATGTTACCTAGAATATTTGCAAGAAAAGACAAAAAAGGGACACCATATGTAGCAATAATAGCTACTATGATAATTACTATACCAATAGCCTTATCTGGAAGCTTTGCTGAATTAGCGGCAATAAGTGCAGTTGCTAGATTTATACAGTATATACCAACATCTTTATCAGTATTAGTATTTAGAAAGAAAAGACCAGAATTAGTAGGTACTTTTAAAACTCCATTTGGAGCAGTGATTCCTTTAATTGCGGTATGTGTTGGGACATGGTTATTATTCCAAGCATCTATGCATCAGTTAATTATGGGATTAGGAGCATTGGCAATTGGAGTACCACTATACTTTATAATGAAGTCTTATAATAGAAAAGTTTATGGTGAAGAATTAAAGAAAATAGTTTAATTGCATTATAAAAACAAATTGAAATAAGGTTGGATATTGGCAGAAAATTAAATATAAATAAGTATATATAAGGTTATATTAAAATATTATTGATTTTTTATTTTAGTGTAACCTTATATTGTTATTAATACATGAAAAATATTGTAATAGGTTAAAAACAATAGTATTATGTTTATAGATAAAAAACTTGTTAGGAGGTAAATTTATGCCAACAATAACTTTAAAAAATGGTGTGGACATACTTATTAGAGAGGGAGTAAAAGAAGATGCTCAAAACATTATAGATTTCTATAATGAAGTGGGTGGAGAAACTCATTTTCTCTCATTTGGAAAAGACGAATATAAAGTATCTTTAGAGGAACAAGAAAACGCTATAGAGGCAGCAAAAGCGTCTGATAATTCAGTGAAATTGATTGCATTTATAGATAATGAGATAGTTGGTATTGCGACGATTGATTCTAATCAAAAAGCAAAAGGAAAGCATGTTGGAGTATTAGGGATTGTTGTAAAAGAAAAATATTGGGGAATTGGATTAGGAAAAAGACTTATGTTAGACCTTATAGAATGGTGTAAATCAAATGGAATAACTAAGAAAATAACTCTTGTAACTAATGAAGAAAATCATAATGCTATAGGACTATACAAAAAGGTTGGATTTGAAGTAGAGAGTATATTAAAGAAAGAATGTTACTATAATGGTGTTTATACAGATTTAGTAGGAATGTCACTTTTATTAGGAATATAATTAGTGTACATTTTATCTCGAAAAAAGTATATTAAGTATGGTATAATTAAAAAAGAATATAACTTAATATAATTTTGGAGGACGAATTATGAAAAATCTGTGTAAAATATCAGATGATTATTTAAACAGCAAACTGAAGTATTTAAAGTTATTATCAAAACAATATCCAAGTATATCAAAAGCAAGTACAGAAATAATAAATTTAGAGGCTATATTAAATCTTCCAAAGGGAACAGAACATTTTATAACAGATGTACATGGGGAATATGAGCCATTCGTACACGTATTAAAAAATGGTTCTGGTGTAATAAAGAGAAAAATAGAAGAATTATTTTCAAACACAATAAGGGACAGCGAAAAAAAGATGTTAGCAACTCTTGTATATTACCCTGAACAAAAGTTAGACCTAATAATTAAGCAAGAGGAAAATATAGATGATTTTTATAGAATAAATATTTATAGACTTATAGAACTTTGTAAGTATGCTTCTAGTAAATATACTAGGTCCAAAGTTAGAAAACTTTTGCCAGAAAATTTTAAATACATAATAGAAGAAGTTTTACATGAGCATGTCAAAAGTGAACATAAAGAAGAGTACTATAAAAGTATAGTTGAAACAATAGTAAACATAGGTATAGCTAAAGAGTTTATAATTGCTATTTCTACAGTTATACAAAAATTAGTTGTCGATAGATTGCATGTAATAGGAGATATTTATGATAGAGGTCCAAGACCAGATATAATTGTCGATAAACTTATTGAACATCATTGTGTAGATATTCAATGGGGAAATCATGATATATTATGGATGGGTGCAGCGTCAGGTGAAAAAACTTGTATAGCAAATGCTCTTAGGATATCAGCTAGATATGCTAATTTAGATATTGTAGAAGACATATATGGAATAAATCTATTACCTTTAGCTACTTTTGCTATAGAGATGTATAAGGATGACCCTTGTAAAGAATTTATTCCAAAGATTAATGACCAAAGTGTAACAATAACAGAAAAGTCTTTGATGGCTAAGATGCACAAGGCAATAAGTATAATCCAATTTAAACTTGAAGGTGAAGTTATAAGGAGAAGACCTGAATTTGAGATGGAACATAGACTTTTGCTTAATATGATAAACTATGATGAAGGTACAATTACTTTAAATGGAAAGACATATAAATTAAAAGATACTTATTTGCCTACAATAGACAAAAAGGACCCATATAAATTAACAATAGAAGAAAAAAATGTTATTGATAAATTAGTATCCTCATTTAGAGGTAGTGAAAAACTACAAAAACATGTTTCATTTTTATTTTCTAAAGGAAGTATATATTTAAAGGCGAATTTGAACTTACTGATTCATGGATGTGTACCATTAAATGAGGATGGAAGTTTTATGTCTATGAATATAATGGGAAAAGAGTATAAAGGTAAGGCTCTTATGGACAAAATGGAATCTCTAGCAAGAGAAGGCTTTTTCTTTAAAGATAAAGCAGAAGAAAAGTTATATGGTATGGATATTATGTGGTATTTATGGACTGGAAAATGTTCCTCATTATTTGGTAAAGATGATATGACTACATTTGAAAGATACTTTATAGCAGAAAAAGAGACTCATAAAGAAAATAAGAACCCATATTTTAAGCTTAGAGAAAATGAGATGGCTTGTAAAAGAATATTTGAAGAATTTGATTTAGAACTTGATGAATCACATATAATAAATGGTCATGTTCCTGTGGAAAGTAAAAACGGAGAGAGTCCAATAAAAGCTAATGGTAAAATTCTTGTTATAGATGGTGGTTTTTCTAGAGCGTATCAAAAAACTACTGGTATAGCTGGATATACTTTGATATATAATTCTAGAACTCTACAATTAGTATCACATGAACCATTTAATTCTGCTGAAGAAGCTATTGCAAATGAAAGCGATATTTTATCGACAACTGTTGTAGTAGAGCATAAGGCAAAGAGAAAAATGGTAAGAGATACTGATGAAGGAGTAAAAATACAGGAAGAAATAGAAGATTTAAAACTACTTTTAATGGCTTATAAAAAAGGCCTAATAAAAGAAATGTAGATATTATAGAGACACTTCATAATTGAAGTGTCTTTTTTATTGAGTAATATACCATAAAGATTAATAATAGTAATTTAATAGAGCTTACTTAATAAGTGAATCCTAAATAAATGGGTTTACTTTTTTTTATTGATAAATATTATTTTAAAAAATATATATGTTTTGGTAATATTCCTTGTCCTTTATAAATAGAATTATATAAACAAAGGAGGAGGACAAGAAATGAATAAACTTTCTGATGAAATTATAAACTCTCTTTCTACAACTATAAGAGAAAAGGTAGAAAAAATCTCAAATAATAATCTAAATATAGAAGAAATTAGGTTACGTTCACAAAAACCATTGATACTAAATGCAAACTCTAAAGATTATTTTTATAATCAAAAAACTATGACACTCGATTTAAATCAACAAAACTCATATGTAGTGACAAGAGAAGATGTAGAGCAAACTTTTCAAATAATATGTAAATATTCGATACATTCATTTATGGATGATATAAAAAAAGGATTTATAACTTTGAGAGGAGGGCATAGAGTAGGGTTAGTTGGGAAAGCAATAGTAGAAGATGGACAAGTCAAAAATATAAAGCATATATCATCTTTAAATATAAGAGTATCGAGAGAAATCGTTGGATGTTCAAACAAGATTTTAAGTCATATCATAAATGGAAAAAATCAGATTAATAATACTTTGATAATATCGCCACCTCAATGTGGAAAAACAACTTTAATAAGAGATATAGTAAGAAATTTAAGCAATGGAAATGAGGATTATGGATTTAAAGGTTTAAAAGTGGCTCTAGTGGATGAGCGTAATGAGATAGCAGGTGCTTATCTAGGTGTTCCACAAATGGATGTTGGAATAAGGACTGATATAATAGAAACTTGCCCAAAAGACTTGGGGATTACAATGCTTTTAAGGTCTATGTCACCAAATGTTATTGTGACAGATGAGATTGGAAGCGAAAAAGAAATAAAGGCATTATATACAGCATTAAATGGAGGTATAGGATTAATAACTACTGTACATGGAGATTCAATAGAAGATATACAAAATAGAAAAGAATTAAATAGGCTTCTAGATAAAGAATTATTTAAAAAAGTTATAATTCTTTCTGCCAAAAGAGGTGCAGGGACAATTGAAAAAATTTATGATTTAGAAGAAAAGAGATGGTATTTTGCAAATTAAGATAATTATTATAGCTCTTTTAATAGGAAGTAGTTATTTGATAGGTGAACACATCTACAAGACTTATACTCGTAGACATAAACAATTGAATGATTTAATAAGAGTTTTAGAAATATTAAGGATGGATTTGTCTTTTGGACTTTATACATTGGAAGAGATTTTTAAGAGGATAGGTGCTAATAAAGAGTTTTGTTTTTGGAATTTTTTTCTTCAAATATCAGAAGAACTTCACAATGAACAAGGCAAAACTTTGGAAATGATAATATCAGAAAATCTTGATATTTTAAACAAAGAAACTTATCTAGGTAATAAAGAAATCGAGGAGTTAAAAAATTTAATACTTACTTTAGGTAAAAGTGACATAGAGTCACAACAAAGAATGATAGATTTATCTATAGAAAATTTGAAAAAACAGACCTATGAGACAAAAGAAGATATAAACAAAAAAGGTGTATTGTATAAAAAATTAGTCACATTTATAGGCATAGGTATATGTATTATATTGATTTAAATATGGGGAGGTTTATTATGGAGATATCATTGATATTAAAGGTTGCAGGTGTTGGAATTCTAATATCAGTATTGAATATGATATTGGAAAAAACAGATAGAAAAGACTGGGCAGGTCTTACTACATTAGCAGGTGTAATAATCGTATTGGGTATGGTAATAACAGAAATAAGTGACTTATTTAATACTGTAAGAACAATGTTTCAACTTTACTAAAGAGGAGGGAGTAATTTGGAAATAATGCAATTAATAGGAATTGCAATCATTTCAACTACACTCTGTTTAGTAATTAAAAAAGATAGACCAGAGATAGCAAACTTCATAGCGATAATAACTGGAGTAATAATACTATTATCAGTTATGTTTAAGTTGAACTTTATAGTAGATAGTATACAAGATTTAGCTAATAAAGCTAATATCCCAACCATGTATATATCATTAATAATAAAATTAATTGGGATAGCATATTTAATGGAATTTGCAATACAACTTTGTAAAGATTGTGGGGAAGGAAACATTGCTTCAAAGCTAGAATTTGGAGGAAAAATAATAGTTATGTCAATGTCTTTCCCTATACTTCTATCCATTGTAGAAATGGTAGTTAACATAATTCCATAGTTATGTATCTTAAGATAACTATAGGTATATTAGAGAGATTCGTTGTATTGAGGTTTATAGAGTGAAGAGAGGCATGGTTGCTTATGAAAAAAAGATTTTTACCAATGATTATAGGTTTTGTATTTACTTTCTTTTTTATAAATATTTTTGCTATTATGATATTTGCTAACGAAGTACCAAGTAGTGAAGATAAAGAATATGGTGAAACAAAAAATAGTATAGATAAATATATAGATGGTCAGTTAGACAAGCTAGATATAAATGAAATTCAAGATTATATAAATAAAGAAATAGTTATTAATGATGTTAATTTAAAATCGTTTGTAAAAGATTTAATTAGTGGCAAAAAAAATATCTTAGATTTATTCAATAAAGATGGATTGAAGATATTGATGTTTGACGAATTTAAAGCGAGTTTAAAGGTAGTAGCAGTAATTTTGGTACTGGCTTTATTATCATCTATTTTAAAAAGTCTAGAGAACTCTTTTTCATCAGGTGCTGTAAGTCAAATAGCAACATATATAATATTTATCACAATGGTATCACTCACACTTGTTGGATTTAAAGATGTATTACAAATTTGCTATGATGCAATAGACCATACTGTAGGTCTCATGCAGGTTATAATGCCAATATTGATAACATTTTTACTTTTAATTGGATTCCCAATAACATCTACTACTTTGAATCCTATCTTTATAGGAGGAGTAACATTTATAAATGTATTTTTTAAAAATTTTTTATTTGTATCAATTACTGTTGCGTTTGGAATTTTAATAATAAACAATTTATCAAAAAATATAAGGTTAAAGAGATTTTTCTCCTTTGTAAAACAAATAAATTATGTTTCTATTGGAGCTATGTTTACTATTTATTTAGGGCTTGTATCCATACAAGGATTGTATGTAACTAGTTTTGATAAATTCAGTGTAAAGACTGCTAAATTTGCTATAGGTAATTTTATTCCTGTTGTTGGTGGATTTGTATCTGATTCTGTGGATATTTTATTATCTTCATCTCAACTTATAAAAAATATATTTGGAGGAATAGGGCTTATATTACTTGTTGGAATTTGTTTACTTCCAGTTATAAAAATTTTATCCGTTATAGTAGTATACAAATTAGCCTCAATAATTGTAGAACCAGTAGGAGAAGATGGAATATCTAATTTTTTAAATGAAGTTGCAAATTTAATGATAATAATGCTAGCATCAGTAATTGCCATAACAGTAATGTTCTTTGTAACTGTAGCTATCTTGACCTCGATAAGTGTCGTAAGTCAAGGATAATATATCAATAAAAAATGATTACATTGAATCGAAAGTTTGTAGAGAGGAGGGTGCTATGTTAGAGGGCATAAAGGCATGGATTGTTAGTGTTTTAATAGGAGCATTTATAGTAAATATAGTAGATATGATTTTACCGAGTTCTAAGATAAAACCTTATGTCAACTTAGTTTTAAACTTTATGTTTGTATTTATTGTAATAACTCCATTAGTAGGATTTTTTTCAAAAGATATGAGCTTAGAAGATAGAATCTTGAAGTCTATGGGCAACTACAACAAACAATATGTAGATAGTACAAATGCTTTAGCAAAAGAAACTGGGAACAATAGCTTATCTAAGGGATATGAGGACGGTTTAAAAGAAGTGCTTAAATTAAAACTTGACGAATATGGTTATGATTTAGAAGATATAGAGCTTAATGGAGCAAATATAAATAATATAAGAATAAAAGAAAAAAATGATAGTACAAAAAGTGATGGCAGTATTGATGAAGAAAATAAAAATAATAGTACTAAAAATAATGGAGAAAACATAAACTCTAATGACAAAGAAAATTCTAAACAAGTCTTTAAAAAAGGTACAGAATATGGACTGAACCTAAATGAAAAAAAATTAAAAAATGACTTAATAAAGGTGCTTGATGTTTCTATAGAAGATATACAAATTGATAAATAGGAGTTGGGAGAATGTTGAAAAACTTGAATGACAAAGATAAGAGAAAGGTATATTCACTAATAACTATAGCTGGAATATGTGTGGTGTCATTAGTATTATTATCTTGTTTTCCGAGTAGCAAAAACAATAAAGAAGCTGAAAAAACAGAAGCTAACAAAAGTACTGAAAAACAAGTTACTAAAGAACAGGAAAAAGATGATTTAGAATCAAAACTAACAACAATACTATCTAAAATTGATGGAGCAGGGGATGTTGATGTAATGGTTACATTTGAATCAAGTGAAGAAATACAACCTGCTTTTAATTCAAATAATACAACAGAAACAACAGAGGAAAAAGATGCACAAGGAGGAGAAAGAACAGTTACGACTTCTAGTGAAAATAAAACAATGATAACTTCAAATTCAAGTGACCCTGTAGTTATAAAAACTACAGAGCCAAAGATAAAGGGAGTGATAGTAGTAGCAAGTGGAGCTAATGACCCAAGTGTGAAAGAAACACTTTATAGTGCAGTACAAACATCATTACAAGTAGCTGGACATCAAGTAGAAATATATTCTAAATAAATACATATAACCGGGGGGATAAATGAATGAAGTTTAATTATAAGGGAAGAGGATTTGTAATAATAACTTTAACTGCAATGTTAGTTGTAGTAGGAACAGTGAATTATCAATTGAGTAAGAAGTCTTTATTAGAAACATCAAAAGAGTTTAAGGCATATGAAGAAGCACAATTACAGAAAAATACTGATGATAGTGATAGTAGTAAAACAGAGGATTCTAGTAATGTAAATAAACAGGATGGAAAGGAAAGTGCTGATATTGACATAGTCGATAGTAAAACTAGTAAAATAAAAGAAAAGGCAACTGAAACAAGCAAAGAAATAAAAGCTCAACTATCATCTGAGAAAAATATGAAAAAAGCATCTTATATTTTGGATATGAAAATGAATAGAGAAAAGCAAAGAAATGAATTAGTTCAAGATTTAAATGAAATGATAAATAATCCATCTACAACAGAAGAATCTAGAAAAGAAGCTTCTAATATGAAATTAAATATAGTTAAAATTCAAGAAAAAGAACTTCAAATAGAAAATCTCTTGAGTACAAAAGGATATGAAGAAGCATTAGTTTATATAAGTGATAGCAAAGTTAATGTAGTAGTAAATGAAGCTAAATTAGATAAGAAAGATGCAGCAAAAATATTTGACTTAGTTGCAGAACAAGCGAATGTAAAGTATGAAAATATTAAACTTACAAATAATAATAAAAAGTAAAAAATAAACCTCAGAATTAACTGAGGTTATTTTCTTGCAAAGTAGACTTGTATTTGGTATTATTATACTTATAAAAATAGTTCCTTAAAATCAGGAGGTAAGTTTTAATATGGAAGATAATAAGTTTGGACAAGTAAAAATATCTAATGATGTAATAGCTACAATAGCTGGTTTAGCAGCATTAGAAGTTGAAGGCATAGAAACTACAGCAACATTAACAGATAAGTTGTTAAAAAATAATGGAGTAAAAATACAAATAGAAGAAGAGGATGTTAATTTAGATGTAATGGTTATGATAAAATATGGAATGTCAATACCAGATACGGCTTTTAAAGTTCAAGAAAATGTAAAAAATACTGTTGAGACAATGACAGGACTGAAGGTTTCTCAAGTAAATATACACATTCAAGGAATCAGCTTTAAGAAAGATAAAGTTGATAAAGAAGAAGCAAAAGCAACTAAGAAAAATTAATATTAGCCCTCTGAAAAGTCAGAGGGTTTTTTGTTGGCATTTGATTTTTATATAGATAATTAAACTTAAAGGAGAATTTTGATTGATGAAAAAAGATAGGGCACAAAAGAGTACAACAAGAGAATATATAATGAAACTTATATACCAGATAAATATTAATAAAGAAGATTTTGAGGCTTTAGAAGATAAAGTAGATACTTTTTTAAAAGATAATTCGGAGCATATTATAAATAGATATGAAGAACTTGCACTTCAGTATTCAAATAATGCAAATTTAAAATTAGAAGATATTAAGCTTGAAGATGTTATAGACAGAAAGTATATAAACAGAGTATGCAAAGAACTAAAAGAAAATCATGATAAGATAGATGAGTTAATAAATAAGCATGCTAAAAACTGGACAGTAGATAGAATGCCAAAGGTAGATGTGTCTATACTTAGATTATCTGTATGTGAAATAGCTTATTTGGATACTCCTAATAAAGTATCAATAAATGAAGCTGTAGAACTTGCAAAGATATATTGTGATGATAAGTCTCCTAAGTTTATAAATGGTATATTGGGAAGTGTTGTTGATGAAATCGGGAAATAATATAATAATTGGAATTGATACTAGCTGCTATACTACTTCTATAGCAGCTATCTCTTTAGATAAGAAAGTTATCTTTAATGAAAAAATAATGTTGGAAGTAAAAGAAAATACCAAAGGTCTAAGACAGAGTGAAGCTGTATTCCAGCATGTAAATAATTTAGGGCTTCTCAGTGATAGAATAAAATCATTTAAAGGTAAGTTTAATGTAGAAGGTGTCTGTTCATCTATAAGACCTAGACCAGTTGAAAACTCATATATGCCTGTATTTAATGTAGGATATAATTTTGGAAAGTTATTATCAAGCATGTATGGTTGTAGATTTTATGAGACTACTCATCAAGAAAATCACATTGAAGCAAGTTTATTAAATAGTAAATTAAAAAATAATAATAGATTTATTTCTGTTCACATGTCTGGTGGCACTACAGAGATACTTTTAATAAGCAAATTGGATAGTAATTATAATATATGGGATAATAACTTAGATGCAATTACCAAAATAAGTAATAAAAAAGATGATAAAAGTAAGTTATGCAATAATTTTGGATATAATATAGATATAATTGGAGGAAGTAAAGATATTAGTTTTGGTCAACTTATAGATAGAGTAGGAGTTAAGTTAGGATATAAATTTCCTTCAGGAAAATATTTAGATGAAAATGCTTTAAATTGTAATCTTAAAATAGAAAGTGGTCTAAAAACTTCTGTGAGAGATGGATATATGAATTTATCTGGATTAGAAAATCAGGTAAATAAGATTATAGAGGATAATAGAGATAATACCAATCAAAAAGAATATGTATCTAAATTAGTATTAGATTCAGTAGTTAGAAATATGTTTAAATCTTTAGTGTATTTATGTGAAACTTATAATATAAATGAAGTAGTTTTTGCAGGTGGAGTTTCTGCAAGTAAGTATATTCTCAAAGAATTAAGTCTAAAATTAAGAAAAAAACATATAGAAGCTCATTTTACAGAGCCACAATATTCAACTGATAATGCTGTTGGGTGTGCTATAATAGGATTGAATAACTTTTTAGGAGAAAGAGTATGAAACTAAGAGCTTTAGATATAAGTGAAGCAAATTCATATATTAAAAGAATTTTAATAAACGACCCAATACTTTCTAATCTTAAGGTTAAGGGAGAAATTTCTAATTTTAAGGTTCATAGTAGTGGGAATGTGTATTTATCACTTAAAGATGAATCATCAAAGTTAAACTGTGTAATTTTTAAAAGCAATTTTAATCGTAATCTAAAATTGGACAATGGTGTGAAAGTTATAGCTAGTGGATATATATCAGTCTATGAGAGAGATGGTGCGTATCAATTATACATTAACCAAATTGAAATAGAGGGAATAGGAAATTTACACATAGAATTCAATAGATTAAAAGAAAAACTTAATAAAGAAGGGCTATTTGACTCAAAATACAAGATACCTATACCTAAAATGCCAAAATCAATTGGAGTTATAACATCTCCAACAGGTGCTGTTATAAGAGATATAATAAATGTTATAAAAAGAAGATACCCTAAAATTAATATAAAGCTTTATCCAGTAACAGTTCAAGGAGATAAATCAGCAGAAGAAATATGTGAAGCAATTAGATTTTTTAATCATATGAAGAATGTTGATACACTTATAATTGGTAGAGGTGGTGGGTCAATAGAAGAGCTTTGGTCTTTTAATGATGAAATGGTAGCAAGAGAGGTTTTTAATTCTCAGATTCCAATAATATCAGCAGTTGGGCATGAAACTGATTTTACTATTTGTGATTTTGTAGCTGATATGAGAGCACCAACACCATCAGCAGCAGCAGAGATTGCTACTCCATCATTAGATGATATAAATTACAAGCTTGGAAATATAAAAAGTAGAATGAGTAAGTCTCTTACAAATCAAATTGAACTAGACCAATACAAGCTAGAGTCAGCGTTTAACAAGATAAATAACTATTTAGATTCTTATACAATAAAAGATAAAGTTATACAATTAGATAAAATATATGATAAAATAATTTTTGGAATAGAAAATAATTTGAAATTGGAAGAAGAGAAACTAATAAAGATTGGAGCTTTACTTCATAATTTAAGTCCACTAGCTACTATGGATAGAGGTTATAGTATAGCCCAGAAAGATGGAAAAGTAATAAACAGTATAAATGGATTAAAAACAAAAGATATGATAGATATAGTATTAAAAGATGGAAATTTAGAATGTATGATAGATAAAATTGAAAATAAAGAGGTATAGTATGAATTTAACCTATGAAGAAGCTTATAAAAGATTGGAGAGTATTTTAAACGAGTTAGAATCTAAAAATGCTAGCTTAGATGAATCTTTGAGCTTGTATGAAGAAGGTATAAGCCTTTATAAACATTGTAATAAGCTTTTAGATGATGCTAAATTGAAAATAAGTAAATTTAATCAATTAGGAATAGAAGAAGATTTTAAAATCGAGGAGGAGTAAAATTGGAATTTAAACAATGTCTGAAAGAAAAAGCAAGTTTTATAGAAAATGTACTTAAAGAATATATGCCTAAAGAAGAAGGATATCAAAAAACTGTTATTGAAGCTATGAACTACAGTTTAAGTGCTGGAGGTAAGAGATTAAGACCAATACTTACATTAGAAGCTTGTAAAATAGTTGGAGGTAATGAAGAAGAAGCTATTCCTTTTGCTGTGGCAATTGAAATGATACATACATATTCACTAATACATGATGATTTACCAGCTCTTGACAATGATGATTTAAGAAGAGGAAGACCAACAAATCATAAAGTATACGGAGAAGCTATGGGTATTTTAGCAGGGGATGCTCTACTAAATTATGCTTTTGAAGTTATGCTTTCAGGTTCAATCAATAAAGAAAATCCAGAAAAATACTTAAAAGCTATAAATGAAATTGCTAAAGGTGCTGGTATATATGGAATGATAGGCGGTCAGGTAGTAGATGTAGAAAGTGAAAATAAACAAATTGAAAAAGAAAAATTAGATTATATACATATGAATAAAACTGCTGCAATGATGGTTGGCTGTATGAGAGCAGGAGCTATTATAGGTGGAGCAAATTCAGAACAGATGGAAGAAATAACTAAATATGCAAAAAATATCGGATTATCATTCCAGATAGTAGATGATATACTAGATATAGTGGGAGATGAAGCGAAGTTAGGAAAAAAAGTTGGAAGTGATATAGAAAATCACAAGTCAACGTACCCATCACTTTTAGGTTTAGATAAATCTAAAGAAATTGCATATAATTTGATTGATGAAGCAAAGAAAAGTATAGAAAAATTATCTGACGATGTAGATTTTTTAAAGGGATTGGCTGAATATATAATAGATAGGGAATACTAAAATATACAGCTAAAATCGAGGAGGGAAAAATGGACTTTTTTTCGGAGATTTTTAACAATGGGGCTTTGGGAATAAGTCTGATTGCTTGTTTCTTGGCACAATTTATAAAAATATTTACTGGTAAGGAAAAAAGAATTGAGTTATCAAGAATACTTATTTCAGGAGGTATGCCTAGTTCCCATAGTTCTTTTGTTACAAGTTTAGCTACAGTGGTAGGTATTGAAAAAGGGTTTAATTCTACTGATTTTGCTATAATTACTGTGCTTGCCTTGATTATAATGTATGATGCAGCAGGTGTTAGACGGGCTGTAGGTAAACAAGCTATTATATTAAATCAAATAGTAGCAGATATACAGCATGGAAAGCATATAGAGCAGAAGAAATTAAAAGAATTAATAGGTCACACACCACTAGAAGTTTGGTTTGGAGCTTTACTCGGAATAGTAACAGCTTTAATATTGATGTAAATTTAAAATTTACAAAACAAAGGTGAGGATAATATGTATAAATATTTAGATAAAGTAAATTCTCCAAAGGATATAAAAAATATGAGCATAGAAGAAATGGATTTACTTGCAAAAGATATAAGAAAATTTTTAGTAAAATCTGTTTCTAAGACAGGTGGACACTTAGCTTCTAATTTAGGAGTAGTTGAGTTAACATTAGCTCTTCATAAAGTGTTTGACAGTCCTAAAGATAAAATCGTATGGGATGTAGGACATCAATCTTATGTTCATAAAATAGTTACTGGAAGAAAAGATTGTTTTATATCTTTGAGACAATTTAATGGACTAAGTGGTTTTCCAAAGGAGAGTGAAAGTCCTCATGATATTTTTGACACAGGACATAGCAGTACATCTATTTCTGTAGCTACAGGTATTGCCTGTGCTAGAGATATAAAAAAAGAAAATTACAGTGTTATATCTGTGATTGGAGATGGTTCTATAACTGGAGGTATGGCACTTGAAGCTTTAAATCAATTGGGATATATCAATACTAATATGATAGTAATCCTTAATGATAATGAGATGTCCATAGATAAAAATGTTGGTGGAATGTCTAAATATCTGTCAAGTATTATAAGAAATTCAACAGTTGAAAAAATGACAGATGAAGTTGATAAAATTTTAAACGTTACATCAACAGGCGAAATTTTATCTAAAACTGCACATAGATTTAAAGACAAGTTGATGTATAGTTTTTCTCCTCAAGATTGTTCATTTTTTGATTCATTAGGTATAAAATATTATGGTCCTATAGATGGTCATAATACTAAAGAATTAATAGATATATTGAGGAAGGCTAAACACAAAAAAGGGCCTGTACTTTTGCACGTAATTACGAGAAAAGGAAAAGGGTACAGATTTGCGGAGGAGCAACCTGATAAATATCATGGAGTATCAAAATTTGATATAAAGACAGGTGTTACATCTTCAAAAGTTAAGTCTATGTCAGCTAGTGTTGGAGAAAAACTGGTTGATATGGCTAGCGATAATGAAGATATAGTAGCAATAACAGCTGCGATGCCATCTGGTACTGGGTTAAATTTATTTGAAAGTGCATATCCAAAAAGATATTATGATGTTGGTATAGCTGAACAACATGCAACAGGGTTTGCAGCAGGACTTGCAAAAAATGGCATGAAACCTTACTTTGCTGTATATTCATCGTTTTTGCAAAGAGCATATGACCAAATTATTCATGATGTATGTATAACTAAAAAGCCTGTTACTTTTCTTATAGATAGAGCTGGGTTAGTTGGAAATGATGGAGAAACTCATCATGGTATGTTTGATTTAAGTTACTTGAATTCTATTCCAAATATTGTAGTAATGGCACCAAAAGATACAAGAGAGATGGAACTTATGATGGATTTATCATTAAAATTAGACTATCCATTAGCAATTAGATATCCAAGAGGAAATAGCTATTACTTGGACAAGGGAGAATATAAAGAACTTGTATTAGGAAAGTATGAAGTATTAGATGATGGACAAGATACAGTTATACTTTCTATTGGAAGTATGGTAAAACATGCTTTGGGTGCTAAAGAAATATTATTGAAAGAAGGAATAAATCCAACAATAGTTAATGCTAGATTCTTAAAGCCAATGGATGAAGATATGTTGAATGTTTTATTAAAGACTCACAAAAATGTAGTTACAATAGAAGACAACGTTGTAACTGGAGGGTTTGGAAGTAGAATAAACAAGTTTATTATAGATAATGAGTATAAGATAAATATACTTAATATAGCAATACCAGAAGAATTTATAAAACATGGTAATGCAGATGAGTTATATGATTTTGTAGGATTATCCTCAGAGAGTATTGCTGATAAAATAAGAAAGTTAGTTATTGAATAAAAAGCTAATGAAAATATTATAAATTAAGACTGAGATGAAATATAAAATTTATCAATTAGAATAAATATCAAGTGTGTTACTTAAAGCTACTTTAGTTATTATTAAAGTAGCTTTTAACAGAAAGGTAATTTTATGAAAAAGAGAATAGATTTATTGTTAGTAGAACAAGGTCATTTTGAAAGTAGAGAAAGAGCTAAAAAAGCAATAATGGCTGGTCTAATTTTTGTTGATAATCAAAGGTGTGATAAGGCTGGCACAGAAGTAAAAGAGGACTGTAATATAGAAGTAAAAGGAAATCCAATACCATATGTAAGTAGGGGTGGTTTAAAGCTTGAAAAAGCAATGAAAAACTTTGATTTAACTATTGATGGAAAGGTATGTATGGATATAGGTGCATCTACAGGTGGTTTTACAGATTGTATGCTCAAAAACGGAGCAATAAAAGTATTTTCTATAGATGTTGGTTATGGTCAACTTGCTTGGAAATTGAGACAAGACGATAGAGTTGTGTGTATGGAAAGAACCAATATAAGAAATGTAACAATAGAAGATACAAAGCAGTTTGCTGATTTTGCATCAATTGATGTGTCTTTTATATCATTAAAACTAGTACTTCCAAAAGCTAAGGAGTTAGTACGCCATGATGGAGAAATTGTTGCTTTAATTAAACCTCAATTTGAGGCAGGAAGAGAAAAAGTAGGTAAAAAAGGTGTAGTTAGAGAAAAATCTACACATATAGAAGTCATAAAAATGATTTCAGACTTTTCGGTTAAAAATGGATTTGAAATTTTAGGATTAGACTTTTCTCCAATTAAGGGTCCTGAAGGAAATATAGAATATTTAATTCATTTGAGAAATGGTAATGAAGGTTATGAGTTTAATAGTGACATACACAATAACAAAATAATAGAAGTCGTTGAGGCTTCTCATAATTTAGATAAATAGACTAAAAGGGGGCTTAGACTTGATCCTCGAATTATATATGAAAAATTGTGCTTTAGTTGAAGAGCTAAGGTTGAGTATTGATAAAAATTTAAATATACTTACAGGTGAAACTGGTTCAGGAAAATCTATAATAATAGATGCACTTGGACTTTGTCTAGGTGATAAATACGATAGGTCTTTTCTAAGAAAAGGAACAGACAAGGGACTTGTTGAGGCCGTATTTTTGTCAGATAATATATATTTAAAAAAAATACTAGACGAAAATGATATAAGTATAGAAGATGACAATTTGTTAGTCATAACTAGATTGATATATTCAGATGGAAAGAGTACTGCTAGAGTAAATGGAAGAACTGTTAAAGTATCTCTTCTTAGAGAAATTGCATCAACACTTATAGATATACATGGTCAACATCAAAATCAAGCTTTATTTAATAAAGATACTCATTTGAAATTTCTAGACCTTTTTGGAGAAAATGAATTAGAAAAATTTAAAGTTGCCTATAAAAAAGTGTATAACAAGTATAGTGAGGTAAAAAAAGCTTTAAATTGTTTGACAGAAAATAAAGATGAGATGCAAATTCAAAGAGAAATAGATTTATTAAAATTTCAAATAAATGAAATAGAAGTTGCAAATTTAAACAAAAATGAATATGAAGATTTATTAAAACAAAGAGAAGTTTATAGGAATAGTGAAAAGATATATAATAATTTAAATTTAAGTTATAGCAAGTTACATAATGGTGAGTATAATGTTATTGACCTAATAGGTCTTGCATCTAAAGAGCTTAATGACATATCAAAATATGACAGTGTTTTGAGTGAATATAGTGATACTGTAGAAAGAATTATGTATGAATTACAAGATATATCTGGTGATATAAGAAATTACAAAGATAATATAGACTTTGAGCCTTATGAGCTAGAGCAGATTGAACTTAGAATTGATGAGATTAACAATTTAAGAAGAAAATATGGAGATAGTATAGACGATATATTTGAGTATTATGAAAAGATAAAAGATAGATTAGATGAGATACTAAATAGAGATGAAAGAGTTGAACAATTAAAAAGTCAACTTATGAATATAGAAGAAGATTTAAAAATAAAAGCTAATAAATTGACCAAAGCAAGAAAAGAAGTAGCAACTACTTTAGAGAAAATACTTCTTGATGAATTAAAAAGTCTAAACATGAAAAATGTAATGTTCAAAGTTAATTTTGAAGAAGGTCAATTTACTTTAAATGGAGTAGATGATATTGAATTTATGATATCTTTTAACTTAGGAGAAGATATTAAACCAATATATAAAGTTGCATCAGGTGGTGAGATGTCAAGATTTATGTTGGCATTTAAGACAATATTAGCTGATATAGATGATATTGATACATTAGTGTTTGATGAAATAGATACAGGGATAAGTGGTATAGCAGCACAAATTGTTGGTGAGAAATTAAGTGATATAGCAAAGAAAAAACAAATAATATGTATAACTCACTTACCTCAAATTGCGGCAAATGCAGATACTCATTATTGTATAGAGAAAGACACTTCAAATAATAGGACATTTACTAATGTTAGTAAACTAAATCAATCTCAAAGAAAAAATGAAATTGCTAGACTTATAGCAGGTAATAATATAACAGAGAAAACTATTGAACATGCAAGTGAAATCATTGAAATGGCTAAAAAATGCTAGTTAAGAAAGATTGCTCTAATATAGATGTAAAGAATTTTCTATCTGAATACTTTACATCTATTTTTTATGACAAAATAATTTTATATTATTTAATGTAGACATTAAAAACATAAAATTTAAAGGTTTATAAATTTGTAACTTTGAAATTTTTAGATGCTTAAGTATAATATTATGTATAAGGTATTAGTGAGGGGGGCATAAATTGAATAAAAAAAATACTATGCACTTAATTTTTACAATTGTAATTTTTATTTTATTATGGTATATGATATTGACAATGAATGAAATTAACAAAAACATAGAAAACTATAATAATAAATTAGAGTACTTGTCACAAGAAATTATGAACACCAAGTCAGATATTAGTAATACGATAAATGAAGAAATGTCGAAAAGCTATATAACTAAAAGTATCGATTTAAAAGTTAAAAAGCTTGAAAAAGAAGAATGTATTATTGAGGTAGATATTCAATTGAGTAAGCTGGGTAAAGATGGCAAGGTATTTTTCATGTATAAAGAAGATAATAATAAATGGAATGAAATTAAAATGACAAAACATGGAGAATTATCGTATGCTTGTGAGATGAAAATAAAGACAGGCAATGAATATGACTATAAAGTAGTTACAAATGGGACAATATCTGAAAGCTCAGATGTACAAAAGCTAACTACATCTGATTATATGCCTGAACAACCTGTATTTAATTCTGGAATAAGGGATAATAAAGAATATTTTATTGAAATAATAGAAAATAGTAATCTCTTAAATCATGAAAGTGAAAAGTCAAAAAATAAAGTTTATAATAATATCAGATTGAAGAAAGTAGATATCATTGTAAATGAAGGGAAAAAAGATACTGTATGCAAAGCAAAATCTGTTAAAATCTCAGATGATGATAAAAACAATAATTCAAATGAAAGTCAAGTAAATTATGAAGCTGCTTTTCCTAAAAGGGATATTGATGATATAGTTTATATTAAAGCCAAGCTTACATACAGTAATGGAGTAGAATACATAAAGGATATAACTGAAGAGGTAACTATGGGACTACAAGATTTAGAAAAATAAATACATATACAAATAAAGTTAGTCAATAAAATAGAGTATAAATAAAATCTTAGTATTTTTATTTATACTCTATTAAATAAAAATTATAATTTTAATTCCATATATCTAGCACCTTCAATCGGATTATAAGTATACGGTTCTATATCATAGAAACCAAGTTTTTCATATAGTCCTTGAGCACTTTTCATACTTGGAAGAGTGTCTAGTCTCATATATGCATATCCAATTTCTTTTGCCTCTTTAATAATTTCTTCTAATAGTAGTTTTCCTATTTTTAGTCCTCTAAATTGATTTCTTACATATAATCTTTTTAACTCACATATTTTGCCTTCAAGTTTTTTTAGAGCAACACAACCTGATAAATTTCCATCAACAAATGCTAATATCAATGAACCAGAAGGTTTTTTGTATTTTCCTGGAAGTGTTTTTAATTCATTGTTAAAGTCTTGAAAACATAAGTCTATATTTAGAGAATTCGAATATTCAGTAAATAAAATTTTTACATTTTCAAGGTTTTCCAAGTCTTTTTCTTCAACAAATTCTAAAGTTATATTTTGAGCCATTTTATCCATCATTATATAAATATGTTTATATAACGACTTCACCTCCTTGATATATGTATATTTTTGTTAATATCAATTAGATTTTAATACCATTACTTTTTCACCACCATAGTCAAGTTCTCCATTAAACTCAAATCCAAAATCTTTATAAAGCTTGATAGCCGTTTTATTGTTATCAAATATACTAAGATATAATTCATCACAGTTATATTCTTTTTTAAGAAGATTTATAAGATAATCTAAGGACGCTTTTCCGTATCCTCTGCCTTGATACTTTGAATCAATCATGAATCTATCAAGCCAAACTCTATCATCTTCTAAGCGACCATACATAGCGAATCCTATCAATGAATTTTCATCATATATTCCCACAGGTATCCAAGCTGTTATAAATTTAGATTCAGCAATAGAAAGTGCATTGCTTTCTATATAATCTAATTGACTTTTATCTACAGACAAATTAACTAAATCATGCCAATTATTTATGTCTGCAATTCTTACATTTAATTTCAAGATATTACCGCCCTTCAAACTTTTTGTTACAATATAATACTATCATATTATATATTAAAAATCACTTAGTAAGATACTCAGCAAGGTTTTTAAATGAATAAATTTTCTGGAAAAAGGAATTATAAATACATAATAATACAGCATAGGAGTAGATGAATATATGAACAAAGCAAATAAAAATTTCAAAAATATTTGGATAATATTAGGAGCTGTATCGATTTTTATGATGGTTATAATTTTTCAAAATAAGAATTATAATATAAATAAAGAAACTCCAATAGAAGCTTTTACAATTAAGAATCATGATAAAAAATTCGTATATCCACTTGGAAATATAATTGGAGTAAAAGCCAATACGGATGGTGTATTGGTCTTAGGATTTGAGGAAGAAGATGTAGATTATATTGGAGGCATACAAATTGGTGATAATATAGTAAAAATAGATAATAAAAGGATAAAAAACAGTCAAGATGTATCAGAAATTTTGAACAAGGCTAAAAAAAGTAAAGTTGAAGTGACTTTTGAGAGAAAGAATAAGTATAAGACAGAAATAATAGAAACTAAAAGAGAAAATGGTAAATATAAGCTTGGTCTTTGGGTAAGAGATAAAATATCTGGAATTGGAACTATGACTTTCTATGACCCTAGTATGGAAAAGTTCAAAGCAATTGGTCATGCCATAAAAGATTCGGATACTAATGAACTATTAAAAATAAAACAAGGATATATATATAAGCCAGAAAAGCTAAAAATAGTAAAGGCTAGTAATGAAAAAATCGGTAAAATAAAAGGCGACTTTAATGATAGCAATTTAATGGGTAATTTCTCGAATAATTCAGAGTTAGGTATAAGTGGTAATATTACAAATAAACAGAACAAAGAATTTGATTTGGCAAATAAAGAAATGCAATTGATAGAAGTTGGAAGACCACAAGATGTAAAAATAGGAGATGCAGTAATTCTTTTTGAAGATAAAAATAAGAATATAACAAGCTATGATATAAAAATAGAAAGTATAGTATATGATAAAGGAAATTATAGAGATATGGTAATAAAAGTAGTAGATGATAAGTTATTGGAATACACAGGAGGTATTGTACAGGGGATGAGTGGAGCCCCAATAATACAAAATAATAAAATTATTGGTGCAATAACTCATGTTTTTAGAGATAATCCGAAAAAAGGATATGGTATTTTTATAGATGAAATGATAAAATTGTAGGTGAGGCATTAAAAAATTTTATTATTTTATCAATTATCTAGAAGGAATATAATTTTGAAGTGTCGAATATGCATTAGAGTAGATAATTAAGAGCAATTGTGTAAAAAGTTTAGTTTTCTGTAATAAGAAGATGTTTTTTAATGGGGGGATTTTTAGTGGAAAAAATCAAAATAGTTTTAGCAGATGACAATAAGGATTTTTGTCAGGTATTAAAAGAGTATTTGTCTAATGAGGATGATATCGATATATTAGGCATAGCTAAGGATGGAATTGAAGCATTAGACTTAGTAAAAAAGACACAACCGGACTTATTAATATTAGACGTAATAATGCCACATCTAGATGGATTAGGTGTAATTGAAAAATTGAATACTATGGATATACCTAAAATGCCAAAAATAATAGTACTATCAGCAGTAGGTCAGGATAAGATAACTCAAAGCGCAATAAATCTAGGAGCAGATTACTACATAGTAAAGCCGTTTGATTTTGTTGTGTTTATAAACAGAATTAGAGAATTGGTTTCTAATAGAGTTGCTCAAGTTGAGCCAAAGCCTAGACCAGTTCAAGAAACTCAAATGACTAGAAGTGATTTCGTTAAGAATGTAGGAAATATAGAAACAGAAATCACAAATATAATACATGAAATAGGAGTACCAGCTCATATAAAAGGGTATTTATATTTAAGAGAAGCGATTAAAATGGTTATTGATAATGTTGAGCTTTTAGGTGCAGTAACAAAGGAGTTATATCCAAGTATAGCTAAAAAATTCAATACAACACCAAGTAGAGTTGAAAGAGCAATCAGACATGCGATAGAGGTTGCATGGAGTAGAGGAAAAGTTGACACAATAAATCAACTATTTGGATATACAGTACACAATACTAAAGGAAAACCAACTAACTCAGAATTTATAGCAATGATTGCTGACAAATTAAGACTAGAGCATAGTATGGTTAAATAAATAGACACAAAAAGTAAGGCTTTTTAATTAAGGCATTGGCGATAAATATGTATTACAAGTAGCGAAATGGTATAACCAGTAGGGTTATGCTGTTTCGCTATTTTAATAAGTATAAAATTTTTTCTTTATTTTTTCTTTATTATTCATTCAATATATTAATATAATAAATTTATTTATACTATGCTTATAGTATATGTCTTTATAAGTTGCAAAATGGAAGGAGTTTATTTTTTAAAAATGAATGTTGAATAAAATATAATAAACTTTATATTTTAAAGAATATTGTTGAATGTATTAAATAAAAAAATAATAGAATATAGTATTATAAATGCCAAAGATGCAAAACAAACTTAAAACATTTATTTTATTGTTAAGTAATGCTATAATATAATGTGATTTTAATAATGATAGTGGAGGTTTAAAAATGAGAGTCGAGGCCCCTATAAAAGTAGATCGAAAAACCAAAAAACTTGCTAAAAGAGTTGAAAGTGGGGAAATAGCAGTTATAAATCATATCGATATAGATGAAGTTGCTGCAAACTCTTTAGTAGAAGCTAAAATAAAACTTGTCATAAATGCGGCTCCTTCTATAAGTGGTAGGTATCCCAATAAAGGTCCAGGAATATTAACTGAAAATAATATACTAATAATTGATAATATTGGAGAAGAATTATTTGAAGAATTAAAAGAAGGGGAAACTATAGAAGTTGTAGATGGAAAGATATATAGAGAAGGAAAATTTTTAGGTGCAGGCGAAGTTTTAGACAAGTATGAAGTTTCACACCAAATAAAGGCTGCTTATGAAAATTTAGCTGTAGAATTGGACAGATTTATAGATAATACTATAGATTATGCTAAAAAAGAAAAAGGATTTATACTTGGAGAAGTAGAAATCCCAAAAGTGAAAACTAATTATGCTAATAAACATGTATTGATAGTTGTAAGAGGTCAGGACTATAAAGAAGATTTAAGTACTATGCTTTCTTATATAGAAGAGGTAAAGCCAGTCTTGGTTGGTGTTGACGGAGGAGCAGATGCTTTAATTGAGTTTGGATATACTCCAGATGTAATCGTAGGAGATATGGATAGTGTAAGTGACGATGCTTTAAAGAAGGCTAGCGAAATAGTAGTACATGCTTATACAGATGGAAGGGCACCAGGTCTTAAGAGAGTTCAGGAGTTAGGTTTAGATGCAATTGTATTTCCTGCACCAGGAACTAGTGAAGATATAGCTATGCTTATTGCTTATGAGTATAAAGCAGAGTTAATAGTAGCAGTTGGTACACATTCAAATATGATTGATTTCCTTGAAAAGGGAAGAAAAGGTATGGCAAGTACCTTTTTAGTTAGGCTTAAAATAGGCTCAAAGCTTATAGATGCTAAAGGAGTTAATCTGTTATATAGAAGTAAGTTAAAAATAAAGTACATATGGGCATTAATAGCAACAGCTTTATTTCCTGTGTTGGTAGTAGCATCGTTGTCACCAGGAGTTCAACAATTTATACAACTAATGCAATTAAAGTTTAGAGTATTATTACAGATGTAAATTTTAGGAGGATAAATATGCATATTAATATGAAATATTATATAGTCACTATAGGTGCTATATTTATAGCTTTGGGTATAGGCATGTTAGTAGGATTTAACTTAAATAATAATCAACAATTAAGTGAACAACAAGCAAATATAATAAATGATTTAGATGATAAGTTTAATATTTTAAAAGAAAAAAACGATAAACTTGATGGTGACCTAGCAAATGTAAATAAAGATTATGAAGAGGCGGTTAATTTTATAAATAAAAATGTAGATAAGATTTTAGCCGGTTCATTAAATGGTAAAAATGTAGGAATAATATCAGCTAATGAAAATGACGATTATACAAAGAATATAGAAGACATAATAAATAAATCTAATGGAAATATTGCATTCAATATAGTATTAAAAGAAAATATAACAAGTCCAGAAAAGTTAAAAGAAATATCAACTAAATTGGGTGCAGATATAAAAAATTCAAGTGATGCTGTTAATTATATAATGGATACCCTTAAAAAGGAAGATGCAAGTGATATTCTGACATATCTTCAAGAACTAGATGTAATAAAATTTAACTCTCTTGGTAATACATATCTAAAATATGATTCTGTTGTAATAGCTGGTGGAAATGATGCAAAAGATAGTACAAAACAGTTTGAAAAGATAGAAAAGTTTGTAGTTTCAAAACTTAAATCAGAAAATAAATATTTAGTAGAAGTTCAAAATACAGGAGTTAAAACTTCTTATGTAGAACTATATTCTAAAAACAAGGTTGCAACTATAGATAATATTGATGAAGGAATAGGAAGTATATCTCTAGCTATTCTTTTACAACAAGGAAATATAGTTGGCAATTTTGGTAGATTAGATACTGCAACTTCATTGTTGCCATCTATTAAATAGAAATAATTTTAAGGAGAGAAGAAATGAATTCTTATATAAGTATAATAATACCAGCTTATAATGAGGAAAGTAGAATAAAATATACGTTAGATAGTATAGTGGATATTAAACAAATAAACGAAATAATAGTCGTTGATGATGGTTCAATTGATAATACTGCTAAAGTTGTATCTGAACTAGAAAATGAAAAGATTAAATTTTTTAAGTTAGATAAAAATAGAGGTAAAGGATATGCTTTAAATTATGGTATTAAGTTAGCGATGAAAAATGCAGACATTATAGGATTTTTAGATGGAGATTTAGGAAGTTCTGCTAAAGAAGTTGAGAAATTAATAGTGCCTATATTAAATGGTGATGCTGATGTTACTATAGCTAAGTTTCCTCCTGCAAAGAAAAAAGGAGGATTGGGATTTGTAAAAGGTTTAGCTAAAAATTCTGTTTTTGAGATGACAGGTGTTGAGTTAGACGCAACTTTATCAGGTCAAAGAATATTTAAAAGAGAAGTTTTAGAAAAATTTGATGAAATACCTTTTGGATATGGAGTAGAAGTTGGTATGACTATTGATATATTAAAGTATGGATTTAAAATTAAAGAAGTATTAGTGAATATGACTCACAATGAAACAGGAAGAAATTTAAAAGGATTTATTCATAGAGGAAAACAGTATTATCACATAAAAAAGGTTTTAGGACAAAAAAAGAAAGAATGGAGGTAATATCTTAGTGAAAGATTATATACTTTATACCATTTTACTATTAACAGGATTATTTGGAACCTATGCTGTAATACCACTATTTAAAAATCTATTGATAAATGGAAATGTACTTAGGCCAAACTATAAAAAAGATATGATACCAGTAAGTATGGGTATTGTGTTTTTGCCGATGGTTGTAATTAACGGAATAATACTTGCTCTCTTTACTACAGAATTTAGGGATTTAGCATATATATTTATGTTTATGTTTGGTATGATATCCATGTTTTTTGCAGGGATACTAGACGATATTATTGGAAATAGAGATGTAAGTGGTTTAAAGGGACATTTTAAAAGTCTATTTAAAGGAAGTCTTACAACTGGTGGTTTTAAAGCATTATTTGGTGGATTTGTAGGACTTATAGTTTCTGTTGCTATATCAAAAGACATAATTGACATAATAATAAACACACTAATAATAGCTCTATCGACTAATTTAATGAATCTCTTGGATTTAAGACCAGGGAGGGCAATAAAAGTATACTTATTTATAATGGTGATTATATTTTTAACATTGACAGGTTTTGTTCAAGTGCTTCCATTACTTATAGTACCAAATGTACTTGCATATTTTAATTATGATTTAAAAGCAAGAGCAATGATGGGAGATACTGGTTCAAATGTTCTTGGAATATCTATTGGAATCATGATTGCTTTTGGATATTCATTTAATGTTAGATTAGGATGGTTAATATTCGTAGTTATTATGCATATATTCACTGAGAAATACTCATTAACTAAGATAATAGAAAAAAATAAATTATTAAATTTTATAGATAAATTGGGAAGGTAGCATTATGATAAGCAAAAGAGTGGGGATTGTTGAGTCAATAGTAAGCCAAACTGAAACTCTTGATGATATAAGAGTGAATATAAATGGGGAAGTGCAAAGGGCATATAATTATCCAAAACTATCTGGAAGCGTAAGTATAGGAGATGAAGTAGTTTTAAATACAACGGCAGTAGAATTGAGTTTAGGTACAGGTGGATACCATTTTGTAATAACTAATTTAAATAACTTAGAATCTACTTTAACTGAAGGTGGACATATAATGAAACTTAGGTATACACCTTTTCAAATAAAAGTTGATTCTATTGAAGAACAAGAAAGTATTTATCATGATGCATTTGAAAACTTTAAAGGATTAGAAGGTCTTTCTGTTGTGGTAGGAACTCTTCACAGTATGTTAACGCCATTTGCAGCTTCATTTAAAAGAAGTAATCCCAATAAAAAGTTAGTATATATAATGACTGATGGGGCATCTCTTCCAATTTATTTAAGTAAAAATGTGGATACTTTGAAAGCAAAAAAATTAATAGACAGTACCATAACAATAGGCAATGCATTTGGTGGAGATTATGAATGTATAAATATATACACTGCACTAATTACAGCAAAAGAAATATTAAAAGCAGATGTAGTATTTGTAAGTATGGGACCAGGAATTGCTGGTACAGGAACAAAATATGGATTTACAGGAATTGAACAAGGTCCAATTCTTGATGCGGTAAAAAAACTTGGAGGAAGAGCAATAGCGATTCCAAGAATTAGTTTTGCTGATAAAAGAGAAAGGCATCAAGGTATTTCACATCATAGTATGACTGTATTTAAAGAAATTGTAAATGTAAATGTAGATATACCAATAACCATATATGATGATGAAAAATTAAGTTTTATAAAAGAACAAGTAAGTTCAAATGGTTTAGATAAAAAGCATAATATAATTTATATAGATAATAATAAAACGAAAGAGGATTTAGACTATTTTAATCTAAAAGTAAAAAGTATGGGAAGAAATTATGAACAAGATGAGGCATTTTTTAAAGCTGCAAGTACAGTAGCATATTACTTAATGGAGGTTTAAGATGGTATTAGAAGAAAAAACTATTAGTAGTGATAGGGTTTATACAGGTAAAGTAATTACTTTAAAGGTTGATACTGTTGAAATTCCAGGGCAAGGATATCAAAAAAGGGAGTTAGTAGAAGTTGGTGGAGCAGTAGGAATAGTTGCAATTACAGATGATAACAAAATTGTACTAGTTAAGCAATTTAGAAAGCCTATAGAAAAGCCAATTTTCGAAATTCCAGCTGGTAAACTAGAAAAAAATGAAAGTCCAAAAGAATGTGCTGAAAGAGAACTAAAAGAAGAAACTGGGTATAGTGCAAAAAATATTAAATTAATACATAAATTTTTCACTTCAGCAGGTTTTTCTAATGAGATAATGTTCGTATATTTAGCAACTGGGCTTACTCCAGGAGAGAATAATTTAGATGCAGATGAGTTTTTAGATGTATATGAAGTTGAGCTTGAAGAGGCATATAATATGGTATTAAAGAATGATATTGAAGATGCAAAAACTTCTATTGGATTATTATTAGTAAAAGATATGTTTAAAAATTAATATTTATAAAAATGAATAACCCCTTGTCCTAAAGCATATTATTTTATAAAGGACAAGGGGGAATAAAATTGAGAAGAACATATAGAAAAAATGATTTTAGAGAATTGAATAGACAAATAATTATTATAGGATTGTTGTTTATGATGTCTATTGTTATTGGGTCTTATATAAATAAAATCTTGCCAGGTTCTAGTGACAATATATTAAACAATATAAATCCTGCTGTAGAGTATTATAATCTAAATCTAAACATAAAAGAGACAGTTATACAAAATTTAAAGTCAGATGGAATTTTTATGGGCTCAATAGCTCTATTAAGTTTGTTTGTAGTAACAATTCCAGCAGTGTTAGTAGTTTTTGTATTAAAAGGTATGTCAATAGGATATACAATAAATAGTTTTATATTGGCATTAAAGTTTAAAAGTGTAAAAATGATTTTAATAATATTATTTAAAAATTTGATTATTATTCCATGTGCAATCATATTAACATTAATTAGTTTAAGCTATTTCAAAGAGATGGTTTATGAATTTAAAAAGAATAACAGAAAAAATATGCAATTTTTAATTAAGAGGTATATACTAAATATTATAATTATAATAGCACTATCATTGGGGTTGCAATTAATATTAAATACTGCAAGTATTGGTATTATTAAGTTCCTAGTTAAATAAAGGAGTTTATAATGGATATTATAGAGGGATATATAGATTACATAAAAGATAAAAAAAAATTATCAGAAAATACAGTGGCATCATACTTTATGGATATAAAAAAATATATGGAATATATAAATCAAAAAAGTATTAAACTAGTAGATATAGTTGAAAATGATATTATAAGTTATTTAATAAAGTTGGAAAAAGATAATGTATCAATAGCTACAATAGCGAGGATGATATCCTCTATAAAATCTTTTCATGATTATTTATTTTTAAATCATGTATGCACAAATAATCCTGCAAAGGACATAAAAAAACCTAAAATAAAAAAAGAAAATATAAATATACTTACAGAAGAAGAAATTGAAAGATTATTAAAGTTTCCAAAGTTAACAACACCTAAGTTGATTAGGGACAAGGCTATTTTTGAGGTATTATATGGTACTGGCATAAAAGTATCTGAATTAGTAGATATGAACGTAGAAGATGTTGACCTGGATATTGACTATATATATTGTAATTCATGCTGTAAAAATCAAAGAGTAATACCACTTTGTGATATTACAAAACTTTATTTAGATAAGTATTTAAAAGAAGCAAGACCTAAAATAGCTGTGGAAGGTGAAAAATCATTATTTGTAAGTTCATTGGGTCAAAGGTTTACACGACAAGGTCTTTGGAAAGTCATAAAAAAATATTCTAATTTAGCTAATATAGATAAAAATATAAATCCTACAATGCTTAGACATTCATTTGCAATTCATTTATTAAATGAAGGTGCTAACATTGCTGTTGTAAGTAAAATTTTAGGAAATGTTAATCTATCTAGCCTTCAAGTATATTTAAATCATATAGATAAAAACGTGAGAAGAGAAATAAAGGAAAAACATCCAAGAAATGATATTGATATAGAATTACAAAAAGCAGAGGCTAAATAGACTGTATAGCAAATTTTATAATTTAAAAGGAGCGTATTTATATGAGCAGAGTGATTTGGATTGTAATTGACAGTGTTGGGATAGGAGCATTGCCTGATGCTGAAAATTTTGGAGACAGTAAGGATGTAAGTACTCTTGGAAATATATTTAAGAAATATCCAGATATACAAATTCCTAATATGAGAAAATTAGGGATAGGTAATATAGAGGGTGTAGATTTTTTTGAAAGTATAAAAGAACCAATAGGTTGTTTTGGAAAATGCAAGGAAATGTCTCAAGGGAAAGATACTACTACTGGTCATTGGGAAATGACTGGTATAATAGTTGACAAGCCTTTTAAAACATTTGAACATGGATTCTCAAAAGAAATAATAGAAGAATTCGAGCAAAAAACTGGAAGAAAAGTAATAGGAAATAAACCAGCTTCAGGGACTGTGATAATTGATGAATATGGAGAGCACCAAATAAAAACTGGTGATGTGATAGTATACACTTCAGCTGATAGTGTATTTCAAATAGCTGCAAATGAAGAAGTAATCCCACTAGAAGAACTTTACAATATGTGTAAAATAGCTAGGGAAATAATGATGGGAGATAATGCAGTTGCTAGAGTAATTGCTAGACCATTCATAGGGAAGAAAACTGGTGAATTTGTTAGAACTTCAAATAGAAGAGACTATTCATTAGACCCATTTGAACCCACTGTTCTGGATAATATAAAAGAGTCAGGGCTTGATGTTTTAGCAGTCGGAAAAATAGAAGATATTTTTAATGGAAAAGGAATTACAGATGCTATCCATACTAAAAGTAATATGGATGGAGTAGATGAAACTTTAAATTATATGAAACAAAAAAACAAAGGTCTAATATATTCAAATCTTGTGGATTTTGATTCTAAATATGGACATAGAAGAGACCCAGAAGGATATAAGAAGGCTCTTGAGGAGTTTGATAGTAGACTTCCTGAAATAATGGATAATATGAGAGAAGATGATGTGCTTATAATCAATGCAGACCATGGGAATGACCCAACATATAAAGGTACAGACCATACAAGAGAATATATACCAGTTATGATTTATGGTAATAAGGTTAAAAAAGGATTTAATTTAGGAATAAGAGATACTTTTGCTGATATTGGAGCAACTGTTGCAGATATACTAGATGTAAAATTGCCTAAACATGGGTCAAGTTTTAAAAAAGAATTATTCTAAATTAAAATATAAATAAAAAGTCAAAAAATTTAGCTTAATAGAATGGAGGGATTGGAATGTTTGAAAAGATAGAACAAAGTAGCAAATTTATAAATTCTAAAATTAGTATAAAACCTAAAATTGGTTTAATATTAGGTTCTGGACTTGGAGATTTGGCAAATGATATAGAAGATTCTGTCATAATTAAATATAGTGAAATTCCAAATTTCCCTGTATCAACAGTAGAAGGACATGCTGGACAACTTGTTATTGGAAAGCTTGAAGGGAAAGAAGTAATTGCTATGCAGGGGAGATTTCATTACTATGAAGGATATTCTCAGAAAGAGGCTACTTTTCCAGTAAGAGTTATGAAAGCTTTAGGAGTTGAAATTCTTATAGTAACCAATGCTGCTGGAGGAGTAAATAAAAAGTTTGAAGCAGGGGACTTGATGATTATAAGAGACCATATAAACTTTAGTGGAAGCAATCCATTAGTAGGCAAAAACGATGATAGGATTGGAGCTAGATTTCCAGATATGTCAGATGCATATTCTTCTAAATATGTAGATATAGTTAAAGACTGTGCAAAAGAATACAAGATAGATGTAAAAGAAGGCGTGTATATGTTTTTTAGTGGTCCAAACTATGAAACACCAGCAGAAGTAAGAATGGCTCAAATATTAGGAGCTGATGCTGTAGGAATGTCTACTGTTCCAGAAGTTATAGTAGCAGCACATTCTAATATTAGCGTTATTGGGATATCTTGTATAACTAATATGGCTGCTGGTATCTTAAATCAACCACTAAGCCATGAGGAAGTAATACAAACTACTCAAAAAGTAAAAGCAGAATTTATGAATTTAGTTAAGAGTACAGTTAAAAATTTATAAATATTTTGAGTAGATTTATAATGAAATAGCTGATGTATTATTTGAAAAGAATTAATAAAGAGCTGTCTTGATATAGAAAATTATTTCTAATAAGAGACAGTTTTTTTATAATACTATAAGATTTGAAATTGTTTTAAAGTTTAATATTTATTTAAATTATTACAAGTTAGAATGGAGATTTCAAGTATGAGAATGTATGATATTATAAAAAAGAAGAGAGACAAACTAGAACTTAGTAAAGAAGAAATACATTATTTTATAGAAAACTATTCAAAAGGAGATATACCTGATTATCAAGCTTCTGCGCTATTAATGTCTATTTACCTAAATAAGATGAATAAACAAGAAACTGTTTATCTTACAGAAGCGATGATGAACTCTGGTGATATTATAAAGCTATCAGATATAGATGGTATAAAGGTAGATAAGCATAGTACTGGCGGTGTAGGAGACAAGACAACTATAGCCCTTATACCTTTGGTTGCTTCATGTGGAGCACCAGTTGCAAAAATGTCTGGTAGAGGTCTTGGTCATACTGGTGGCACTATTGATAAGTTGGAGTCTATACCAGGTTTTTCAACAGAAATGGATATAAATAAGTTTATTGATTCTGTAAATAAGTCTAAAATAGCAGTATGTGGTCAAAGTGCCAAGGTAGCAATTGCAGATAAGAAAATATATGCACTTAGAGATGTTACAGCAACTGTTGATAATATATCATTAATAGCATCTAGTGTAATGTCCAAAAAATTGTCTTCAGGAGCGGATGCAATTGTGCTAGATGTAAAAACTGGAGATGGAGCATTTATGAAGACTTTAGAAGAATCTTTTGAATTAGCGAAATCTATGGTTGATATAGGTACTGGTATGAACAAAGATACAATAGGAATTGTAACAGATATGGATGAACCTTTAGGTTTTGCAATAGGAAATTCTTTAGAAGTTATAGAAGCAATTGAAACTTTAAAAGGAAATGGACCTAAAGACCTTGTTGAACTATGTGAAGTATTAGGAGCATATATGTTAGTTTTATCAAAGGTTGCACATGATTTTGACGATGGTATTGAAAAGATAAGAGAATCTATAAAATCTGGTAGTGCAGTACAGAAACTTAAAGAATTCATAGAAAACCAAGGTGGAAATAAAAATGTAGTAGCTGATTATTCTTTATTTAAAAAACCAAAATATAAACATCCAGTTAAATCAACTAAATCAGGTTATATAAGTAAAATTAAGGCTGAAGAAGTTGGTTTATCAGCTATGATTCTTGGAGCAGGTAGAGAGACTAAGGATGATATTTTAGATTTATCGGCAGGGATAATCTTAGAAAAGAAAGTTGGAGATTATGTAAATGAAGGTGAAGTTTTAGCATACTTGTATTACGATGATGAACAAAAGTTTTTATTGGCAAAAGACAGATTTATTAATTCATATTCCATTGTAGATAAAAAAATAGAAAAAAATAAATTAATATATGGTATTGTAACTAAAGATGAAATCAAAAAGTTTTAGAAAATTTTAGAAAAGTGATTATAAAAGGCCTAACATGTCAAAAATAGTGTTAGGTTTTTTATTTTTTTGATAAGTGATAAACGAATATCAAAAAATATATTTTAAAATATTTTTTGAAATATAAATAAGTTTATTCGACAAGGTGATTGAAAATTAGAGTATCTAGCTTTATAATAGAAAATGGATAAATATACATAAGGAGTAGATTATATTATGAAATTTAAAGAAAATAGATTAAAAATAGCAGCATTAATAATTGTTATTTTAATTATCTTAGCAGGTATATTTGTATCTATGCAAATAGGTCCTTATAATAAAAATAACAAGAATGATGTAATTATTGATATCCCAAGTGGTGCATCTGTTGGAAAAATATCTGACATATTATATGAAAATAAATTAATAAAAAATGAACTATTATTTAAACTTTTGGTAAAGGTTAGTAATAAAGCCCCATCTATAAAATCAGGAACATATTTACTTAACCAATCGTATTCAAATAATGATATAATAAGTCTTCTGGCTTCAGGTAAAATATATCATGATGGTGTAAAAGTAACTATTCCAGAAGGTGCTACATCAAAAGAAATTATAGCAATGTTAGTAAACAAAAATCTAGGAGATAAAACTACTTTTGAAAATTTAATAAAAAAACCTCAAGAATTTTATGATGAATTTCCATACTTGAAGGAAGATGGAATAAATTCTTTGGAAGGATTCTTATATCCAGAAACTTATTATTTTAATTCAAAGAAACAATCAGAAAAAGATATTTTAAGCGAAATGTTAAAGGTATTTGATAGTAAATATACGGACAAGCTTAAAAATAAGCAAAAAGAATCAAAGATGACTCTTCAAGAAGTAATGGAAATGGCTTCAATAATTGAGAAAGAAGCTGTTCTTGATAAAGACAGACCAATAATAGCAAGTGTGTTTTATAATAGACTTAAGGTAGGCATGCCTCTTCAATCTGATGCAACAATACAATATATATTTGAAGAGAGAAAGAAAATTGTAACATATGATGATTTAAAAATTGATTCACCATATAATAGTTATAAAAATAAAGGATTGCCTCCTACACCAATATCAAATCCTGGCATAAAATCTATTGAAGCAGCACTATATCCAGATAAAACTGATTATCTCTATTTTGTAGCTAAGATTGATGGTGGAAATAACTATAGTACAAATTATCAAGACCATTTAAAATATGTCAAAGAATATAAAGAAGCAAGAGATAAGCAAGGCAAAGATACAAAAACAACAAATAAAGAAAATACAAAAAAATAAACGATGATTATAAAAAGTCTAACAGGGTAAGAATAATGTTGGGCTTTTTTATTGAAAATTGTTATTCTTAGATTTATAATAAAGAAAGTGTAAATATATATAACAATATGAATTTAAAAAATAATAAATTAAGACAATGTTTGAATATTTATTATTTTAGGGAGTGTTTTTATGAGTAATATAGTTAATGACTTGGTTGAAGATTATATAAGAGTGACATTAAAAGAAAAAGAAGGACTTTTAAAAGAGTTAGAAATTTATGCAGAGGAAAATAGCGTTCCTATAATACATAAAGAAGTTTCAGATTTGTTAAAAGTCTTATTAAAGATTCAAAAGCCAAAGAGAGTTTTAGAAGTAGGTTGCGCAATTGGTTATTCTTCTATTTTTTTTGCTACTATTATAGGAAACGATGCAGATATAACAACTGTTGAGAGAAATGAAAAAATGATAGAAAAAGCAAAAGAAAATATAAAATTAGCTGGATTTGACAATAACATAACTATACTAGAAGGAGATGCAGAAGAAAAGCTTAGTCAAGTCCAAGGTGAATTTGACCTTATATTTATAGATGCAGCCAAAGGTCAATATAAGTTATTCTTTGATTTAGTTATAGATAAATTAAAAGATGGTGGACTTTTAGTATCTGATAATATTTTATACAAAGGTATGGTTGCACATGATGATTTTGTCATAAGAAGAAAGAAAACCATAGTAAAAAGAATGAGAAATTATTTAGATTATATATGTAATTGCGATTATTTAAGTACATCATTGATACCAATAGGTGATGGTGTAGCACTAAGTTATAAAGAAAGTAAAAGAGGTGACGTAGATGGAATTAAATAAAGTTGAACTTTTAGCTCCAGCAGGTGATTTGGAGAGATTGAAAATAGCTATAACATATGGAGCAGATGCTGTTTATATAGGTGGAGAGATTTTTGGAATGAGGTCTGCTGCAAAGAATTTTAGTAAGGAAGATATGGCAGAAGGAGTAGCTTTTGCACATGAAAGAGGTAAAAAAGTATTTGTAACAGTAAATATAATACCTCACAATGAAGATTTTCTACAACTAGAGGATTATTTGTTGGAATTAGAAGAAATAGGAATAGATGCAGTTATAATAGCTGACCCAGGAGTTCTAAGTGTTATTAAAAAAGTAATTCCAAATATGGAAATACATTTAAGTACGCAAGCAAATACAACTAATTATCTAAGTGCAAAATTTTGGTACGAGCATGGAGTAAAAAGAGTTGTAGTGGCAAGAGAATTGTCTTTCGATGAAATATCTGAGATAAGAGCAAAAACACCTTTAGATATGGATATAGAAGCATTTATGCATGGAGCTATGTGTATCTCTTATTCTGGTAGATGCCTAATAAGTAATTATATGACTGGAAGAGATGCAAACAAAGGTTCTTGTGCTCAATCTTGTAGATGGCAATATCATTTAGTAGAAGAAAAAAGACCTGGTGAATATTTCCCAATATATGAAGATGAAAGAGGTACATTCTTCTTTAATTCAAAAGATTTATGTATGATAGAGTATATACCAGAATTAATCAAATCTGGTATAACAAGTTTAAAAATAGAAGGTAGGATGAAAACTTCATACTATGTAGCTACTGTTGTAAGAGCATATAGAATGGCAATAGATGAATTTTACAAAGACCCAGAAAACTGGAAGTTCAATCCAATGTGGATGGAAGAGTTAAAGAAAGGTAGTCATAGACATTTTACATCAGGTTTTTATTTGAATAAACCAACAACAGAAGACCAAAATTATCAGTCAGCATCATATGTTAGAAACTATGATTTTATAGGTATAGTTAGAGAAACAGAAGATGAAGATGGTCTTATTGTGGTTGAGCAAAGAAATAAAATGTGCGTTGGTGATGAAATAGAGGTCATGGGACCATATAAAGAAACTATGTTTACTAGAATTGAAGAAATGTATAATGAAGAAGGAGAAGCCATAGAGTCAGCTCCTCATCCTAGACAAATAGTGAAATTAAAGTTGTCAGTAAAAGTTGGTAAAGATTATATGCTTAGAAAAGTTATAGAAGAAAAGGTTGAAGAATAATAAAAATTTGATAAAGATAGTATTAGCCCCTTAGAAATTGTCAATAATGAAATTATCTAAGGGGTGATTTCATGTCAAAAAAGAAGACTCCATTTTTGAAAAAAGTGGGAAAGAGAACCTGGTATATATTTACTATAATTTTAATAATTTATAGTGCTTTAATTTATAGGCTAGTTGATATACAGGTATTAAAAGGTGATAAATACAAACAAAGTGTAGAATCACAAAGTGTTGAGAAAGTAGAGTTAAATAGTGGAAGAGGAATAATATATGATAGAAACGACAAGAAACTTACAGATACAAGCAAGACTCAAGTACTGGTAGTTGAAAAAGAAAAATTAAATAATAACTATAAAATTTTAGAACTCGTTAAGAAAGCTACTAATCTGAAAGATTTGGATATATATAAGGCTATACAAGAACAATTAACACATCCTATAATACAGATTCAGACTAAAAATATTGATAATAGTATGAAAAAAGAGCTTGAGAAAAATGGAATAATGGTAGAAGAAAAAACTATGCGATATTCAAAAGATGGTTTATTATCACATACAATAGGATATATAAAAGAAGATGATAAGTCAGGGCAAACAGGAATTGAAAAAAGTATGGATAGTGTGCTTAGAAATTCAAATGAAAAGTATATAAGTGCTTTTAAAGCTGGAGATGCAGGAAATGAAAAATCTCTAAACATACTAAAGGGAAGTGTAAAAACTATTGATGATAAGTCTAAGGATAGACATCTAAAAACTACAATTGATTATAATATTCAAAAAAAATTAGAGCAGATACTAAACAAAGAAGAAAACCCTACAGCAGTAGTAATCTCGGAAGCTTCTACAGGTGAAATTCTTGCAATGTGTTCTAGACCTAATTTTGACCAGAATGATATATCAAAAAGTTTGAAAGGAAAAAATGGAGAATTTGAAAATAGAGTTATAAAGGCAACATATCCACCAGGGTCTGTATTTAAGATGGTAGTTTTATTTTCTGCACTTGAAAATGGTGTTGTAGATGAGAACTATACTTATAATTGCACAGGAAAGACTAAAGTTGGAAATACTAATGAAATACTACGATGTAATAAAAGAAATGGTCATGGTTTCCAAAATTTAAGACAAACTTTTTCTAATTCATGTAATCCTGCATTTTTAGATATAGCTATGAAACTTGGCAAAGAAAAGATACTTAAATCTGCTGAAAAGTTGCATTTATTTGAAAAGGTTGATATTGGTCTTGATGAAGAAAAAATTAGAGAAGCTCCAAAAAATATATCAATACGAAATTTAGCTATAGGTCAAGACAATATAGAATTTACACCACTTCAAATAAATCAAATGACTCAGATAATGGCTAATAATGGAACATTCAAACCATTATATTTATATAAAAGTCTTGTGGACAATAATATGAATACAATCAAAACTTACAAGTCTTCAAAAAAAGAAGAACTTATTTCTCCTTATGTGTGTACACAAGTTAAAGAAATTATGAAGTCTGTATCTAAGGTTGGTACAGCTAAAGATTTAAAAGATTTAGAAGGTGGATGTGGAGTTAAAACTGGTACAGCTCAAAGTAGTTTGAATAAAAAAGCAATAGACCATGGATGGATAACTGGATTTTATCCTGAAGAAAGACCTAAGTATGTAATAACAGTGTTAGTAGAAGGAACTCAAAAAGAAAGTAAATCTGCAATACCTATATTTAAAGAAATATGTGAAAGCATACAATAAAATTATATATTATAAAATTTAAGGATATATCGTAATTTTAAGTTTTAGATGAATGGCTATATCTAATACTATTACGATATATCCTTTTAAAAATTATAATATTAACTTTCCTGAACAAGCTCTTTTTCTAGTTTTTTAAGAGCTTTTTTTTCGATTCTAGATACATATGACCTCGATATATCGAGTTTTTGTGCAATTTCTCTTTGAGTTTTATACCCATAAGGAGTTAACCCATATCTTAACTGGACAATTTCTCTTTCTCTAGGAGTAAGAATTTTGTTTAGTTGCTCATAAAGTTTTCCGACTTGAACTTTTAGCTCAACTTCATCAAGAACATGGTTAGCTTCTGTACCAAGTATATCTAAAAGACTTATTTCATTACACACTACGCTTTATATGTTATTGATATTACTAACTTTCATATAATTTCAAGTGGACTGTTAACTCAAAGGAATCTAGTTTTTGCTCTTTAGATTTGTAATAAATAGCTCTATCAATAACAGATTTCAAAAGTTTATTTTTTCCAAGAGAATCTGAGTCATGATAAAGAGATAGTACTGTTTTAATATCGTTTATTATTTTTGCAGTATCTTTTTTAACTGTATTTAATTTATTTTTTAGCGTGTCTATTGAGATTATAATTTCTTCAGTTCTTGAGTCTATATTATTAGACCTTTTAATAAATGTATCTTCATCATATATACCACGCTCCAACAAATCATACAACTTATTTTTTTGCTTCCCTAATTCTTTTAATTCAGTTTCTAAGCCTTTTAATACTCGTTTTTGAAATTCTATATTATTATCTGCATTATTTTCCTTTAAATCTATATCAGACATTCTTAGTTGGTATTTTTTCACTGCATCTTCTAATGACTTTAAAATAGCAGATTCAACAAATTCAAAGCGAGAGCTCTTATTACAACCAGGGTGATAACAAATTATATAATCGTGGTCCGTATATGGTCTATATACTAGAGGTCTACCACAGTTTTTACATATTACTATTCCTGCAAGTGGATTTTTTATTTGATTACCATAACTTACATGGCCATTTTTGTTAAGGATATTCTGAGCTTTTTTCCAAACTGATTCACTTACTAGAGGTTCATGCTTACCCTTTGCTTCAATCCATTCATCTTTAGGTCTTAATTTAACAGTTTTTATTTTATTTGGATTTTTAGATTTTTTATAGTCTTTCTTTTGCCACTGAATATAACCACAATAAACTTTATTTTTTATTATATTTGTTATTGCAGAGTTATACCAATTAGCACCTGTAGAGGTTTTAATCCCTAGGTTATTTAGATGTTTAGATATTTTACTGCAACCCATATCCTCATTAATATATAAATCAAAAATAATTCTAACCACATCAGCATCCTTATTTGGTACAAGAATTCTTTCTTTTCTACCTGTAGTTACAGCATCATATCCAAATGGAGCAGAAGTACCTATGAAATTTCCTTCCTCAACTGATTTTATTCTTCCTCTTTGCATTCTTCTTGAGATAAGTTTTAATTCTTTTCTTGCCATAAATGCTTCAAATTCTGAATATTCTTCATCAAATTCATCTGTTAAGTCATATGTTTTTCTAGGTGTTATAATTTTAGTCTTACTTTCCTTGAAAGTTTCTAAAATTATACCTTGGTCTTTCATATCTCCACGACCGAGTCTGTCCAAATCCATTACTAATACTGAATCGTATTTATTTTCTTCAACTTCCTTTAGAAGTTCAATCATTTTGGGTCTATGTATTATACTTTCTCCAGATACTAGTTCTTCCTTTATTTCAATTACATTTAGATTTTGGTCTTTTGCTATTTTTAATAGAGTTGATTTATGTCTGCTTAGAGTTTCGAATTCTCCTTGTTTTTCTGCTTCTTCATCAGCACGAGATTTTCTTAAGTAGATAGCAACATTCATATAAGTAATCACACTCCTTGAATATATTATATTAGTTATATAAGGAGATATTTCATGTTAAGCAAAATTAGTTAAGATTGTAAAAATAGTATTAAAATATCGCATGAATCGACAGCATCCAATTGGAATATATAGTATAATGCAATTGAAAACAATTTCTAGGGGGGAATTATATGTGTAATTTTAAAAAAATATTAAGTCTACTTATGGTAATGTTACTATCAGTTTTTATGGTGGCATGTTCTAGTGGGGGAGAAACAAAAGATGAAAGTAAAGGTAAGGATAAGCAATTTATTGAGGATTTAGGAAAAGGTCTAAAAGAAAGATGGGCTTTGGCATCTAAAGATGAAGCTGGGACATTAAATCTAAAGGAGAATGAAGCTTATGAGAAGTTTGTTAAAGTAGAAATGGATGCTGTATCAAAGTATAAAGATGCTGAGTTTGATAGTCCAGAACTTGGAAAATTAGCAAAAGATTATATAAAAGCTCTTGAAGATTCAAAAGAATCTATAAAATATTATTCAAAAGATGAATTAAAGTTTTTAGAACTTTGGGAAAAGCCTTATAATGAAAGAAGTACGATTTTGTTGACTTTAGTTGATAAGTTTGGTTTAAAAGTAGATGAAAAAGAATTTAAGGTATTAAAGGATAATGCACAAATTGTAAATGAAGAAAATGCATCAAAAGAAAAAATTGATGCTATGGTTAAAGGTATAAAATTTGAAAAGGTAAAGGATGAGTATGATTGGAAGACTTATCAAGCTACTGTAGAAAATACAAGTGATTTAGACCTTCAAGACTTTTATCTAGATATAAATTTAATAGATAAAGATGGTGTAATAATTGATACACAAACATCAACATCGATAAATGGAACTTGGGAAAAAGGACAAAAAGTTAGGCTTGAGTTTGATACAGATAAGGACTTTGAAAAAATAGAGTGGACACCTCATTATTCTGCAAATAACTATAGTATACTTGAATAGATGATAGAGATTTAAGGATAATAAAGAAAGTACTTTCTGATTTCAGAGAGTACTTTTTTATTAGATAAATTATAAATGTATTATAATTATATAAATTACCAGAATATGTTATAATAATTCTAGCAAGAAGTTGTAACCTATAATCTAAGAGTGGAGTTCATACAAACAAAGGATTATCCTCCCCATTTTAAGAAGGGAGGTGATTATGTATGGATAATTTTTTACTAAGTATATTAGCAGCCAGTATTCTGGCTAGCTATATAGTTTACTTGATAAGTAAGTTATTTAGAAAACGTAAAAAACCACTCAAAGCTGGAACTAAGAGTGGTTGGGAATTTGACTTTAAAATCAAATGCCATAAGTTTAAATAATTTCTAGTTTTTTAATCACGAACTTCACTCTACACCACATAGATTGCAGTTCTTCTTGCTTTTATTATATCACAAATTGATATAAATATTCAAAAATAATAATTTTATTCCATAGTAAAAGTATATAATATAGTTTTTATACCATTAGTTTTCCTAGAAATTTGTTCTTTTCCTTCACCTATTAAAGTGACTATATCTATAAATATTAAGTATCCTTTCATTTTTTCCATAATATTTATCACTCATGTATTATTTTGTTATTATTAAGCTCTGTTTAATACATTTATCTGTTTTAATTTAACAATTTTTCTTTCTCCATATCCACCAACTCCTGCAAAATAAGGTTACAACATAAATTAAATACAATGTATCTATGATTGTAGTGATTGTTCATAGTACTATATTTCTAATTTTAAAATCTAAATTAAGATAGTAAATACATGACAAATTAAAATTCTAAAAACAAGGTTTATATTGAGTATAAGACAAGTATATGGACTCATATTTTATAACAAGGGGTGATATTGTGAAAGTACTACAACAATTTAAACCATTTAAATATGATACAGAAAAGGATATAGAGTATGATGAAAAAATTATAGCTAATCAAAGTACAGAAGTCTATATAATATATCCACGCATTTCTAATGAAGAGAATAAAAGAAGATGGGAAGACTTTGATGCTGTAGCCAAAGAAGTAGCTATTAATATATCAATGAAAAAAGCTGAAACAGCAGAATGTTAAAAAAGTATAGAAGTTGCTAATATTTAGCACTTCTTTACCACAAAGTTGGACAAGTGTTTTTAAACAACTAGGTAGTTATTTTACGTCATTAATATAATGTGAAAAATAAAGAGGCATAAAATAATTTTTATTTTAGAAAAACAAAAAGAACATTAAATTTCTAATTATAAAAGAATTTATGAGCTATAGTTAATATCAAATTATGAAATATGTAGAAGATTTAATAATCGTAATAAAACTTGAAGAAAACTTGAAGTGTAAAAAGCTTATGTAAGATGTATTATAGAAGTTGAATCATGACAGTTGTAATATGCAAAGAATTGAGGTTGTATATTGTTTACCATAAATATTGGATATATATGCTCTAGCTGTGAGAAAAATTTTACTGATAGCATTTATTACATTTATAGTAACAAATAAAATTATAGTCAATAAGTAAATATATTATTTAAATAGGAAAAGAGTTTTATATAAGAGTCGATGGAATAATTAAAATTATAAAGATACTAATTTAAAAAATAATATAAATATGAAATGTGTAAATTAGGAGGATTTAAGTAGTGGTTAAAAATGAGTTATTATTAGAATTACATAGAGTTTTATCTAAGATGGAAAAACATTGCAATAATTTTACGAAAAAATCAAGAGAAGAAAAGAATCTAAACTGTGGTGATTGTGAATTTTATACAAACAACTATAATTTAAATAATAATAGTTGTTTGTATAAAGATATTAAGACTTTTAACATATATGATACTATAGATATAATGGTTAAAGATTTAGATATAAAAGAATCTAAGGAAAGAAAATTAAAATATCCATATATATATAAGCATTTCAAAGGTGGATTTTATGTAACTATAGGAATTAGTAAACCTGTTGCTTATTTTGAACTTAATAAATCATTGTTTGAATTTGATAGTTATTATTTGGTAGTAGAAAATGGTTTTAATGCAGTTCATACTGAAACTAATGATATTGTGGTTATATATAAAGACTCGGATGGAAACTTCTATCATCAAAAAGAAATAGACTGTGAAAAGCTAGTAATTTACAAATCTTTATACAATGGGACAGGAGCATTTGCAAGACCCATAGATATATTTCTCTCTAAAGTAGATAAAGAAAAGTATCTTAATACAGCACAAGAATATAGATTTGAGGAGTTTGAGTAGCTAACTATGAAATCTCTACTAAGGTCTATACTATAAAAATAGAATTTTAAATAATAAATAAAGTGCATGTTGACAAAGTAAAGAATAAATTTTATATATTAAATAGTGAATAAAGATTTATGTAATTTTATAAGAAATAGTTGACAGATAAATTGTATTACTATACTATTGTATTAAGAGTGTAATACACTAGTATAGTAAGGAGGCAATGAATGAAAACGAGGGAATCTAATATTACAAAAGTATTGTTTATAGTATATATAATCATTTTGACATGGATAATACTATTTAAGATGCAATTTGATATTGCATCACTTGAAGCCATGAATCTTAGAAATATAAACTTAGTACCTTTTGCTGGCTCACTTGTAGTTAATAATAAAGTTGATATATCAGAGATTATATTAAACGTAGTTGTATTTGTGCCATTTGGAATATATTTGTGTATGCTAAAAGAAGAGTGGAGCTTTCTGAAAAAGGTTGTACCTATTTTTTTAGCAAGTTTAATTTTTGAAACACTTCAATATATATTTGCAATAGGTGCAAGTGATATAACTGATTTGTTAGGAAATACATTAGGGGGAATAATAGGAATAGCAATTTTTGTTTTATTATCAAAAATATTTAAGAACAAGACAATAAAAATTATCAATGTATTAGCTTTGATTGTGACAATTATTGTGATATTATTTTTGGGACTGATTATTATTACAAACTTATAGATGGAAGTAAAGTGTATATCATTAATGAGGATATAATTAATCTTGAATAATAGTTGTACTTTAGCAACAATACTATCTACTTTTTTATTGTTTCTAGTATTACATTCAACACTTATATTTGCCTTAAAGATATATGGATTTACTTACACATAAAAAGCACCTATATAGGTGCTTTTCTAAATTATTAAAGAAGTATTGTATCTTGAGATTTTTGAATATCTAATTCTTGATTTTCTTTTGTTTTTTCTAATAAATCCAAAGCACAATTAATACAAACCTTAATCTCTTCGTTAGTATTTTTTTCATAGTAAGTTATATATTTATTTCTATATTCATCTATTTCTTTTCCACAGTAACTACATAATACAATTACACTCATATTTTGACCTCCATCTATGATTATTTTCAATATATTTAATAGTGTCACTTTTCTGAAAATAATATTTGTTAAAACTATATCAATTTTAGCTTTACTTTTTATTATAATGCATTTTAATAAAAAAATAAAGGTTATATATAAAATGTTTATAGAAAAAAGTATATTATGGAATAAATTATAAAATTTTATTATTTTTTACAATAAGTAAATATACATTAATATCTATAAAATGACAAAAATAATAAAACTATTAAAGTAGAATATTTGAGGTTTAATATAAAATATTTGTTTGCTATATGTATAACAATTTATTTGAGAGTATAGCTTTGGCATTGTATAGTAATAAAGTCATGATTAAAAAAGCTAGATATTTAGATATATTTAAAAATATGTAATTATGGCTAATGATGCTATTGATATGTACTTTAGTTTGAGAGGCTTGAGAAAAGTATTCTTATAGGAGGATGTTATTTTACACAGTAGAGAAATATAGATAAAAAGTAGTATTTATTTCATTACCTTCTTTATCTGTTCCGATAGGGTCTTGTAGAGATACTTGAGTTTTATTTTTTTTGTTAGATCTAATATTCATTAAAATCTCATTTTCAATACATCTAGATGCATATGTTGCTAATCGAGTTCCTTTATCTATATTATAAGTTTCTATAGCTTTTATTAATCCTATTGTACCTATGGATATTAAATCATCTTGGTCTTCCGTCGAATTATTATATTTTTTTGCTATATAAGCTACTAATCTCATGTTTCTTTCAATCAATGTATCTTTTGCACTTTTATCGTTTTCTATTTTAAATTTAGTTAAATACTCAATCTCTTCTTCAGGGGTTAAGGGTTTTTCAAAAGATTTAAGAGCTGCCAATAGGTCACCCCCCTTTTCAACGGTCACTTTAAATTATATGAAGGAGACTTATCCAAGTTGACTGTTATCTAATAAAATAATGTGCATACTTTTAGAATTTAAAACATATATTTACAAACTTTTGACCGTAATATAACATGAAAAATGATAACATAAATTTAAAATTTTGTTATATATATATGAAACAAGGCGAAGGAATTATTAATTTATTTAGTATAAATTGAAATTTGGATGTCAATAAATATAAAGGAAGATGAGATTACAAAGTGAGGTTAGCAGGAGTAGTTAATACTATTAAAAATTAAGGTGGTGTACTAAAGGGATATAGTAATGATGGAATAGAGTTAATCTGTAATTGAAAATGGTTTTGATTTAACAAATAAGAAAGTGATGATATTAGGTTGTGGAGGTGCTTGTAGAGTTATGGCAGACAGTTTATGTTCAATTAAAGAAACATTGATATGTTAATAAATCAAGGGATAAGTGCTTTTGTATATGGACTTAGATAGCTTTAGAGGGAAATGGAAAAACTTTATAAAAGATATTTATGAAGAAAATTTACAGTTAAATTTCTATATAAAATATTACTGAGAGGTTTTTATTATTGAAAACAAGAAATAAGGGTTTTATATCAATTGAATGTATAATAAGCATTGCTATATTATATGTGACGGTTTATTTAGTGTCAACATCTTTATATAGTTGTTATAGTTTTGTCTGTAGAAATTCATCTGATAGAGAAATGTTAATCATTGCAAAAAAATATATGGAAGAGGAGAAGTATAAAATAAAAAGTAGTAAATATGATTTGATTGAGAATGAAACAAATAGAAACTACATAAATGGATATGAAGTTGTCAGTACAGCAAAACAAATTTTAGATTACTATCAATGTTATGAAATAAATATAGAAATAAAAAGTAATTTTAAAAAATTGAGGTTTAATAGTTATGTTACTAAACAATAAAGGCTCTATATTAATAATGACATTGATAATATTTTCTATTATAAGTACTGTATGTATTATGACTATAGGTCTAATTTACACACATAATAACATATTTGAGTTAGAATACAAGGACATTCAGCTAAAAGAAACTTCTTTAAGTGGGATAGAAATATCAATAAGTAATGTATTTTCTTGTGTGGGGGAAGCCATTAATATATCAAATAGTGAAGATGAATTTAGAACATATTTCTTAGGAAATAATATGATTAATTGTATAAAAAAAATAAAAGACACCTCCCATAGCAACCTAGAAGACGTTTCTTTAAAAGTAGAGAATAATACTATATATGATAAAGGCGATTTTTTTGAATTGGATATAACAAGTTCAGTTAGAGAAAAAGATTTTTTAAAAGTTATAAAAGTGAGGGTGAAAATTAAAAATCCATGGGTAGGGATTGACATTGAAGATTATATGGATGAATCCAATATTGAGGTATTTAATGAATATGAGTCATTTGAAGAAAATGAAATTTTAAATGAATTTGAAGCTGAGAGTGAAAGCACAAGTAATCAAGAACTTGATGAATCTATAGAAGAAGAGATTAAACAGAATATAATTGAAAATATAAAAAAGAGCTTTGATGAAAAAAATTTAGTATATGTATATAAGTATAGAGGTGTATAACTTTGAAAAAAGAAGGAATGTGACTGTAATAGAATTAGTAGTATCTATTAGTATAATACTATTGATAGCTACATTATCTTTTCCAAAAGATAATCTTGAAAATCAAAAAATAAATTTATTTGCACGTCAACTTTGTTCAGATATAAGATATGTTAGGAGAACTAATATGTTTAGCAATTACAATACATATATATATATTGTAAATCAAGATAAACATGAAGGATATGTATTGAGAAAAGATGGTAAAAATATTAAATCTATAGTACTACCTAAAAGTGTAAAAATAGCAAGAAGTATTGATATAATAAAGTTTAAATCTGATGGCTCGCCTCAAAAAGCATCTACAATAGAGATATATAATAATAGACTAAGAAAAACTATAACAATAACACCTGTAAGTGGAAGAGTACTTCTGAAAGAGGGAAAATATGAAACATAAAGATGGATACTTACTTTTAGAAAGTGTAGTATCATTAACTTCAATTGTAATATTGATAATGGTTCTACATTCTATATTTGTACTTACAATAAACTTGAAACTTAAAATAGAAGATAAGATAGAGTTGCAACAACAAAGCCTTGAAATTGTAAAATCTATGGAAGGAATTATTAGTAATTCTATGGGAATAATAAATCTATCTAATGACGAAGAAGGTTTTAAAAGGACAACATCTATAAAATGTAGGTATGTAGACGAAAGTATAACTAATAATGAAGAATATATAAGTAACAAAGAAATTATATTAAATGAAAGACGAAATAAGTTGTTTGTAAATTCTTTAAATGGTGAAAGTAGTCAAGCTGGTGGTTATGAGATTGGAGATTATGTAGACGAAATGTATGTGTCAATGTCTAATAATGGACAATATGTTAATATAAAATTGAAGTTATCAAAACGTAGCCAAAACTATGAAACTAAATTCAAAATAAAAGTATGGAATTTTAGTCAAAACATATAAAACACATAGGCTTAAGAAAAATAAACAACATTAACAAATCATATAAAACATAATTATTGAGAACTATATAACTGAATAATATTAATATATAAAATGTATAGACTAAGATTGTAGAGGAGAATAATAAAAATATAGAATAAGTAATTTGCCAAATACTTGTTTATATTGTATAACTTATGATATTATGATATTAGTAAAAATTTGTAATCCTGACTTGACAGAATTCAAGTAAGAGATATAATTTTAAAGGCATAGTAATGTAAAATTTACTAAAAAATAAGAAATTTATTTTAATATGGAGGAACAAGAAATGGTATCAGCAGGTGATTTTAGAAAAGGTGTTACATTTGAAAAAGATGGACAACCATGTTTAGTAGTTGATTTTCAACACGTTAAGCCAGGTAAAGGAGCTGCTTTCGTTAGAACTAAATACAGAAACTTAAAAACAGGAGCTATAAGAGAAGAAAGTTTCAATCCAAGTGAAAAATTCCCTAAAGCTGTTATAGATACAAGACAAATGCAATATCTATACAATGATGGTGAGTTATATTATTTTATGGACCAAGAAAATTTTGAACAAATACCATTAAACTATGAGCAAGTTGAAGAAGCAATTAAGTTCTTAAAAGAAAATGAAGTTGCTACAATAAGATTTTATCAAGGGCAACCATTCCAAGTGGAAGCTCCAAACTTTGCAGAGCTAGAAGTTACAGATACAGAGCCAGGTATAAAAGGTGATACAGCTAGTAATGTAACTAAAGCAGCTACAGTTGAAACTGGAGCAGTTGTTCAAGTGCCATTATTTATAAATACTGGAGATAAAGTAAAGATAGATACTAGAACAGGTGAATATTTATCAAGAGTATAAAAATTTATGTATATAAAAGCTTATATGTCTTAATAATATAAGATATATGAGCTTTTAGTTTATATATAAAAAAGAAAGCGAGGGGTGTTACATGAAACATTTATATGAAGAAGTTGCATACTTAAAAGGCCTAGCAGAAGGACTAGAAATTAGTGCTGAAAGCAAAGAAGGGAAAATGATACATAAAATAGTTGATGCATTAGAAGTGTTTGCAGATGCTATTGTAACATTGGATGAAGAGCAAGAAGAACTTCAAGATTTTGTTGAATCTATTGATGAAGATTTAGCAGATTTAGAAGAAGAAATCGCTGACATGGAAGATGATCTTTATGAAGAAGATGAAGATGATGACGATGAGGACTTCAGCTATATAGAAATGGAATGCCCAAATTGTGGAGAGTTAGTAGAAATAGATGAAGATTTGTTATATGATGATGAAGTAGATGTTGTTTGTCCTGATTGTAAGGCTGTAATATTATCATCAGAAGATGATTGTGATGATGATTGTACATGTGGTGGTTGTTCAAGTTGTGATGATAGAGAGTAAAAATTCATAAGAAATAAAACTGCCTATGATGCCTATGAGATAATTTTGTTTCATAGGTAGTTTTATTTTTATGAGGAAGGGTATTATGTATTTTGGTTTTGCAATACTTGGACAAAAATAGTACACTAGAATTTATAGAATAGGATTTTGGAGGGATGTAGTTATGAAAATAAGTAAAAAATTACTAGATAATATACAAAGATTTGAAAATGTTATAAATTATAAGTTTAAAAATAAAGAATATATATTAGAAGCTCTTACTCATAGTTCATATTCTAATGAAAATAAAAAATATAATTTTAACGAAAGATTAGAGTTTTTAGGGGATTCGGTTTTAGGTATAGTGATAAGTGATTATTTATTCAATGAAGAAACTAATCTGCCCGAAGGGGAACTGACTAAACTTAGAGCAAATATAGTTTGTGAAGATTCATTAAGTGAAGTAGCTAATGATATAAATTTAGGTGTTCACATGTTATTAGGTAGAGGAGAAGAAGCAACTGGAGGCAGACACAGAACTTCAATATTAGCAGATGCATTTGAAGCTGTAATAGCTGCTATATATCTTGATGGAGGTTTTGAAAGTGCAAGACAATTTATACTAAATTATATGGAAAATATAATTTATGACTCAAGAAAAGGAAATATATTTAGAGACTATAAAACACATCTTCAAGAAGTATTACAAGGAAATGGTGAAAATAATATCTGGTACAGACTTATAGAAGAAAAAGGGCCAGACCATAATAAAAGATTTGTGATGGAAGTTGGAATTAATGAAGATGTATTGGGTATAGGAGAAGGTAAGAGTAAAAAGGAAGCTGAACAATTAGCCGCTAAAGTGGCTTTAAAGAAAAAATTATGGGAAAAATAAATGTAATATGTAAAAATATAAAAAGAAATATTTATATTAGAAGGATGTTGTAGATGAAAAAGAGAATTATACCTATATTTGTTCCTCACAAAGGGTGTCCTCATGATTGTATTTTTTGTAATCAAAAAAAAATAACAGGTGTGAGTACCGATGTTACAAGTGAAGATGCAAGAAAAATAATTGAAGAATGTTTAGAGACCATAGATAAAGATGCTGATGTAGAAATAGCATTTTTTGGTGGTAGCTTTACTGCTATAGATATTGATATACAAAAAAGTTTGTTATCGGTTGCCAAAGAATATGTAGAAAAAGGTATTGTAAAAGATATTAGAATGTCTACAAGACCAGACTGCATTAATGAAGAGATACTAAGTATGTTGAAAGACTATAAGACAAGCATAATTGAACTTGGAGTACAATCTTTAGATGAAAAAGTATTATTAGAGAGTGTAAGAGGTCATCAAGCAGAAGTTGTATACAAGAGTTCAAAAATGATAAAAAATAGTGGAATTAAACTTGGATTGCAGATGATGATTGGTCTCCCAGCTGATACAGAAGAAAAATGTATATTTACGGCAAAAAAATTTGTAGAGCTAAAACCAGATTGTGTTAGAGTTTATCCAACTTTAGTAGTAAAAGATACAGGGCTTGAAAAATTGATGGAGCAAAATGAGTATAGTCCATTTACTCTTGATGAAAGTATAAGTATAGTAAAAAAAGTTCTTGTACTGTTTTATGTTAATAATATAAATGTAATAAGAGTTGGACTTCAAGCTACTGATGATATACAAATTGGAAAAGCTGTTTTATCAGGACCATATCATCCTGCATTTAGGGAATTAGTAGAAGCTGATATGATAAAAGATTATTTAAAATTTATTATTTTACAAAATAAAGATGTAAAACAAATGTTGGTGAAATCTAATAAAAAGAATATTTCTAAAATAATAGGAAATAAAAAAACAAATGTGAAGTATATGAAAGAAAAATTTGGTGTGATTTTAAAAACACAAGAATCAGATTTAGATATAAATCAATTAGAAATTGTGTTAGATGGAAAAAGTTTAATTATTGCTAATATGATAGACATTCATAGAAAATTGTATGACATTTATGACCTTTAGTTTTAACGATGAAGGGAGAGAAACGATTTGTATTTAAAGAGACTAGAGTTAAAGGGATTTAAATCCTTTCCAGTGAAAACAGATATTATTTTTAAAGAAGGAATAACAGCTATAGTAGGGCCAAATGGAAGTGGGAAAAGTAATATATCTGATGCTGTAAGATGGGTATTAGGAGAACAGAGTATTAAGAGTCTTAGAGGAGATAAACTCGAAGATGTAATATTTGCGGGTACAGATACAAAAAAACCTATGAATTACTGTGAAGTGGCTCTTACTATTGATAATTCTGAGAATCAATTGGAATTAGATTTTACAGAAGTAACTATAAGAAGAAGAGCTTACAGAAATGGTGAAAGTGAGTTTTTTCTAAATAATAAGAGTTGTAGATTAAAAGATATAAAAGAAGTCTTTTTAGATACTGGTATTGGAAAAGATGGTTATTCAATCATAGAACAAGGAAAAGTAGACGAAATATTAAGTAACAATCCTTTAAGTAGAAGGAAAGTTTTTGATGAAGCCTGTGGTATATCAAAGTATAGATATAAAAAGCAGGAAGCAGAAAGAAATTTAAGTAATACAAAGGAGAACTTAGAAAGAATAGATGATGTATATATAGAAATTGAAAATCAATTAAAACCTCTTTTTAATCAACAGACAAAAGCAAAAAAGTATTTGGAAATAAGTGAGAAGTTGAAGATACTAGAAGTAAATAGCTTTATAAGAGAAATTGAAGGAACGGAAAAAGAATTAAGTGAGGTTAATGAGCATAGAAACGTTATTGAAAAAGAACTTAATGAAAAAGAAGAACAAAAAAGTATTGTAGAGAAAAAGCAAGAGGATATCAATAAAGAGATAGATGTATTACAAGATGTAATTGAAAAGTCTGTAGACTATATAAACTCAATTAAAGGGGTTATATCAAAAAAAGAATCTCAGATAAATTTAATTAAAGAAAGAATAAGAAATTTTACAAATGAAATTCATAGAAAAAATTCAGAAATAAATGATATAAAAGAAAAACTAAATGAAAATAAGCAATACATAAAAGAGTTAGAAAGCAATAAGTCATCAGGTAGTGAAGAACTATCTATTTTGCAAGAAAATATAAAAATATTGGAATCTAATAAAGATAAACAAAAAGTGAAATTAGAATCTTTAAATAATGATATAGAATTATTGAAAGAAAGTATAATAGATATATTAAATAAGAAGCAAGAATTTAGTAATAAGTTATCTACCTTAAATGCAAATAAGGAAAATATGAATATAAGAGATGAAAACATAAGCTCAGAAATAGCAGAATTAAATAAGAGTATTGAAATAAAGTCTTTTGAATTAGATAATATAAATAAAGAATTCAATATGCAAAATGAAAATTTAAAGAATATAAATAATAGAAATAATGAATTAGCAACAGATTTAAAAGATTCAATTAATGAACACAATAAGCTAGAAGATGAAATACAGAAAAGTAAATATAACCTAAATGGATATAACTCAAAATTAAATGTCTATATAGACATGGAAAATCATTATGAGGGGTTTAATAGAGGAGTAAAGGAAGTCTTAAAAAATAAAAGTTTAAAAGGTGTTCATGGAGCACTAGGGCAAATTATAAATGTGCCTGAAAAATATGAGAAATCTATAGAAGCAGCTTTGGGTGCCTATATGCAGAATATAATAACTGATGATGAGTTTAGTGCTAAATCTGCAATAAATTATTTGAAGCAAAATAATTTAGGGAGAGTAACATTTCTTCCATTAAATATAATTAAATCAAATAAAATAAGTTTGGGAAACTTAAAAGCAAATACTAAGTTTATAGGAATAGCAAGTGATTTAATTACATTTGATGAAAAGTATAGAAATATAATTGAAAATATACTTGGAAGAACAATACTTATAAATAATATAGATGAAGGTATAAAATTTGCAAAAGAAACTGGTCACAGGTTTAAAATAGTAACTTTAGATGGTGAGATATTGAACCCAGGAGGTTCTTTGACTGGAGGAAGCTTAAAAACTAATGGGAATATATTATCAAGAAAAAGATACATTAATGAATATACAGAAAAGATAAATAGTATCAAGGTTGAGATTTCAGACTTAGAATTAAAAAGAGAATCTCTAGATAAGGATATAAAAAATATAAAAAATGAAATTGATTTACATGAAAGTAAAATAAAGGATTTAGAAAAAAGTATAATAATAAAAAGTACAAGTATAAAGAACATTGAATCTGAAATTGAATCTTTAAAAGGTAGTATTACTAAATTAGAGAGTGAGAAGAATGATTTGAACTCCAATTTAAATTACACACTTGAAAAAAGTGATATTGTTGAAAAAGATATGGAAGAATTAGATAACATATACAGTCAAAATAAAGAAAAAATTGATAGATTAAATGATGAAATAAAAAAATATAATGATTTATATGATAAAGAAAAATCCCAATTTGATGAATTAAACTTAACCTTAGTAAAGAAAAGAGAGGTTTATAATAGTATAGTTAGAGATATAGAAAGAATAGTTGGTGAAAATTGTGAGCTAGAAGAAAAAAACAAACAACTAGAAGAATCATTAAACTATGAAGAACAAGAAATAGTTAAATTACAAGACTCTATATCTATTGAAGAAAAAGAAAAAGAAAATCTAACAAAACAATTGGGAGATAGTAACAGAAATCTTGAAACTAGAAAAATAGCTAAAGATGATTTAAAAAATAGTTTTGATGAAATCAATAAAGAATTAAAAACTATAGATAGACAACATATAGAACTTAAAGAAAGTTTATTTAAAGTTGGTGGAAGATTAGAAAGATTAAAAACTAGTCAAGACACATATATAAATAAGTTATTTGAGCAATATGAGATGACTCTAGTACAAGCATTGGAAATTAAAAATGAAAATTTAGATATAGATAGAAAATTCTTAGAAAGTCTAAAGAGAGAAATAAGAAGTCTTGGAAATATAAATATAGATTCTATAAAGGAATATGAAGAAATAAAAGAAAGATATGATTTTTATAGTGAACAAAAACAAGACTTAGAAGAATCTATGGAAGAGATAGAAAAACTTATACATACATTAGAAGAAAATATGAAATCTGAATTTGAGATTAAATTTGAAGAAATAAGCAAAAACTTTAAGTATGTGTATAAGAGATTATTTGGTGGAGGTTGTGGAGAATTAACTATTTTAGATAAAGAAAATTTATTAGAAAGTGATATACTAATAACAGCTCAACCACCAGGTAAAAAAATGAAAAACCTAAACCTATTGTCTGGTGGAGAAAAAGCTTTAACTGCAATAAGTATATTATTTGCTATATTAATTACAAAACCAACACCATTTTGTATATTAGATGAGATTGAAGCGCCACTTGATGATGCAAATATATTTAGATTTGGAGAGTTTTTGAAGGATTTATCTAAAGAAACACAATTTATATCAGTAACACATAGGAGAGGAACTATGGAAGCTGCTGACTATATTTATGGAGTTACTATGCAAGAAAAAGCCATTTCAAAAGTTATTAGTTTAAAATTAAAGGAAGCTCAGGAAATAACAGATATTATATAACTTAGATTGACATAGGAGGAAGAATAGTGTTAAAAAAATTATTTGGTTTTGGAAAAGACAAAGAAAAAGAACTGGAAAAAAAAGATGACGAGGTAGAAGAAGAAATAGAAAGTAGTGTTGATAATCTAGAAAATATAGAAGAAACTATTTTTTCAGGGCTTGAAGAAGAAGTGATAGATAAAGTGGAAGATATCGAAGAAAAAGCTGAAGAAGATGTTACTAATGACAGTACTGAAGAAACTGAAGAAGTAGAAAGTCGGATAAATAGTGATGAACAAGAAGTGAAAAGTATCTTAAATAGTGATTCTCAGGAAGATATAATAGAAGAATTAGAAATATATGATGATAAAACTGAATCTGAAGAGATGGAAGATAAAGAAGAAAAAAAGGTTAACTTGTTTGAAAGGCTAAAACAAGGATTAACAAAAGCAAAGCAAGGAATAACAGATAGAATAGATGAGGTTTTAAAATCATATACAAAAGTAGATGAAGATTTACTTGAGGATTTAGAGGAAATTTTAATAACAGCAGATGTTGGTGTAAATACAACTATGGATATAATTGAAAAATTAAGAGATAAAATAAAGCAAAAAGGTATTACTGAGCCTATCGAGGTAAGAGAAGAACTTAAATCTATAGTTGAAGACATTCTTACGAATGAAAACTCTACATTAGATATAGAACCAGCACCATGTATAATCTTAATGGTTGGTGTAAATGGAGTTGGTAAGACTACTACAATAGGAAAACTAGCAAATAGATACAAAAAAGATGGTAAAAAAGTTTTATTGGCAGCAGCAGATACATTTAGAGCAGCAGCTACAGAGCAATTAGAAATTTGGGCAAATAGAACTAATGTAGATATAATAAAACACCAAGAAGGAGCAGACCCAGGAGCAGTAGTATTTGATGCTATAAAGGCAGCAAAAGCTAGAAAAACAGATGTATTAATATGTGATACAGCAGGAAGATTACACAATAAAGCTAATCTTATGAATGAGCTTGGCAAAGTATTTAAAATAGTAGATAGAGAATTCCCAGAGGCAAAGCGTGAAGTACTTCTTGTAGTAGATGCCACAACAGGTCAAAATGCAGTTGTTCAAGCAAAGACATTTAAAGAAGTTGCAGACATAACAGGTATAGTGCTTACAAAACTTGATGGGACTGCAAAAGGTGGAGTAGTACTTGCAGTAAAATCAGAAGTAGATGTACCTGTAAAACTTATTGGAGTTGGAGAAAGAGTAGAAGACCTACAAGATTTTAATGCAAAATCATTTTCAGATGCATTATTTGGTAACTAGTATTCTTTTAAAAATAATGGTTGACAAGAGTGTTTATATGATATAAAATACAATAGTGTAAAGTAGATAACCTTTACAGTATACTGCTAGGAAGTGTAAGATATGAATATAGAAAAAATGGTCGAAATTGGATTGTTATTTGAACAATATAAAGAATTATTAACTGACAAGCAGAAAGAAATAGTAGCTCTATACTATGAAGAAGATTATTCTTTAGGTGAAATTAGTGAAAATCTGAATGTATCAAGACAAGGTGTGTATGACACTTTGAAACGTTCAGAGAAAATACTAAGAGATTATGAAGAAAAGTTACACTTAGTATCTAAGATTCAAGAGCAGGAAAAAAATATTAAAAGTATAAAAGATAAAATTATTGACATTAAAGAAGATTTATTGCACAATAGAGATTGTGCTAATTTAATCCCTAAGCTAGAAAATATAGAAGATGTATGTAGGGAGATGATAAAATGATATTTGAAGGATTGTCTGATAAACTACAAGGGGCATTTAGTAAGTTAAAATCAAAAGGAAAACTTACAGAAGTAGATGTAAAAAATGCTATGAGAGAAGTTAAACTTGCTCTTCTTGAAGCAGATGTTAACTTTAAAGTAGTTAAAGATTTTATAAAAAAAGTTCAAGAAAGATGTGTTGGACAAGAAGTTATGCAAAGCTTAACTCCAGCTCAGCATGTAATCAAGATTGTAAATGAAGAGCTTACAAGCTTAATGGGGGATGTACAAAGTAAAGTAATGATTTCCTCAAAACCTCCTACAATTTTAATGATGGTTGGATTGCAAGGAGCAGGTAAAACTACTACAGCAGGAAAACTTGGAGGATATTTTAAAAAGCAAGGCAAGAAACCTTTATTAGTAGCTTGTGATATTTATAGACCAGCAGCTATAAAGCAACTTCAAGTTGTTGGAGAAAAATTGGATATACCTGTATTTAATATGGGTGATAAAGAAAATCCAGTAAATATTGCAAAAGCAGGTTTAAGCCATGCAATTAAAAATGCAAATGATTTAGTTATTATAGATACAGCTGGTAGACTTCATATAGATGAAGTGCTTATGGATGAGTTAAAATCTATTAAGTCAGAAGTTAAACCACATGAAATACTTTTGGTTGTAGACTCTATGACAGGACAAGATGCTGTAAATGTTGCAGAAAGTTTCAATGAAGCACTTGGTGTTGATGGAGTAGTATTAACTAAATTAGATGGAGATACTAGAGGTGGTGCTGCACTTTCAATAAGAGCAGTTACACAAAAACCTATAAAGTTTATGGGTATGGGAGAAAAACTAGATGATATAGAGCCTTTCCACCCAGACAGAATGGCATCAAGAATCCTAGGTATGGGAGATGTCTTAAGCTTAATAGAAAAAGCACAAGAAAACATAGACTTGGAAAAAGCTAAGGAATTAGAACAAAAAATCAAAAAGCAAGAACTTGATTTTGAGGATTTCTTACAACAAATGGAACAAATACAAAATATGGGACCTCTTGACAAGATAATTGGCATGATACCTGGTATGGGAAATGTAAAAGACCAACTTGGAGATGTAGATTTGAATGGCAAAGAAATGAATAGAACTAAAGCCATAATTCAATCAATGACTACATATGAGAGAAGAAACCCAGGAGTATTAAATGCTTCTAGAAAGAAAAGAATAGCTAGAGGTAGTGGAACTAGTGTACAAGATGTAAATAGACTTATAAAACAACTTAATGAAATGAAAAAAATGATGAAGATGTTTGCTGGTTCACAAAAGAGTATGAAGAAAAGGGGCGGCTTAGGCGGTTTACCTTTTTTTAAATAAAATATAAAAAAGTAAAAATTATTCGGAGGTGACTGTAATGGCAGTTAAAATAAGATTAAAAAGAATGGGAGCTAATAAAAAACCTTTCTACAGAATAGTAGTAGCTGATTCAAGAGCTCCAAGAGATGGAAAATTTATAGAAGAAATAGGATACTATAATCCAGTTTCTGAACCTAAACAAGTAAGAATAAATGATGAAAAAGCTATAAAATGGTTAGCTACTGGTGCTCAACCAACAGAAGTAGTTAAAAAATTACTTGTAAAAAATGGAGTAATAGAAAAATTCGAAGCTTCTAAACAAGCAAAATAATTTTTTCTTGGCGATTAGTTTAAGTAAGTACTCATTGCTGAGGTTACTTTAGGAGATGAAATATATGAAAGAGCTAGTTGTAGATATAGCTAAGGCTCTAGTTGATAATCCTGATTCAGTTGTCGTTGAGGAATTTGAAGATAATGATGGTATAGTCTTAAAACTTACAGTTGCTCAAGATGATATGGGTAAGGTTATTGGGAAGCAGGGAAGAATAGCTAAAGCTATAAGAACTGTCGTAAGATCTGTTGCAAATAGAGAAAATGTAAAAGTTTCTCTTGAGATAGTGTAAATAGGAGGATTAGGTATAATACCTAGTCCTTTTTATATAATTATATGTAGTTTTAAGAATTTATGATGATATGAGTATATAAGATTAAATTTTTTAAGAAGGTGATAGCATGAAAGAAAAAGTAACTCATTTTAAGATAGGTCAAATAGTAAATACACAAGGTCTAAAAGGTGAGGTAAGAGTTTATCCACTTACTGATGATATAGATAGATTTGATGAGTTAAAAGATTTCTATCTAGGAAAAGATTTAAATAATAAGTGGATTGTTGAGAAGGTAAGATACAAAGGTTCTATGGTTATAATGAAGATAAAAGATATAGATAGTATAGAAAAAGCAGAAAAGCTAAAAAATAAATTTATGTACGTGTCTAGAGAAGATAGTAGAGAGCTTGAAGAAGGCGAATTTTTTATAGCAGATATGATTGGTATGGAAGTTTTAACTGTAGACGGAAAATATGTGGGAGTGTTAGAAGATGTTCTTCAATATTCTGCAAATGATGTTTATGTAATAAAAGGTGATGAAGATAAAGAATTTATGATACCAGCTATTAAAAAATTTGTACCTACAATAGACATTGATGACAGAAAAATGATTATAGACCCTATTAAGGGAATGATTGATTAGGTGGTAATATGAGATTTCATATAATGACGCTTTTTCCAGAAATATTTCATTCATATATGAATGAAAGTATAATGAAAAGAGCTGTTGAAAAAGGTATAATTGAAGTTAATATATATAATATAAGAGATTTTTCTGATAATAAACATAAAAAAGTAGACGATTATCCATTTGGAGGAGGAGCTGGGATGGTAATGACTCCTCAACCAATATATGACACGTATAAGCATATAATAACAACCTATAATATAAATAATCCAAGAGTAATTTATTTAACTCCAAAAGGGAAGGTATACAATCAATCCATAGTAAAACAGATGTCTGTCAAAGAGGACATAATACTGCTATGTGGTCATTATGAAGGAATAGATGAAAGAATCATTGATTTAATCGTAACTGATGAAATTTCAATTGGAGATTATGTACTAACTGGAGGAGAACTTCCAGCACTTATAATGATAGATTCTATATCAAGACTAATACCAGGTGTATTAAATCAAGATGAATCTTTTGAAGAAGAATCATTTAAAGATAACTTGTTAGAATATCCTCATTATACTAGACCTAGAGACTTTGAAGGATTAAAAGTACCAGAAGTCCTTTTATCAGGTAATCATAAAAAGATAGATGAGTGGAGAAGAGAAGAATCTATAAGAATAACTAAAGAAAGACGATTAGACTTATATAAAAAATCTCAAAAAAAATAAAAAGAGAATAAATAATTAATATACATGTATACAGTAAAGTACCTATAAATGGAATTAAAAACATAAAAGTGCTTGTAATAAATATTGAAGTATAGTATAATATAAAATGTTGAAAATACGGGCGTTCCTCTGTTTACACTGGTCGGGTAGTTAAGAACGTCTATGATATTTAGGAGGAAGAAAGATGAATGAAATGCTAAGAGCAATTGAGCAAGAACAATTAAAAAATGAAGTTCCTAATTTTGGACCTGGGGACACAGTTAAAGTACACGTTAGAATTATAGAAGGAAAAAGAGAAAGAATACAAGTATTTGAAGGTGTAGTATTAAAGAGACAAGGTGGAGGAGCAAGAGAAACTTTCACAGTTAGAAAAATGTCTTTCAATGTTGGTGTAGAAAGAACTTTCCCAGTTCACTCTCCAAAAATAGAAAAAATAGAAGTTACTAGAAAAGGTAAAGTAAGAAGAGCTAAACTAAACTACTTAAGAGGTAGAGTAGGTAAAGCTGCTAAGATAAAAGAAGCTAGAAATAGATAATTAAAAACTTTACTTATAAATGGGGGGCTGATTTATCAGTCCTCTTTCTATTTTAATGAAAATTACAGCAAATAATTATATTAGAAATAAATAGAACTATTTGTTGAAAATATATATTATTTATTTATGAATTTATACCTTTTAAAATGAAAAATAAAATCAATAAATATTGAATTATATTTCGAAATAATATTAAAATAAGAAGAGAATATTATGTAAAGTAGGATGTTAAAAGCATGACAATACAATGATTTAAATAAATTTATTTTTTAATTATAATTAAGATATAATAATATAATCTTTTAAAGGAGTGATATACATGTCAAATGAATATGAAGAGTATCTTATGGATGACAATCTACATATAAACTGGTATCCAGGTCATATGAAAAAAACTAAGGAGTTGGTAAAAAACAACTTAAAATTGATTGATGTAGTTATTGAACTGTTAGATGCCAGAATACCATTTAGTAGTAAAAATCCAGATATAGATAAGCTTGTAGGTGATAAACCAAGAGTAGTTGTACTTAATAAAAGTGATATGGCAGACAGAGATAAATTAAATCAATGGGTAGAGTACTATAAAAAAATCAATATAAAAGCTATACCTGTAGACACAATAAAAGGAGTTGGCATAAATAAGATAATAGAAGAATGTAAGAATGTAACTAGAGAAAAAATGAATAATTTAAAGGATAAAGGGAGAAAAGAAAGAGCTATACGAATAATGATAGTTGGGGTTCCAAATGTTGGTAAATCATCTCTTATAAACAAATTAACAGGAAGAAAAAGTACACAAACAGGAGATAAGCCAGGAGTAACTAAAGGTAAACAATGGGTTAGATTAAAGGGAAACCTTGAACTTCTAGATACACCTGGGATACTTTGGCCTAAGTTTGAAGACCAAGAAGTTGCTTTAAACTTAGCCTTTAGTAGAGCTATAAAGGATGAGATTTTAGATACTGAAACTTTAGCATTAAGACTCATAGAAAAACTTATGAAAATAGCTCCTGAGAATCTGAAAGCGAGATATAAATTGGATACTCTAGGAGAAACTCCAATTGAAACTATGGATATGATTGGTCATAAAAGAGGATTTATAACAGGTAAAAAAGAGCTTGATTATACACGCATAGCTACAACTGTTTTAAATGAATTTAGAGATGGAAAAATAGGCAATATAACTCTAGAAGTACCAGAGAATGTTAAAAGATAGATTTTAAAGCTAGTTAAAAAAATTAATATTATAAGCTAAAAAAAGCCTTTTCCTAAAGGTTTTTTTTACTTTTTTGAAATATAGACAAATATTGTCATGCGAAAGTGTAAATTAGATTAGAAAACCTTTAAAAACATTAATTTAAGACAAATATGCCTAATTTTTTGAAAATTAAAATGAGTATGATTATTTCAAATTTTGGTATATTGACTTGCTTGTTTCGTATAATATATAATAAGCACAAATCAATACAATATATTAAAAATTTAATTTATTTAGTTTTATTAATTTAATAATAAGCTCTTATTGTTTCAATTAAGTTATATATGTAAGTTATGCAAGCGTAAACAATTGAGGAATTTTATTAATTTAATAAGGTTAAAAAGGGGGATTTTATAATGGGTAAGACCAAGGATATTATAGTATTTGGATTTGCATTATTCGCAATGTTCTTTGGAGCAGGTAACTTAATATTTCCACCATACTTGGGAATAATTACAGGTCCAGAGTGGTTAATTGCCTTCTTAGGATTTACATTTGCCGATGCTGGCTTAGCACTTCTAGCAGTAATGGCTACAGCTAAATTCGATGGAAACGTAATTGAAATGTTTAAAAGATGTGGTATGAAATTAGGTATTCTTATAGGTTGTGCAGATATTTTATGCATAGGACCATTCCTAGCTATACCAAGAACAGGTGCAACAACTTATGAAATGGGTATGATGCCTTTATTTGGAACTTCGATTCCAGTGTTATTATTCTGTATAGTTTATTTTGCGATATCATATGTATTAACGATAAGACCTTCTAAGGTCGTAGATATAGTTGGACAATTTTTAACTCCAGCTCTTCTAATAGCTTTAGCATTTATAATTATAAAAGGTGTTGTATCTCCTCTTGGAGAGATAATAGATAAGCCTATGATACCTAATGTATTTGCAGAAGGTATAGGTCAAGGATATCAGACGATGGATGCCTTTGCAGCGATAGCACTTGCATCAGTGTTGATAGTGTCTTTAAATGAAAAAGGATATACTTCTATTAGTGAGAAATTAAAAATGATTGGTAAAGCTGGTGTACTTGCTTGTGGAGGTCTAGCTATAGTTTATGGTGGATTATGTTTCCTTGGAGCAACTGTATCAACAATGTATGGAACAGATGCAGTACAATCACAAGTAATAGTAAATATAACACAAGGATTACTTGGTAATGTTGGGAAAGCGATTTTAGCAATAGTAGTATCATTAGCATGTTTAACTACATCTATAGGTCTTACATCTGCTACAGGACAATATTTCTCTAGACTTACAAAAGGTAAATTAAGTTATGAAAAAATAGTATTAGCTGTATCTGTATTCAGTGCAGTAGTAGCATCTTTTGGTGTTGGAACTATAATAAAGATAGCATCTCCTATATTGAGTATAGTTTATCCACCATCAATTGTTTTAATAATTTTAGCATTCTTCAATGAAAAAATTAAGAATGATAATGTTTACAAAGGAGCAGTATACATGTCACTACTTGTAAGTATATTGACAGTTATATCTACTTACGGAGTAAATGTTCCTGTAGTAAATTCTTTACCACTTTCTTCATTAGGATTTAACTGGGTGGTTCCAGTTATAATAGCTGGAATAATTGGTAATTTTATACCATCAAAGAGTCAATCTAATACACTTGGAACAAATTAAACTTTATTTAATTAAAATATAATTACCTATAAATAAAAGAGTTATCTATAATAAATTAAATTATTTATATAGATAACTCCTTTTATTTTTAGTTTCTATACTAATTGTTTGCTTTTGGATGTAAAAATATAAGAAAATATTAGAAAAAATATATAGTTTATTTTTTAACAATAATAAAGATTAAAAAAAGAATTTTGGAT